>JAZJYH010000043.1:0-87795 GCA_040390485.1 Pseudomonadota bacterium
CTGTTGTAACCAAAGCGCGTAAAGCGATTGCTGGTTTCAAAATTCGTGAAGGTTATCCAATCGGTTGTATGGTGACTTTGCGTGGCGCTCAGATGTATGAATTCCTGGATCGTTTCATTACTGTGGCACTGCCACGTGTACGTGACTTCCGTGGTGTGTCTGGTCGTGCGTTTGATGGTCGTGGTAACTACAATATCGGTGTCAAGGAACAGATCATTTTCCCTGAGATCGAGTACGACAAGATCGACGTGCTGCGTGGTATGAATATTAGTATCACGACGACAGCAAAGACCGACGAAGAAGCGAAAGCGCTCCTCGCCGCATTTAAATTCCCGTTCAGAAACTGAGGTCGCCATGGCAAAATTGGCACTGATTAATCGTGAGCAAAAGCGTGCAGATCTGGTGAAGAAATTCGCCGGCAAACGCGCCGAATTGAAGGCCATCATTGATGACCAATCAAAGACTGAAGAAGAGCGTTACACAGCTCGTCTGAAGTTGCAGGCATTGCCACGTAACTCCAATCCGACTCGTCAGCGCAATCGCTGTGCTTTGACAGGTCGCCCACGTGGAACATTCCGTAAATTCGGTTTGGGCCGTATTAAACTCCGTGAAGTCGCCATGCGTGGTGAAGTCCCGGGTATGACTAAAGCCAGCTGGTAATAGGAGAATATGCAATGAGTATGAGCGATCCTATCGCCGATATGCTGACCCGCATTCGCAACGCACAAGTTGTTCAAAAGACTGTCGTGGCAATGCCATCCTCCAAAGTCAAGATTGCTATCGCTAGCGTCCTGAAGGATGAAGGTTACATTGAAGATTTCGCAGTTTCTGAAGCTGCAGGCAAGTCCGAATTGAAAATCGGATTGAAATATTACGCAGGACGTCCTGTTATTGAGCGTTTGGAGCGTGTTTCACGCCCAGGTCTCCGTATTTACAAAGGTAAAGACGAGATTCCAAATGTGATGAACGGTTTGGGAGTGGCGATTGTTTCCACACCAAAAGGCGTTATGACTGACCGCAAAGCGCGCGCAACCGGTGTCGGTGGCGAAGTGATTTGCTACGTCGCCTAAGGAGTGCAAGATGTCTCGAGTAGGTAAAATGCCAATCGCTTTGCCAGCAGGTGCTGAAGTTAAGATCTCGGCAGAGCAGATTGTAGTAAAAGGTCCTTTGGGCTCGCTGACGCAAGGCCTGAACGGCCTGGTAGCGGTAGCTAACGACAACGGTACACTCAGTTTTTCTCCGGCTAATGACGGACGTGAAGCCAATGCAATGACCGGCACCCTGCGTGCCCTGGTCAACAACATGGTCAACGGCGTTACTAAAGGCTTTGAGAAAAAATTGACCCTGGTCGGCGTTGGTTACAAAGCGCAAGCACAAGGCGATAAATTGAATCTGTCCCTGGGTTTTTCACACCCAGTTGTTCACCAAATGCCGCAAGGCGTGACGTGTGCTACCGCAACGCCGACTGAAATCCTGATCAAAGGGATAGACAGGCAGCGCGTAGGTCAGGTGGCAGCTGAAGTTCGTGCATACCGCAGCCCAGAGCCTTATAAAGGCAAGGGTGTCCGCTACGCGGACGAAGTGGTTGTGATTAAAGAAACCAAGAAGAAGTAATAGGGGTTGACGATGGACAAGAAACAATCACGTCTGCGCCGCGCACGTCAAACCCGTGCCAAGATCGCAGAACTCAAAGTGACCCGCCTGGCCGTGCATCGTACCAACCAGCACATCTACGCGAACATCATTGGCGCAGATGCCAAAGTGTTGGCGTCGGCTTCTACCGTAGAGGCAGAAGTACGTGCAGAGTTGGCCGCAGCATCCGGCAACGGCGGCAACGCAGCAGCAGCAACTCTGGTTGGCAAGCGCGTTGCAGAGAAAGCATTGAAAGCAGGGGTTACCGAAGTTGCGTTTGACCGCTCCGGTTTCCGTTACCATGGCCGCGTCAAGGCGTTGGCAGAAGCCGCGCGTGAAGCCGGCTTGAAGTTCTAAGGAAAATTCGTCATGGCAAAAATGCAAGCGAAAACGGCGGCTGACAAGCCGGATGATGGCATGCGCGAAAAAATGATCGCGATCAACCGTGTAACCAAAGTGGTTAAGGGTGGTCGTATCATGGGCTTCGCAGCACTGACAGTTGTAGGCGACGGCGACGGCCGTATCGGCATGGGCAAGGGAAAATCGAAAGAAGTTCCAGTTGCTGTGCAAAAAGCGATGGAAGAAGCACGTCGCAAGATGATCAAAGTGACTTTGAAGAACGGTACTCTGCAACACACCGTTACCGGCAAGCACGGCGCATCTTCTGTGATGATCTCTCCAGCGAAAGAAGGTACTGGCGTTATCGCCGGTGGCCCAATGCGCGCGATTTTTGAAGTAATGGGCATTGTGAATGTTGTGGCTAAGTCCAACGGTTCCACTAACCCTTACAACATGGTTCGTGCTACTTTGAACGGTTTGTCCAAGATGAGTACTCCTTCGGAAATCGCTGCTAAACGCGGCAAGACCGTTGAAGAAATTCTGGGCTAAGGTGAGCGAAATGACAAAGACAGTAAAAGTAACTTTGGTCAAAGGCTTGATCGGGACTCGTGAGTCCCATCGCGCAACTGTTCGCGGTTTGGGTCTGCGTCGTGTTAATTCGGTTTCCGAATTGCAAGACACTCCATCCGTACGCGGCATGATCAATAAAGTCTCGTATCTTGTGAAGGTTGTATCGTAAGCCGTCAGGTTTGCGATCGGAGCAAATTATGGAATTGAATACAATCCAGCCAGCAGATGGCGCAAAACACTACAAACGTCGTGTTGGTCGCGGCATTGGTTCTGGTTTAGGTAAGACAGCGGGTCGCGGCCACAAAGGTCAAAAATCCCGTTCAGGCGGCTTTCATAAAGTCGGCTTCGAGGGCGGTCAGATGCCTTTGCAACGCCGTTTGCCTAAACGTGGTTTTAAATCCTTGGCAACGCCTTATAAAGCAGAAGTTCGCTTGACCGATCTGGAAAATCTGCCAGTGTCCGAAATCGACGTCCTGGCTTTGAAACAGGCTGGTGTCATCGGCGAACTCGCACGTGTAGTACGTGTGATCCTGTCCGGCGCGATCACTAAAAAAGTAACTTTGAACGGCTTGATCGTCACTAAAGGCGCAAAAGCTGCAATCGAAGCTGTTGGCGGCACAGTCGCTTAATAGAGTGCTGACACCGGAGCAATAATTGGCAACATCTCCACAACAAGCTAAAAGTGCTGCAAGCGGATTCCCATGGGGAAGACTGTGGTTTTTGCTGGCAGCGCTGGTTGTCTACAGGATTGGTGCACACATACCTGTTCCAGGTATAGACCCGAACGCGCTGGCTGATCTGTTCAAGCAAAACCAGGGTGGTATCCTGGGTATGTTTAACATGTTTTCCGGTGGGGCTCTGTCTCGGTTCACAGTATTTGCCCTGGGTATCATGCCGTATATTTCGGCGTCGATCATCATGCAATTGTTGTCGATAGTCTCGCCGCAGCTGGAAGCCTTGAAAAAAGAAGGCGAATCCGGCCGCAGGAAGATTACGCAATACACGCGTTATGGCACGTTGGTGTTGGCTCTTGTTCAGGCTTACTTCATTGCGTTCGGTCTGGAAGGACAGCCAGGCCTGGTGATAACACCGGGTATGGCGTTCCGCTTGACTACTGCGATTACGCTGGTCACCGGCACCATGTTTTTGATGTGGTTGGGTGAGCAGATTACGGAACGCGGCCTCGGTAATGGTATTTCCATCATTATCTTTGCCGGTATCGCAGCAGGTTTGCCGGGTGCATTGGGTGGTTTGTTCTCGCTGGTGAATACCGGTGCGATGAACGCAGTATCCGCGATTTTGATTTGTTTGATTGTTGCAGCAGTAACGTTCCTGGTGGTATTTATCGAGCGCGGTCAGCGCAAGATCTTGGTGAATTATGCCAAGCGCCAGGTGGGTAACAAGGTATATGGCGGCCAAAGCAGCCATTTGCCGCTGAAGTTGAATATGGCAGGTGTGATTCCTCCTATCTTCGCTTCGTCGATTATTTTGTTCCCGGCGACGATAGTCAGCTGGTTTACAAAAGGCGCCGAATCTTCCAATAGCGGTTTTGTCCGCTTCCTGAAAGACCTGGCGCAGTCGATGGGACCTGGTGAGCCTATCCACGCTCTGCTGTATGCGATTGCAATTGTGTTTTTCTGCTTCTTTTACACCGCGCTGGTATTCAACAGCAAGGAAACAGCAGAAAACCTGAAGAAAAGCGGTGCGTTTGTTCCTGGAATTCGTCCTGGTGACCAGACAGCTCGTTATATCGACAAGATTTTGATGCGTTTGACACTGGCCGGTGCGGTGTACATCACACTGGTGTGCCTGTTGCCAGAGTTCATGCAAGCGCGTTGGAAGGTACCGTTCTATTTTGGTGGTACGTCTCTGTTGATTATCGTAGTTGTCACCATGGATTTCATGGCACAAGTACAAAACTATGTGATGTCACAGCAATACGAATCGCTTCTTCGTAAAGCAAATTTCAAGGGCGGAATTCCTTCTAGGTAACGCCCAGAGGAACAGCAGATCGAATGGCAAAAGACGACGTTATACAGATGCAGGGCGAGATTCTTGAGAATCTTCCGAATGCAACATTTCGAGTTAAGTTGGAAAACGGGCATGTTGTACTTGGCCATATTTCCGGGAAGATGCGAATGAACTATATCCGCATTCTTCCAGGTGATAAGGTGACAGTGGAATTGACGCCTTATGATTTGAGCCGGGCGCGAATAGTGTTCCGAACCAAGTAAATTAAAAGTGAATTAGAAGCAAAGGAAAGAGGGCAAAAATGAAAGTTCTCGCATCAGTTAAGCGGATTTGCCGCAATTGCAAGATCATCAAGCGCAAGGGTGTTGTTCGTGTTATTTGCACAGAACCACGCCATAAGCAGCGCCAAGGTTAATTTAACGTTATTGATCGAGGAATAACGAATGGCACGTATAGCAGGGGTTAATATCCCAAATCATCAGCATACCGTAATCGGCTTAACAGCCATCTATGGTATTGGCCGCCCACGCGCAGAACACATCTGCGAGGCAACCGGTGTTTTGACCAGTAAAAAGGTCAAAGATCTGGACGACAACGAATTAGAGAAGCTTCGCGATGAGATTGCAAAATTCATCGTTGAAGGCGATCTGCGTCGTGAAATCTCGATGAACATCAAGCGATTGATGGACTTAGGTTGCTACCGCGGCCTGCGTCATCGTAAGGGCTTGCCTTGCCGTGGTCAGCGTACACGTACGAATGCTCGTACACGTAAGGGCCCACGTAAAGCAGCGCAGTCTCTGAAGAAATAATCCTAGTAAGCAGTTTAACTAGCCTACGGATTCAAGGAAACAATCATGGCAAAAGCACAAAATAACGCGGCCGCAGCACGCGCTCGTAAAAAAGTTAAAAAGAATGTCGCTGAAGGTATCGCACACGTTCACGCTTCTTTTAACAACACCATCATCACGATCACTGATCGTCAAGGCAATGCGTTGTCTTGGGCAACTGCCGGTGGCGCTGGCTTTAAAGGTTCGCGTAAATCGACACCGTTTGCAGCGCAGGTTGCAGCAGAAGCAGCTGGTAAAGTTGCGGTTGAATGCGGCGTCAAGAATCTGGAAGTTCGCATCAAAGGACCAGGCCCAGGCCGTGAATCCTCTGTACGCGCACTGAACAACCTGGGCATCAAGATTTCCTTGATCCAGGACGTTACTCCAGTTCCGCACAACGGCTGCCGCCCTCCAAAGCGTCGTCGTATCTAATAGTAGAGAACCTACTATCTTTCTGACGGTTTTACCGTTAGAATGCAACCCGCCAATAAATTTGGTGGGTTTTGTTCTTAAGACCACCGTCTGATAGCAGGTAGATCAGACTAGCGCAGCAGGGTGATGTCCCTGCTCTGCGTCATTTAATAAAAGGAAATTATCGTGGCACGTTATATCGGACCAAAAGCAAAATTATCCCGTCGCGAAGGCACGGACCTGTTTCTGAAAAGCGCACGCCGCTCTTTGGATTCAAAATGTAAGTTAGATGCAAAACCAGGCCAGCATGGTCGCACTTCCGGTGCTCGTACCTCTGACTTCGGTAACCAATTGCGTGAAAAGCAAAAAGTTAAACGTATGTACGGCATTCTGGAGCGTCAATTCCGCCGTTACTTCGCAGAAGCCGATCGTCAAAAAGGCAATACTGGCGAAACTCTGCTGAAGCTGCTCGAATCCCGTCTGGACAACGTTGCTTACCGTATGGGCTTCGGCTCCACACGTGCTGAAGCGCGCCAATTGGTCAGCCACAAGGCATTCACCGTGAACGGTACTGTAGTCAACATCGCTTCCTACAATGTGAAGCCAGGTGACGTTATCGCTGTTCGTGAAAAAGCTAAAAAACAAGTTCGTATCGCTGAGTCGCTGGCTTTGGCCGCACAAGGCAGCGATATATCCTGGGTAGCTGTCGATTCGAAGAAAATGGAAGGTACTTTCAAGTCCATGCCAGATCGCAGCGACATCGCCCACGATGTCAATGAATCCCTGATCGTTGAATTGTATTCACGTTAATATTCAAGTTTCACCGCCTGCCTATTATCCATAGGCAGGCTTTTTTCTTTGTGCCACCAGGTGATTTATGCATCTTCGCGATGGATAATGAGCCATTCAGCCTTATCGGTGTAACGAGCCGAGGGTATTGAAAAGGACTTACATGCAAAACAATCTGTTGAAGCCACGTATTATCGATGTGGAAATGCTGGGTGCCGGCCACGCTAAAGTCGTGATGGAACCGTTTGAACGTGGCTATGGCCACACTCTGGGCAATGCTTTGCGCCGTGTATTGTTGTCTTCGATGGTAGGCTATGCGCCGACCGAAGTGACTATCGCCGGTGTTGTTCATGAATACTCTTCACTGGACGGCGTCCAGGAAGACGTTGTTGACATCCTGTTGAACTTGAAAGGCATCGTCTTCAAGCTGCACAACCGTGATGAAGTCACACTGACATTGAAAAAAGATGGCGAAGGCGCAGTATTGGCTTCCGACATCGATCTGCCGCATGACGTAGAACTGATCAATCCGGATCACGTCATCGCCAATCTGACAGCCGGCGGTAAGCTGGACATGCAGATCAAGGTAGAAAAAGGCCGTGGCTATGTGCCTGGTAACGTCCGTCGCCTGAGCGAAGACGCCAACAAGACTATCGGCCGCATCATCCTGGATGCATCGTTCTCCCCTGTGCGCCGTGTTTCCTACGCCGTTGAGTCTGCCCGCGTGGAACAGCGTACCGATCTGGACAAACTGGTCATCAATATTGAAACCAATGGCGTGATCACACCTGAAGAAGCGATTCGTCAGTCTGCACGCGTACTGGTGGACCAGTTGAATGTATTCGCCGCCCTGGAAGGCACCGAAGCAGCAGCGGAAGCACCATCCCGCGCGCCTATGGTCGATCCAGTGCTGCTGCGTCCAGTGGACGACCTGGAACTGACAGTACGTTCCGCAAACTGCCTGAAAGCCGAAAACATTTACTACATCGGCGATCTGATCCAGCGCAGCGAAAACGAACTGTTGAAGACACCAAACCTGGGCCGCAAGTCCTTGAATGAAATCAAGGAAGTTCTGGCATCCCGTGGTCTGTCTTTGGGCATGAAGCTGGAAAATTGGCCACCTGCCGGCCTGGAAAAATAATTTGTAGAGTGGGCAGCCTCCGGGTTGCCCATTAGTTCGTAGTACCTAGTATTACCGGCCCGCGCCACCGAGTTTTCGGCAGCGATAGAAGAGCTGGAATTTTTTTAAAATCTGAAAGGAAATACCATGCGTCACCGTCACGGCTTACGTAAGCTGAATCGTACTTCTTCCCATCGCCTGGCGATGCTGCGCAACATGACAGTATCCCTGCTGCGCCACGAAGCAATCAAAACAACCCTGCCAAAAGCAAAAGAACTGCGCCGCGTTATCGAGCCGATTCTGACTTTGGGTAAAACAGACACACTGGCAAACAAGCGTTTGGCGTTCAACCGTCTGCGCGATCGCGAAATGGTTGTCAAACTGTTCGCTGAACTGGGCCCACGTTACGCTAACCGCAATGGCGGCTACCTGCGTATCCTGAAAATGGGTTTCCGCGTTGGCGACAATGCACCTATGGCTTATGTTGAACTGCTGGACCGTCCAGAAGTCACAGACGCTGCAGACGCACCTACAGCAGAGTAATTTTGTTGAGTGTTAGTCAAGTAGAATTTAAAAGCCAGGCTTAGCCTGGCTTTTTTTTTCGCACCTTGCCCCGGTGCGCAAGAATTGCCCCATATTGTTACAATAGCCGCTTGCACACAGCGGCAACGACGATATGGGGCGGCATATGATGGATCAGGTTCTGCTGGTGATCAGCAATGTGCCGGACGCAACGGTGGCCCAGCATATCGCCGAACAGATACTTGCAAAAAAACTCGCGGCTTGCGTGAACGTAATGCCGGAAATGCGGTCTTTCTATACTTGGAACGGCCGCCAGGAAACGGCAACTGAAATACCCTTGCTGATCAAATCCACGCAGGCAAGGTATGCGGACCTGCAGGCTTTGATATTGAGCCTGCATCCTTACGAGGTGCCGGAAATTATCGCAATCCCCGTCGCAGATGGCTTACCCGCCTATCTGCAATGGGTCATCGAAGAAACAGGACGTGAATGAATACTTTGGTCAAAGAATACAGGAGCGGAGCAGGCAGGCATTTCAGCAGCTTCTTGTGGATGCTGGCGCTGGCTTTAACGGTATTGCTGTTTAGCGCCACCGCGCGCGCAGAAGAGGAATTCCTGGACCCCGAGGTGGCGTTCAAATTTTCTGCAAAAATGGTGGAGCCCGGTATTGCCGAAGTCAGCTATGTCATCGCCGACGGCTATTACATGTACCGTGAGCGCCTGCAATTCAAGGCAGACAATGCCACGCTGGGAAGCCCGGAGCTGCCCAAGGGCAAGATCAAGTTTGACGAAACCTTCCAGAAAGAGCTGGAAACCTACCGCAAGAGCCTGGTGTTCCGCATCCCGGTGCAGGCAGCCGGCGAGTTTAGCTTGCGCATTACCAGCCAGGGCTGCGCCGACCAGGGTCTGTGCTATTCGCCTATGGAATCGGTGGTTAAGCTGACCGCCGTTGGCGGCGCATCCACAGGTCCGACGCCCGGCGCTACTGCGGCCACTGCGATGAGCGAAGTGCCGGCGGAAGCGCCAGTGGCTGCCGGCGACGCCGAGAGCAATAGCATAGGCGCTGCATTGAAGAGCGGCAAGCTGATTGCGATCCTGCCCTTGTTCCTGTTATTGGGCCTGGGCCTGTCGTTTACCCCCTGTGTATTGCCTATGGTACCCATCCTGTCCTTCATCATCGTCGGTGAAGGCAGCTCGGTGCGTCGCCGCCGCGGTTTCATCCTGTCTGTCAGTTATGCGCTGGGCATGGCCCTGGTGTATACGGCCTTGGGCGTGGCCGCCGGCCTGATCGGCGAGGGCTTGTCGGCGACCCTGCAAAATCCCTGGGTGCTCGGCGCATTTGCCGTGTTGATGGTGGTGCTGGCGCTGTCCATGTTTGACGTGTACCAACTGCAGGTGCCGGCGGCGCTGCAAACCAAGCTGACCGCCGCCTCGGAAGGCCAGCGCAAGGGCAAGCTGTTTGGCGTGTTCGTCATGGGCGCCATTTCGGCGCTGATCGTCGGCCCCTGCGTTGCGGCCCCGCTGGCCGGCGCGCTGGTGTATATCAGCCAGACCCGCGACGTGCTGGTTGGCGGTTCAGCCTTGTTCGCCATGGCGATAGGCATGAGCGTGCCCCTGCTGCTGGTCGGCTTGTCGGCGGGCAGCCTGCTGCCGCGCGCCGGTTTGTGGATGGAAAGCATCAAGCAGTTTTTCGGCGTGCTGATGCTGGCGATGGCCTTGTGGATGGTCTCGCCGGTATTGCCTGTATGGTTGCAGATGGCGGCTTGGGCGCTGATCCTGTTGGGCTATGCCGGCTACTTGTTGTTCATGCGTAAGAGTGCCGGCTTGTTCGCCAAGGCGGTTGGCACGGTGTTTGCCATATTCGGATTGCTGCAACTGGTTGGCGTCAGCACCGGCGGCCGTGACGTATTTTCACCGGTGGCGCATTTATTTGGCGCGCCGGAACAGGGCGTGAAGTTCGCCCGGGTGCGCTCGGTTGCCGAGCTGGACCAGGCCTTGGCGCAATCCAAGGGCAAGATTGCCGTGCTGGATTTTTATGCGGACTGGTGCGTATCCTGCAAGGAAATGGAGAAACTGACTTTCACCGACCACAAGATCAAGGCCAGGCTCGACAATATGCTGCTGCTGCAAGTCGACGTCACCGCCAATAGCGCGGACGACAAGGCATTGCTGAAGCGCTTCAACTTGTTTGGCCCGCCGGGCATTATCTTCTTTAATAAGCAGGGCCAGGAAATCCCGGGCGGGCGTGTCATCGGCTACCAAAATCCGGAAAAATTCGCCAGTTCGCTGGGCAGGGCAGAGGGAACCTGAGCACAGAAATTGGCATATACGCCAACGGGTATAAGTATTTAATAACTTTATCCTTGAATGCCGTGTTCGTAGGCGATATAGTGAATATCTTGATCTATTATTAATGGAGAACCGACATGACATTGCGCTTAGGCGATACTGCCCCTGATTTTGAACAGGATTCTTCGACAGGTAAAATCAAATTCCACGACTGGGCCGGCGACTCCTGGGTCGTGCTGTTTTCGCACCCGGCCGATTTCACGCCGGTATGCACCACCGAGCTGGGCCTGACTGCCAAGCTGAAGCCGGAATTCGACAAGCGCAATGTAAAAGCGATCGCCCTGTCGGTGGACCCGGCCGAGACCCATCTGCAATGGATCAAGGATATCGAGGACACGCAAAAAACCGTAGTCGGTTTCCCCATCATCGCCGACGCCGACCGCTCGGTATCCGGCTTATATGACATGATCCACCCGAATCAATCGGAAACTGCGACGGTACGCTCGCTGTTCGTGATTGATCCGAAGAAAAAAGTGCGCCTGATCATTACCTACCCCATGAGTACGGGCCGCAATTTCGATGAAGTCTTGCGCGTCATTGATGCCCTGCAATTGACGGATAAACATACGGTCGCGACTCCCGGCAACTGGCGCGACGGCGACGATGTGATCATCCCCCTGACGGTGCAGGATCCGGAAGTGATCAAGCAGAAATATCCGAAAGGTTTTACCGCGGCACGTCCTTATCTGCGCGTGACGCCGCAACCTAACAAATAAGCATTCAAGCTCCTCAAACAAAAAGCGCCTTAGTCTACGGGCGCTTTTTTTGTTTTCCGTTTCCCCTATCCTAGCGGTTCCGGCATGATCAGTTCGGCATAGTCATACAAGGCGCCCAGTATCGCCTCTTCCCGTTCGCCGGCGCTTTCGGCCCGCATGTCTATCTGGCTGAAGTAGTCGTCCACTGTCAAGGCATTGGCATAGCCGTCATACAGCCTGGCGGCTCTATGCTCTTCCCACTGCTGTCGTTCAGCCGGCGCCAGGCTGTCCGGGTAATTGCGGGCGCGATAGCGGAACAGGAGTTCGGCCAGCCGCCCATCCTGGAATCCCGGCCTGGCCTTGGCCAGTTGCTCCGGGCTGAGCAGGCGCAAGTCATTCAATATGCGGCGGTCGGCGTTACCGACAAAGCCGCCATACAAATCCTCGTCCACGTCAGCCGCTTCTGCCTGCGGCCGGTCGAACACTTGTTGCCAGATGGCGCCCATGTCGGGGGCGGACAGCGCCAGCTGGGCGTGATGCTGTATCAGCGCAGTATCCAGGCCCCAGTGCTGCGCCCTGGCGGCGCTCAAGGTATTCAGATTGCCGATCACGATCGGTGACTTGTTCAGGTGTATGGTCTTCACCGGCAGCCGGCTGACACCCTCAGGCAAGGCATCGGCCTTGCTGAACATGCGGGTCTGTATGGCCGCCGCATCCAGCGTGAATAATTCGCTGGGATCTTGGGTCAGGTCCCAGGCGATCACTTCATTCTTGTTTTGCGGATGCATGGCCAGCGGCCACATCGCCGTGATGCAGCCGCGCTCGGCTGGGATCATGCCCGACACGTGCAGGAAGGGCTTGCGCGAGGGCAAGCCTATCTCTGCCGATACGCGATCCTTTTTATGCAGGGCCAGGCAAAAATCGAACAGCTTGGGCTGATGCTGGCGTATCAGCCTGGCCAGCGCTATCGTCGCGCGCACGTCGGACAGTGCATCATGCGCAGCCTCGTGCACCAGGCCGTTGGCCGCGCTCAGCTGCTCCAGCCTGAAGCTGGGGCGGCCGTCTTCATGCGTGGGCCACTGGATGCCTTCCGGCCGCAAGGCATAGGTAGTGCGCACCATGTCCAGGATATCCCAGCGCCCGCACTGGTTTTGCCACTCGCGCGCATAGGGATCGATCAGGTTGCGCCAGAACATGAAACGCGTGATCTCATCGTCAAAGCGTATCGTGTTATAGCCCACGCCTATGGTGCCGCTCTGGGAAAAAGCCTGCTCGATCAGCGCGGCGAACTGGTATTCCGGGATGCCGCGCTCCAGGCAGGTCTGCGGCGTGATGCCGGTGATCAGGCAGGCTTCGGGGTTGGGCAGGAAATCCGGCGCCGGCTGGCAATACAGCATGATGGGTTCGCCGATTTCATTCAGCTCGGCGTCGGTGCGTATTGCGGCAAATTGCGCAGGGCGATCGCGGCGCGCCTGGGCGCCGAAGGTTTCGTAGTCGTGCCAAAGAAAGGTATGCTGGGGCATGGAGCTGTCGTTCATTCAGTAGTAGATAGGTTGCAGGAAGCTTGCCGGCGAGCGCAGGGCTTAGGCCCGGCCTTCCAGGTAGCGTTTGCTTTGAAAATAAATCAGCAGCACGATCACGATCAGCAGCATGCTACCCATCGTGATCCAGAAGCCGGATGCGTGCTTGAGCAAAGGCATCACTTCAAAATTCATGCCGAAGATGCCAGTGATCAAGGTCAGGGGCATGAACAGCGCCGTGATGACGGTCAGCGTGCGCATGATTTCGCTGGTGCGATGGGCCATGGCGGCAAAGTGGATTTGCACCGCAGATTCCAGCGACGCCTCCAGCCGGCGCGCGTGGTTCAGCACGCGGCTGATGTGCTCGATCACGTCATTGGTGCGCACCAGCAGCAAATCCTTGGCCTGGCTGCTGCCGTCATGGGTGTCGACGATGTGGTCGCGCAACTCCTGCATGGCATCGTGCTGTTCTTCGCACAGGCTGTCCAGCTTGCGTAATTCTATGCGCGAGTCCAGCAGCGCCAGCCAGTTATTGAATGGCCGGCGCGGATCCAGCAGCGCGTGCTGCCAGCGGTCCAGTTGCTGGGTCAAAGGCTGGCGCAGTTCCAGGTACTGGTCGACCATCGCATTCAGCAGGCGCAGCATCAGTTCCTCGGGCGAAGTCGGCAGGCGGCTGGAATGGGTGCTGCCGTCGGTCTTGGCCTTGTATTCCAGCAGGCGGCTGCGTATACCTTCTATGGTGCGGCTCTTGGTGGAACGCACGGTGACCAGCGCCTTGTTGACCAGCAGGAAAGATACCGGCTGCGTAGCCAGCTTGCTCAGTGCCGCCGGCATCCTGCGCTTCTGCAGTTCTGCAGGCTCGTCGGCTGGTTTTGCTGCGGCTTCGCCGTTCAGCGCCAGCTTGCGGAACACCACCATCTCGTAATCCTGGGTGGAATCGAAATAGGATGGATGGCCCAGGTTGGTGACATCTTTCAGGTGCAGGTCATACACATGCGTGCCGGTGATACGGGCAATCTTGGCGCGCCAGGCTTCGGGGTCGGCGCTGACTTCGTCGTGGCAGGCATCGAGCCACAAAAAGCCGTTGCCTGTCACTTCGGCGCAGACCGGCGGGCCGGCAGGATTCAGCGTGACCTGATTGTCGCTAATGTACAGGATGTCCATATTGATGGTGATGTTTGAAGATAGGCCACAAGGCACACAGGGATGCGACACAGATGGCGACGATGACGCCTTGCGCAGTGGCGGACAGCGCCAGCGTGCCAAACCAGCTGCCGCTCAGCAGCACGATCAGCAGGCTCGCCAGCAGCCGGACTATTTCCAGGGGCAGATAGGGGCGGCGCCGCTCCATCAGGCCGCCGACTATCCACAAGCCGGCCACCAGCCATGCTGCATAAGCTAGGCCGGCGCCGCAGTTGACGGTTTGGTAGGCGATCAGGAAGTGGGTAGTGACTTGCACGATCAGCACAAACTGCACCAGGCAGTACCACATGCCGGCGCCGCCCAGGGCCGGGTTATACAGGGGGCGGTTGATATCGAAAGCCTTGGACGGATACGCGGCGGCGACGTCGGCCGGGCGCCAGCCAGGCGGCCGCAGCCAGATCTGCAGCTTGTCTATCCAGCGCCGGGCACGCCAGGCGTCCAGCACGATGGCCTTGTACACTTCCAGGTTAGCCCACAGCGGGTTCCAGCTGCGCAAGGGGCTGCGGGTGCCATATACGACGGGATGCTCATCCAGTTCGTCGATATAGGTGTCGAACAGCCGGTCCCACAGGATCAGGATGCCGCCATAGTTCTTGTCCAGGTAGATGTCGTTGACTGCATGATGCACGCGGTGGTTGGACGGCGAGACGAACACCCGGTCGAACCAGCCCAGCTTGCCTATCTGCTGGGTATGCACCCAGAACTGGTACAGCAGGTCGATCAGGGCGATGATGATGAAAACCTCGACCGGGTATCCCAGCAAAGCCAGCGGCAGGTAGAAAATCCAGCCCAGCAGCGAGCCGGTACTGGTCTGGCGCAAGGCCGTGCCCAGGTTATAGTCTTCGCTTTGATGGTGCACCACGTGCGCCGCCCATAAGACATAAGTCTCATGCCCCATGCGGTGCAGCCAGTAGTACATGAAATCATACAGCAGCAGGCCGGACACCCAGACCCAGATACTATTGGCCGGCAGCTTGAACAGCGACCAGTGGGTATATACCCAGGCATACACGCCTATCGCCAGCACTTTCAGGAACACCCCGACGATCTGGCTCATGACTCCCAGGCTGAGGCTGTTCAGAGTGTCATTCAGGCGGTAGGTATTACGCCCGCGCTTGATGCCGACGATCAGTTCTATTGCGATCAGCAGGAAAAACACCGGGCTGGCAAAGGTAATGATTTTTTCTTGCATGGTGGGATAGGTTGCCTGAAGGGAGGTGTGCGTTGAGCGGAGAGTGCTATTGGTGCCATTGTGCCACCACTATAGCGTTGATGGATGTGTCGATGGACGCGCTTTGACTGAATTTGCAATGCACCATAGCGCCGGATAGTAGCTGCCCAGGATCAGCAAGGCAGAGTAGGGTAGCTGCGTGTAAAAACGGTTATACGCCAGCAAGGTGTCGGACAGCATGAACAGCAGGCCGCCCACGGCCGCCATCCTGCTGGTCGGCGTCCGCAAACAGGCATGGCGGGTGACCGCCTGTGCGCTCATCGTCAGCAGGCAGGCGACATAGGCCAGCACCGGCAGGCGTAATCCAGCGCTCAGCCCAGGCCACAGTATCAGCAGGTTGAGCGCGCCCAGTGTACCTATGAGCAGGAAGACGGTGGGCTTGGCAAACAGGCGGCTATCGCTGGTGAGCGCGCGCAAGAAACACAGGTGCGCGCACAGGAAGCTGGCCAGCCCGAACAGGAAGCCGCCAGCCAGCACGCTGCGCGGCAGCATCAGGAAAATATCGCCGGCCAGCGAGCACAGCATGCCGAGCAGCACCGCCGAGCGATAGCGTGCGCTGACCGGCGGCCGGCCCTGCCATGCGACGCTGAAAATAAGCAGGGTAGTCAGCGGTTTGAAAAAATAGTGCAGCCAGATCGTATTATCTTGCGCGCCCGAGCCGAACAGGGTCAGGCCGCCGCACATCGCGATCAACAGCGTCTGCGTGCGCAAACCGGTTGTTGTGGAGACCGCCGCGGCTGGCGCAGTGGCGTTCATGCGCTATGCTTGAGCAGGCGCGCGACGTCGCGTGCAAAATAGGTCAGGATGCCGTCGGCGCCGGCGCGCTTGAAGGCCAGCATGGATTCCATCATGGTCTTGTTGTGGTCCAGCCAGCCGTTTTGCGCCGCGGCCTTGATCATCGCGTATTCGCCGCTGACCTGGTAGGCGAAGGTAGGCACCCTGAATTCGTCCTTGACCCTGCGTACGATGTCCAGGTAGGGCATGCCGGGTTTGACCATCACCATGTCCGCGCCCTCGGCCAGGTCCAGCGCCACTTCGCGCATCGCTTCATTGCTGTTGGCCGGATCCATCTGGTAGCTGGCCTTGTCGCTCTTGCCCAGGTTGCTGGCCGAGCCTACCGCATCGCGGAAAGGGCCGTAGAAGGCAGACGCATACTTGGCCGAATACGCCATGATGCGGGTATGGATGAAATTACTGTTTTCCAGGGCGTGCCGGATCGCTCCTATGCGGCCGTCCATCATATCGCTGGGAGCAACGATGTCGACCCCGGCTTCGGCCTGTACCAGTGCCTGCCTGACCAGCATTTCGGTGGTCTCATCATTCAATACATAGCCATCCGGGCTCAGCAAGCCATCCTGGCCGTGGCTGGTATACGGGTCCAGCGCCACGTCGGTCAGGATGCCCAGTTCAGGGAAGCGGCTCTTCAGCTCCCTGACGGCGCGCGGGATCAAGCCCTTGGGATTGGTTGCCTCCATCCCGTCCGGCGTCTTCAGCGATGGATTGATCGCCGGGAACAGCGCCAGCACAGGGATGCCCAAAGCCACGCAGTCTTCCGCCACCTGCAGCAGCAAGTCCACCGTGACCCGCTCCACGCCGGGCATGGACGCCACTTTTTCACTCTGGTTGACGCCTTCAATCACGAATACCGGGTAAATCAGGTCGGCGGCGGT
The DNA here is from genome assembly GCA_040390485.1 of Pseudomonadota bacterium. Taxonomy (GTDB): domain Bacteria; phylum Pseudomonadota; class Gammaproteobacteria; order Burkholderiales; family Burkholderiaceae_D; genus Undibacterium. Next base: position 16,850 of record JAZJYH010000043.1, read on the forward strand.
GACGATGTTTTCCCGCATCAGCGCACGGGAAAACACGTCCTTGCGCATGCGGCGCATGCGGATGGCGGGGAATTGGGCAGATTTTGTATGAGGCATGGCTATACTCGTGATTAAAATGCGAAAAATTTAATTCAGGGTAATGAAACTTTTTTACAGATGCAAGCTCTTAAAGCTAGGTTTCCTAAACCTACCGCTTCTCCTCCCTAAGCGGGCGCCGGTTGGCCCTATTCAGCCTGGCGTTATTTCCCCTGGCCTCTGTTTGAGCCGGGGGTTTTTTCTTGTGCGGCGTTTTGCTGGAACCTGCATTCTAACAATGTTGACGCAAGCGGGCTGGCCGCCGGCCAGACTGTCGGGTATGCAGGGGAATCGGGATTTGCTGAGGGAAGAATACAGATTTCCATGCCGGAAGCCCCGGCATGGAATGGGTAAGTCGGCTTACTGCGGGGCCGGAGTATCGGCATCTGTGCCGGCTTCGGCGTCCGGCTCTGCCGCCGGCGGCGCGGTGGGCTCTACGGGGTCTACGTCGAGGCCCAGCAATTGCTGGATCTTGGCGTCGGCCTCTTCTATGCCTTCGCGCTTCAGTGCCGAAAACAGCTGTACCGTAAACGGGAAGGGCTGGCCTTGCGAGTCTACATAACTGGATAATACGGTGCGCGCCAGGCGCAGCGCATTGGCGGACTCGTTCTTGTTCAGCTTGTCGGACTTGGTCAGGATGCAGTGGATGGGCCGGCCGGACGGCGCAAACCATTCCAGCATTTGTATATCCAGCGCGGTAAACGGACGGCGGGAATCCATGATCAGTATCAGCGCTGCCAGCTGGTCGCGCCTTTGCACATAGGCGCCCAGCAATTTGTTCCAGTGATCCTTGGCTGCGCCGGGGACTTCAGCATAGCCGTAGCCAGGCAAGTCAACCAAGAGTGCGCGAATCTCATCGACCCGGGTTTCGTCCTTGCGATGCTGGCCGACGTGGGCGCCGCCTATGGAAAAATAGTTGATATGCTGGGTGCGCCCCGGGGTTTTGGATGCAAAACACAGTTTTTTCTGGTTGCACAGGGTGTTGATGGCGGTAGACTTGCCGGCGTTGGAGCGGCCGGCGAATGCGACTTCAGGCACGGTAGTGCCAGGCAAATCGCGTAGATGGTTGACCGTCGTAAAAAAGCGGGCTTGCCAGAGGATGGACATAAAAAGAGAGGAATACCTTGGTTAATGGGAGTTCCTGATCTGTGTTGCGACACAAATCTCCCTCGAAGCAAGAGGGGGCCGGAACCGATAGTCATGCCATCGAACAGGTTCAAAACGGCGGCTAAGAACTTCCCTAATGGAAAAATGCAACAGAAGTAGGCGAAAACGCGATAAAGCTATTGTACAATAAGGGGTTACGTATTGGGCAGTTGTATAAAGCTGCAGAAATGAGCGCCCAATCTGTGTTTTTGCCATTTTTATATCAAAAACCGGCAGAAATATGCTCCAAATAGCTGTGTTGTTTGTGTTTGCGTCGCCAACAGGGCAGATTTCCATTATTTAGTCTCAGGGTGTTTGAATGAACCGTGCTTTTTTACCGTTATTGAAGTCCATCGGCATCGCGATTCTGGCGGTGTCTTCCGTTGCATACGCGAACGAAGAACCCAAAGTCGCCAAGGCAGATCCTGCAAAAGGCGAAGCCCTGTACACCAACGGTGATGCTGCCCGCAATATCACCGCCTGCGTATCCTGCCACGGTGCTGCCGGCAACTCGACCATTTCGACCAATCCCAGGCTGGCAGGCCAGCATGACGCTTATATCGCCAAGCAACTGGATAACTTCAAGGGCGCGGACCGCAATAATGCGATCATGACCACGTTCGCCAAGGCCATGACTGCGGACGATATCAAGAACGTCTCGGCTTTCCTGAGCGCGCAAAAGCCGAAGGCCGGCGCCGCCAAGAACAAGGATACGGTAGAGCTCGGCAAGCAGATCTATCGCGGCGGTATCGCCGAGAAAAATGTTCCGGCCTGCGCCGGTTGCCATAGCCCGAACGGCGCCGGCATCCCTGCACAATTTCCGCGTATCGCCGGCCAGCACCAGGATTATACCCATGCGCAATTGGTGGCTTTCGGCGCCGGTACACGCAAAAACAGCATACAGATGACGACCATCGCCAAGCGCATGTCCGACGAGGAAATGAAGGCAGTTTCCGATTACGTCGCCGGCTTGAAGTAAGCGACCGTCAAAGGCTAAGAATAAAATTGGAGGGGGTGGCGCAAGCCACCCCCTTTTTTGTTTTTATATTTGTTACAGTCTGGCCGCAAGCGGGCCGGGGCGCGGAGCTTTACAATAGCGCCTGCGCCAGCCGCGCGCAGCTAGCGGCGGCTGGGCATCGCACGGGCGCAGCCCGCAGCGCATGCACCCCTGGCATGCCGCGTTTAGATATTAAATCGATACTCAGGATCTTTAGGTTTCCATGGATATTAGTACAGACGGTTTGCAATTGAATACCCGGCGCCGCTGGCTGGCGACGGCAGTGGAGCTACTCTCCTCTATGCGTTTTGCCATCAGCTTGCTGAGCTTGATTGCGATTGCATCGGTGATCGGTACGGTGCTCAAGCAAAATGAGCCCATGCCGAATTACATTAACCAGTTTGGACCGTTCTGGTTCGACGTGTTCGGCAAACTGAATTTGTACGCAGTCTATTCTGCGTGGTGGTTCCTGCTGATCATGACTTTCCTGGTGATTTCCACCAGCCTGTGCCTGATACGCAATACGCCCAAGATGCTGAAGGATATGCGCAGTTGGCGCGATCATGTGCGCGAGCAATCGCTGCGCAATTTCCACCATAAGGCGGAATGGTATAGCGGCGTCTCGCGCGATGCCCTGCTGAAACAGGTTACTGAGCATATAGCCCGGGTCGGTTATAAATTCAAGGTGGTGGAAAAGCAGAATGCGACCCTGATTGCCGCCAAGCGCGGTGCGGCCAACAAGTGGGGCTATATTTTTGCCCATAGCGCGATCGTGATCATCTGTATCGGCGGTTTGCTGGATTCCGATATGCCTATCCGCTTCCAGCAATGGTTTATGGGGAAAGTGCCGTTTGACGGCAGCGGCGTCATCGCCCAGATTCCGGAAAAGCACCGCCTGTCGCTGTCCAATCCTACCTTTCGCGGCAATACGCTGATCCCGGAAGGCACCGCCAGTAATACCGCGATCATCCCGCAGCAAACCGGGGTGCTGATTCAGGACTTGCCTTTCACGATACAGCTGAACCGCTTCATCATCGAGTATTACTCCACCGGCATGCCCAAGCTGTTCGCCAGCGAAGTGGTGGTCAGGGACCATGAAACCGGCAAGACCTTCCCGGCCACCATCAAGGTCAATGAGCCGCTGATCTACAAGGGCGTCGCGGTCTATCAGTCCAGCTTTGAGGATGGCGGCAGCCATTTGAAACTGACCGGCTATCCCATGGCCGGCGACAAATCGGTGGCGTTTGCGATAGCAGGCGACGTCGGCGGCGCCACGCCGCTAAAGAACAGCAATGGCAGTGAGTACACGGTGGAGTGGTCGGGCTTTAGGGCCGCCAATGTGGAAAACATGTCCAGAAATGGCCAGGATGTGCGCGCGGTCAATACCGGCAAGAGTTTTAACGAGCAATTGAGCACCGACCTCGACAAGCACCTCGGTTCCGCCGCCAAGAATGCGAATAACAAGGACCTGAAGAATGTCGGTCCCAGCGTGCAGTACAAATTGCGCGACAAGACTGGCCAGGCGAAGGAATTTAATAACTACATGCAGCCCATGCTGATCGACGGCGCCTACATGTTCCTGGCCGGTACGCGCGATACGCCGTCCGAGGCGTTCCGTTATTTGCGCATTCCTGCCGACGACGACGATAGCGTCGTCGAATGGATGCGGCTCAGGGCCGCGGTCGCCAATCCAGCACTGCGCGCGCTGGCGGCGCGGCGCTATGCGGACCGCGCCATGCCGGATGCCAAGGATGGTGCAGAAAAATTGCGCGGGCAGTTAGCCGCGTCTTCCGATAAGGGCCTGGCCATTTTTGCCGGTGACGGCCAGTTGGCCGGGTATTTTGCCGTATCCAAGTTCCTGGAGCAGATTCCCGCCGCCGACCAGGAAAAAGCCGCCGATGTGTTCATGAAAATCCTGAACGGCAGCCTGTGGGACCTGTGGCAGGCGGCGCGCGAAAAAGACGGCTTGCCTGCTGTCACACTGGATGAAAAGCATGCGCGCTTTTTGCAACTGGCGACCAATGCGATTTCCGACTCTTTCTTGTATGGGGCACCGATCTACCTGCAGCTGAGCGGCTTTGATGAAGTCAAGGCTTCGGTATTGCAGGTGACCCGCTCGCCCGGCAAGAACGTGGTCTACCTCGGCTGCCTGTTCCTGGTGCTCGGCGTATTTTCCATGCTTTATGTCCGCGAGCGCCGTTTGTGGGTCTGGATCAGGGATGGCGCGGCGGATGCGGACGCCGGGCAGGGGGCGCACGCGATGATGGCCCTGAGCTCGCAACGCAAGACCTTGGATTTTGAACACGAGTTCGAGGACTTGCGGCAGCAATTGATGCAGGGCAGGGCGCCGTTTGATCCTGCAGCGCAAAGTCAGGCGTAATCGACTAAACTGTCAGGCTATAGCGAGGAAATAGTCACAGGCCGCCGTTTTTCGGGCCGGCTTGTGAAAATAGCACCAAGGCCGCAGGCCCCTGAGTGCCGGATTACCAGGAAACATGATGGAAATTACACAAAATTACACCCCCTATCAAAGCTATTTCAAGCGCCTGTCGGTGCTGGACTGGCTGTATGCCGCTGTTCTGGGTAGCGCCGCACTGTTCGCGCTGAATCGCTATGGCGCGCATATGGACGTGTATGAAAAAGGCATCTTGTTGCTGGCGGCGCCGACCTTTGCCTCGCTGGGCTGGAACTGGAAACCGGTCAGGCCGCTGTTGCTGACGCTGGCCGTGCTGGCCTTGTTTGCGATCAGTCTGTATGGCGGTTCGCTGGAGATGGCGAACCAGAAATTTTTCTTGAAATACCTGCTGTCCAGCCAATCGGCCATCCTGTGGATGAGTTTCCTGTTTGTATTGTCTACCGTGTTTTACTGGGGTGGCCTGATCGCACGCTCCGACTTTGGTTCTTCGGTCGGCTCCAGCTTATGCTGGTCGGCGGTGGTGATGGGTTTCACAGGCATGCTGGTACGCTGGTATGAGTCTTACCTGATAGGCAGCGATGTCGGCCATATCCCGGTCTCCAACCTGTATGAAGTATTCATCCTGTTTTCGATGATTACCGCCTTGTTCTATCTGTACTACGAGCAGCAATACAAGACCCGCCAACTGGGCCCTTTCGTGCTGCTGGTAATTTCTGCCGCGGTGGCCTTTTTGTTGTGGTACACGGTCAAGCGCGACGCCGCCGAGATCCAGCCGCTGGTGCCTGCGCTGCAAAGCTGGTGGATGAAGATCCATGTGCCGGCCAATTTCATCGGCTATGGCACCTTCTCGTTGGCCGCCATGGTGTCGGTTGCCTATTTGCTGAAGTCGCACGGCTACCTGCAAGACCGGCTGCCTGCTTTGCCGGTGCTGGACGACGTGATGTACAAGGCGATTGCGGTCGGATTCGCCTTCTTTACCATTGCCACCATCCTCGGCGCCTTGTGGGCGGCCGAAGCCTGGGGCGGCTACTGGTCCTGGGACCCCAAGGAAACCTGGGCGCTGATCGTCTGGCTGAATTATGCGGCCTGGCTGCATATGCGGCTGATGAAGGGTTTGCGCGGCCGGGTTGCCGCCTGGTGGGCGCTGGTAGGCTTGCTGGTGACCACGTTCGCCTTCCTGGGCGTAAATATGTTCTTGTCTGGCTTGCACTCCTACGGCACGCTCTAAGCCCTGATGTCCACTATGCGGCCTGCATCCTGCAAGCAGCATAGTAGGCGATCGCCTTGCTCGTTCGACAAAAATCCGCAACTTGCTTGTGACAAATTGTATCGGCGGTGTAAGTTTCGGCAGATAAGCGCGACTCATGAGAAACTAATCGTGATGCCAGGTATCGAACAGACTCGATATCCGCATCAACGGATACTTTCTTTGCGCAGTAGGCATTTCATCCTTTTTCGGCTGCTGCCGAGGGGAAATGCGACTAGCGCAGGACGCTATTAACCGGAGTCATCATGCTGATCAAACGCAGTCCCAATGGAATCGACCTGCCATTTTCCTCGGAAATCACGCCGCGCGCCGTCTACGAATCGCGCCGCGATTTTATCCGGCAGCTAGCGGTCGGCTCCATCGCCGGGACAGCTTTGCTGGAAATGGCGACGCGGGCAGCCTTCGCGCAAGCGCCGGGCGCCCAAAAGCTGGCGGCGGCGGCCAATCCGGCATATTTGTTGATGGATAAAAAGACATCCTACAAAGATGCCACTACCTACAATAACTTCTATGAATTCGGTACCGATAAGGCTGAGCCTGCGCAATATGCCGGCGCCCTGAAAACACGTCCATGGACTGTCAGCATAGAAGGGGAGATCAAAAAACCGATGACCCTGGACCTCGACAGCCTGATGAAGCTGGCGCCGCTGGAAGAGCGCGTGTACCGCCTGCGTTGCGTCGAAGGCTGGTCCATGGTGATCCCCTGGGTGGGCTACTCGCTGTCGAATCTGATCAAGAAAGTGGAGCCGACCGGCAATGCCAAGTTTATCGAATTCATTACGCTGGAAGACAAGAAGCAGATGCCGGGCCAGCGCCGCGCGGTACTGGAATGGCCTTATGTTGAGGGCTTGCGTATCGACGAAGCGAATCATCCCCTGGCCTTGCTGACCTTTGGCATGTACGGTGAGGTGTTGCCGAACCAGAACGGCGCGCCGGTGCGCATCGTCCTGCCGTGGAAGTATGGCTTCAAATCGGCCAAGTCCATCGTCAAGATCCGCTTCACCAAGGAGCAGCCCAAGACCGCCTGGAATCTTGCCGCGTCCAACGAATATGGTTTTTATTCGAACGTGAACCCCGAGGTCGACCATCCGCGCTGGTCGCAAGCGAGCGAACGCCGTATCGGCGAGGACGGCGTGTTTACCAAGAAGCGCAAGACTCTGATGTTTAACGGCTATAACGAGGTGGCGCCGCTGTATGCCGGCATGGACTTGAAGAAATTCTATTGATACGCGTATTTTCCGTGTCTGGACACACCATGCTTAATCCCACTCCCAAACAAATCACGCTGGTAAAAAGCAGTCTGTTTGTGCTGGCGCTCTTGCCTTTCGCCAGGCTGCTGGCATTTTTGTTCCTGGACAGGCTGGGCGCCAATCCGATTGAATTCATCACCCGCAATACTGGCGACTGGACCCTGTATTTCCTGTGCATCACGCTGGCGGTGACGCCGCTGCGCAAGCTGAGCAAATGGAATTGGCTGATCAAATTGCGGCGCATGCTGGGCTTGTATGCCTTCTTTTATGCGGCCCTGCATTTCACCACTTTCTTATGGTTCGATCATTTTTTCGATGTCCAAGAAATGTGGAAGGACGTGCTCAAGAGACCGTTCATCACGGTGGGCTTTACCGCCTTTGTGCTGCTGATACCCCTGGCCGTCACCAGCACCAACGGCATGGTCAGGCGCCTGGGCGGCAAGCGCTGGTTGTGGATACACCGGCTGGTATACCTGATCGCGCCGCTGGGCATCTTGCACTATTTCTGGATGAAGGCTGGCAAGCATGATTTTGCCCAGCCCCTGCTGTTTGGCAGCATCGTCGCCGCCCTATTGCTGCTGAGGTTGGTGTGGCGCTGGCAGAGTGGCGGGCGCGCATCGAGGCTGCAGCCCGAACCCAGGGCAAGCACCTAATAGCGCCAGGCCAGACCCACGCCCAGCCTGGCTTCCACTCTTCCATTGATGCGTTCCCGCCTGAGACCGGCATCGAGGTCGAGATTGCTATCCGGCGAGTAGATCACGCCGGCCAGAACATAAGCCGGTAGGCTAGCGACAGCTTTCTCATCTGCCTGCGTCAATCCGGTATCGGCCAATACCACCCATCGTGCGTTGACCTGGTAAACCGCGGCTGCCGAAGCGCGCCAGACCAGTTTGCGATGGGGCTGCCGATCGACGTCGCGCTGATAGCGGCTCATGGTCAGCCCCAGGTTGCTGTGCAAGGTCCAGGCCGCCCGCTGATAACTATCGACCAAGCCCAGGCTGAGACTGTGCCGTGCCAGGCCCAGGCCGCGCTGTTGATCGCCGGAGGGCAGGAATAGCTCGCCCTTGAATGCCAGAGCATGTCCCTGGACTTCCTTGAACAGCCATTTGCTGCCGACGGAAATGTCGTTGACGCCGGACGGCGCTGAGAGGTTGGCCGGCAAATTCGCAAACAGGTCGAGCTCATCGCGCAGGCCGTAGGTATAGGTAAGCGCAGCAATCTGCTGTTGCTTGTCCTGGTATCGCACCTGATCGGTATTGATTTCCACTTGCTGCTTGCCAGCGCCCTGAACCGCACTGTCTTCACTACTGAGAGGGTGTGCGGCAAACGCGGATTTGATCAGCAAGCCCGAAAAAAGTAAGATGATGGGTTTGCTTTGCATCAATGTTCCCCCCCGGACATAATGATAAATCATCATAATAAAACTTTATGACAGCATTCCTACTACGTAAGCAAGATGTATCCCGCCGCTCGCAACGCTGGGCGATACGCATACTAGGCCTATTCGGCTGGCGCGTCAGGTTCCGGGACCTGCCGGGGCCGCGTGGCGTGGTGATCGTGTATCCGCACACGTCGAACTGGGATTTCCCTGTCGGCATCCTGGCCAAATGGGCAATAGGCATGCCTTTCCGTTTCATTGCCAAATCTTCATTGTTCGACGGCCTGACCGGGGCAAGCCTGGGGCGCCTGGTGCGCTACCTGGGCGGTGAACCGGTAGAGCGCGGCATGTCGACCGGGTCTATCGCCAGGCTGGCCGACAAGATCAACGCCGCCGACTGGTTCTGGCTGGCGTTGGCGCCGGAAGGCACGCGCAGCTACCGGCCACATTGGCGTAGCGGTTTTTATCATATCGCCCTGGCCGCCAAAGTGCCGTTAGGCTGCGCCTATTTCGATTTTGCCAACAAGGAAATTGCGCTGGTCGACTATGTGGAGCTCAGCGGCGATGTGACCGAGGACATGCAAAAAATTCGCGCCGTCTATGCAGGCAAACAGGGCTTGCGGCCTGGGCTGGCGGCGCCTGTTGCACTACGTCGCGACTGTGACGACGGCAGCGAGCAGCATTAGGCAAGCCGACGCGACTGTTGAAGAGCTACTCTTTTTTCTCCGGCTCGGAGGCATTCACTGGCGTTGCCGGGATGCTGGTCGCCGGAGTGTTAGTCGTTACGGCAGCAGGTTTCTTGGGCAGGTAGAGCGGGCCTTTCTGGCCGCAGGCGGTCAGCGAGCTCAGTGCTGCGAGCAGTAAGGCTAAGGCAGGCAATAGGGTATGCGTCTTCAAAATGTCTAACACCGTATAGAATGGCGGTTTATCAATGCGGTGGAGTGTAGCATGACTGAAACGGAATTTTTGAGCCTGGCTGACGTAACTTTGCGCCAGGTGGAAGATGCGTTCGACAAGGCGTATGAAAAGGATACGCTGGACGTGGAATGCCGCCGCAGCGGCAATGTGCTGGAAGTCGAGTTTATTGCCAACGGTTCCAAGCTGATAGTGAATAGCCAGGCGCCCATGCAGGAGATGTGGGTGGCGGCCCGCTCCGGCGGCTTCCATTACAAATATGACGGCCGGCAGTGGCTGAATACCCGCGACGGTTCTGAATTATTTGCCACCCTGTCGACCATTGCGCAAGAGCAGGGCGGCGGCGCCTTGTAATTCCGGCTCAAATACGGCCTGCCTGAAACGGGCGTATGCGCGGTAGGCAGGCGGCTATTGTTCTTTGTTTTCGTCTATGACCGGCGGCTCCGCGTCACCCAGACTGCGGATGCTGGTCGCCGGTGGATTTTCTGCATAAAAATAATCACCCTCTGCCTGGATGATGCCGTTCGGTACCGGCCTTTCTTCCATGGGAATGTCTTTCAAGGCGCGCTGCATATAGCCTATCCATATCGGCAAGGCCAGGCCGCCGCCAGTTTCCCGGTTGCCCAGGTTGCGCGGCTGGTCGAAACCTATCCAGGCTATGCCCACCAGCTTGGCCTGGTAGCCGGCAAACCAGGCATCAAAGGAGTCATTGGTGGTGCCGGTCTTGCCGGCCAGGTCTGTGCGTTTCAACACCAGGGCCTTGGTCGCCGTGCCGTACCTGACCACGTCCTTCAGCATGCTGTCCATCAGGAAGGCGTTCCTTTCGTCGATGACGCGATTGCCCTCGTCCCCGGCTTTTTCCGGCGCAGCGGCCGTCAGCACCTTGCCGTTGCTGTCGGTGATTTTGGAGATCAGGTAAGGATTGATCTTGTAGCCGCCGTTGGCAAATACCGCGTAGGCGCCGGCCATCTGCAGCGGCGTTACCGCGCCGGCACCCAGCGCCAGGGTCAGGTAGGGGGGATTTTTTTCCGGTAGGAAGCCAAAGCGGGTCGTATATTCCTGGCCGTACTTTGCGCCTACCTTGTGCAGGATGCGGATCGAGACCATGTTCTTGGACTTGGTCAGACCCTTGCGCATGGTCATCGGGCCTTCGTATTTGCCATCGTAGTTTTTGGGTTCCCAGGCTTGGCCGCCGGTCTGCCCGGCATCGAAGCTGATCGGCGCATCATTGATGACGGTGGCCGGCGACAGGCCCTTTTCCAGCGACGAGGAATAGATGAAGGGTTTGAAGCTGGAGCCGGGCTGGCGCCAGGCCTGGGTCACGTGATTGAATTTGTTCATGTTGTAGTCAAAGCCGCCGACCAGCGCGCGGATCGCGCCATCGGTGGTGCTGGCGGCGACGAAGGCCGATTGCACCTCGGGTATCTGGGTGATATTCCAGTTTTTGCCTTCCTGCATCACCCGGATGACCGCGCCGCGCTGGATGCGCTTGTTGGCCGGCGCCGTACTGGCCAGGCCGCTGGCGCCAAAGCTCAGGCCGGGCCCGGTAATCTGGATTTCTTCTCCCGAAGACAAGACCGCCTTGACCAGTTTCGGCGAGGCTTCCAGCACCATGGCGGCGATGATGTCGTCGCTGTCGCTATGTTCGGCCAGCTCTTTTTCTATCGCCTCCTCGCCGGCTTCCTTGCCCTTGGGGATGTCGATAATCGCTTCCGGGCCGCGGTAGGGATGGCGTTTTTCATACTCCATCACACCCTTGCGCAAGGACAGATAGGCGGCGTCCTGGTCGGCCTTGGTGATGGTGGTGTAGACATTCAGGCCGCGGGTATAGGTTTCTTCCTTGAATTGTTCGTACACCAGCTGCCTGGCCATTTCCGCGACATATTCGGCATGGATGCCAAACTCTGCGCTGTCGGTCTTGATATGCAGTTCCTCGGTCCTGGCGTTTTCATATTGGGCTTCCGTGATGTAGCCCAGCTGTTTCATGCGTTGCAGGATGTATTGCTGGCGCACCGCGGCCCGCTTTGGGTTGGCCACCGGGTTATACGCCGACGGTGCCTTGGGCAGGCCGGCCAGCATCGCCGCTTCGGCTACCGTGATGTCTTGCAGCTTCTTGCCGAAATAGATCTGGGCGGCTGAAGAGAAACCATAGGCCCTTTGTCCCAGGTAAATCTGGTTCATGTAGATTTCCAGGATCTGGTCCTTGCTCAGGTTCTGTTCTATCTTCCACGCCAACAGGATTTCGTAAATCTTGCGTTTGAAGGTTTGCTCGCTGGAGAGAAAGAAATTCCGTGCGACCTGCTGGGTAATGGTGGACGCGCCTTGCTTGGCGCCGCCGGTCAGGTTATGCAGCGCGGCGCGCGTGATACCCAGGTAGTCGACCCCGCCGTGCTCATAAAAACGGTCGTCTTCTATCGCCAGCACCGCCTTTTTCATCACATCGGGGATTTCATTAAAGCGTACGACGTTGCGCCGCTCCTCGCCAAATTCGGCAATCAACATATTGTCTGCGGTAAATACCCTCAGCGGCATTTTGGGCCTGTAACTGGTAATCGAATCCAGTTCCGGCAAGTTCGGATAGGCCATGGTCAGGGCGAAGCCCACAATCAGCGCTCCAGCCAGAGCCAGGCCCAGGATCAGGCCACCGGTGCCTAGCAGTATGCGTAGCGCCAGGTTATTGGCGCCGGAGGAGGCCGGACGTTTTTCTGTTTTGCTGGAAGGGGAGTCTTTGACTGGCATAGAAAAGCAATTTCGGGAGAGTTGGTCGCAGCACGCATTATATCTGTAGCGGCACGGCACTTAGAAATGTAACCGGATGTTACCAATATCTGCCTAAACGACGGGGTTTTATGCTGCTTTGGAGTCGCAGTGGGGAAATGGCAACGCATTATGGTAGTGCTGCGCGGAAAGTGCTTTACACAATTGGAAACTTATTGCTAGGATTTAATGTAAGCTTGGATAATTGTCTTCTAAATAGCGGTTTTTAAAAGAAATTTTGCTATCGGAGCACTTGCCAAAATTGAGGTTTGATTCCCAATCGCAAGAAACAAGTCACCAAAATAAAGTTGTGATTAGCATGTTTGGCGGAGCGGCGTAATAAATCGGTAGCAAAAAACTGACATAGTCGCGAAGTTCGAGCATATTTGTGCGACTTACCGGGTATGGCTACGGTTCGTGCAGTAGAATATTGATTAGAAGAAATAAAACTGCGTTTTTATGAGGGGATATCCTTGGCTTTAGATCTGGCATCATTGCTCGGCAGAAGAAATCCACCTTTGATCGGTTTGGATATCAGCACCTCTGGCATCAAGCTAGTCGAGCTCTCTGTGGGTGCGAATAAGACATACAAGCTGGAGCGCTATGGTTCTGAACCTTTGCAGCGCGGCGCCGTCGTCGACGGCAATATAGAAAACATCGAACAGGTTTCCGAGGCGATACGGCGCGTCATCAAGAAAAGCGGCACCAATGTGAAAAATGCCGCATTGGCGATGCCGGCTTCTGCCGTGATCACTAAAAAAATCATTCTTGCTGCGCACCTGAGTGAGCAGGCGCTGGAAGTACAGGTTGAATCTGAAGCCAACCAGTACATCCCGTTTGCGATGGATGAAGTCAGCCTGGATTTTTGCGTGTTGGGCCCGGTTGCCAATTCTGAAGAAGATGTCGAAGTATTGCTGGCTGCCTCACGCAAGGAAAAAATTGAAGACCGGGTCGCTGTCATCGAGGCGGCGGGGATGCAGGCCAAAGTCATGGATATCGAGTCCTATGCGGCTAGGGCGGCCATCGACAGGTTGATAGAGCAGCAGCCGAATGCCGGTCAGGACCAGATCTATGCCCTGTTTCAGATAGGTGCAAAAACCACTTATATTTCCATACTGCTCAATGGCCAGGTGATTTATGAACGCGATCAGCAGTTCGGCGGCAACCAGCTGACCCAGGATATCGTGCGCAACTACGGGCTGGCGTTCGAAGAAGCAGAAGCGAAGAAAAAAATCGGGGATTTGCCTGATAGTTATGAAATGGAATTGCTGGAGCCCTTTCTGGAAAACGCTGCGCTGGAAGTGACGCGCGCGATACAGTTCTTTTTTACTTCCACCCCGTATACCCGTGTCGACCAAATCTTCCTGGCAGGTGGCTGCGCGGTGATTCCCGGCCTGGTAGACATCGTTGCCGAGCGTACCAAAATTTCCACTTCTGTCGTGAGCCCGTTCAAAGGCATGGATCTTTCTTCAAATGTGAACGAGAAATGGCTGCGTAATGACGCACCTTCCTACCTGGTTGCCTGTGGACTGGCGATGCGGAGATTTGGCTAATGATAAAAATTAACCTGCTTCCCCATCGTGAAGCGAAGCGCAAACAACTGAAGAATGATTTTTACTCCCTGCTGGCGCTGGCGGCCATCGTTGGCGCCTTGATCGTCATTGCGGTCGGCACCTATTATGCGGCGCAGATCTCGGCCCAGAGTGACAGGAATAATTTCATCAAGGCCGAGAATGCCAAGCTTGACGAGAAAATAAAAGAGGTGGCCAGCCTCAAACAGGAAATTGAAAGCCTCAAGGCGCGCCAGCAAGCGGTGGAAGATTTGCAGGGCGACCGCAACCAGCCTGTATTTTTGCTGGATGAACTGGTCAAGCTGACGCCCGAGGGGGTTTATGTGCGTAGCCTGAAGCAGGAGGGGCAGCGCGTCGTCCTGACCGGTTATGCGCAGTCGAACGAGCGGGTGTCGGAATTCTTGCGCAATGTCGGCAATAAATCTCCATGGCTGAACAAGCCTGACTTGGTGGAAATCAAGTCTGCAGGCATAGGGCAAGGGCGCGACGCCAAGAAAGTATTTGATTTTACGGTCAATGTTGGCATCAAGCGTCCGCGCGAACTGGAGGCTGCAAGCGCTAGCGGCGCCGTTGCTACTCCCGCTGTCAAGAACCCTGACATGAAAAAGTGACGAGAGACCAAAAATGGACGTAAAAGAATTTAGCGAATCAATCGCCTCGCAATTTCGTGACTTGAATGGCCTGCATCCCGGGCTGTGGCCGCTGGCGCCCAGATTGCTTTCGGCAGCAAGCCTGTTATTGTGTGTCACCTTGCTGGGCTGGTATTTCTATTGGAGTGGGCAGACCGAGGAATTGGAACGGGGGCAGCAGGAAGAGCAGACCTTGAAGGATTCATATAAGCAAAAAATGCAGCAGGCGATCAACTTGGAGGCCTTGAAGGAGCAAAGGAAATTGGTGTTGCAATACGTCGCGACGATGGAGAAACAATTGCCGAGCAAGGCTGAGATGGATGCCTTGCTGTCCGATATCAATCAGGCGGGTCTGGGGCGCGGTTTACAGTTCGAATTATTCCGGCCGGGAACGGCCGAAGTGAAGGATTATTATGCGGAACTGCCCATCAATATCCGGTTGCTCGGCGGTTATCACGATATGGGGGAGTTTGTCAGCGATATCGCGAAATTGTCGCGTATCGTTACCTTGAATAATCTGGCTATTGCTACTAATAAGGATGGGGTGCTGGCGCTGGATGTGACTGCAAAAACTTTCCGTTATCTCGATAAGGATGAAGTGATAGCCCAGGCTGCCCTGAAGAAAGATAAAGAGAAAGGGGCGAAGAAATGAGGCGCTATTTCGGCAGATGGCTAGTGTTGCTGTTTCCCTTGTTGAGTCTGGCTGGCTGCAGCGACAATGGTTTGAATGAAGTCAGGGAATGGATGGATGGCGTTAAGAAAGAGACGCGCGTGGTCATCCCCAAGATATCAGAGCCGAAAGTCTATGTGCCGGTTGCCTACTCCGGCAAAAATGAAATGGATCCATTTAATCCGAGCAAACTCCTGATTGCCCTGGCCAGGCTAAGGGCCGAATCGGACAATGGCTTGAAGCCGGATATGAACCGACGGCGCGAGGTTTTGGAAGCCTTTCCGCTGGACGCCTTGAAAATGGTCGGGATCATTGAAAAACCAAATATGAAAAATGCTTTGATACAGGTGGATAAATCCATCTACCAAGCCAAGATCGGCAATTATGTAGGTCAGAATTTTGGCATGATTACCAAGATTACCGACACCGAAGTCAATATCAAGGAAATCGTCCAGGATGCCGCCGGAGATTGGACTGAGAGGCTCACCAAGTTAGAGTTGCAGGAGGCGAAAAAATGAATGCGTTGATAAATACAAGTAAAAGGGGCGCTATGCGTTTTTCTTTCTATGCCAGTTTGATGTTTGCTTCTTTGATGGGCTTGGCCACGTCTGCGTTTGCGCAGTCGAATGCGATTGAATCCATTACCGCCAATCAGCAGGGGGTCAATGTCATTGTCAAGATCGTCATGAAAAACCCCATTACCAAGCCGCCGCTGGGCTTTGCGGTGACCAGTCCTGCCAGGATAGCGCTGGATTTTGCCGATACCGTGAATGGCACAGGCAAGACTTCGACCGACATCTCCATAGGTGACGTACGCAATGTCAATGTGATAGAGGCAACCGGGCGTTCACGCATGGTGTTCAATTTGAACAAGCCCTTGAATTACGCTACCGCGATAGAGGGTAATGCCGTGATCATGACGATCGACGGTTCGGGCGGCATCGCTACCGCGGTCAATTCGGTCGGCTTGCCAGTGGCTCCCGCTGCCGCAGTGCAAACCAAGCAAAACTTGCGCGACATCGATTTTCGTCGCGGCTCCGCCGGTGAGGGACGGGTCGTCGTCGATTTGCCGAGCAGCCAGGTAGTGGTAGATGTTCGTCAGCAAGGGCAGAAGATAGTCGTCGATTTCATGAAGGTGGGTTTGCCTGAAGTATTGCGCCGTCGCCTGGATGTGACCGATTTCGGCTCGCCGATACAAACTGTGACGACCACTCCGCAAGGTGAAAATGTGCGCATGCTCATCGAGCCCAAGGGTCTGTGGGAGCATAGCGTCTATCAAAGCGATACGCAGCTGGTCATCGAAGTCAAGCCGATCAAGGAAGATCCCAACAAGTTGACCCAGGGTACCCAGGGTTATCGCGGCGAGCGTCTGTCCCTGAATTTCCAGAACATAGAAGTAAGGGCCCTGCTGCAAGTGATCGCCGATTTTAACGGCTTGAATATTATTACCAGCGATACCGTGAATGGCAGTCTGACCCTGAGGCTCAAGGATGTGCCCTGGGACCAGGCGCTGGACATCATCATGCAGTCCAAGGGGCTGGACATGCGTAAAAATGGTTCGGTATTGTGGATCGCCCCCAAAGACGAGCTGTTGACCAAGGAAAAGCTGGAGTTGGAGCAAAAGGCCCAGATTGCCGAACTGGAGCCCGTGAGGACCGAAGCCTTCCAGCTGAATTATCAAAAGGCAGAAGCCTTCAAGCTGGTATTTGGCGTCGATGGCGCGAGCACCAACCGCATGCTGTCCAAGCGCGGTAGTGCGGTAATCGAGCCGCGCACCAACCAGTTATTTATCACCGATATCCCATCCAAGCTGGAAGAGGTGAGAAGGCTGATCCAGAAAACTGACATCGCATCGAAGCAAGTCTTGATTGAAGCGCGCATCGTCGAAGCTGATGATACTTTCAGTAAGAACCTGGGCGCCAAATTGGGCTTTGCCGACCTGCGCGGAATCGCTGGCGGAACTGCCGGTTACCAGATCTCGGGTAATCAAAGGGTCGCTTTAACCGGTAATTATTTGGGGGTAGGAGAACAAACCGGGCAGGCCAAGATTACCGACACAAGCTATATTCCTAATACGCAATTCGTCAGCTTGCCGGCTGCAGGGATCAATGGTTTGAATCCCGGTAGTCTGGCCATTAGCCTGTTTTCATCCGCAGCCAACCGTTTCCTGAATCTGGAACTGTCTGCGCTGGAAGCCGACGGCAAAGGAAAAATTATTTCCAGCCCGAGGATAGTCACTGCCGATCAATTGAAGGCGTCGATTGAGCAGGGTACCGAGTTGCCTTACCAGGTCGCCACCAGCAGCGGCGCCACCTCTATTTTTTTCCGGCGCGCTACCCTGAAGCTGGAAGTGACCCCGCAAATTACGCCGGACGGCAATGTCATCCTGCAGGTCGAGGTGCATAAGGATAGCGTGGGCGACGAAACACGTTTCGGCTTCGCGATCAATACCAAGGAAGTCAAAACCATGGTCCTGGTTGAAAACGGCGGAACCGTCGTGCTGGGCGGTATTTTCCAGCAGACCGAGCGTGATAACGTCACGAAAATTCCTTTCTTTGGCGACATCCCCCTGTTTGGTAATCTGTTCAAGACCACCGGGCGCACCAACGACAAGACAGAATTGCTGGTATTTATTACACCGAAAATCATTGCCGAACGCATGGCCGCAAACAATAAATAGGCTATTGCGAAATCTAAGAAAATTTGAACTTGTCTAGCATGGAGCACCACGTGGTAAAACTATTTAAAGCCTTTATGGCGATCTTTTTAACAGTATTGCTGGCTGCTTGCGGCGGCGGCGGCGGATCCGCAGGTACGCCTGTAACGGGCGGCGGTACCGGAGGCACGGGTGGAACAGGCGGCACTGCCACGGGTAAAATCGTAGTCGGCCTGTTCAATGCAAGTGGTGTTGCCAGCAATGTCCTGGCCGGTTCAAGCGGTCTTACTGCGAAGGCGACGGTAACGGATGCCACTGGCGCGGTAGCAGCAAACGTTGTGGTAACTTTTACCTTGGATAGCACGATAGCATCGCTTTCCCCCACTAGTGGTACGGCATTGACGGATAGCAATGGCGTGGCGCAAATCAGCCTTAAATCTGGAGTCGGTACCGGCGCGGGCACCTTGACCGCATCGGCAACCATCGTAGGCACGACAGTCTTGACTGGAAAGGTAACTTTTACGGTCGCTTCTGGGACGGTTACTCCTAGCGCGATCAATTTTGTGTCGGCTGTTCCTGCCGACAAATCCATCGTGATCAAAGGGGCGGGCGGGAATGGCCGTACCGAAGCTGCCTTGTTAAGTTTTCTCGTGGTCGATAGCGCCAATGTGGGAATTGCCAGCACTAAAGTTAATTTTAGTATTCCTGCAACCAACACTGTCACTTTGGGAGCCAGTTCGGGAATTACCGACGCGACCGGCAAAGTCAGTGTAACGGTCAACTCCGGCGCGGCACCGACTACAGTGCGGGTAGTCGCGACCGTAGACGGTACTGCCATATCTGCGTTGTCAGACACTGTGACTGTGACTACAGGTCAGCCTACCCAGGCTGCGCTGTCGGTGGCTAGAGAAAAGTCTGATGTCGAAGGTTATGATCGTGACGGTGAAACCAATCAAATTACGGTTTCCATGGCGGATCAATTTGGCGGGGTTGTTGCAGATGGGACTCCCGCAGTATTCACTACAAATTCAGGCGCGATTGTTGGCGACGGTGGTCTGGGTGGTTCAGATACGGCCCGTTGCCTCACCATCAAGGGCACTTGTTTTGTTACCTGGCGCAGCCAAAGCCCGAGGGCATCGGAGGTCACAGTTGTTGTAACGTCGGCTAATGCGACAGAAATCTTGACCGGGAGCACCAAGTTTATCAGTAGCTCTTCGTATGCTAATTTTACTGCAATTCCTCCGGTTGATTTTTCCGGTAACTGCACTCCTACACAAAATGCCGAAGTCACGATCACGGATTCGAAAGGTTATGTAATGCCGGCGGGCACTACCGTGACCATAGAAAATCCATCTAGTTCGACTATTACGGTTTATCCCGCTACTATTGCGGCACCGGCGTCAACTGATGCTGGAGGTACTGTGGTTTCTTTGACAATGGCGCCGCCGAGCACATGCAGCAATACTGGAACTAAAACATATACGATTAACCCCGTCCTGGTGACGACCACACCTAAGGGTGCGCGCACAACAGCTAAGCTGACTATTATTTATCGCGCGCCTTAGGTTGTTTTATTGCACTGCAAAGTGCGACTACTGGCTTTGAATGTCTGGAAACATATTTTTAGTAGGCCTGATGGGCTCCGGCAAAACCACGGTTGGCCGGGCCCTGGCAAAAAAACTCAATAAGCGGTTTATTGATTCTGATCACGAAATAGAGGCGCGCACCGGGGTCTCTATTCCGGTGATTTTCGAGATAGAGGGCGAGGCCAGTTTTCGCCAGCGGGAAGCGGACGTGATCCGTGACCTGACCGGGCAAGAAGACATCGTGCTGGCGACCGGCGGCGGCGCCATCCTGGATGAGCAGAGCCGCCAGTATCTGCACAGCCGCGGCACGGTGATTTACTTGCGTGCCGGCATCAACAGCATCTTGCAGCGCACCCGGCATGACAAGAATCGTCCACTGTTAAGGACCGCGGATCCGCGCAAAAAGCTGGAAGACCTGGCGGCGCAGCGCGAGCCCTTTTACCAGGAGGTAGCGCACGTCGTGGTAGAAACCGGGCGGCCGAACGTGCAGCACCTGGTGCAATCCATATTAACGCAACTGGACCAGCTAGGCGGCGCTGACAATTCCAGGACTTTCGAGCTTCCCATCATGCAGCAAACATCGGCACACTCCCTACAAGTTGAGCTCGGCGAGCGCAGCTATCCCATCCATATAGGATTATCCCTGCTGGCAGATCCGCAACTGGTCTGCAAGCATATCAGGGGTGAACGGGTAGCCGTGGTCACCAATACCGTGGTGGCGCCGTTGTATCTGGAGGCTTTGCTGGACATCTTGCGCGCGGCGGGCAAGCAGGTAACGCCTATCATCTTGCCGGACGGTGAAGAGTATAAAACCTGGGCCAGCCTGATGCTGGTATTCGATGCCTTGCTGGCGTCCAAGTGCGACCGTCAGACCACGCTGGTGGCGCTGGGCGGCGGAGTGATCGGCGACCTGACTGGCTATGCCGCCGCGTCTTACATGCGCGGCATCCCTTTTGTGCAGATACCCACGACCTTGTTGTCGCAGGTCGACTCGTCTGTCGGCGGCAAGACCGGTATCAATCATCCGCTCGGCAAGAACATGATAGGCGCGTTTTACCAGCCGCAAGCGGTGCTCGCCGACACCTCTACCTTGAACACCCTGCCTGACCGCGAATTGTCGGCCGGCCTGGCCGAAGTGATCAAGCATGGCGCCATCATCGATGCGGCTTTCTTTGACTGGATAGAAGGCAATATAGAAAAGCTGCGCGCCAAGGATCCGGACGCCCTGGCCTATGCGATTTTGCGCTCGTGCGAGATCAAGGCCAATGTCGTGCGCCAGGATGAACGCGAAGGCGGTTTGCGGGCGATCTTGAATTTCGGCCATACCTTTGGCCACGCGATAGAATCCGGCATGGGCTACGGCAATTGGCTGCACGGCGAAGCAGTTGGTTGCGGTATGGTGATGGCGGCCGATTTATCGTATCGGCTCGGTTACATCGACTACGTCAGCAAGGTCAGGCTGCAAAGCCTGGTCGAGGCGGCAGGCCTGCCGGTGGTCGCGCCCGACTTGGGCGAAGACCGCTGGCTGGAACTGATGGAAGTCGATAAGAAAAACGAAGGCGGCCAGATCAAGTTCATTTTGCTCAAACCGTTGGGCGCACCGACCATTACGACGGTGCCCAAAGAAAGCTTGCTGGCAACCCTGCGCGCCTGTATCTGACCATGGATGCCTCCCCAGCCACCCTGACCCCGTTAGCTCCGTATGCCGCACAGCCGGCTAGCTCGCGCGGGCGGCGTTTTGCGCAGGAGGCGTCCAGTTCCCGTACCGAATATCAACGCGACCGCGACCGCATCATCCACTCCACCGCATTCCGGCGGCTGGAGTACAAGACCCAGGTATTCGTCAATCATGAGGGCGACCTGTTCCGGACCCGCCTGACCCATAGCCTGGAAGTAGCGCAGATAGCCCGTTCGATTGCACGCCAACTCAGGCTGAATGAAGATCTGGTCGAGGCCATCGCGCTGGCGCATGATCTTGGACACACGCCGTTCGGCCACGCCGGTCAAGATGCGTTGAATGACTGCATGAAGGACTTTGGCGGCTTCGAACACAATCTGCAAAGCCTGCGCGTGGTCGATGAGCTGGAAGAGCGCTATGGCGCTTTTGACGGTTTGAACCTGACCTTTGAAACGCGCGAAGGCATCCTGAAGCACTGCTCGCTGGCCAATGCCAAGAAACTGGGCGACATAGGCCAGCGCTTTATCGACAAGAAACAGCCCTCGCTGGAGGCGCAATTGGCCAACCTGGCCGACGAGATTGCCTACAACAACCATGATATCGACGACGGCCTGCGTTCCGGCCTGATGCAGGAATCGCAGCTGATGGAGCTGGATTTTTTTGCCCGTTACCGGCGCGAAGTGGAGCTCACTTATCCGGGGCTGGCCGGACGTCGCGCGATATCTGAAACCATACGCCGCATGATTAATGCGCTGATCGTCGACGTGATACAGAGCTCGGAAAAACGCATCGCCGAGTTTCATCCGCAGACGCTGGACGACGTGCGCAATGCTCCCGCGATGATCACGTTCTCTGACGAGATGAGCGTCCAGGCCAAATTGCTGAAGCGTTTCCTGCATGAAAACCTGTACCGGCACTACCTGGTCAATCGCATGACCGCCAAAGCGCGGAAAACCATACGCAACCTGTTTGATGCGATGCGCGCCGAGCCCATCCTGCTGCCGCCCGACTACCAGGTGAAGTCGGCAGATCCGCAAGGGCAGATGCAAGCGCGCAAGATCGCCGATTATATTGCCGGCATGACGGATCGTTATGCGATGCGCGAATACCGGCGCCTGTTTGCGATCGACGAGGTCTAGACGCTGCGCTTGCTCCGGCTGCAGTGAATTGTGTCCAGCCTGAATGCCAGGGGTGGACACAATTCACTGCAGCCGGACAGGGCCGGGCATGCTACAGTAATTGCTGATCCAACTCTTTATCCTAGGGGAGCCACATGCAATTTTCCAACCTGTTCAAATCCTCGCTTATTTCTTCCATGGCTGCAATGTCTTCACTGGCATTCGCTCTATCTCTGGGCGACCTGAGTAACCAGGATGCCAGCGCCGGCTTGAAGGCCGCGCTGGACAAGGGATCGTCCGCCGCAGTGGCTAAACTGGGGGCGGAAAACGGCTTCCTGTTTAACGACAAGGTCAAGATCCAGTTGCCTTCATTGCTGGAGCAAGCCCGGCCTCTGTTGAAAATGACGGGCAAGGGCCAGCAGCTGGACGAGCTCGTGGTGTCGATGAACCGTGCCGCCGAAGCCGCCGTGCCTATGGCCAAGCCGCTGCTGGTCAATGCAGTCAAGTCGATGTCGATCAGCGATGCCAAAAATATCCTGACCGGAGGGGAGACTTCAGTCACTGATTTTTTCAAGGAAAAAACTTCGTCTCAGCTGTCGGTACAATTTTTGCCGATAGTCAAGAAGGTGACTGACAAGGCCGGCCTGTCCGCCAAATACAATAGCGTGATGGGCCAGGCATCCAGGCTGGGAGCCGTTTCCGGCAAGGAGGCGACGGTAGAGGGCTATGTAACGCAACGCGCGCTGGACGGCCTGTACCTGATGATCGCAGAGGAGGAAAAAGCCATACGCCAGGATCCAATAGGTTCGGGCAGCAAAATCATAGGCAAGGTGTTTGGTCTGCTGAAGTAAGCCCGCTTGCCGGGCTCGCTGTTTCAGATGAAAAAGATTTCAGTATCGAATGAAAAGCTTTTAAGATAAAGCAACATGCATTCTTGCAATTTGGATTAAGCTCTACTGGCTTTGCCTGCGGCAATGCGGGTTTGACGGGAATTGTCGTTAAAATTGCGGATTCCCTCGGTAGTTCCACTTAAGTAGCTTATGTCGCACTGCAGCATGGGTTTTTGATTGCTGCAAGGATTTAACGCACATACAATTTGTGCCTATAACAAAAATGATCTGAAGCTGTATTCGTATTCACGATAATTCATCAACAGGAGATAGACATGTCGTACAAAATGAAAACCTTGATAGCAACTGCTTTGCTGAGTTGGACGGTTGCAGGTATCGCCGCCGAACCTATCAAGATCGGCGTTTCCGGGCCATTCACCGGCGGCTCTGCACCTATGGGCGTGTCTATGCGTGACGGCGTCAAACTCGCAGTGACCGAGATCAACGCCAAGGGCGGCGTACTGGGCCGCCAGCTGCAAGTGGTCGAGCGCGATGACGAAGCGAAGAACGAACGCGGCGTGCAAGTGGCGCAAGAATTGATCAATAAGGAAAAAGTGGTCGCCACACTGGGTTACATCAATACCGGTGTAGCGCTGGCATCCCAGCGCTTCTACCAGGAAGCAAAAATCCCCGTGATCAATAACGTTGCGACTGGCAGCATCATCACCAAGCAATTTGCAGCTCCGGAACATAAAGACAATTACATCTTCCGCACCTCTGCCAATGACACGATTCAATCTGCAATGATCGTTGATGAAGCGATCACCAAACGTAAATTCTCCAAAGTCGCGATCCTGGCCGATTCCACCAACTATGGCCAGTTAGGCCGCGAAGACCTGGAAAAGGCGTTGGCAACCAAGGGCATCAAGGCGGTCTCGGTAGAGAAATACAATATCAAGGACGTGGACATGACCGCGCAATTGCTGAAGGCCAAGCAAGGCGGCGCGCAAGTGGTGCTGACTTACGGCATCGGCCCGGAACTGGCGCAGATCGCCAACGGCATGGAAAAGCTGAACTGGAAAGTTCCCATGATAGGCAGCTGGACCCTGTCGATGGGTAATTTCATCGACAATGCGGGTAAAAACGGCGACGGCACACTGATGCCGCAAACCTTTATCCAGGATCCAAATACACCGAAACGCAAATCCTTCATCGAAGGCTACCAGAAGGCCTATAAGGTAGAGCGCATGCCGTCACCAGTGTCTGCTGCGCAGGGATATGATTCCGTGTACCTGCTGGCAGCCGCGATCAAGCAGGCCGGCACCACCGATGGTCCGAAAGTGCGTGAAGCGCTGGAAAACTTGAATGAGAAAGTGGAAGGCGTAGTGACCACCTACAGCAAGCCGTTCAGCCATGAAGACCACGAAGCGATCAAACCCGGCATCCCTGTGATTGGTGAAGTGAAGGACGCCCACGTCATCCTCGCCAAGTAATCCGACACGTTCCAGCAAGCGATACTGAGACCGAGCTCAGATCGGCAATTGGGCCAGACCTTTTTCTATAAGGGCTGGCCCTTTTCTTAAGAATTACGGCAAATGCTGCCGTCTGTCAGGTGAATAAAATGGAAATCCTCTTACAACTTGTGTTCAGCGGTATCGCGCTAGGCATGATCTATGCGGTCATCGCTTTCGGTTATCAACTGACATTCGCCACTTCCGGCACCCTGAATTTCGGCCAGGGCGAGGCCCTGATGCTGGGCGCCATGGTCGGGCTCAGCCTGGTCGGCAACGTCCACGGCGGCCCGTATCTGAATTACTGGCTGATGATACCGGTGGTGCTGGTATTCGGCGCCCTGCAAGGCATGCTGGTGGAATGGATAGGCGTGCGTCCGGCGATCAAGATCAAGTCCGAGTTCGGCTGGATCATGTCAACCATCGCACTAGCGATCATCTTCAAGAATATCGCTGAAAATATCTGGGGCAAGGATGACGTGCCTTTTCCTTCGCCATTGTCGGCGGCCCCGTTCCAGGTGTTCGGCGCCAATGTCCAGCCGATGCAGGTGGTGGTGGTAGTGGGCGCACTGGCGATCATGGCGGCGGTGGAAATCTTCAATCGCAAATCCATCTATGGCAAGGCGGTAGTCGCGACCTCGAACGACCGGGATGCCGCAGGTTTGATGGGTATCAATACGCGCATGGTAATCACCTTCTCGTACGCCTTGTCTTCTGCCGCCGCGGCGTTTGCCGGCGTGCTGGTGGCGCCGCTGGTGCCGACCGGCGTGACGATAGGTTCGGCATTGGGATTGAAGGCTTTCGCGGTCGCGATCATCGGCGGCCTGACTTCCGGCGTCGGCGCCATCGTCGGTGGCCTGATCCTGGGCATCGCCGAAAAACTAACCGGATTCTATATCTCCACAGGCTATCAGGAAGTGCCGGGCCTGTTGCTGTTGTTGCTGGTCCTGGCGTTCAAACCCGCTGGTCTGTTTGGCAAAGCTGCGATCAAGAAAGTCTAGAACATGAACAAGAAAATACTTGCGCTTTCCGTGCTGGGGCTGGCCGCACTGGCCGTATTCCCTATGCTGGTCACCAATCCTTACTATATCCACCTGGCGGAAACCATACTGATCTATGCGATCCTGCTGTTCGGCCTGGACATCGTGGTTGGCTATACCGGCCAGGTTTCCTTGGGCCACGCCGGCCTGTTCGGCATAGGCGCCTACACTACCGGCGTGTTGTACTTCAAGCTGGGCATGCCCTTCCTGGTGGCGATGCCGGCCAGCATCGTGGTGACGGCCATCTTCGGCGCCATCCTGGCATTGCCGGCGCTGCGCGTCACCGGTCCTTACCTGGCGATGGTGACGCTGGCCTTCGGCACCATTATCCAGATACTGATCAATGAAATGACTTTCCTGACCGAGGGGCCGCTGGGCATCAAGGTTGCCAAGCCTATCTTCTTCGGTCAAAAACTCACGGAAGTCGGCTATTTCTACCTGGTCGCGGCGCTGATGGTGCTGTCGCTGATCGTGGTGCACCGCATCCTGAAGTCGTATCTCGGGCGCGCCTTTGAAGCCTTGCGCGACAGCCCTATCGCTTCCGATTGCATGGGCGTGTCGGTGTACCGCTATAAGGTGTATGCGTTTGTGATCAGTGCCGCCCTGGCCGGTTTGTCCGGTAGCCTGTATGCGTATTCGGAAGAATATATCTCGCCGAACACTTACAACTTCGAATTGACCATCATGTTCCTGCTGGCAGTGATCATGGGTGGCCGCAAGACCCGCAGCGGCTCGCTGCTGGGTGCGTTGATCGTGGTGATGCTGCCCAGCCTGCTGGCGGATATAGACTTGTTCCGCAAGATCGCGACTGTGGCTGCGGTGGCCGGCATTGCCGGCGCCGGCTTCCTGCTGGCGAAGAAAAAGAAAACCTTGCGCGAGGTTGCAGTACCGGTGCTGGCTCCTATAGGCATGGCCTTGTTTTCCTACAAGCTGGAAAACATTACCGACTGGCGCCTGACCATCTTCGGCTTCATGACCTTGTTCGTGGTGTATTACCTGCAGGACGGCATCATCGGCTTTTTCGGCAGCTTTTTCAGTAAGGGAAGACGCAAGCACGTCGAGTCAATTGCCATCGCGTCCAGCGAGGTGGACGCGGTTGCCACCGCTGCCGATAGCGGCAAGTCCGGCCATTTACTGGCTGCCAAGGCTTTGCTGATGCAGTTCGGCGGCCTGAAGGCCTTGAACATGGTCGACCTGCATATTGCCAAGGGCTCGGTGCATGGCCTGATCGGCCCCAACGGCTCGGGCAAGAGCACGATGATGAACGTGCTGACCGGCATCTACAAGCCGACCGCCGGTGCGGTCGAGTTTAACGGCGTCCAGATCTCCGGCAATACCCCCTCGGCGATTGCATTGGGCGGCGTGGCGCGGACTTTCCAGAACGTGCAATTGTTTGGCGAAATGACGGCGACCGAAAACGTGCTGGTTGGCCTGCATCACACTTTCCGCAGCAATGTGTTCGATGTGATGCTCGGTACGCCGCGCTATCATCGCGAAGAGCAGGCCGCCCGGGAGCGCGCCGCCAGCATACTGCAGTTTGCCGGCCTGGCCGACCTGGCCGACGAGGAAGCGCGCAACCTGCCGTACGGCAAGCAGCGCGTGCTTGAAATCGGCCGGGCGCTGGGTTTGAATCCCCAGTTGCTGTTGCTGGATGAGCCGGCCGCCGGCCTGACTGCGCCCGACATCAAGGAGCTGGTCGCGATCATCCGCAAGATACGCGAGCACGGCATTACCATCATCCTGATCGAGCACCACATGGACGTGGTGATGTCGATTTCGGATACTGTCACGGTGCTGGATTTCGGCCAGAAGATTGCCGAAGGCAAACCGGCTGAAGTACAGGCCGATCCGAAAGTGATTGAAGCCTATCTGGGTGGTAGTGTCAGTGAAGAGCCCGCTCACGAATCTGTTTCAGCTTAAGCGAGGGCGACATGTTAAGTATTTCAAATTTATACGCAGCATACGGCAAGGTAGAAGTATTGCACGGCATCTCGCTGGAGGTTCCCAAAGGCAAGGTGGTCACCCTGATAGGTTCCAACGGCGCTGGCAAGACCACTACCATGCGCGCCATCTCCGGCATGCTGAAGCCCAAGGAGGGCAAGGTCACGCTGGACGGCAAGGACGTGACCGGCCTGGACTCGCACAAGATCGCGCGCGCCGGGCTGGCGCATTCGCCGGAAGGACGGCGCGTGTTTGCGACGATGAGCGTCACCGATAACCTGTTGCTCGGGGCTTTTCCGCGGTTTACCGGCTCCCGTCCGCGCGGCGACATCAAGGTCGACCTGGAAAAGGCGCTGGAGTTATTCCCGCGCCTGAAGGAGCGCCAGCACCAGTTGGCCGGCACCTTGTCCGGCGGCGAGCAGCAGATGCTGGCCATGGCCAGGGCCGTGATGCTGAACCCGGAAGTGGTGCTGCTGGATGAGCCTTCGATGGGCCTGGCGCCCATCTTGGTGGAGGAAGTGTTCCGCATCATCCAGCGCCTGAAGGACGAGGGCACAACCATGCTGCTGGTGGAGCAATTCGCCGCGGCGGCACTGAATGTGGCGGATTACGGCTATGTGCTGGAAAACGGCCGGATCTCGGTACACGGCCCTGCAACCAGTTTGAAAAACGATCCCGCGGTCAAGGCTGCTTATCTGGGCGGCGGTCAGCAGCATTGAGGCGGCAAGCATCCTGACAACTGCGGCGCCTGCTCTTCGGGCATTTCGCTAAAACGCAACAACAAGGGGCCTATGGCCCCTTGTTGTCATGAGGACTACCTACATTCAGTTGAGCTGGCGCAGAGGATGCGCATGCTCCGGCCATGCAGACACAAAGAACGGCGCGATCATCTCTGTGCTCACTTCCGCCACGCTGGGTGGCGACCATTTGGGCGTATTGTCCTTGTCGACCACCAGGGCTCGCACGCCTTCCAGCACTTCGCCATGCTTGAAGCAGTAGCGCACCATATCGCGCTCCATGCGCAGGCAGGCCGCGACTGACATGCCGGCGCTGCGCCGTAGTTGTTCCAGCGTGACGCACATTAATAGCGGCGAACGTTTCTGCATCACGGCGAGGGTTTGCTGGGCGAACGCGCTGCCATCGTCAGACAGCGTGGCCAGGATAGTTGCGACATCGTTCGCAGCGAAATGATGATCGATCAGGCTGCGATTGCTCGCCAGCTGGCTGTCGTCCACATTGATATCTGCCGAAAATGGCGCCGCGAATTCGCGGATGGCGGACCGGATGTCCGCCTGCTGCGTGGTGGTCAGCAATTGCATCAGCGCCGGTATCTGGCTGGTCGGCACATAGATGTCCGCCAGTTCCGCATAAATCGCATCGGCCGCCTTGATGACTTCCCCGGTCAGGCCCAGGTAGGTGCCCAGCTGGCCCGGCGCGCGCGACAGGAAATAGCCGCCGCCTACGTCCGGGAACAGGCCTATGTTCACTTCCGGCATCGCCATCTTGGTGCGCTCCGTGACGATACGCATGCGGCAGGACGGCCCGGCCTGCGCTATGCCCATGCCGCCGCCCATGACTACGCCGTTTAGCAGCGAAATATAGGGCTTGGGATAGAAATGGATTAAATGATTCAGTGCATATTCTTCGGTGAAAAAATCCTCCAGCAAGGCGCTGTCGCCCTTGGGTGTCGCCGTGCCGACATCATAGAAGAAGCGGATATCACCGCCGGCGCAAAATGCCTTTTCGCTGGAACTCGAGATAAACACCGCTCCGACATTATCGGCGTCGCGCCATTGCAGCAGGATTTTCGTGATATCCCTGATCATGTCCAGGGATAGGGAGTTCAATGCCTTGGGCCTATCCAGCGTGATAAAGCCTATCTGGTTCTGGACGAAGGTTTGGACGTGTTCGCTCATGGAAAGATAACCTAAGAAGAAAAAGCTATTTTATCGCGTCTGCACGCATAGCCTAGGCAAGAAATATGCAGGGAATTGTGTCGCCGGCCGGCAAAGCGGGCAGCGGGATCAAAAAAAGGATGCTGAACAGCATCCTTTTTCATCCTTATCAAATAGGGGAAAGGTATCAGGCAGAGGCCGAGGCAGGATCAGGGATGTACTTGATCGCGTCGTTCTTGTGTTCCTGGATTTTGTCTTTGTGCTTGATGACTTGCCTGTCTAGTTTGTCTATCAGCGTATCTATCGCTGCATACAGGTCTTGCGCGAGGCTTTCAACGTGAATGTCTTTGCCGCTGATGTGCAGATTGATGTCTGCCTTGTGACGCTTTTCTTTTTCCCGGAGCTTGTCTACGGTCAGGATGACTGCAATATCAATGACTTGATCGAAGTGTCGCCTTATCCTCTCTAGCTTGTTTTGTACGTGTTCGCGGATTGCTGGAGTAACTTCGAGGTGATGTCCACTGATGGTGAGATTCATACGGCGCTCCTATGGTAGATGTTACTTGCTACAAACAATAATACTAGCCCTGAAGGATTGAGCTAAATTATATATAGCAATGTAAAACACAATTACAAGAACTTGTTACAGAAAATTTAAAAATCAGGTGCGCCATCGGAAAAAGATGCCGTCGGGAGTTTTAAAGGTTTCTTATAAGGATTTTCGCAGGCTCACTGGAGGGATTTTCAAGGCTTCCCGGTATTTTGCGACGGTGCGTCGCGCGATAACCATGCCTTGTTCACCCAGCATGTCTGCGATCTTGCTGTCAGAGAGTGGGTTCTTCTGGTCTTCTGCTCCTATCAATTGCTTGATGAGTGCCCGTATCGCGGTGGATGACGCTTCACCCCCGGTTTCCGTCGCAACGTGGCTGCCGAAAAAATACTTCAACTCAAACATGCCATGCGGGGTCAGCATGTATTTCTGGGTTGTGACACGAGAAATAGTACTCTCGTGTAAACCAAGTGTATCAGCAATTTCGCGCAAAACAAGAGGTCTCATTGCAACTGCGCCGTGCGTGAAAAAATTACGTTGTCTTTCCACTATCGCTTGTGCGACGCGCAATATCGTATCGAAGCGCTGCCGCATATTCTTGATCAGCCAGCGTGCCTCCTGCAGCTGCGAGCTCAAGCTACCATCACCGCGATTTTGCTTCATGATATTGGCATACATGCTATTCACGCGCAGGCGCGGCATCACATCCTGGTTCAATAATACTTGCCAGCCATTCTTTGACTTTCTGACAATAACGTCAGGCACCACATAATCCGAGGCGTCCGCTGTGAATTCTGCGCCGGGATGGGGCTTGCATTGCTTGATCACAACCTGGGCTTCCCGCAAGTCTTCGTCATCGCAATTCAGGATTTTTTTCAGCTTGTTAAAGTCGCGCTGGGCAAACAGGGGCAAGTGTTTTTCCACTATTTCCAATGCCAGCCTGCGCGTGACAAAGGCGATTTTGGGCAGACGCCTGATCTGCAGCACCAGACATTCGGACAGGCTGCGCGCACCGACGCCGGCCGGGTCAAAGCTTTGCAGCATGTTCAACGCAAAGCTGAGTTCTTCCGGTTCCACGCATAGTTCCAGCGGCAACGCGCCGTGTATGTCTTCCAGCGACTCGGTCAGGTAGCCGTTGCCGTCGAGCGCGTCGACGATCAGCTCTATCAGGGCCCGGTCCCGCAACTCCTTCACCGTGACCCGCATTTGCTCCAGCAGATGCTCGCGCAGCGAAATCTGCGCCGCCTCCAGCTGCGGCCGTCCTTCGTCTTCTTCCGGGCCCTTGGAGCCTTGCGGCATATCGTCGAAGCTCCAGTCCTCATCGCTGGCACTGGTGGTGTCTGCCGCATTCGGGCTGTCCGCGCTCTCCCCACTGTCGGCGGCCGGGGAGGTCGCATCGCTGGGTGTATTCACAGATCCACTGTCATTGTCTGAAGAGCTGCTGGTAGCGCTGATGGCGCCATCGGCCAGCAGCCTGACTGCATTGTCCAGCGGATCGTCCACGCGCTCCAGCAAGGGATTCTCCGTCAACAGGTTTTCCAGTTCCTGGTGCAGTTCCAGCGTAGATAATTGCAGCAAGCGTATGGATTGCTGCAATTGTGGCGTCAACGCCAGGTGCTGGGAGGTACGGAGTTGTAGGCTTTGTTTCATAGAGATGGATTCCCGCTACATCCGGAAATGCTCTCCCAGGTAAACCCGGCGTACGGATTCGTTGGCGACGATTTCATCCGGTCTGCCGCTGGCCAATACCGCGCCCTGGTTAATGATGTAGGCATGGTCGCAAATGCCCAGGGTTTCGCGCACGTTATGGTCGGTGATCAGCACCCCTATGCCGCGTTCCTTGAGGAAGCGCACGATGCGCTGGATCTCGATCACGGCGATCGGGTCGACCCCGGCAAACGGTTCGTCGAGCAATACAAAACGCGGATTGGTGGCCAGCGCCCTGGCAATTTCCACCCGGCGGCGTTCGCCGCCGGACAAGGACAGCGCCTGGTTCTCGCGTATCTTCTCTATCTGCAGTTCAGCCAGCAGCGTATCCAACCTTTCGTCTATCCTCGATCTTTCCAGGAATTTTCCGTGCTCGTCCCTTTGCAATTCCAGCACCGCACGAATATTGTCTTCTACCGACAATTTGCGGAATACCGATGCCTCTTGCGGCAGGTAGGACAGGCCCAGCAAGGCGCGCTTATGGATGGGCAAGTGCGAGATGTCGACGCCGTTCACGTCTATCTTGCCGGCGTCGGACGGCACCAGCCCCACGATCATATAAAAGGAGGTGGTCTTGCCGGCGCCATTCGGGCCCAGCAAACCCACCACTTCACCACTCTTGACTTGCAGCGATACGTCACGCACGACTTGCCGTGCGCCGTACTTTTTCTGCAGGCCACTGATAATCAGTGTACTCGTCATATTATTTTTTCTGTTCTTCTGACTTGGATTCGGTCTTGGGTTCGGTTTTCGGTTGTATGGTGATCTTTACCAGGCCGCCGCCCGGCACCGTCTTGCCGGACGAAGTATTGGTACCGACAAAGACGTCGTTCAGGCTATCGTAGGATAAGAATTCGCCTTCTTGTTCCTGGGTGACTTTCTTGCCCTCCAGATACTTGATCCTGGCTTTGGAAATGAATTTGACCAGCTCGGTTTTCTCGTCATACTCGATGCGGTCGGCCTGGCCCTCTACCCAGAGGTCAGGGCCGCCGTCGCGCTTCTGGCGGAAAAACACCTGCAGTCCCTGCGCGCCGGTCAGGACTACGCTTTGGTAGCCGCTGGCCGCTTCGGTCATGACCGCCTTGTCGGCCTTGATGGTGAGCGTGCCGCGGCTGATCAAGACGTTGCCGCTCAAGGTCCGCACGTTCGATTTGGCATCTGCCTTCTCGGCGGACAGGCCAATCGGCTTGAGGCTGTCGGCCTTCTCTGCAAACGCGGATGCCAGCGGCAGGGTCGCGCACAGCATGACCGCGACTTGGAGCGCCAGACGGCGAATTTGTTGGTAGGTATTAGTCATCATATCCATTAGGTCTTGCTATCAATTGATGGAATTTCGTGTGGTATGCGAGTTGCGAAAAGTGCCGTGAACCTTGCTCAGCAACTGGATTTCCTGGGTGAGGCTATTCGCTTCCATGCCGATTGCATGGGTCTCGGAGCGGGTAGTCAACAGGGTGACTGCCTTGTCCGTTTTCATCGTATTCAGGTCCGGTAGCAGCAACAGGTATTCCGATTGCAGCTTCATGTATTTGGAGGTGATGCCGTCCGGCCTTTCTATATTCACATTTCCATACAAATGCACTTCGTCGCTGTCTTTGAGCGGTTGGTTGAGGGCCTTCTTTTGCGCTATCACGGCGCGGTCCGCGGTCATGGTGACCGGCGTCTTGTCTTCGTCAAAGCTATTGATCTGTGGTTGCTGGATTTCGTAATCATCATCGCGCGGGCGGTGCGTCATGCGTTTGCCGGTGATGTGGTAATTCGACTTGCCGTCATTGGAGAGCTTCACAAAATTGAAATTCTCGACATAGTAGTCCGGCTCGGTGCGGGCGGCGGAACGCGAGTTGCCTTCCTCGTTATTCCTGCGCATGACTTCCAGCACCCAGAAACTGCCGAGGGCGACCACGGCGAGCATCGCAACCATCAGCCACAAGCGGAAACGATCGGCGGTAAGTATCTGTCTCATCGTATCTCAGCTGTTCATAGCAGGAACGGGGCCAGGGCTTGCTGGTACTTGCCCTGCGCCTTCAGGATGAAGTCGCATACTTCGCGCGCCGCCCCGCGCCCGCCGCTGGCCTGGGTAATGTAATGCACGCGGGCCCTGACCTCGGCATGCGCATTCGGTACGCTGGCGGCAAATGCCACCCGCGTCAATATCGGCAAATCGATCACGTCATCGCCGATGAAGCCGCAAGCGTCGGCAGTGATCTTCAATTCGTCCAGCAGTTCCAGGAAGGCGGCCTTCTTGTCGTGTATGCCCTGACGCAAGTGGGCGATCTCCAGGTCGGCGGCGCGTTTCGCGACGATAGGCGACTTGCGCGCACTGATGATGGCGGTCGCTATGCCGGCTTGCTGCAGTAATTTGATGCCTTGCCCGTCCAGCACATTGAAGGTCTTCATCATCTCGCCGTCCGGCCCGAAGTGCAGGCTGCCGTCGGTCAGGATGCCGTCGACATCGAATATCATTAATTTTACTTGCGCGGCCCGGCTGGCATCGATGTCCTTATTGATGCTCTTATTGTCGTTACTCATCAGATCACCTTGGCCTGGGTCAGATCGTGGATGTGCAGTGCTCCGACCAGCTTGCCGTCCTCATCGGCTACCAGCAACTGGTTGATCCTGTGGGTTTCCATCATTTCCACGGCTTCCACCGCCAATTGCTCGGCGCGCACGGTGCGTGGATCTTTATGCATCACGTCGACTATGCGTATCTGCGAGAAATCCTGCACCTTTTCCATCAGGCGGCGCAAATCGCCATCGGTAAATACGCCGAGTACGCGCTGGTCCTGATCGACGATGGCGGTCATCGCCATGCCTT
Source organism: Pseudomonadota bacterium (assembly GCA_040390485.1). Classification (GTDB taxonomy): domain Bacteria; phylum Pseudomonadota; class Gammaproteobacteria; order Burkholderiales; family Burkholderiaceae_D; genus Undibacterium. The sequence continues at coordinate 51,245 of JAZJYH010000043.1, forward strand.
TCTTGGTGATCTCCAGCAGGGCGGTGGTCAGCCTGGTGTCGGGACTGACCTGCGGAATGGCCTCACCGACCCGCATCACATCGCGCACATGGGTCAATAACCGGCGGCCCAGCGCGCCGCCCGGGTGGGAGCGGGCGAAATCTTCTTCGCGGAAGCCGTGCGCATCCAGCATGGCGACCGCCAGGGCGTCGCCCAGGGCCAGGGTAGCCGTGGTGCTGGCAGTCGGCGCCAGGTTCAGCGGGCAAGCTTCCTTGTCGACCTTGACATCCAGATGGACGTCGGCCCAGTCAGCCAGGCTGGAGGCTGGATTGCCGGTCATCGCAATCAGTTTGGTGCCTAGTCGCTTGATGATGGGGACGATGGCCGCCAGTTCCGACGATTCCCCGGAATAGGAAATGGCAATAAAGACATCCTGCGCCGTCACCATGCCCAAGTCGCCGTGCGCGGCTTCGCCTGGATGGACGAACAGCGCCGGCGTGCCGGTAGAGGCAAAGGTCGCGGCCATCTTGCGCGCGATATGGCCGGACTTGCCCATGCCGGATACCACCACGCGGCCATGGCAATTCATCAACAGCGAAATGGCTTGCGCAAAGCTGGCGCTGGTATCGGCTATCAGCCTTTGTTTCAGCAATTGCAGCGCATCGGCTTCAATTTGCAAGGTGTCGCAGGCAAGCTGCAAGGCACGTTCAGCATCAAACGTGACTGGGGGGAATTTGGAGGTAGTAGCATTAAATGGACTCATGCCGAAAGTATAAACGAAATTCGTTAAGCAAAAACTTTGCCAGATACTTTAGATTGAATGTTGTCCGAGTGGAATTGGAACTCATTTCATATATAGAGGTGAGATGCGTTCTAGTATTTGTCCGCTTCAATTTATCCGGCGAGTGCCCGTATTAGTTGAATATTAATGGTCCATTTAAGTAATAATAAGCAACATGACTGCCTTGGACACAACACTACTGCTTTTGGGGGCTGCCGTGCTCGGCGTGGTGGCTTTTCGCATGCTGCAATTGCCGCCTATGCTAGGTTACCTGGTGGTCGGCATCCTGATCGGCCCGCACGGGCTGGGTCTGGCACAGAATGATGCCACCACTCATGAACTGGCCGAGTTCGGTGTTGTTTTCCTGATGTTCTCGATAGGTCTGGAATTTTCGCTCCCCAAGCTGATGTCGATGCGCAAGGCAGTGTTTGGGCTGGGGATGGCGCAAGTACTGGTCACCATCGTGGCGACCATGGCGTTCGGCTGGCTGATGGCGTATTTCCTGCCGCTGAAATTCAATATCAGCTGGGAGGCCTCGTTTGCCCTGGGCGGCGCGCTGGCAATGTCGTCCACCGCCATCGTCTCCAAGATGCTGACCGAGCGCCTGGAGTTGGAAAGCCCGCATGGCCGCCAGATTATCAGCGTCTTGCTGTTCCAGGATCTGGCCGTGGTACCGCTGCTGATCCTGGTGCCGGCGCTGGCCGCGCACTCCGGCAACCTGATGGAGACCTTGCTGTGGGCCAGCGCCAAGGCGGCCTTCGTCCTGTTTGTGTTGCTATTCGTCGGGCAAAAACTGGTGCGTGGCTGGTTCGGTATCGTGGTCAAGCGCCGCTCGCAAGAGCTGTTCATGCTCAACCTGCTGCTGGTCACCCTGGGGGCCGCCTGGATCACCGAATTTGCGGGCCTGTCGATGGCGCTGGGCGCCTTCGTCGCCGGCATGCTGATTTCCGAGACCGAATACCGGCACCAGGTGGAAGAGGACATCAAGCCTTTTCGCGATGTGTTGCTGGGCCTGTTCTTTGTGACAATAGGCATGCTGCTGAACGTGGGCCTGGTGGTCGCCAACGGCGGCCTGGTCCTGCTGCTGCTGTTGGGACCGGTATTGTTGAAGTTTGCCCTGATCACGGCGCTGGCAAAGGTATTCGGCACCAGCACCAGCGTGGCCCTGCGTACCGGCCTGGGACTGGCGCAGGCCGGCGAATTCGGCTTCGTCCTGCTGAACCAGGCGGGCGGCCTGCAACTGGTCGATCCGCTGCTGATCCAGCTGATCCTGGCGTCCATGGTGTTGTCGATGCTGGCCTCGCCGCTGATCCTGGCCAAGTCGGACGCGATCGTGATGAAGCTGTCGGCCAATGAATGGATGATGCAGTCGCTGGCGCTGACCCAGATAGCGACTCGCGCGATGACCACCAGGAAGCACGTGATCATTGCCGGTTTCGGGCGTAGCGGCCAGAGCCTGGCCAAGCTGCTGTCTGAAGAAAATTTGGACTACCACGCATTGGATCTGGATCCGGACCGGATACGCGAGGCGCAAATGGCCGGCGCCAATGTCTCGTATGGCGACGCCGCCCGCCGCGAAAGCCTGGTGGCGGCCGGCATCAATCGTGCCGCGGCGCTGGTCGTGACCTATACTAATACCGCCTCGGCCTTGAAAGTATTGCACCTGGTCAGCGAGCTGAACCCCACCTTGCCGGTGATCGTGCGCAGCCAGGACGACGCCGACTTGAATAAATTACGCGAGGCCGGGGCCACCGAGGTGGTGCCCGAGTTGCTGGAGGGCAGTCTGATGCTGGCCTCGCATGCGCTGGTGCTGCTGGGTGTGCCTTTGCGCCGCGTGGTGCACCGGGTGCAAGCCGCGCGCGACGAGCGTTATGAGTCGCTGCGCGGATTCTTTCACGGTGCCAGCGATGCCGCCGACAGCCCGGAAAGCATGCAGGTACGCCTGCATACGGTGGTGTTGCACGAGCGCGCCAAGTCGCTAGGGAAGGCCCTGCAGGAGCTGAACCTGGCGGAGCTGGAGGTCGATGTGACTGCGGTCCGGCGCGGCAAACAGCGGCTGGAGCTGTCCGGGCAGATCGTGCTGCAAGAGGGTGATGTGGTCGTGGTGCGCGGTGTGGCAGAAGCTGTCGCTAGGGCAGAGCATCGCCTGTTAAAATAGCGCCTGCGGTAAAGGAGCTTGTTGTATTTTTTGTAAATACGACAGGATCTTTTACGCCATATTAAAAAGTAACCAAAAGAAGGACATCAAGCGATGTTAAACGCATCTCAATATATCAAGGAACATATCCGCACCGTGGAAAACTGGCCGCAACAAGGGGTCATGTTCCGTGATATCACGCCCTTGCTGCAGGATCCCAAGACCTTCCGCGTCTTGATCGACCTGTTCGTACACCGTTATATGGACGCCAAGCTGGACGTGGTGGCCGGGCTGGATGCGCGCGGCTTCATTATCGGCGCCGTGCTCGCTTATGAACTCAACCTGGGCTTCGTGCCTATCCGCAAGAAAGGCAAGCTGCCTTTCAATACCTTGTCGGAACAATATGAACTGGAATACGGTAGCGCTACCGTAGAATTGCATGCAGACGCCTGCAAGCCGGGCGATCGCGTGGTCTTGATCGACGATCTGATTGCCACAGGCGGCACCATGATGGCCGGCAAGAAATTGCTGGAACGCCTGGGAGCCGAAGTGATAGAGGGCGCAGTCATCGTCGATTTGCCGGAACTGGGCGGCTCCAAATTATTGCGGGACAGCGGCTTGCAGCTATATACCGTATGCAATTTTGACGGGCACTGAGCTACCAAACTATAGAAAAAGCCCGGATTCGCAGCAGGCGCGTCCGGGCTTTTTCTATTGAGCAGTTGCCTGTCGGCAGCAATAAAAAATGCGTAAAAATCAGGCATGATGCGCCTGTCCCGCCGCCGTAGGCGATGAATTGCGCTATACTGCTGCAATTCCAAGGAGCGTTGCGACGAAATATCCGGGTCACCCGCCCGTTTCGCCAGGCTTGGAACATGCAACCGCGCTCACGTTACTTTTTTCACAAGAAAGGAGGGCGTGATGAACGCCTCTATATCATCCCTGCAAAAAACCGATCAAGACTTCCTGGTGGCCGACATTAGCCTGGCCGGCTGGGGGCAAAAAGAAATCAAGATCGCCGAAACAGAAATGCCTGGCCTGATGGCCATCCGCGAAGAATATGCCGCCAGCCAGCCTTTGAAGGGTGCGCGCATTACCGGCTCTTTGCACATGACTATCCAGACCGCGGTACTGATCGAAACCTTGAACGCGCTCGGTGCGCAGGTACGTTGGGCTTCCTGCAATATCTATTCAACCCAGGATCATGCGGCCGCCGCGATTGCCGCCGGCGGTACGCCCGTGTTCGCGTTCAAAGGCGAAAACCTGGATGAATACTGGGAATTCACGCACCGTATTTTCGAATGGAAAGACGGCGGCTATTCCAACATGATCCTGGACGACGGCGGCGATGCCACCCTGCTGCTGCACCTGGGCACCCGTGCTGAAAAAGATATCTCGGTATTGGCCAATCCGGGCTCCGAAGAAGAAATCTGCCTGTTCAATGCGATCAAGAAACACCTGGCGACCGAGCCCGACTGGTATTCCAAGCGCCTGGCCGCAATCAAGGGCGTGACCGAAGAAACCACGACCGGCGTGCACCGCCTGTACCAGATGCATAAAGAGGGCAAGCTGGCCTTCCCTGCGATCAATGTCAATGATTCGGTGACCAAGTCCAAGTTCGACAACCTGTACGGCTGCCGCGAATCGCTGGTGGACGGCATCAAGCGCGCCACCGACGTGATGATCGCCGGCAAGGTTGCCGTCATCGCCGGTTACGGCGACGTCGGCAAAGGTTCTGCCCAGGCCATGCGCGCCTTGTCGGCCCAGGTATGGGTAACCGAAATCGATCCTATCTGCGCACTGCAGGCGGCGATGGAAGGCTATCGCGTGGTCACCATGGATTATGCAGCGGAACACGGCGACATCTTCGTGACCACGACCGGCAACTACCACGTGATCAGCCATGCGCATATGCTGAAGATGAAGGACCAGGCTATCGTCTGCAATATCGGCCACTTCGACAATGAAATCGATGTTGCTTCCCTGAAAAAATACACTTGGGACAATATCAAGCCGCAAGTCGATCACGTAATCTTCCCTGACGGCAAGCGCATCATCCTGCTGGCGGAGGGCCGCCTGGTCAACCTCGGTTGCGGCACCGGCCATCCATCCTATGTCATGAGTTCTTCGTTCGCGAACCAGACTATCGCTCAGATAGAATTGTTCCTGAACATAGACAAGTATCCGGTCGGCGTCTACACCTTGCCGAAACACCTGGATGAAAAAGTGGCGCGCCTGCAATTGAAAAAACTCAATGCGCAACTGAGCGAATTGACCGACGAGCAGGCCGCCTATATCGGCGTCAGCAAAAACGGTCCGTACAAGGCCGACCACTATCGCTACTAATAAGTCCGGGGACGGCTTGTCATAGGCCGTTGTTGGTCATGGGTGGGGTAGCCGCACTTCACCCATTTATATTATTCTGCTTTGGAGGAATTCATGCGTTTGCTTGCAACCTGGTTGATTAATGCGCTGGCCCTGCTCGCCCTGCCTTATCTGATGCATTCGGTGGCTATAGACAGCTTCGCCACGGCGCTGGTGGTGGCGGTGGTGCTGGGCTTCGTCAATGCGATTATCCGGCCTATCCTGTTGATATTGACCTTGCCGGCCACGGTGCTGAGCCTGGGCCTGTTTATTTTCGTAATCAATGGCCTGATGTTCTGGGCGGTGGCGAATATGATAGACGGCTTCCATGTCGCCGGTTTCTGGGCCGCGGTGGGCGGCGCCTTGCTGTACAGCGTGATTTCATGGGCCTTGTCCACTTTACTTCTCAAAAAATAATGTCTGCACACAATTTCAGCATAGAGTTTTTTCCTCCCAAGACGCCGGAAGGTACGGAAAAACTGCGCGTGACGCGCGCCAAACTGGCCGAGTTAAAACCCAAATATTTCTCGGTGACTTTCGGCGCCGGCGGCACCACCCAGCAGGGTACGCTGGATACCGTGGTCGAGATCCGCAAAGAGGGTTACGACGCCGCACCTCACCTGTCTTGCGTAGGCGGCACCCGTGACTCGATACGCGAGGTCCTGCGGCAGTATCAGGCGCACGACATCCACCGCCTGGTCGCGTTGCGCGGCGACTTGCCTAGCGGTTATGGCGCCGCCGGCGAGTTCCGGTATGCCAATGAGCTGGTCGAATTTATCCGCGCGGAAACCGGCGACTGGTTCCATATCGAGGTGGCGGCCTACCCGGAAGTGCATCCGCAAGCCAAGTCGCCGCAAGACGACCTGCAAAATTTCGTGCGCAAAATGCAGGCCGGCGCCAATGCGGCGATCACGCAATATTTCTATAATGCCGATGCCTACTTCCAGTTTGTGGAGCTGGCGCAAAAAGCCGGCGTCAGCAGCCCCATCGTCGCCGGCATCATGCCGATTACCAACCATACGCAGCTGATACGCTTCTCGGATATGTGCGGCGCCGAAGTGCCGCGCTGGATACGCCTGAAACTGGCCAGCTATGGCGACGATACCGCCTCGATCAAGGCTTTCGGCCTGGACGTCGTGACCCAGCTATGCGAGCGCCTGTTGGCCGGCGGCGCGCCGGGCCTGCATTTCTATTCGCTGAACCAGGCGGTGGCGACGACCGCCATCTGGCAACGTCTGCTCATATCCTGAGCGTTCAAGCCCCAGCCCCCAGCGTGGCCAGCGGCTGATTTTGCCTGGATCAGCGCTGCGCTGTGGGTGTCAAGCCAGGCAGGCCTGCTCCGTGATCAGCACATTCAGGGCCGCGTCATGCGGCTCGCTATTGAAGTCAGCCAGGCCGCATTGGTAGGCGACGCCTATCGCTACCAGCGGCCGGATTGCCGGTGCGGCCGCCAGCGTCCTGTCGTAGTAGCCCCCGCCGTAGCCTAGCCTGAACTTATCGCGGTTAAAGCCGACGCAGGGGATCACTAATACTTCCGGCCATATGGCCGTCTCCCTGAATGCCGGCACAGGGATGCCGTGCGCGTCCTTCTCCATCATATCGCCCGGCGTCCATTGCACAAAAGTGAGCGGTGCATGCCTGGTGTGCACGACAGGCAGCGCCAGCTGGATGCCGGCTCCGGATAAGATAGGATACAGCGCCTGCAGATCCGGTTCTGCCTGGATAGGCCAGTACACGCCCATGCTGCGCGGCTGGTGCCGGCGGCACCAGTCCAGCAATTGCGCGGCTATCTGTTGGTCCCAGGCCAGGCGTGTCGCCGCTGGAGTGGCCCGCCTCAGCTGTAATAGCCGGCGCCGCAGGGCAGCCTTATCCTTATCTTGCGCATCTTTCTGGGCATCTTCCCGCTTACTCATACTTTTCTCATACTTTTATCTTCCGGTATTTCCGACGCGGCAGGGCGTGATATGCTATTTGAGTGTGTCATACTGTCCAACACAGTCAAGATTGAGAGCCGTAGAACATGTTTTCGCTGAAAAAAATTGCAGGTCTTAGTATCGTGATGGTAGCAGGTTTGTGTCATCTCCCGGCAAGCCATGCGGCCCGGAGTTTTGTCACCGACGACGACCGCTTCATGGCCCTGCGCGATGCCGCCTTTCATGACGATGCAGCCAAGGCGGAAGAGCATGCCGCCTATCTGGGCAATTATGACATCCCTTCTTACGTCGATTATTACCGCCTGAGAACCAGGATACGCTCTGCCTCTGCCACCGAGGTCAAGGGTTTCATCGGCAAGTATGAGGGCAGCGCGATCGCCGATCGCCTGCGTAATGACTGGTTGTTGGTACTGGGCTACCGCGGCGACTGGGGCAATTTTGATATCCAGTATCCGCAGTTTGTGGTGGCCGACGATACCCAGTTGAAGTGCTATGCCCTGCTGTCCAGGGCCATCAAGAATCAAAAGGTGGCGGCCGAGGCCCGCAGCCTGCTGACCTCCGCGCGCGACTATGGCGACGGCTGTTACTCGCTGGTGACCTATCTGTCGGAGAACGGCCAGTTCAGTGCCGAGGATATCTGGAACCAGATCCGCTTGGCGTCGGAAAACGGCGCCTTGCCGCTGGCGCAAAGGCTGGCCAAGAACCTGCAAGTGAAAGATACCAGGATAGCCCAGGCCTTTGAAAAACCCGGCCTGATATTGAGCAAGGCGCCCGACAGCGGCAAGGCCGCGCATGAGCTGTACATCATCGCTCTGGGGCGCAATGCCAAGAACGATCCGCAGCAGGCGGCAGCGACGCTGGGCAAGCATGCCGGCAAGCTGTCCGAGTCGGAGCGGGCGCTGGCCTGGGGGCAGGTAGCCTTGCAAGCCGCGCTGAAACTGCAGCCGGAAGCGCTGCAGTACTGGCGCCAGGCCGAGGGTGCGCCCTTGTCGCTGGAAGCCTACCAATGGCGCGCCAGGACGGCGCTGCGCGCAGGCGACTGGAAGATGCTGAAAGCGGCGATCGCTGCCATGCCCGCATCCCTGCGCGGCGAATCCACCTGGGTCTACTGGCAGGGTCGCGTTCTGAAGAACGAGGGCAAGAATGAAGAGGCGCAGGCGCTGTTCCAGACGATCGCCGACCAGGTGCATTTTTACGGCCAGCTGGCGCTGGAAGAGGGCGGCCAAAAAGTAGGGGTGCCGGCGACGATCAATCCGCTGACGCTGGCCGAACTGGAGGCCGCTGTACAAAATCCGGGTTTGCAGCGCGCGCTCAGGTTTTACCAGATGAATTTGCGGCTGGAAGGCACGCGCGAATGGAACTGGGAATTGCGCAAGATGAACGAGCGCCAGCACCTGGCCGCGGCCGAACTGGCCAGGCAAAATAATTTGCTGGACCGCATGGTCAGCACCTCGGACCGCACCAAGACCGAGATGGATTTCACGCAGCGTTATCCGACCCCGTTCAACGAGGTGATGTACAAGTCAACCAAGCTGCTGGGGCTGGATATGGCCTGGGTGTACGGCCTGATACGGCAAGAGTCGCGCTTCGTGATGAGCGCGCGTTCGCATGTGGGCGCTTCCGGCCTGATGCAAATCATGCCGGCCACCGCGCGCTATGTCGCCAAGAAGATGGGCCTGGGCGACTTCGTCCCCAATCAGGTGAATGAAGTGGAGACCAATATAGCGCTGGGCACCAATTACCTGAATATGGTGCTGACCGACCTGGGCGGCTCGCAGGCGATGGCGTCGGCGGCATATAACGCCGGGCCGGGGCGGCCGCGCGCGTGGCGCGCCAGCCTGACGCGGCCGGTGGAGGGGGCGATTTTTGCCGAGACCATACCCTTCGGCGAGACCCGCGGCTACGTCAAGAATGTATTATCCAATGCGACCTATTATGCCGCGCTGTTTGAAAAGAAACCCCAGTCGCTAAAGGCGCGCCTGGGTGTCGTCATACCCAAGGGCATGAGTGCCGAGGACGGCGATGTGCCGAAAGACCCGAAAGACCCGAAAGACCCTAGCGAGTCATCTGGAACCAATAATGATTAATACTACAGAACTTGATCCTGCCTTGTCCGCGATGCTGGGCTCCCACAAGAAAGCCGGCATGCAGCTGGTGATAGGCACCAAGAATTATTCGAGCTGGTCGATGCGGGCCTGGGTTGCGATGAAGGCCTTCGGCATTCCTTTCGAAGAGATTCTCATCCCGCTGGACCGTGCAGACACCAGCCGGCAGATTTCCGAATACTCGATGGCCGGCCGGGTGCCGGTGCTGCTGGCAGACGGCGTGACGATCTGGGATTCGCTGGCGATCTGCGAATACCTGGCCGAGCAATTCTCCCTGCATAACCTGTGGCCGCAGGATGTCGCCGCGAGGGCGACGGCGCGCAGCGTCTGTGCCGAGATGCACTCCGGCTTCCAGGCCCTGCGCTCCGACATGCCCATGGATATCAAGGCCAGCCTGCCCGGCAAGGGCCGTAGCGCCGGCTCGCAAGCCGACATAGGCCGCGTCTCGGAAATCTGGGAAGAGTGCCTGTCGCGTTACGGCGCCCACCAATACCTGTTCGGCGATTTTTCCATCGCCGACGCCTATTTCGCGCCGGTGGTGATGCGCTTCAAGACCTATGCGGTGTCGCTGGCACCGGCCCTGCAAGCTTACGCAGAACGGGTTGCCGCTCATCCGGCGGTAGCGCAGTGGGTGCGCGAAGCCCTGGCCGAGGCCGAGCAAGCGCCGGACCATTAAACTCAGACTAATTTAAGTGAAGACATATATCGTAGGCGGTGCAGTACGCGACGCACTATTGGGTTTGCCGGTGCAGGATCGGGACCACGTGGTGGTCGGCGCCACGCCCGGGCAGATGCTGGCGCTGGGCTATACGCCGGTGGGCAAGGACTTCCCGGTGTTTTTGCATCCCAAGACCCATGAAGAATATGCGCTGGCCCGTACCGAGAGGAAGACGGCGCCGGGCTACAAGGGTTTTGTCTTCCATACCGACGCCGGCGTGACCCTGGAGCAGGATCTGGTGCGGCGCGACCTGACCATCAACGCGATGGCGCAGGATGAGGACGGCAAGCTCTACGATCCCTTTCACGGCCGGCAAGATCTGCAGGGCCGGATATTCCGGCACGTGTCCGACGCCTTTGCCGAAGACCCGGTGCGCATCTTGCGGCTGGCGCGTTTTGCTGCGCGTTTTTCGATTCCTCCGCATGATTTTGCGGTTGCGCCGGAGACCAATGTCCTGATGCAACAGATGGTGCAGGCCGGCGAAGTCGATGCGCTGGTGCCGGAACGGGTGTGGCAGGAAATCTCGCGCGGCTTGATGGAGGCCAAACCCTCCCGCATGTTCGCGGTGTTGCGCGATTGCGGCGCTCTGGCGCGTCTACTGCCCGAACTGGATACCCTATGGGGCGTGCCGCAACCGCCCAAGCACCACCCGGAAATTGATACCGGCCTGCATGTGATGCTGGTGATAGATTATGCGGCCCGCAAAAATTATTCGCTGGGCATACGTTTCGCCGCCCTCATGCATGACCTCGGCAAAGGGGCGACGCCGGCCGCTGACTGGCCGCGCCATCATGGGCATGAGCAAAAGGGCGTGGACCTGGTCGAAGCGGCGTGCCGGCGCCTGAAGGTGCCGACCGAATGCCGCGATCTGGCCCTGATGGCGGCTCGCGATCACGGCAATATCAGCCGCGCGCTGGAATTGCGGCCAAATACTATCGTTGCCTTGCTGGAGCGCAGCGATGCCTTTCGCAAACCGCAGCGCTTCCTCGACTTGTTGCGGGCCTCCGAATGCGATTGTTTTGGCCGGGCGGACTTGCCGGACGCCAGTTTCCCGCAATACGACTACCTGGCCGGCGCGCTGGCCGCGGCCCGGCGAGTCAAGGCCGGCGAGATTGCGCAAGCCTATCTCGGCCAGCCCGAGCAAATTGCGCTGGCGGTCCGCAATGCCAGGATAGACGCGGTGCGCAGCTATGTAGAAAGCGTCAGGGCGCAGTAATCGCGATTCCTGGTCGGCGCAACTAATTGCCATGTGGAAAATTCTTATGTGGTTTCTGGAAAAAAAGCCCGACATCGCCTACAATGTTATTGTGCACTGCACAAAATATCATGTGCCGGAGGATGCTTATGAACGCGACTGACCTTTATCCGCGAAAGCCGGGTAGTACCGCCGAAGCCACAGCGGCTTCGGCCGCTGCACCTGTGCCGAAGAAGAAGTCGACCGTCTTCGTCAAGGAATTGTCTGAGCGCGACCGGTATAGGATATTGAAACACTTCCTGGCCCTCAAAGAGAGTGACCGCTTACTGCGATTCGGCACCTACCTGCCCGATGAAATGATCACCAAGTATGTCGAGGGTATTGATTTTTCGCGCGATAAGGTATTCGGCGTGGTCAATAGCCGCTTCAAGGTGGTCGGCGTCGGCCACCTGGCCTTTGCTCCGCGCGAGAAGCTGGAGCATGGCGTCGAGGCCACGGAAAAGGAAAAAGTGGCCGAGTTCGGCGTCTCGGTGTCGGAATCGGCGCGCGGCAAAGGGGTAGGGGCCAAGCTGTTCAAGCGCGGCGCCATCCACTGCCGCAATGCCGATGTGGATACCCTGTATATGCATTGCCTGTCCAGCAACCAGACCATGATCCATATCGCCAAGAAGGCGGGCATGGAAATCCACCGGGAATACGGCGAGGCCGACGCCTACCTGAAGCTGCTGCCGGCCGATGCGTCCAGCATGCTGCAAGAAGCGATGCAGGAGCAGGTCGCCACGCTCGACTATACCTTCAAGGCGAATAAGCGGGCCGCCGTCAAATGGCTGGAAAACCTGCCCGGCATGAAGGGCGACTAGTCCGGCTTGAGCCAGGCGCCGGGTTCAAGAAATCAGCTCGGCTCAGGCCTGGATGCTGAGCACCGGCAACGCCGTCGTATCCTTGATCTGTTGCAGCGCAAAGCTGGATTTGACGTCCAGTACTGCCGGGTGGCGTAGTAGCGTCTCCATCATGAAGCGCGAAAAATGGTCCATGTCTTCCACGTGCACCCTCAGCAGGTAATCCATTTCCCCTGTCATCGCATAGCAAGCCACGATCTCTGGCCATTGCGCCACCGAAGCGGCGAAGTCATTGCGCGGCGAGCGCGAGGCACCCTTGCCGGGGGTGTCGTTATGCTTTTCCAGCCTGACGTTGACATAGGCCAGCAAGCCCAGGCCTATCTTGGCCGGTTCCAGCAGGGCCACATACTTGCGTATCACGCCGGTTTCTTCCAGGCGCTTGATGCGGCGCAGGCAGGGCGAAGGCGACAGGTTGACCCTTTCTGCAACCTCCTGGTTGGTCAGGCGGCCATCCGACTGCAAAATGGCGAGGATTTTGCGATCTATCTTGTCCAGCTCGATTGCAGCCATATTCCACCAAGAATGAGAGTTTCAAAGCAATATTATTGCTCAAATAAGTAAGTTATTGGGTTATTTTGCAATTATATGTCGTCATGCGAGGTCTATACTAGAAATCTAGCTAGCACACAAAATGACAGGCACGGCAAGCCGTATCACCGCAGGAATCCTGCGGGGCAGCGATGCAAGTGGGCGCTTTGTTGCATACCAATTACGATCACCGAGGAGACAAGCATGGATTTTCAACCCTGGGAAAACCCTATGGGCACCGATGGCTTCGAATTTGTCGAATATGCCGCACCCGATCCAAAAGCATTGGGCGAACTGTTTGTGCGCATGGGTTTCACCGCCATTGCCAGGCATAGAACCAAGAACGTGACCCTCTACCGCCAGGGCGATGTGAATTACATCATCAATGCCGAGCCGGATTCCTTTGCCCAGCGTTTTGCCCGCAAACACGGCCCTTCCGTCTGCGCCATCGCCTTCCGCGTCAAGGATGCGGCGGCAGCCTACAACCGCGCGCTGGAACTGGGCGCCTGGGGTTTCGACAACAAGACCGGCCCCATGGAATTGAATATCCCCGCGATCAAGGGCATAGGCGATTCATTGATCTATTTCGTCGACCGCTGGCACGGCAAGGACGGCGGCGTAACCGGCGCGATCGGCAATATCAGCATCTACGATGCCGACTTTGTCGCCATCCCCGGCGCCGAGCCTAATCCTAAAGGGCACGGCCTGACCTATATCGACCACCTGACCCACAATGTGCATCGCGGCCGCATGAAGGAATGGGCAGATTTTTATGAAAGCCTGTTCAACTTCCGCGAAGTGCGCTACTTCGATATCGAAGGCAAGCTGACCGGCTTGAAATCCAAGGCGATGACTTCTCCTTGCGGCAAGATACGCATTCCTATCAATGAATCTTCCGACGACAAATCGCAGATTTCCGAATACCTGGACCTGTACCATGGCGAAGGCATACAGCACATCGCGATGGGTACCGACAACGTGTATGAGACCGTGGCCAGCATGAAGGACGCCGGCGTGGTGTTCCAGGATACGATAGAAACCTATTACGACCTGGTCGACCGCCGCCTGCCCGGCCACGGCGAAAACCTGGAAGAACTGCGCCGCCTGCGCATCCTGATAGACGGCAATAGCAATGCCACCCAGCGCGAACTGCTGCTGCAGATTTTCACGTCGACGGTCATCGGCCCTATCTTCTTTGAAATCATCCAGCGCAAGGGCGACCAGGGTTTTGGTGAAGGAAACTTCCGCGCCCTGTTCGAATCCATAGAACTGGACCAGATACGCCGTGGCGTGCTGAAAGACGATACCGCGTCAGCGTAGTATCATATTGCTTTGACAGGGTCGGCAGGAGTGATGAAAACTCATCCGGTCGGCCCTTTGTCCTGAATGGAAGAGAGTAAAGCCATGGATACCGCAGTAGTTTCCAATGAAGAGTTTCTGGCCACCGTGGCCGAAAAATCGGATGGCGCCGCCTTGCGCGGCGACTATTCGCAAGCCGACGCCCAGTATGTAGTCAAGCAAAACTGGGCCTCCTATACCGAAGAAGAGCATGCGCTGTGGCGCCGGCTGTACAAGCGCCAGGAAGCGCTGGTGCCCGGGCGCGCCTGCGATGAATTCATCACCGCGCTGGCGGCAATGAAGGCCGCCGACGGCATCCCCGATTTCGAGAAGACTTCGGAGGCACTGGAAAAGGCGACCGGCTGGCGCATCGTTGCCGTGCCCGGACTGATACCCGAGCTGGCCTTCTTCAACCACCTGGCCAATCGCCGCTTCCCGGTCACGGTATGGCTGCGCACTCCGGCTGAATTCGACTACATCGTCGAGCCTGACGTATTCCACGATTATTTCGGCCACGTGCCGCTGCTGTTTGATCCGGTGTTTGCCGACCATATGCAGGAATACGGCAAGGGCGGCTTGAAGGCGATGAAGCTGGGCGGCCTGGACTACCTGGCGCGACTGTACTGGTACACGGTAGAGTTCGGCCTGATACAGAGCCCGCAAGGCTTGCGCGTGTACGGCGCCGGCATCCTGTCTTCCGGTGGCGAGCTCGAGTATTGCCTGAAGAATACGCCGTCGCGCCATATCGCGCTGAACGTGGAGCGCTGCATGCGTACGCTGTACAAGATAGACTCCTACCAGGAGACCTATTTCGTGATCCGCGACTTCAAGCAATTGTTCGAAGATACCGCACCGGACTTTACGCCCATCTATGAGCGCCTGAAACAGGTGGAGGCGCTACCGGCCAATACCTTGCTGCCGGGCGAGAAAGACCTGCTGGCGGGTAGCTGATTCGTCCCGCCTGGGGTAGGCGGGTGTTTCACTACATGTTCAAGTGGTTCAAGTCGTTCAAGTGGTTCAAGTCGTTCAATACACGCCGGGTTCGCCCGGCGGTCTCGTTTTAAAGCGCTTGTGGGTCCAGAAATATTCCGCCGGCGCTTTCAGGATCTCGGTTTCTATATAGGTATTCATGCGGCGGGTCGCGGCGACCATGTCGTCGCCGGGATAATCTTCCCAGGGCGCATGAAAGCTCACTTTCCAGCCCCGGTAATCGGGCAGCACGGTGGCGATCACCGGTATCACCTTGGCTTGCGTGGCCGCCGCGATGCGTGCGGTGGCGGTCAGCGTCGCCGCAGGGATGCCGAAGAAGGAGATGAACTCGGCATCCTTGGCGCCAAAATCCATGTCCGGCAGCATGAAGAAGGGCAGGCCTTCGCGCAGTGCGCGGATGATGGGCTTTACCCCTTCGGCGCGGGAAAACAGTTTCACCGGCCGAAAGCGCGAGCGTCCCCGGCGCAAGGCCTGGTCAAATACCTTGCTGCGCTGCTGGGTGTAGATCGAGCATAGCGAGGATTCCAGCAAGACCGCGACGCCGGCCACGTCC
The DNA here is from genome assembly GCA_040390485.1 of Pseudomonadota bacterium. Taxonomy (GTDB): domain Bacteria; phylum Pseudomonadota; class Gammaproteobacteria; order Burkholderiales; family Burkholderiaceae_D; genus Undibacterium. Next base: position 66,766 of record JAZJYH010000043.1, read on the forward strand.
AGGCTGACGAAATGCGGGCACAGCAGGATGGTGGGGCCGGACTGTATGGTCGCCAACGGTACGCCGGGCTCCACCACAATCAATTTTTTCAGGCGGCGTTCCGAGCCCCACCACAGTATGCCGCGCTCCAGCACGCTGCGGGTATACGCCTGGAAGTGCTGCCGGGCCAGCCGCTTGCGCTGTTGTTCGCTCAGGTGCGGCAGGCACAGGCGCAGGTTGGTCAGCGTGATATGCCGGCGCGACCTGATCAGCCTGAACAGGATGGCGCCTATGCCGTCGCCCAAGCGGCCGAGCAGCGGCAAGGGCAGCCAGTGCAGCAGCCACATCAGTCCCAGCACCAGCCTCATGCGTCCGCCTGCGGCTGAGTCTGAGTACCGGCGGCGCCATCGGCCGGCGGCGCGCCTGCGCCTTCCGGCGCCTTGTAGCGGTTGTAGCTCCAGAAGTATTGCGCAGGACATTGCGCGATCAGTTTTTCCATGGCCGCATTGATGGCGGCTGCCTGCTGCTCGGCGCTGCCGCCCAGCTCGCCTTCAAAAGCCACGAAGCGTATCGCATACCCGCGCCCGTGCGGCAAGCGCTGCGCATAGGTCAGTATCACCGGGGCGCCGGTCATCGTATGCAGTTTGGCGGACAGGGTCATCGTGTAGGCGGGTTTGCCGAAAAAATCCGCCCACACCCCTTCACCCTGTTGCGGCACCTGATCCGGCAGCAGGCCTATAGCCTCGCTTTTCTTGAGGGCCTTGGCCATGGCCCTGACGCCGGACAGGTTGGCCGGCGCCAGCAGCAGATTGTCCCTGGAGCGCGCGCCTTCTATCAGCGGCCTCAGCGCGGCCTTGCGCGGCGGCCTGTACAGCGCCGTTAGACGGGTGCGCGCGGCGATAGCCTGGGCGATGATTTCGAAGCAACCGAGGTGCGGCGTCAGCAAAATCACGCCTTTTTTTGCATCCAGCGCGGCCTGCACCAGTTCCCAGTTTTCCACGCTGGCCGTGGCCAGCACCCGTTGTGGCGAGGCGCACCAGATGAAGGGCAGTTCCATCACGTTCTTGCCGGCTTCCCTGATAGCGGTATCCAGTTCGCCGCCAAAGCCGGCCCGGTTCAGGTTGTCTTTCAAGCGCTTGCGATAGGAAGGCGACGCCACATATACCAGGCGGCCGAGTACGGCGCCGGTGGCATGCAATAGCGGGAGTGGAAAAAACGATAAGAAACGAAACAGCGCGACTAGCATAAGACTGGTCAAATAGTAATAGGTTTAATAAGGGAATTAGACAGCCGCCCGATAAGAGGCGTAAAATATCACAGTTAAGTATTCACCGCCGAGTTAACAGACAACTTGCGAGGCGGTATATAAATCTCGCTAAAGCGTCGCAGGTTCTCGTATTACTGCGACATGGTCAACCATAAGCTAGGAGCCTGCGATGGCAAACGATTATCTTTTTACTTCTGAATCAGTATCCGAGGGACACCCGGACAAAGTTGCTGATCAAATCTCAGACGCCATTCTCGACGCCATTCTCGAGCAAGATCCGCGTTCGCGCGTGGCTGCCGAAACCCTGTGCAATACCGGCCTGGTTGTGCTGGCCGGTGAAGTCACCACCAATGCCAATGTCGATTATATCCAGGTGGCGCGCGATACCATCAAGCGCATAGGCTATGACAATACCGAGTATGGCATCGACTACAAGGGTTGCGCCGTGCTGGTCGCCTATGACAAGCAAAGCAATGACATCGCCCAAGGCGTGGACCAGGCCAGCGACGACCAGTTGAATATCGGCGCCGGCGACCAGGGCCTGATGTTCGGCTATGCCTGCGACGAAACACCGGAACTAATGCCGGCCCCGATCTACTATGCACACCGGCTGGTGGAGCGCCAGGCCCAGTTGCGCAAGGACGGCCGCCTGCCTTTCCTGCGTCCGGACGCCAAGAGCCAGGTCACCATGCGCTATGTCGACGGCAAGCCGCACAGCATAGACACCGTGGTACTGTCTACCCAGCACAGCCCGGAGCAAAGCGACGGCAGCAAGATGAAGGCGTCCTTCATTGAAGCGGTGATAGAAGAAATCATCAAGCCGGTGCTACCGGCCGAATGGCTGAAAGACACCAAGTTCCTGGTCAATCCTACTGGCCGCTTTGTCATCGGTGGTCCGCAAGGCGATTGCGGCCTGACTGGCCGCAAGATCATTGTCGACACCTACGGCGGCGCCTGCCCGCATGGCGGCGGGGCGTTCTCCGGCAAGGACCCTACCAAAGTCGATCGTTCCGCAGCCTATGCAGCCCGTTATGTGGCCAAGAATATTGTTGCCGCTGGCCTGGCCAAGCAATGCCAGATCCAGGTCGCGTATGCGATCGGGGTTGCCCGTCCGATGAACGTGACGGTGTATACCGAAGGCACGGGCGTGATCCCCGATGCGCAGATCGCGGCACTGGTCAATGAGTTGTTCGACCTGCGCCCGAAAGGCATTATCCAGATGCTGGACCTGTTGCGTCCTATCTATTCCAAGACAGCCGCTTACGGCCACTTCGGTCGCGAAGAGCCTGAGTTCAGCTGGGAGCGTACCGACAAGGTCACCCAGTTGCGCGCAGCGGCCGGTCTGTAAACCGTCGCTCGCACGTCGGTCGAGGCTTAAGCAGAATGAGAAATAAGTAGGGTGGGCGCCCCGTGCCCGCACCGATGGAAATAAGCGCGTGGGCACGGGGTGCCCGCCCTGCGATTCTGCGTTCCTTCTGCATCATTACTATCTCGGCGCTGCAGGGAGCCTGGTTGTGGATGCCTGCACATGCCGCCGGCGGCTCCCCGGTCCCACCCGCCAAACCGGCCGGCGACTGGTGTTCGCCGCTGGCGGCCCGCCTTCCCAAAATTTCCGTGAGCGATTGCCGCAACAGCAAACTGCTGCCCAGCGGCGCCGTCTCGCAAAACGGTTTTCCTATCCTGGCGCGCGAGATTGCCGCCCGGCCGGGCAGCCGGCCAGCCTTGAAGGTCTTGCTGATAGGCGGCATACACGGTGACGAGCTGACCGCCAGCGCGATCGTCTTCAAATGGCTGGAATTGATACAGCAACCGGCTGCGCAAGAGTTCCAGTGGAAGGTCGCACCCATCGTCAATCCTGACGGACTGCTGGCGCCCAAGCCGCGCCGCATGAATGCGCGCGGGGTGGACCTGAATCGCAATTTCCCCACTCCCAACTGGCAGCAGGATGCGCCGCGCTATTGGGCCAGGGCTACCGGCAGCGACCCGCGCCGCTATCCGGGTGCAGCTCCCTTGTCGGAACCGGAAAGCCGCTGGGTGCACGACACCATAGAGAAATTCAAACCGGACGTGATCATCTCGGTGCATGCGCCTTTCGGCGTGCTGGACTTTGACGGGCCGGTCAAGCCGCCCAGCCGTTTCGGGCGCCTGATGTTCAACCGGGTAGGGGTGTATCCGGGCTCGCTCGGTAACTACAGCGGCCTGCACAAGGACATCCCGGTGGTCACCATAGAATTGCCGAATGCATCAAGCCTGCCGCCGGACGCCGAAGTGCAGCGCATCTGGCTGGACATGCTGGGCTGGATCAAGCGTAATGTGCCGGCGGCCCCCAAGCTGGCGCAGCGGCCTTAAGACGGCATCGAAGTCCGGGATTTTTCTTTACGCCTTGCCAGGTACATCAGCCAGCCGGTGACGGCAAACCCGGGCAAGGCCAGGCTGGCCAGCATCATCATCAGCATGCCCGCCACTCCCCAGTAACTGCCTGAATGCAGCGCATATACGCTGGCCAATAGGCGGGCGCCGGCGGCCTGCTCGGTGTAGTGCTCATGTTTTTGTATGGCGCCGGTCTGCGCATCCAGCAGCAATTTGCTATTGGCATAGCGATGCGGCGCCTGGCTGTCCACATATAATATCTGCACGGCCTGGCCTGGCCTGGACGGCAATAACATGATCAGCTTGCGGTAGTCGGCCACTTCGGTGCGGAAAGTCTGCCAGACCGCCGCCAGGTTGGGTTCGGCTGGCGCGCCTGCGGCGGAGGCATTCCCCACCGCGGTTTTCGGTACGCCCTGGACCTGCTTGTACGGCGCTGGCGCCGCCAGATTGCCTACCCAGCCGCGGTACCAGCCATACGACCAATACAGGCCCGTCAACGCCGCCAGCAAGAGCATCAGCAGCAGCCAGGTGGCGCTGACTGCATGCAGCTCCGACAGCCAGCCGCGGCCGCTGCGCTTGGCGTCCAAAGTCAGCCACAGGCGCCAGTGCCAGGCATTTTTCTTTGGCCAGCGCAGGTACAGGCCGGACAGGCACATGAATACCAGGACTAGCGCGGATGCCCCCGTGACCGCCTTGCCGGTATCGCCCAGGGCCAGCTTGCGGTGCAGGTCCAGGACAAAACGGAAAAAATCTTCGCCGCGCGGTTTGCCCAGTAATTGCCCGGTGTACGGGTTCACGTATTGCAGCTCGAATTTTTTCTGCTCGCTGCCGGCGACCGGCAGCATGAAGCCTAGCCGCGCCGCATCGGTGGCCGAGCCGGACAGCGACAAGGAAGAAACATAGGGCCGGTTGAGCTTGATGCGCGCCAGCAGCTCTGCTGGCGGCAGCGCCGCGCCGCCAGCGGCGCTGACCTGGGTAATCGCGGGATTCAGCAGCCCCAGTATGTCATCTGCAAACGCATACAAGCCGCCGGTGGCGCCCATGACCGCCAAGACCAGCCCGGCACTAATACCCAACAGCCAGTGAACCTGGAACCAGAAGCGCTTCAGCATGATGTATTTTTGGAAAGCAAAGCGCGCACTATAGCAGCTGCCGGCGCATTTCAAAAACAGAACAATAGGGGGAGGGGGATGGCTGGCTGACAGAGGGAGAGAATGTCGCGGCTGGCTGGAGTGCAATCTCATTATAATTGAGAATGATTATCAATCAATATTTATTTGCATCTTTCCTGCCAAATCCCGCAGACCTGCAGATCCGTTGTTCGTTCAGTATCCGGCCAAAATTCTAAACTTAGTATTGAAGGATGCCTGAATTCACAGGACTTTGCTTGCGGCGCATACATTAAAATGGTCTGTTAAATGGTCTGTCTTCCCGCGAGTCGGCCGGTTCTCGCAAGCCTGGCGCGGGGGTGGGAATACTCGCCGAGCCGTCAACCAGCCGCCGCCGCCGCTGCACCTGGCAGATCCGCCCTATAACGAAAATAAAGGAAAACAATGAAGCTGAAATTAGTCCTCGCGTTTAGCCTGGCCAGCGCTTGCGCACTGGCCCAAAGCCTGGATAGCCACCAGTGGCTGGAAGAGGTAGGCGGAGCAAAGCAACTGGAGTGGGTCAAGGGACGCAACCAGCTTACCCGCGCCAAAGTCGAGAGCGATGCCGGTTTCGGCAAGATGCGGGCGGAGCTGCAGACCATCCTGGATTCCAAGGACCGCATCCCCGGTATAGAAAAAATGGGGGACTACTACTATAACTTCTGGCGCGACGCCGAGCATCCGCGCGGCGTATGGCGCAAGACCACGCTGGAAGAGTACCGCAAGGCGCAGCCGAACTGGGACACCGTGCTGGACCTGGATGCCCTGGCCAAGGCTGAAAATGAGAACTGGGTGTACAAGAACAGCGACTGCCGCTACCCCGCCTACGACCGCTGCCTGCTGGAACTATCGCGCGGCGGCGCCGATGCCGTGGTGGTGCGCGAATTTGACCTGGCCAGCAAGAGCTTCGTCAAAGACGGCTTCAGCTTGCCGGAAGCCAAGGTGAATATCGCCTGGCGCGACAAGGACACGCTGTTTGTCGGCACCGACTTTGGCCCCGGCTCGCTGACCGATTCAGGCTATGCGCGCATCGTCAAGGAATGGAAGCGTGGCACGCCCTTGAGCGCCGCCAGGACCGTGCTGGAAGGCGAAAAGACCGACATCAGCGTTTCCGCCTATAGCAGCGATCACGGCGGCATCCACCACGAACTGGTGAATCGCGGCGTCACTTACTATACCTCGGAGTACTACCTGAAAGAAGGCGACAGGCTGAAAAAACTGGCGGTGCCCGAGCGCGCCGAGCTGACTTTCTTTGGCCGGCAATTGATCGTCAGCCTGCGCGAACCCTGGAGCGTGGGCGGTAAGACCTATGCATCCGGCAGTATGCTGGCCATGGATTTTGCAAAATTCCAGAAGGGCGACCGGCGTTTTTCAGTGTTGTTTGAGCCCAGCGAGCGCACTTCGCTGACCGGCGCCGCGTATACCCGCAACTATGTGCTGGTGCAATCGCTGGACAATGTCAAAGGCAAGCTGGTCGAGTGGAAGCTGGAGCGCAATCAGTGGGTGGCGCGCCAGGTCAATCTGCCTACCCTGGGCCAGGTCAGCGTGAGCGCGCTTGACCCGCAAAAATCGGATGACTACACGCTCAGCTACTCCGATTACCTGACGCCTAACGTCTATATCCTGGCGCATGCAGGCAACGATAGTCGCGAACAATTGAAGAGTACCCCGGCCTTCTTCGACGCCGCGCCGTATGCCATTACGCAGAACGAAGCGAGCTCCAAGGACGGCACCAAAATCCCCTATTTCGTGGTGCGCCGCAAGGACAGCAAGGACGACGGCAGCAACCCGACCTTGCTGTACGGCTATGGCGGCTTCCAGATTTCATTGACGCCGTCGTATTCCGGCGCCATCGGTAAAACCTGGCTGGAAAAGGGCGGCATCTATGTGGTGGCCAATATCCGCGGCGGCGGCGAATTCGGTCCGCGCTGGCATCAACTGGCCCTGAAAGAAAATCGTCAGCGCGCCTATGACGATTTCGCGGCGGTGGCAGAAGACTTGATCGCCCGCAAGATCACCAGCACCAGGCACCTGGGCGCAATGGGCGGCAGCAACGGCGGCTTGCTAGCCGGCGTCATGCTGACCCAGCGGCCCGAGCTGTTCAATGCCGTGGTCAGCCAGGTGCCCCTGCTGGATATGCAGCGCTATAACAAGTTGCTGGCCGGCGCTTCCTGGATGGGCGAATACGGTAATCCGGACGTGCCGGCGGAATGGAGCTATATCCAGCACTATTCCCCTTACCAGAACGTCAAGGCGGAAGTGAAATACCCGAATGTGCTGTTCATCACCTCTACCCGCGACGACCGGGTGCATCCAGGACATGCGCGCAAGATGGCGGCCAAGATGCTGGAGCAGGGCCATACCAACGTCTGGTACTATGAAAATATTGAAGGCGGTCACGGCGGTGCGGCCAACAATGCGCAAAAGGCCGATATGACGGCGATCACTTATACTTTCCTGTGGGATATGCTGAAGCCCGACAATGGAGTGACGGACTCGGGCCAATAAGGATGCCGGTCTAGATTGAACTAGCCCGCCTGATCTCGGTCGAAAAGAATCCGCTGGCAGCCGCTGCCAGCGGATTCTTGTTTTTATAAAGATGTTATCCTCGGCTCTTTGCCGCCCGTAAAAATCGCATGGCCTGCCCCCGCCCGCCCACTACGAATAATAATAAAGCATGACGCTGTACCAATTACTTGCACAATTCATACGCCAGCATTGGCGTCACTACCTGGCCGCCGGCGCCATGCTGTTTTCTGTCGCGCTGCTGACCGTGCTGATACCGCGCAAGGTAGGTTACATCATAGACGGCATGATCTCGCATCAGCTGGATACCCCGGCCTTGCTGCTGCAATTGGGCTGGCTGGTACTGATGGGTGTCACCATCTATTTTTTGCGGGTAGGCTGGCGCATGCAATTGTTTGCCGCTTCGTACCAGCTGGGGGTGCAATTGCGCACCCGCCTGTATCGGCGACTGAGCCTGCAGGGCCCGAGTTTTTTCCAGCAGCAGCGCACTGGCGACCTGATGGCGCTCGGCACCAATGACGCCGATGCGATAGAGCTGGCGTCCGGCGAAGCCATGCTGGCCGGCTTCGACGGCTCCATGACCTTCGTGCTGGTCATCGGCGTGATGCTGCTGGGCGTGGACTGGCGCCTGGCCCTGATAGCGCTGCTGCCGTTTCCTTTCATGGCCTGGGCCTTCAAGCACATCACCCACCACGTGCACGACGCTTCACGCGATTCGCTGGACCGCTTCAGCAAGCTCAATGAGCAGGTGCAGGAAACCCTGGCCGGGGTGCGTACCTTGCGTGCACTGGGCCTGGAGCAGCGCAGCGCGCAACAATTTGCCGAACTGGCGGAGCACGCCGCGGCGGCCAGCCTGTCTGCCCAGCGCTGGGAGGCGGCATATGAACCGGCGGTCGGCCTGGCGCTGAGCAGCGCCGGCGCATTGACCCTGGCGCTGGGCGGCTATCTGGTCTGGCACGGAGAAATGACGATAGGCGCGCTGACCAGCTTCACGATGTACCTGGGACAGCTGATCTGGCCCATGTTTGCCGCTGGCTGGGTCTTGTCCTTGCTGGAGCGCGGCAAGGCCGCCTGGGGCCGCCTGCAGCCTGTGCTGGCGCAGGATTTGTCGATGCAGGACCACGGTGCCCTGGAGTCCGAGCCTGAAGGCGGCATACGTCTGGATGAAGTGGTGTTTACCTATCCGGGACAACAGTCGCCGGCGCTGGGCGGCGTATCGTTCAGTCTGGCGCCCGGCAATACCCTGGGCATAGTCGGCCATACCGGCAGCGGCAAGTCGACCGTGGTGCGCCTGCTGTTGCGTCAGTACGAGGCGCAGCAGGGCAGGCTGAGCTGGGGCCGGCATGCTTTGGGCGAATACCGCTTGCATACGCTGCGCGCCGCCATCAACTGGGTGGCGCAGGAGCCCTTCCTGTTTTCCGCATCCATCGCCAGCAATATCGCCTTGAGCAATCCAGCTGCCACGCGTGAGCAGGTGATGCATGCGGCCGAACTGGCGGCGATCCATGACGACATACTGCGCTTCCCGCTAGGCTATGACACGCCGGTGGGGGAGCGCGGCGTTACCCTGTCCGGCGGCCAGCGCCAGCGGGTGGCGATAGCGCGCGCCCTGCTGACCGATAGCCCCCTGCTATTGCTGGATGACGCCTTGTCGGCGGTGGACACCGATACCGAAACCCGCATCCTGCAGCATCTGCAAGAACTGCGCCGGCAGCGGCCCGGGCGCTCGGCCATCATCGTCAGCCACAGGCTGAGCGCGGTGGTGGAGGCCCAGCATATCCTGGTCCTGCATGAAGGAAAAATCATCGAGCAGGGCACGCACGCCACGCTGCTGGAGCAGGCCGGCTGGTACGCCGCACAGTGGCGCTATCAACAACTGGAGGCCAGCCTGGATGCAGCCTGAAAATGACATCAGGAGCGCAAGCGCTTCCGAAAAAAAACATGCCGTCCAATTACTATTGCAAGCGGCGCAACCGGAAAGAAAGCACGTCTTGCTGGGCATCTTCTACCTGGCCGTGGCAGCCGGGCTGGAGGCCTTGGGGCCTCTGCTGGGCAAGGCATTCATCGACCGCTATCTGCTGCCGCACCAGATGGAATGGGGCGTGGTCATGGCGCTGCTGCTGGCCTATCTCGCCAGCGGCTGGTGGGCCACCTGGCTGCGCTACCTGCAGCTGACCAGGCTGGCCGGGGTGGCGATGCGCTCGGTGCGCCGGCTGCGCGAACAGGTCTACGGCCATGTCTTGCGGCTGCCCATGGACTTCTTTGACAAGGCGATTACCGGCCAACTGGTGAGCCGGGTCACCAATGATACCGAGGCCGTCAAGAACCTGTACGTGCAAGTGCTGTTTGTGATGCTGGACAGTTCCATCGTGGTCACCGGCGCCATGATAGCGATGGCCTGGCTGGACTGGCGCCTGATGCTGATCGTGACCGCGCTGATCCCGGCGGTGATCGTGATCGTCTGGTTGTACCAGCGCTGGAGCGCGCCGGCGGTCACTCGCGCCCGGCACTTGCGCAGCGAGATCAATGCCCAGGTGGCCGAGAGCATCAATGGCATGAGCGCGCTGCAGGCCAGCAATGCCGAGCAGCGTTTTGCCGACAGGTTTGCGGCGACCAATCACCAGCACTATCTGTCGCGCCTGGCTGAGCTGCGCGCCAATGCCTGGCTGTTGAGGCCGGCGCTGGACCTGCTGAACTCCCTGTTGCTGGTAGTCGTGATTTTCAGTTTCAGTACACGCAGCTTTTCCGGCATCGAGGTCGGCGTGCTGTACGCCTTTGTCAGTTATATCGGCCGCGTGGTCGATCCGCTGATACAGATTACCCTGCAGTTCGGGCAGATACAGCAGGCCACGGTTTCAGCGGCGCGCGTGAATACCCTGCTCAATGAAACAACCACGCATGCGGTCAATGGTAACGTCAGGATCAGCCGGGGCGATCTGCGTCTGCAGCATATCGCTTTTGGCTATGATCCGGCAGACCCGGTGCTGAAGGATGTCAGCCTGCATATTCCGGCCGGCAGTTTTTACGGCGTTGTCGGCCATACCGGCAGCGGCAAATCCACCTTGCTCAGCCTGCTGCTGCGTTTTTATACGGCGCAGTCCGGGCGCATGGAGATAGACGGCACCAGCCTGGCCTCGTTCAGCGACGAGCAATTTCGCGCCAGCGTCGGGCTGGTGCCGCAGGATCCTTTCCTGCTGGCCGCCAGCGCTCGTGAAAATATTGCGATGGGCAGGGACATCAGCGAGCAGGACATGATCGCCGCGGCCCGCGCGGCGCGCGTGTACGACTTCATCATGCAACTGGAGCAAGGCTTTGATACGCCTCTGGGCGAGGGCGGCGCGCGTTTGTCTACCGGCCAAAAGCAATTGATTGCGATCGCCCGCGCGCTGGCCGGCAAGCCGCGCATCTTGTTCCTGGATGAGGCCACTTCGCATATCGACAGCGAGACCGAGCAGGTCGTCCAGCTCGCGCTGTCTGAATTGCGCGGCAGCGTCACGATAGTGGCGATTGCGCACAGGCTGTCGACGATACGCGACGCCGACAGCATCGTGGTGCTGAATCATGGGCATATCGCAGAACAGGGCAACCACGCACAGCTGATGGCGCTGGAACAGGGAATTTACCAAAAGTTATACTTGTTACAGGCGCTGGAGGACTAATCGGCGGCCTCGCTCGTGCCATAGGCTAAAATGCCGGGCAATTCCGCTGCATTGCGAGCGGTATCAGAACGACATCATGAGGTTACCGATTTGACAGCAAATTCTAAAAAACCATCACGGCGCAAACTGCTCCAGGGCTTCGTCGTGCTGGCCGCCCTCGGCGCCCTGGCGCTGGTCGCGGTACTCGGCTATGCCTTGCTGGTGTTATTGCCTAATCTGCCTTCGCTGGATGCGGTCACCGACTACCGCCCCAAGATCCCGCTGCGCGTGTATACCGCCGACAATGCGCTGATAGGCGAATACGGCGAAGAGCACCGCGATTTCGTCGCGATCAAGGATATTCCGCCGCTGATGAAGAATGCCTTGCTGGACATAGAAGACTCGCGTTTCTATGAGCATGGCGGCATCGATTTCAAGGGCGCCGTCCGCGCCCTGTTTGCGGACATATTGTCCGGCGGCTTCCACCAGGGCGCTTCGACGATCACGATGCAGGTGGCGCGCAATTTTTTCCTGACCAAGGAAAAAACCAAGACGCGCAAGCTGACTGAAATCTTGCTGGCGTACCGGATCGAGGCCGCCCTGTCCAAGGAGCAGATCCTGGAGCTGTACATGAACCAGATCTACCTGGGCCAGCGTACCCACGGCTTTTCCAGCGCGGCGCGCATCTATTTCAATAAATCGCTGAAGGAATTGACGGTGGCCGAGGCGGCCATGCTGGCCGGCGTGCCGCAAAATCCGGCCCGGCATAATCCTGCGGTGAACCCTATCCGCGCCAAGCAACGCCAGCAACTGGTGCTGAAGCGCATGCTGGACCTCGGGCATATCAGCAAGGCGGAGTACGAGCAGGCGCTGAAGGAGAAAATCCAGGTCAGCAGCGGCCAGCAATTTGATGCGCATGCCGACTATGTGGCTGAACTGGTGCGCCAGAACATGTACGCGCAATACAAGGACGAAACCTATACCCGCGGCTTCAAGGTGTATACGACCATCTACAAGGCAGAGCAGGATGCCGCCTATGAAGCTCTGAAGCGCAATGTGATGGCTTACGACCAGCGCCATGGCTATCGCGGGCCGGAAGCTTTTATCGAGCTGCCCAGGGATGAGGACGAGCGCGACGATGCGATTGACGACGTCTTGCTCAAGCATCCCAGCAACGACAAGCTGGTATCGGCCGTGGTGGTGGAGGTGTCGCCCAAGCTGATCCGGGCCGAGCCGGCTTCCGGCGACACCATAGAGATCAGCGGCGAGGGCTTGCGCTTTGCCTCCAGGGCCTTGCTGGCCAGTGCCAACCGCGACCTGAAGATACGGCTAGGGGCGGTGATACGCGCCAGCCAGGATGCCAAGGGGCGCTGGACGATCAGCCAGTTGCCGGAGGTCGACGCGGCCTTCGTGGCCCTGAATGCGCAAGACGGCTCGTATCGCGCGATGGTCGGCGGCTTCGACTTCAACCGCAAGAAATTCAACCACGTGACCAGCGCCTGGCGCCAGCCGGGCTCCAGCATCAAGCCTTTCATCTACTCCGCTGCGTTGGAAAAGGGGTTTGCGCCGTCTACGCTGATCAATGACGTGCCGCTGTCGCTGAGCAGCGCCGACACCGGCGGCCAGCCTTGGGAACCGAAGAATGACGACGGCAAGTTTGACGGGCCGATCACGATGCGCACTGCACTGGCGCAGTCCAAGAACGTGGCGTCGGTGCGTATCTTGAAGGCGATTACCCCGCAATATGCGCGCGACTATTTGCCGCGCTTCGGTTTTGACGGCGCCAAGCAGCCGCTCAACCTGACCCTGACCCTGGGCACCGGTGCGGTGACCCCGGCGCAAATGGCCGCTGCGTATGCGGTATTTGCCAATGGCGGTTTCCAGGTCACGCCCTGGCTGATACAGAAAGTCACCGATGCGCGCGGCACCGTCATCAGCGAGACCAAGCCGCCCGCCGCGGCGCAGGAAGAAAGCCGGGTGATCGACAGCCGCAATGCCTATATCGTCGACACCATGCTGCGTGAGGTCGTTCGCACCGGCACCGGCGCGATGGCAAGCCAGAGGCTGGGGCGCAAGGACCTGGCCGGCAAGACCGGCACCACCAGCGACGCGATGGACGGCTGGTTTGCCGGCTATGCGGGCGACGTGGTCGCCGTGGCGTGGATGGGCTACGACGATCCCAAGTCGCTGGGCGGGCGCGAGTTCGGTGCGACGCTGGCGCTGCCTATCTGGATAGACTATATGCGGCAGGCGATGTCGGGCAAGCCGGAAACCCAGAGGAACTTGCCGGAAGGCGTGTCCTTCATGGACGGCGACTGGATGTATAACGAATTCAGCAACGGTAGCGGAATCAAGACGCTGGATATGGACGCCGCACCGGCCGATACCGCGGGAACCCAGCCCCCGCCCGGCTAAGGCCAGGTACGAAGCAAAAAGGAAGCTGTGCTTCCTTTTTTTATGTTACTGCGGAAATAGCGGCTAGCATCGCAATTCGCGGCCGGAACGGGACTTGCCGGCTTTCAGCGTCTTGCTGGGCGCCAATTCCCGTTTTTCCGTGACGTGCTCAAGTTCCTTGTGGGTATAGGATACCTTGTCGTTGCTGGAGTGCTTGCGCGTATGCTCGTCGCGTTCTATGCTGGGCGGCGGGTCGGGCAAGGGTTCGATAATTTCCATATCCTGTTCAGTTTTCATGATGGGGACGGGATGACTAAGATCCTGATACCCTAGGCTATTGCCGGGTTGCCGTATGCAGGACTGCGGCTAGTCAGGCTGTAGGAGAGTGCAGGCTAAATACTGTAATGTGGCAATAAAAAAAGCCCGCAGGCGATAACGCCGGCGGGCTAAGATCCGAACCTTTGGAGGAGTAGCGGATCGCCGGATAGTAGCGCCCGCGTATGACTCCATGATGACAAGGCCAGTGACAGTGCCGGTCCCGGCCCCGGCCCCGGCCCGAGCTTACCCCAGTTTCTTCAATTGCTCCCTGACATAAGCAGCGTTGGGATTGTTCGGTGCCAGTTCCAGGAAGCTGGCATAGGCTTTCCTGGCCTTTTCGATCTCGCCCAGGCGAGCCCTGGCGTCGCCCAGGTTCAGGTAGGCGATGGCGCGCGAGGCGTCGATCTGCAGCGTGTTTTCAAACCAGCGCGCGGCCTCGGCATACTTCTCTTGCCTGTAATACACAAAGCCGAGGTTGTTGGCCGCCAGGCCGAAATCGGGACGGTATTTCAGGGCTTCGGTAAATGCCGCTTCTGCTTCCCGGTATTGCTTTTCCTTATACAACTGCAGGCCCTTGTCGTTGGCGCGCTGGGCCAACTGGCGGCTGGACGCATCCACGGGCTTGGGCGCGGCTATTTTTTGCTCGCCGCCTTGCAGGGTCTTGATCGTGATTGCGCTGTCGCCGCTGTCGCCACTTCCGGCTTTGCGGCCGCTCTCAAGCTTGCTGTTCATGGCTATCGCATCGGCCGGCAGCTGGCTGGTCTGGGCGCTGAGGAATTCTGTTTCTGTCGGCAATTCAAACACGAACTCGCCGCCCTCGGAGCCGGGCAGGCTGCCGAAGGCCGGCGTCTGCTGCGACACGCTGGAGACCGCCGGCGCGATGTAGGCGGCCAATTCGGTGGCGGTGATCATGCCGTCACCGTTCAAGTCGGCCTTGCCCGATAGCGCCTGCATCAGGGTCCAGGTAAATATGGAATGGCCATTGGGGCCGCCGTCCGCCACCATCTGGTCGGCGCCGCCGGCGGTCAGCATTTGCCGGCCCAGGCGCTTGGCATTTTCTCGCAGGAAATTCGAGGTGCCACCACCACGGGTCAGGCCCAGCCCGCTATAGCAGGCATCCATCACAAATAGCACATGCTTGGCGTTCAGGCTTTCGGCAATATTCTGCAGGTCGGTCATCGGTATCGCATCAAACGCCAATTGCTCGGGATCGGAATCGACCGGAATGATATAACCCAGGTTGCGCCCGGAACTGAGCCTGCGGGTCGCGCCGTGGCCCGCGAAGAACACGAATACCCGGTCGTCTTTGTTCAAGTTGGCGTGCGCCAGCTTGTCATGGAATAGAGCCATGATGTTGTTGCGTGTGGCGTCAGCATTGCTCAGGCTTAATACCTTGTCGCTGGCGAAGCCGAAACGGTTGACCAGGGTATCGCGGATTGCCTTGGCATCCTGTACCGCGTATTGCAGCTTGGGCCATTTGGCGTAGTCATTGATGCCGATCACGACCGCCCAGCTATTCTGGTAGCCGGTGCTGACGCTGATTTTTTCCGGCGTGGGCTGGCGGCCCTTGCTGACGCTGAACTCCTTGCCGTCCCAGCCTGCAAAGCTATAGCCGTCGGCAATCAGTTTGTCCAGCACCAGCGGCAGCGCCTTGATGCTGCGTTCGTGGATGTCGTGGAACAGGATGATGCCGCGCTGCTCCTTGCCGACGGTGCCGAGCACGCGTTCTGCAATGGAGCTGGGCACCGGGTCGGCCCAATCCATGGAGTCGATATTCCACATGACCGAGCGCAGGCCCAGCGAGGACAACAGCTCCATGCCCTCCTTGTTCCTGGCGCCATAAGGGAAGCGAAACAGCGGCGCCCGCCCGGCATCGACCGCCTTCAGCAATTGATCGGTCTGGGTGATTTCATCGCGCAAGCTGTCGCCGGTCTGCTTGGACAGTAGCGCGTGGCTATAGCTGTGGTTGGCCAGCGTGTAGCCGGCCGCCAGCAGTTGCTTGCTGATTTTGGCATTGCTGCCCAGGCTTTCCTTGCCCTGCGCATTGACAATGCCGATGTTCTTGCCTACCTGGAAGAATACTGCGGGCACATTGTATTGCTTTAGTATCGCGGCGATTTCTGCGGTATACCTCGGATGCGGGCCGTCGTCGAAGCTCAGCACCACGGTCTTGGGCGGCAAGCCGGCGCCGAAAATTTCATTGCTCCTGGCTTCCTTGGTTTCCCTGGCGTCGCGCGCGACGCTGGCCGCCGTCGGCGCATACGGCAAGATCACGCCATAATCCTTCATGATCTGGTCGCGCGTATACAGCGTGCGCAAATGGGCCAGGTAATCATCCCAGCGTTCGCGCTTGGGCACGATGGCGCGGCTGTCGAAACGCGAGAAGATGTCTTTCAATTCCCTGTCGTATTGTTTTTCTATATCGTCCAGTGCAGCCAGGTCTTCCGAGATGCGCTTGTGCAGCTTGATGGCGGGCAAGGTTTGCTCGGCTGCAAGCAGCTTTTGCATGCCGGCCAGCACTTCGCGAAATGCCAGCCGGTCGGCGTCAAACAAACCCTGGCCAGACTCTATATAGGCCAGCAAGGTATCGTATTCGGCGTCGCGCTGCGCCAGGGGCTGGGCCTGCAATCGTTTCAGCTGTTCTTCTATTTTGCCCAGGCGGCCCAGGTTTTCATGGAACAGCGATTGTCCCACCTGGTTGGCAGCGGCCTTTTCCTTGCCGTCCAGGTTTTTCTCATCGGCAAGCAAGACGATGATTTTTCTATACGCGGCCAATAATTGCTCTGGTGTTGACAGGATTTCTGCCGATACAGGAGAGAGGAAAGCCGTCGCGCTGGAGGACTTGCCTGATGGAATGGCAGGCTCGGTTTTTTGATAGACCAGTAAACCTGTAAGCGCGGCGGCGGACAGGGCGACTGCGATAGAGCTCAGGATGAGGCGACGGTATTTCATGGCTTGGCAGCGGATAGATGATGGCAGGAAACAGCATCTTATCAGTTTGTCTACGAGGTTTTAGCCCGCAAATGCAAAAAGAGACGGGTTTCCGCCAGTCTGTTCTCGGTAAAGCCCAGGTAAAACACCTCTAGACTGAAAAGACTATTGTTACAGCAGGTGGAAATGATGACGCCAAGCTATAGAGCTACCTATCGCGAGCCCAAGGCAAACTATGGAGTGCCGGGGATAATTTACCTGCTGGCAAACCAGGGTTTGCGTGAAGGAGTGTATAAAATCGGCTCCACGCGCCGTTCCGGCTGGTCCAAGGCTATGGAATTGAATCGCGACATCCACAACACCATACCCGGCTCTTTCGTATGCGAGTTTGAATTGCATACCCGGGATAGCGGCAAGGCGCTGGAGCTGATCTTCCAGGAATTACAGTATTGCCACCGGGGGCGCAAGGAACAGGATTATTTCGAGCTGGAGCTTGGGCGCGCCAGGGAACTCATCAGCCGGGTGTGTACGGACGTGGATCAAGAAATCCTGGTCAGGCACAGGGCCAGGCTGGATCAATTGAGGCACCACGACCAGCACGGGGATATAGAGCTGGCCAGCGAGGAGCATGCGGCTGATGATCAATTGCCTGCCGGTGTCTTTAAAAAGGCCTACCTGTGGATGACGGCGGCGGTCAGCATGCTGGTGCTGGTCGCACTGGCCTGGGTATTTACGGCTTGGACCGACGGCAATCATTTGTATGCAGGCAATATGATAGGTGGGCATGGCTATCAGTCGGATGCCAGTGCGGCGGTGCAGAATGGGTTTACCGGCAGCAATGACGCAGCGGCCTCCGGCCATCATGCGGCGGAAACCGCCCAGGCGGGCGGGGTGGTGCTGCCGCTGATGATTTCGGCCAGCAAGCCGGCCGTGCACGCTAAATATGCGGCAGTACTGGCGCGCCTGAATACGCAGGAAAGAAGTGCGATCGGGCTGGCTTGCCTGACCAGCAGCGACAAGAATGGCAGCCGGAAAATCAGCGGCGATGCATTCAGCGATTGCGTGACGAAGCAACTGGCATCGTTTGATCCGGCCAAACGTCCTACCGGTATTTCCGCCTTGAACCAGGATGAAAAGAGTTCGCTGGAATCTGTCTGCCTGGGGGACAGGTACGGCAAGGGACTGGCGGCCTATAACGCTTGCCTCAGCAAGCAGTTGGCGGAGTTCGATCCGTCCAAACGGCCCGAGGGCATGTCGCAGCTCAGTCCTTCGCGCCAGCACAGCATACAATCCGCGTGCGCGCAGGACAAATACCAGAACGGCCCCGCGGCATACAATCAATGCCTCAGCAGGCAACTAGCCCAGTTCGGCTAACAGGAAAGTTCGGCTAACAGGAAAGTTCGGCTAACAGGAAAGTTCGGCGCACAGGCTAGCCTGACGGTCTTGCGCGAATGATTGCTGCGCAGGGCCGTGTGACCGTAATTCAAGCAATATTGCCGGCCAGGCTCCATGCCTTGGTATGGCCGAGGCGGCGCAGGCACTTGGCCGCCGCTTCCCCGCGCTTTCCGCTCCGGCAAAAAAAGATCAGGGGCTGCTCGCTATTGCCTAGCCAGTCATGCATATGATGGGCCAGGCGAGAAAGGGGAACATTCAGCACAGGAGCATCGAAATCTTGGGTGTCGATAAAATTGTGCTCATAGAGTTCCCTGACATCGACTAATAAGGTATCGGGGAGGTCGTGCGAGAGATCTTTGACGAGCTCAGCCTGGATGTGAACGTCCTCCACACCGCTGCCATAGTTGCCGGTAACGCCGCACACCAGCATCTGGCTCAGGTGATCGTTGAGTTCGGCGTCCAGGACTGCCTTGTCTTTGATAAAGACCTCGGCCGGGATTGCGCCAGTAGGACACAGCACCCCTGCCAGCATGGGATTGAACTTGCGCTCGGCGTTCAAGGTGGTGACAAACTGTGCTTGATAATCATGGGCCGGGCAAATGACGCACTGGCCGTCGATCAAAACGGCCAGCTTGCGCAGGGATGCGTACATGCCCTCTGCAGAACTGCTGGGAAAGTTGGTGCGCCCCAGGCCGCCTATCAGCACGGTATCGCCGGTGAAGGCATAGCGCGTTGCCTGGGCTTCCATGCGGCCGGATGCTAATACACCGGCGAGGTAGGCGACGCTATCGGCCGTATGGCCGCGCAGCGCCGTGCGCGCCAGGCTCAGCTGGCCGATGAAAATTGCCTCAGCTTGGTCGCCGTTAGCGAGAGTAATGGCTATCGTGCCGGCCTCGGGCCAGCCCAGGCTATCGCAGCGGCTAGCGTTCGCCGACAATCTGTCTGCCAAGGCAGCAAGCAGTGCGGCACGCGCTGAAACATGGTCGGCGTGACCGTGTGTGTCCAGGATTGCGAGCACCCGTAAATTCTGGCCCCTGACATGGTTTTCGATGCGCGGGGCGAGTTCTGCCACCGGATCGATGATGACGCAGTTGCTATTGGCGTCCGTCAATATCCAGCAGCAGGCGCCCTGCGACTCCAGGCGCAGCAAGCCTTCTTGCCGCCACACGTCAGGCTGGTCGGTCGGCATCAGGCATGCGCGGCGCAGCGCTGCCCCGCACTCTATAATCCGTGCGCAGGCGGCGGCGATCTCGTCCTGGACCATGGCCGGGCCGAAAGACAGGCGCACGGCGGATGCCGCGTAGGCATCGTCAATTTGCATGGCGCGCAATACATAACTTGGGGCGCTGGCGCCTGAGCTGCAGGCGGAGCCCGAACTGACCCTGATTCCGGCCGCATCAAAAAGGTCTAGCATTTCCTTGCTTGCCATACCCGGCACGGAAAAATTGAGTGTGGTGGGAACCGTCAGCTTGAGTGGGGCGTTCAATACGATGCCGGGGAACGCCTCTGTGAGCGCCGCGACCAGCTGGTCACGGAAGGAAAACAGGGTGGCCGTATTTTGAAAAACCGGATCGTGGTTTTCCAGCAATTCCAGCACGGCATTCAAGGCGGCAATTCCTGTCATGTTTTCTGTGCCGGAGCGTAAGGCAGACTCTTGTCCGCCGCCCACCATCAGGGGGGTAAACGGCGCTTCCGCACGCACGTACAGCATACCTATGCCTTTGGGCGCGTAAAGTTTGTGTCCGGAAAAAGTTGCGTAGTCTATCCTGGTGGCAGAAAGATCAAGATCCAGTTTGCCGAGCGCTTGCACGGCGTCGACCAGCCACAAGGCCGGGCTGGAACAGGCTAAGAGCGTTTGTTCTATGCCGGCCAGGTCGGAGATGACCCCGGTTTCGTTGTTGACCGCCATGGTGCATACCAGGGCCGCCGACGGCGCATGGGCGCGCAAAAAATCGAGGTCGTGGTGGCCATCTGCATCTACAGGAATGGCCATGATTTCGCAGTTCAAGCCTAACAGCTGATTCCAGTGCTGCAGGCTTTCTGAAACCGCCTTATGCTCGGTGGCTCCGTACAGCAGCTTGGGCCTGGCCGGCGCTGCAGGCGCTGTGGATGGGCCGCGCCGGCGAACCTCGTTCAAGGCCGACAGCACCGCGATTTGTATGCCTTCTGTGGCGCCGCTGGTAAATATCAATTGCCCGGTCCCGGCTCCCAGCACTCGCTTAGCCCTCTG
The DNA here is from genome assembly GCA_040390485.1 of Pseudomonadota bacterium. Taxonomy (GTDB): domain Bacteria; phylum Pseudomonadota; class Gammaproteobacteria; order Burkholderiales; family Burkholderiaceae_D; genus Undibacterium. Next base: position 86,962 of record JAZJYH010000043.1, read on the forward strand.
CCTTGCCGCGTCCAGCTGTGCTTTGGCCCGCAGGCCGTTAAGGTGGTTGCTGCTCGGATTGCCGAAATGCGAAATCATCGCCAGATTCGTTGCTGCGATAACTTGTGGCAAGACCGGGGTCGTTGCATTATTGTCCAGATAGATTTCGAGCATGCTTGTTCCACAAAGTGTATTGGGTTACGCGCTTGCTGATGCGCGAATAAATTCCTTGAGTAGTATCTTAACAATGGGTGAAAAGAATTTTTTACCAAATATTTATCTATAATTTGATTAAATTAGAAAATTTTTCTATAAAATCGAAAATATGGATAAAAAAGATATTGAGATTCTGGGTATTTTACAAAAAGATGCGACCATAGCATTGGCCGATCTGGCGCAGGCGGTGCACCTGTCGGTGACGCCTTGCTGGCGGCGCGTGCAAAAATTGCAGGAAGACGGCGTCATCCAAAAGCAGGTCAGCATCTGCGATCCGGTCAAGCTGAACCTGGGCCTGACCGTGATGGTGACCCTGAGGGCGGCTCAGCATAATGAAGCCTGGATGCAAAACTTCATCGGCGGCGCCAGCGCCATTCCCGAAATCGTGGAGATTTTTCGCATGAGCGGGGATATCGACTACCTGCTGAAGGTGCACGTACCGGATATGGCGGGGTATGACGCCGTCTACAAGAAGCTGGTCAAGGTGGCCGACTTGCAGGACGTCAGCTCCAGCTTCGTGATGGAGGTGCTGAAGAGCACCACCGCGCTGCCGCTGGATTATGCCGTCCTGAAATCGGGCCGCAGCTAGGGCGTGTTGACATTTAATTTGGGTGTGCGAATGAGTCTAAACAGGTGCAG
>JAZJYH010000044.1:0-65834 GCA_040390485.1 Pseudomonadota bacterium
CCCAGGGCTATCTGTTTGCCAAACCCATGACCAGGGATGATTTGCATAGCTGGCTAGAGCAACAGGTATTCTGAAATGCAGCGTTCCACATAATTCGGCCTATAGTCCAAACAGCTTGCAAGGACTTTCCTATGTCAGATGGCGACAAGACAGCCGGACCAACAGCCAGACTCAGGTCTGTGCGAAGAAAACTTATTTACTCTGCCGCGGCAAGCCTGATCCTTACCGGCTTGCTTGCCATCGCCTTCAGTCAGCACTACTGGACCTCGACGCCTGAGACAGTTTGGCACATGCCCGGCCGGCTCTACTTTGGCTTGGCGCTGCTACTCGCCACAGCGGGATGCGTGAGCCTGTTCTGGAGGACTTTGAATCGGGAGCTGATCGCTCCCTTGCTCAAGTTGCCGGGCTCCGGCCAGGACCATGCAGGCTATGCCCAAGGCCCGGCTCCAGTTGCTGTACCTGGCACAAGCGACGCCGCCGACAAGAACCAGCAATATGCGGAAGAAAACCGCAAGCTGGCGCTGGTCGTCAACCTGACCAGCAACCTGGTCATGATCACCAATCCGCAAGGTGAACTGGAATGGGTGAATCCGGCGTTTACGGCAATTACCCACTATACGCTGGAGGAAGTCCGCGGCCGCAGACCGAGCGAGCTACTGCAGGGTCGCGACACCAATCCGGACACTGTGCGTTTCATGTCGGAAAAGATCAGGCAGGGTCTGGGATTTCGCGACATTGAAGTATTAAACTACACCAGGCTGGGAGAGCCTTTCTGGCTGATGCTGGAAATACAGCCGGTCTACGACCAGCATAAAAAAATTATCCATTTCATCGCCATCGGCACCGACGTTACCAAGCATAAGCAATTTGAAATTGCGCTGCGCATATCGGAATCCAAATTTTCCAGCGCCTTCCGATGCGTTCCCGACGCTATCTCGATCACCCGCCTCAGCGATTCGAAGATAATGGAAATCAATGACAGCTACGAAAAAATCACCGGTTACGGCCGCCAGGAAATCATAGGCAGAACCTCCACTGAGCTGGGTTTCTGGGTGTCCCAGGATGACCGCAGCAACCTGGGCGAGCAAGTGCGCCTGCACGGCACTGCCAGTGACCTGCCCGCCAAAATCAAGATCAAATCGGGTGAAGTGCGGGATTGCCTGTTCAGCAGCACCTCATTTTCCGTTGATGGCGAGGAGTATTTTCTGTCCAGCGTGCGTGACGTCACGGAACAAAAGCGAATCGAAAAACAAAAAGGCGAGCTCGACCGTGCCCTGTTAAAACTGGTCCAGGGAGCGCAGGCCAAGGACAGGGAAAATTATTTCGACATACTGGTGGCCGACCTGGCGTCCGCATTGGGCGTCGATCGCGCCTTCCTCGGCTTAAGAGTGCCGCACACGCCGGACAAGCTGCACTCCATCGCCAATTACCAGCACGGGAAATTGACCGGCAATCACGAGTATTCCTACCTCGGCACGCCGTGCGAAACCATCATATCGGGAAAAATCACCGTCTTCGCCGATTCGGTAGCCGAGCTCTTCCCCAGGGACCAGGCCTTGCTGGAACAAGGCTGGCAGGCGTATGCCGGCGCCCCTATTCACGACACCATGGGAAATATCATCGGCGTGTTGACCGTCATGAATAAACAGGCGCTGGAAAATGCCGAACTGGTCAAATCCTTGCTTGAAGTATTCGGCGAGCGGGCTTCCACCGAACTGGAGAGAAAGCGCTCGGAAGAGGCGCTGAAAGTCAGCGAAAAAAGATTTTCCAATATTTTCAACAATTCCCCTACGGCGATGACGGTTTCCAATCTCACCGATTATCGCATCGTTGACGTCAACAAGGCGTTTGAAACCCTATTCCTCAGGTCGCGCGCATCCGTGCTGTCAAAAACCGCGCTCGATGTAGGCATGTATCAAGATATCGCAGACCGGAACAAGATACTGAAGATACTGCGGACCACCGGCATACTCTCGAATTTTGAGGCCTGGATGTGTCGCGGCGACGGCAGCAAAGCCTTGATGCAATTGTATGGCAATATTTTTTCCGACCCCGCCGGGGAAACATTCATGATTGTCGCCTTTGAGGACATTACCGAGCAGCGCGCCATAGAGGACGAGATCAAGGCCCTGAATATCAACCTGGAGGACAGGGTCAACGAACGCACCGACTCCTTGCAACAAGCCAACCAGGCTTTGGCGGCGACGCTGACCACCCTCAATATGGCAAAGGACGAACTGGTCAGGAGCGACAAACTGGCAGTCTTGGGATCGCTGGTGGCCGGCATCGCCCATGAGCTCAATACCCCAATAGGCAATAGCCTGATGATCGCCACTACGCTGCTGGACCATACCCGGCAGTTGAGTAAAGACTTTTCCTCGGGCCTGACACGCTCCGGTCTGGCAGGCTATATAGAAAACACGCGGGATGCCAATGACATCCTGGTGCGCAACCTGCAAAAGGCGGCGGGACTGATTTCCAGTTTCAAACAAGTCGCGGTGGACCAGACCAGCTCCCAGCGCCGGAAATTCGACCTGGCGGAGGTGGTGGCAGAAATTGTGCTGACACTGTCACCGACGATCAAGAAAACCAGCTACACCATCTACTCGAACGTCGCCGAAGACATCAACCTGGATAGCTATCCCGGCCCTTTGGGACAAGTGCTGACCAATCTGATCAACAATGCACTGATCCACGCTTTTGACGACAGGCCAAGCGGGCAGATCAGCATTTCGGCCAAGATCATCTCCGATCAGTCCGTCATGCTGACTGTGCAAGATAACGGCGTCGGCATCCCGCCGGAAAACATCAAGCGTATCTTCGACCCTTTCTTTACCACCAAGCTCGGCGCCGGCGGTTCGGGCCTGGGCCTGAATATCACTCATAACATCGTCACCGGCCTGCTGGGCGGACGGGTGCAGGTAGAAAGCACGCTGGGCATAGGCACGACGTTTGCGCTCATGCTGCCCAGGAAGGCCCCTGTCGCAGCGGACCCCAAGCCCGAAACCTAGCGTCAGGAGCCGGCTTTCCTTGGCCGCGTTTTTTCAAGCGCCCCGCGCACCTCGAAGCGCACCTGGTCCAGCACCTCTCCTTTGGCATCGAGCAAGGATAGCGTATGCTTGCCCGGCCAGGGCATCCAGTCGTAGGAGTGATCCAGGCCGGCGGTCGCCGCCGGCAGCGCCTTTCCGTCCAGCAGCCAGCTTGCCTTGCCTGCTCCCAGCATGGAAAAACGTATGCGCTGGCGCTGCGGCGGAATGTCGGGATCCAGCGCTACCAGCATGCCGGCGGTTGGATAGCGTATAGACGCGTAGATCTCGTTTGACTTGGCGAGCCTGATCAGGCTCTGCTGCGTCCCGCTTAAAAAAATCTCATTTCTTGGCGCTTCCAGATTGGCTTCATATTGAATTGGTTGCACCAGCACGCCGGCCGGCGGCGGTCGAGGCTGAAGCCGGCCGCTGTTGGCAGGAGCATACTGTCCATGCAGGAACTGCATCAGCTCCTGCCATATCGGTGCAGCGCCGGTGACGCCCGACACGTCCCACATCGGCGCGCCGGAGGCATTGCCTACCCATACGCCCACGGTATACCGGCCTGAATAGCCTATGCACCAGTTATCCCGCATATCCTTGGAGGTGCCGGTCTTCACCGCAGCCCAGAAGCGCGTGGCCAAGGCATTTTCCAGGCCGAAAGTCACCGCACGCGCAGCGCGGTCCGCCAGGATGTCGCCAATGATGAAGCTCGATGCGGCATCCATGACCGGCGTTTCACGTGCAGGCGCATCCGCGCTACTGGTGCGCACCTGGCTGTATTTCCCATTGTTTGCCAGGCTGCGATAGGCATTGGTCAAGGCCAGCAGGCTGACGTCGGCACTCCCCAGCGCCAGGCTATAGCCGTAATAATCGCCGGACTCCCTTAAGCGGAAGCCCAGGCTTTGCAGACGCCGGAAAAACGTTTCCGGCGTCACCGTCACCAACGTGCGGACCGCCGGGATATTCAGCGAAGAAGCCAGCGCGGTGCGAACGCTGACCAGGCCCTTAAACTGCTTGTCGTAATTTTGCGGTATGTACAGGCCGGATGCGGTCGGCAAGTTGACCGCCGAATCGTCCAGCAGCGAGGCTGCCGTCAGCCATTTCTTTTCTATCGCCAGCTCATACAGGAAGGGCTTCAAGGTAGAGCCGGCCTGGCGCAGGGCTGTCACACCGTCGACCTGGGAGGCATCGGACAGGCTGCCGCTGGAACCCACCCACGCCAGCACGTCCCCGCTGGCGTTGTCCAGCACCACAATAGCGCCATCCTCTATATTCCTGTCCACCAGCGCCGACAACTGGCGTATCAAGGCATCCCTGGCAAAACCCTGTACCGCGGCATCCAGCGTCGAACGCACATTCTGCTCGCCTGCCGGGCCGGGCCGGCCAGCTGGGTTGGTTTGGGCAGGCAGCTTCAACAGGCTGCGCGCCAGGTGCGGTGCCAGTTGCGGACCGGCAGCGGTATTTAATTGCCCGGATTTTGCGTTCAACCGGGCAAAACGCAGCTCGGTAGTGCCTGCCAGGTTGAGGCAGTAAGCAGCGAGATTTTGTTCCTTCAGGATAGTGCAGGCGCGCTCGGCCACCTTGGCCGGCTTGGCATTCGGCGCGCGTATCAGGGCTACCGCGATAGCGGCTTCGACCTGGTCCAGGCCGCTGGGATGCTTGTCGAACAGCACACGCGACAAGGCGTGCACGCCGACCAGTTCGCCGCGAAAAGCGACCAGGTTCAGGTAAGCTTCCAGTATCTGGTCCTTGCGCCAGCCCTGTTCCAGGACCTTTGCGATGAAAGCCTGGCTGATTTTTTGGCTCGCGCTGCGCGCCGCCGCTCGCCGGCGCAGGTCTTCTTCCAGCAGGCCGGCAAGCTGCATCGTGATGGTCGATGCGCCCCTGGTCCTGGTGTTCCACAAGTTGCCCCATGCGGCCACAGCGACGGCATTCCAGTCCACGCCGCCGTGCTGGTAAAAACGCTTGTCCTCCGACGCGACCAGGGCGTTCCTGAGAGCGGGAGAGACATCTTGCAGCTGGACCCAGGACAACTTGCGCTCTTTCGGGTTCAGGCGCAATTGGTGGATGACAACGCCGTTCCTGTCATATAACAATGCATCCGAAGAACGGAACTCGAGCTGCACCTGGGCAAACGTCGGCACTGCCAATGCGGCGCCGGACGCCAGGCACAGGCATAGCGTCAGCAGCAGGCTTTTATAGTGGCTGCCGGACATGAACCTCAGGCTCATCGCCCTGGATTGCTGCTTGCACATCACTTCACGTTCAGGTTTGCATTCGGGTTTTCGCCAAACATTTCCGGCGCATACATTGCTTCGACCCGGGTCTGCGGCAGGTTGAACTCGCCGGCATTGTTCAGGCGCATCGTATACGAGAGCTTGAATTTTCCTTTGGGTACAAATTGATAGTAACTACGGAAAGTCTCGAAACTTCTCTCCTCGTACGCGACCCAGGCGCTGCCGCCGGATTTTTCTCCTTGGGTGGCGATCGCCGAATCGCGCCCCAGGCCCGATCCCAGCAGGCTGGCGCCGGCAGGTATCGGGTCGGACACCACGACCCAGGTCATGTCGGCCTGGGCATCGACTTCCAGCTCGACTCGCACGATGTCGCCGCGGCTATACCTGCCCTTTTCCTTTTGCTCAACCGGGGTCAGGGTTTTAAGGATACGGTAACCGCTGGAAAATGGCGTTTTCAAAGGCACCGCAGCCAGGCTCTGCAAGCTCACCCAGGGCTTTCCGCGCCCCTCGTGCGCCAGCTTCAGATTATCCTGGGGCGCCGCTGTCATAGCCGCCGGCGCTTTGGTCGGCCAGGGCAGCGCCAGCTTGCCGCCGCCGCTTGCACTCCAGGTATAAGCCTGGCTTGCATTTGCCAGCGCGGCCTTGGTCGTGCCGCTGACTTTTTCAGTCTCAAACTTTTGCGCAAATTTTTCCAGCGCCAGGGTGCCCCACACATTGGCCGTGGTCGACGCCCAGCGTCCGCGCTGCTGGCGCTGGATCGCACCATTCACGAGCTTGGGCATATCGTCGCGCCAGGCCGGATTGTCCAGCATCACCAGGATCAGCCGGTTGGCATTGGCGTCGCCATTCCACATCAGCCACCACCAGTAGTCATCGCTTTCGGTTGAGAATCCCATCCTGCTGCCCTGGTAGTTCAGGCGGGAGCGCAGAACCTGGTCAGCCTCGGCCAGGTATCTATCGTGCTGCGGGATGCCGGCCGTCCTCTGCAAAATCGCCACCCAGTCCAGCAGCGTGGAAGTCGGCCACAGATTGGGGGCTATCTGTATCGATCCCAGCATGCGCGCCTGCGCCTGCCCATAGCGGGACAAGGCTTCCAGCGCCGCGATTTTCCTGGCGTCGAGGTCCTTCCTGGGAGCCCAGAAATCCCTGGTGATTCTTCCTTCGACGAAAGCGGCGAGCCCGCGCAACATCTTGTCGCGGCTTTGTTCGGGCAAGGCATAAGCCGTTTCATGGCTAGTCGCCAAAATATAGGCGGTCAAGGTATCGCTGCCTAGCCGCGCGCTACTATCCTTGGGCGGATAGTAGTACGCCAGGCCGTCGCTATCCAGGTAAGTGGGCAGCTCGCTCGCCACCCTGTCCCACAGCGCGGTATCGCGCAAGCCGATGGCCCGCGATACCTTTTGCTCCAGGCAAACATACGGATAATCGGCAAAATAGCGCCGCAATCCCTCGCTAGGCCCGGCCAGGCTAGGCATCAGGGAAATGGCGAGGCCGCCGCGGCCGGGCAGACTGTCGGCCGGTTGCGCTACGGCCATCGAGGCCGCCTTATCCAGCTGGAACAGACTGGCCTGCTGCACCGTTACAGGGATGGCCGGCACCACGCGCTGACTGAACTTGAGCCTGTCCTTGGCCGCCTGCCCGCCCTGCTCCTGCGCACTAATTTCCCAGACCAGCTGCTGCGCATCGCCGCTTGCCGCGACCGGCGCTGTGACGCTCCAACTCAATTCGCGCGCCTCTCCCGCCGGGATGCTCAGGTTCTGGCCCGGCAATTCCAGCCCCAGGCCAGCCGCCTTGGCCGTGACCGCAAGCTGCATCGGGCGCGCCGTGGTATTCCTGAGCGTCACCATTGCATTGTATTTGTCTCCTTCCCGCACCAGCGGCGGCAAACCGGAGATCAATTGCAGATCCTGGCTGGAGCGTATGCTGGTCGACCCCGTGCCAAACAGGGATTCGCCGCTCTGCGCCACCGCGACTATCTTGAAGCCGGTCAGCGCGTCGTTCAGCGGCACCTCCAGTTGCGCCCGGCCGTTGGCATCCAGTTGCAGGTTTGGCTTCCACAGCAGCAAGGTGTCGAACAATTCGCGGGTAGCCGATTTGCCACCGCCGCCGCCTGCGGCGACCGCCTTGCGCCCATAGTGGCGTTTGCCGATTACCTGCATCTGCGCAGTCGCGGTCTCTATGCCGTAGCTGCGTCTCTGCAGCATTGCATTCAGCAAGTCCCAGCTGCCATTAGGCTGTAATTCCAGCAAGGCCTCGTCGACCGCCGCCAAGGCCACTTCGGCGCCGGCGGCCGGCTTGCCATTGGGTAGCAATACCTGCACGCTGATTTTTGCGCTGGAGCGTATCGGGTAAGTCGCCTTGTCGCTGGTGACGGTAACGCCGAGCTGGTTGCTTTCCACGCCGACCGCGATCTCGGCGATGCCGTACTTGTAGGCGGGCTTGGATAAATCCACCAGGGTCCCCGGCGCCTGGTATTCACGGAACTCGCTCCACCAGTTCAAGGGTTCTTTCCAGCCCCAGGTAAAGAAGGAATACCACGGCACTTCGCGCATGCGGCCGCGCACCGCCAGCACCGACACGAACACGTTCGGGCCGTAGCCGGGCTTGACCGGCACGCTGATGCTGGGGTCGCGGCCGTTCAATTGCACTACCATGGTGTCGATGATGCCCTCGCGCTCCACCGCCACCAGCGCGGTCGCATAGCGGAAAGGCATCCTGACCTGGAACTTCGCCGTCTCGCCGACCTGATAGCGCTTTTTCTCGGGCAGGATGTCTATCCTGTCCTGGTTTTCGCCATCGAACCAGATTTCCCCCTGCCGCGTGACCCACACCGAAGTCCTGGCCTGCGACAAATTGCCCTTGCCGTCCTGGGCCCTGGCGGTGATCTCGACATTACCGGACTCGCGCAATTCGACATCGCACAACACCAGCCCGCGCGCGTCGGATGTTCCTGAACACAGGCTGCCAAGATCCTTGCTGCCATCCGCGTTTTCATAGGCATAAAAACCGCCCACCATGCGCTTGCGATGCGAACTGGTTTGCTTGGCTACGCCACTGAATTCTACCTTGACGTCGGCCTGGGGCTTGCCGCCGGTATCCAGCGCCACCGCCGTCAGGGTCATTTTCTTTTTTACCGACACCCACTCCCCGGCCTTGACGCCTATTAGCAAGGCGGAAGGCCATACCGGCGTCACGGCAGACACGGTCTGTATTTCGCCATTCGGGTCGGCATAGGTCATTTCGGACAATAGCTCCTGCGGCCTGCTGATAGCCGGTATGCCCTTGACCACGGTTTTGCCACTGCCGTTCTTGTCCAGGCTAACCGGCAACTTGTTGGCGACGATCTTCTGCTCTTCGTCATAAGGCCCAGTGGCGGCAAAGGAAAATCCCTCATAGGCGGGAAACGATACCCATTTGTTGCGCAGCAGGCTGGTGACCTCGACCGCCAGCCCGGATGCCCCGCCCCCGTTCAGGTAATTCAATTGCAGGTCCAGCGGTAGCTCTTTCGGCGTTATCTGGGCCTGCCTGGGCGGCGTGATGCGTCCTTGCAGCAGCGGCAGGCGGAATTCTTCCACCCTGAAGCTGCCGCTCATATGGCTATGTTCGTTATAGCGGTCTTCGCCGTCGGCATTATTTTGTTCGCCGCCGTCATTCGTTTCCGACTTGGTCTCAGGTTTGATCTTGCCTTTGTCCAATACGATATCGTAACGCCCCAGCTTGGCTTGCCTGGGTATCGCGAATACGGTTTCGGCGGTGTTTTGCCCGCGCCAGCTCAAGGGAAACTGGAATTCCTGGTTGCTGCCCTGATGGATGATGCGGACCCGGTCGGGCAGCAAATCGGCCCTTTGCAATGCGAAGCCGTGCATGTTTTCCAACCGTATCACATGCTTCATCGAGACCGTTTCACCGGCCCGCAACAGCGTGCGGTCAAAGATGGTATGCGCCCTGACAGTAGAAGACTTGTTGGCGTCGGTCGGCAGATTGAAGCGGAAGGATTCTATGCCGCTGTTCCAGGAACTCAGTGCAAAGGCCATATCGGCACGGCCTTTTTCATCGGTTTTACGCGCGCTGACAAACAGGCCGTTAATCCGCTCTTCTTCCTCATTCTGATATGCGCAAGTATCCTCGATGGGCTTGGGCGATAGGGCGATCCCGGTCTTGCCGGTCACGCCGCGCCATAGTTCCTTGCCGCGGCAATCCGAGATGCGGACGTCGGCGCCCGCCACCGGTTTTGCGCCGTCCAGCGTGGTGACCCACACCGCCGCATTCTCCCGCCCCAGCTTGACATGCACCGCCAGGTTGGTCACCAGCGCACTGGTGCGCACATACATGGGCACCGGCTTGTCCAGCAGGGCAGCCCCCAGGCGCCTGGATTCCAGCTCCACCACATGGAAACCCGGCTCGCGGAAAGGAATGCCTATCACTTCGAAAGGCCGAAACGCCGCGCCGGCTGCGTCCGAGGGCGCAGGCAAGTCCAGCTTGCGCGCGCCCGGTTCTTTTTCCAGCAAGCCTATGCTGCGCGTCTCCACCGACTTGCCGGCTACCTGGACCCGACTCTCATGGTAGCGATTGAGTTTCGCCAGCCAGGCGATAATACCGGCGTCGCTGTCCACCTTGACGTCGGCCACTTTGCCGGGGATGGCCTTGCCGTTGGCGCTGCGCACCAGCAAGCCGCTTTCTACATTGCGCAGGGTGACCGGCAGGGTCGCATCGGCATTCAATTCTATGATGCCGAACGGGGCCGCCGGGAATTTGGCTAGTGGTGGGAAATCGGCGGTGGTGAATTTGAGCGGAAATTGCGCTGCATTGCTCAGCGCGCGGCCGCTTTCATCCTGCAACTTGTTCGGTAAAATTATCGAGAACTCGGATTTCTCGGCAAACGGCGGCTTGAAGCTGACGCTGGAAACCATCTCCTCTTTATCGACTTTGGAAAAATCCGGCTTGGCCGAGCCCTTGCCGCCTTTTAAGACAATCTCTTCCGCCTGCTTGCGGCTGATGGCAGAACTGAACGACAGGCTGACGGAGGAGATAGGGGTGCAGGCGGCGTTCGCATTTTCACGCTGGCAACTGAAACTGGCGGCAAATGCCTTACGGGTCCTGAATTTGAAACTCTGGGGCAGCGTAGTGGAAATGCCGGACGCAGTTGCTATACCCTTGTCCCACACCAGCCTGACCGCAGCCTCATTCGGGAAGCGCTGCTGGCACTGCACAATGGTGACGCGCTCAGCCTCGCCTTTGGACGTGAATTTTTTTAACAGCTCGGCCCGCAAGTCTGCGGCGACAAACTTCACCGGCACCCGTTCGTGCACGCCTTCGATTTCACAATACAGGTGCTCGCGCAGGCTGGCCTCGGTCGCCACGCCATTCTGGGTCAGGATGAAGGCTTGTTCTTCATCGATGTTCTCGCCCTGATACGGTTGTATATTAACCACCGCCGGGCCGCCGGTATTGAACTGGAATGCGGTTTTGCCGCCAACGGCATTGCCGGCCAGGGTTTTGAAGCCCGGCTTCAGCGTGAAACTGCATTTTGTGCCGGGCGGAAGGTCGCGGACGAAATCGAAAATCCAGTTCTTGTCGTCGGCCCAGCGGGCAGTACCGGCCTCGGCGCAATGAATGTCAAACGGCGCCGGCGCCTTGGGGTCTCCAAACTGGATCGCAGGCTCGGAAAAACTGGCCCTGACCTGCCTCACCTGGGCTACCTCGCCCTGCGGAGAAAAACGGTTAATAGTCGCCGCACCAGCCTCCAGTTGTACCGACAAGCAGAGCAGACTACAGACGAGCGCCTTCATAAAACCGGACATACTGTTCTCCTTTGGCCTGCTTCGGCAAGCCCTGCCGAAACTTCGCTAGCGCTGCCAGCCTACTTCCACTCGCCTCGCAAGGCCTTGACTTTTTCCTGCAATATTTCAGGCGTCACCTGGATAGGCTGCAGCGACTCCCCGGCGACCAGCTCCAGCTTGGAAAAAGGGCCGCGGCGGAACGAACGTTCAAAAGGATTACCCTTTTCCCGCGTCAGGAAACTGCCCCACAGGCCGCGCAGGGCCAGGGGAATGACAGGCACCGGCGAACGCTCTATGATCTTCATCACGCCGCCCTTGAATTCATTGATTTCACCGGTCGCGGTCAGTTTCCCCTCCGGGAAAATGCATACCAGCTCACCTTCGTGCAAGGCCTGCGCTATGTCGATATAGGCTTTCTCCATCAGCCACGGGTCTTCCTTGGCCGGTGCGATAGGAATCGCCTTGGCCGTCCTGAAGATCCAGGACAGGAACGGGATTTTGAATATCCTGTGGTCCATCACAAAGCGTATCGGGCGCGGGCTGGACCCCATGATGACGATCGCATCCATATAACTGACATGATTGCACACCAGTACCGCCGGCCCGCTTTCCGGGATGCGCTCGGTATTCACTCCCCTGACCCTGTGTATCGTATGGATCACCAGCCAGGCGATAAAGCGCATCAGGAATTCGGGCACCAGGCTGAAGATATAGATCGCCACCACCGCGTTCAGCACGGCGGTCGCCATGAAGATTTGCGGTATCGTAAAGTTCATTTTCAGCATGGCGATAGCAAAACCGGTCGCCACCACCATGAACAAGGCATTCATGATGTTCATGCCGGCGATCGTGCGCGACAAATGCTTGGGGTCGCAACGTGTCTGTATCAACGCGAACAGCGGCACGATGTACAAGCCGCCAAAGATGCCTATCAGTACGATATCAAGCAATACCCGGCCGCTGCCGGCCTGCTGCCAAAATAGCAGCCAGTCCACCGCCGCCGTACCGGCATACGCTTCGCTGGCCAGGTACAGGTCGAAACCGAATAGCGACAGGCCGATAGAGCCGAAAGGCACCAGGCCGATTTCCACCTTGTGACCGGACAGCCGCTCGCACAGCAACGAGCCGGCCCCTATGCCAAACGAAAAAACGGTCAGCAGCAGCACGAAGACGCTATGGTCGCCATGCAAATAATTTTTCGCATAGACCGGGAACTGGGCCAATACGATGGCGCCGTAGAACCAGAACCAGGAATTGCCCAGCAAGGACAGGAAGACCGGCCGGTTCTTGCTGCTGAAGCTGATATTCCTGACGGTTTCGGTCGCCGGGTTCCAGTTGATCTTCAGTTCAGGTGCTGCCGCCGGCGACAAGGGTATGCGCAGGCTGGTGATCCAGCCCAGCACCGCAATTGCCAGCGTGCCGCCGGCCACCAGTTCTATGCCCCAGGGCTTGTGCACCACCAGTACCGCGCCCAGGATCTCGCCCAGCAGGATGCCGACAAAGGTGCCCATTTCGATGACGCCGTTGCCGCCGACCAGTTCTTCGGTTTTCAGGTGCTGCGGCAGATACGCATACTTGACCGGGCCGAACAGCGTGGAGTGTATGCCCATGCCGGCCACCGCGCCTATCAGCAGCCATAAATTGTGCGTCATCCAGCCGGCGCCGGCGATCAGCATGATCACAATTTCCAGCAGCTTCACATTGCGTGCCAGCGCGCCCTTCTCAAACTTGTCCGCCAATTGCCCCGAGGTCGCGGAAAACAGCAGGAAAGGCAGGATGAACAGGCCGGGTATCAGGTTATTCAGCAAACCGATGTCGACATCGGTCCAATGCGCCGCGTCATAGGTCAAGATGGTCAACAGGGCTGTCTTGAACACATTATCGTTAAATGCGCCAAGAAACTGGGTCCAAAAGAAGGGGGCAAAACGACGCTGGGCAAGCAGGCTGAACTGGCTTTGTTGGCTCATAATGATGGAATCTGGGATTAATGTGCTTAATGCACTAATGTACGCTAAGAAAACTGGATATTGGCATGCTTACGTCATATCGCGACAGCGCAGGGAGCAATATCCAACATTTTTGTACATTTGCCAAGCTTGAAATGCAAAACCGCACAACTCTAGTCAGAGTCGTGCGGTTATAGTTTTGCGCAGCACGCCACCAATCAAGCGCTCCTCAAGCGCTCATTCAGGCGGCAGCAGGCCCTGGTCCGACAGGCGCAGTATGCGGTCGCAGCGCCCGGCCAGTTCGGCATCGTGCGTCACAATCACAAAGGCGGTGCCCAGGGTGCGCGACAATTCCAGCATCAGGTCGAAGATCTGCTGCGCAGTGCCGCGGTCCAGGTTGCCGGTGGGTTCGTCCGCCAGTACGCATGCGGGTTGCGTCACCAGGGCCCTGGCCAGCGCCACCCTTTGCCGCTCGCCGCCGGAGAGTTCGCCCGGCACGTGCGTGACCCTGTCATCCAGGCCTACCCGCGCCAGGATGGCGCGCGCGGTTTCGCGGGCCTGGCTGCGCGGTACGCGGCGTATCATCAAAGGCATGGCGACATTGTCCAGCGCAGAAAACTCGGGCAACAAGTGATGGAACTGGTACACAAAGCCCAGCGCAAGATTGCGCAAATCGCCGCGCGCCGCTTCGCCCAGGCTGGCAAAATCCTTGCCCTGCAGGACGACCTGGCCGGTGGTCGGCGTATCCAGGCCGCCCAGCAAGTGCAGCAAGGTCGATTTGCCCGAGCCGGAAGCGCCCACGATAGCCAGGCGCTCGCCTTGGTTGACTGCCAGGGCGATCGCGGTCAACACCTTGACCGAATACTCGCCCTGGGTAAAGGTCTTGCCGAGATTAGTGCAGGAAAGTACAAGCTTACTCATAACGCAGGGCCTCCGCCGGTTTGACGCGGGCCGCATGCCAGCTAGGGTAAATCGTCGCCAGGAAGGCCAACACCACGGCGACGCCGCCGATGAAGCCGACGTCGGACCAGTGCAGGTCGGAAGGCAGGGAGCTGATCACATAGATTTCCTTTGCCAGGAAATGTATGCCCAGCAGGCGCTCAATGAAGGGCACGATCACATCAATATTCAGGGCCACCAGCACGCCGCCGCCGACGCCCAGAGCTGTGCCCAGCAAACCCACCAAAGCCCCTTGTATCATGAAAATTTTCATGATGGAGCGCGGTGACGCCCCCAGGGTGCGCAGGATGGCGATATCCGCCTGCTTGTCGGTCACGGTCATGACCAGCGTCGATACCAGGTTAAAGGCAGCCACCGCGATGATCAGGGTCAGGATGATGAACATCATGGTTTTTTCAGATTTGACCGCTGCAAAATAGATGCGGTTGGTGTCGGACCAATTGCTGATATACAGGTTCCCTTGCAGGGTCTGCGACAGTTCGCGCGCTACCTGGGGCGCCCGCAGCATATCGGTGATGCGCAAGCGCAAGCCCGAAGGGCCGGACAGGCGCATCAATTTTTGCGCATCTTCTATCTGTATGAAGGCCAGGCCTGAATCGAACTCGTAGTGCCCGGCCTCGAAGATGCCGACCACGGTAAAGGTCTTCGGGCGCGGGATGAAACCAAACGGCGTGGTCTGTTCCTGCGGCACCAGCAAGTTCACCTTGCTACCCAGGTTGACGTGCATGATCCTGGCCAATTCCTTGCCGAGTACGATATTGAATTCGCCCGCCCTCAGGTCGGAAAATTTACCGCTAATCATCTTCTTGGCGACGTCCGACACCTTGGGCTCCTGCTCCGGCAAGACCCCGCGCAAGACCACGCCGCGCATCGCCTCATCGTGCAGCATGATGGATTGCGCTTCGACATACGGCGCCGCCCCCCGGACTTCCTGGTTCTGTTGCGCCTGCAGCGCCACGTCCTGCCAGTTCGGCATGGAGCCGGAACCGTCCGATATCTCTATATGCGACAGCACCGACAGCATGCGGTCGCGCACTTCCTTTTGGAAGCCGTTCATCACCGACAGCACCACGATCAGCGCCGCCACACCGAGCGCGATGCCGGCCATGGAGATCAGTGAAATAAAGGAAATAAAGCTATTGCGACCGCTACGTCGCCCTGCCCGCGTATACCGCAAGCCTACCAGCCACTCAAAGGGCAAATTTTTCATTACCTGTTTTTATCCATTTTTTAATGCAGCACGCAGTTTGCCATACTCGCGCCTGACTCGTGCCATTTCGTAGGCTTTCATGAAATTTCGTGCCATACGCCCAGCGGCATTGTACAGAAAACCGCGCGGACTTTTATGTGCGGACGCTCACCGACGCAGCCAAGTGGCCTATATTCCCGCTCCCGGCACAGTCCGCATTAAATGGTCCAGCACCCCCGGCTGCCGCATGCGATTGATCCACCAGCTCAAGGCAGCGCCGTTTTCACCGGTACGCCAGGCCAAAAAGACTGGTTCGTCGGTGCGCGGCTCTTCCACCTGTTTCTGTATCAGCGCGCCGGAAGCCAGTGCACTGCGCGCGCAAGCTTCGGGCAAGAAGCCGAAACCGAGGCCAGCCAGCTGGAATAAATATTTGCTGCGCATGTCGGGTATGGTCAACACGTCCTGGCCGAATAGCAGGCCCACCGTGCGCGGCCGCATGGTGCGGGCAGAATCCGCCACCACCACCGCGCGGTAAGGATGCAAATCGGCCTTGCCCAGGGGTCGATCTATGCCGGCCAGCGGATGGGACGGCGCCACCGCAAACACGAAGGGGATGGCGCCTAGCGGCACAGCATTGTAGCCGCCGCCGGACGGCCCCTCGCCGACCGCGCCTATCAGCAAGTCCACCCGGCGGTCGGACAAGGCCTCCCAGGTGCCAGACAAGGCGTCCTGGCCTATTTTCAAGCGGGTGCGGTCGGCCGCCCCATAGAAGGCGCGGATATCGTCGGCCAGCGACACCGGGGAGAACAGCGAATCCATGCCCAGTGCCAGTTCCGTCTCCCAGCCGGACGCCACCCGGCGCACCCGGTGCTCCAGATCCTCGGCGGCTTTCAGCAAATATCGCCCTTCCTTCAGCAATTCCTGCCCCGCCCTGGTCAGGCTGACCTTGGGGCCGTTGCGGTCAAACACCTGCACTCCAAGATCGTCTTCCAGCTTGGAGACAGTGTAGGAAATCGTCGATGGCACCCGGTGCAATTCATTGCCGGCAGCAGAAAAAGAGCCGCGGCGATCTATCGCATCCAGGATTTGCAGGGCATCCAGGCTGATTCTTAGCATTCGATTTTTTCGATAATAAGACTGTAAATTTTCCGTTTTTCTTAGAAACGGAATGCGCGCATACTTCAATCCGTTGATGCAAGTCGGCGAACAAGCCCCATAAATTCAAGACTTTTAGCCTTAAAGACTAACCTCCCAACTGCAAGCAACTATCGAAATTATCGCACATTACGAATTTCCGATGCTAGCAAGGGAGCAATTTATTAAATTAGCAAGTAAACCCAGTGCGCAGCAAGCAAACAAGCTTGCCCTGCACTTAGCGAGAATGGAGCACATCATGTTAGAAGTTCGCAAAAGCACAGAGCGCGGAGTCGCCAACCACGGATGGCTGAACTCCAATCACAGCTTCTCCTTCGGCCACTATCACGACCCGCTGCACACCGGTTTCGGCCCGCTGCTGGTCATCAATGAAGACCGCGTGGAATCCAGCCGCGGCTTTGGCACCCACGGCCACCGCGACATGGAGATCATTTCCTATGTACTGGAAGGCGCGCTGGAACACAAGGACAGCATGGGCACAGGCTCGGTGCTGCACTACGGCGACGTGCAGCGCATGAGCGCGGGCACAGGCGTGCGTCATAGCGAGTTCAATCACTCGGCAAGCGATGGCCTGCACTTCCTGCAAATCTGGATAGAACCCAATGTCAAAGGTATTCCGCCCAGCTATGAAGAGAAGCATTTTGCACCCGAAACCAAGCAGGGGCAGTTGCGCCTGATTGCATCCTCGGACGGCCGCCAGGACTCTGTGCTGATACACCAGGATGCGAGCATCTACGCATCGATACTGAATGGCCAGGACCAACTGGAACATGCGCTGTCAGCAGGCCGCACCGCCTATATCCACGTGATACGCGGCAAGGTCGTGGTCAACGGCGTCAGCCTGGGCGGCGGCGATGCCTTGAAAGTCAGCAAGGAAAACCTGGTTACTTTAAAGCAGGCTGAGGCAGCAGAAATTTTATTGTTCGACTTGCCTTATTAATTCCCTCACTCGAACCTCCACCTCCAGCCGTCTTGCGCAAGCCGCGCAAGGCGGCATCTATTCCCAAGGACCCTACCGTGTCAAAAATTCTTCATATCAATAGCAGCGTGCGCAGCACCGGCTCCATCTCGCGTCAACTGAGCAGCGAATTCCTGAACAGGTGGCAGGCGACCCATCCGTCCGACGTCATTAGCGAACTGGATCTGGCGAGCAATCCGGTACCGCACCTGAGCGAGCAGATGATGGGCGCATTTTTTACGCCGGCAGAACAACGCACTGCGGAACAAGCCCAGACTGTCGCCATATCGGACAAGCTGGTGGCCCAGTTACTGGAAGCGGACATCATCGTCATCGGCGCGCCGATGTACAATTTCTCGATCAGCTCCGGCCTCAAAGCCTGGATAGACCATATCGCCCGCGTCGGAATGACCTTCAAATACACCGAGACCGGCCCAGTTGGACTGGTCAGCGGCAAGAAAGTATATGTCTTCACCTCCCGTGGCGGCGTATATAGCGAAGGCCCGGCCAAGGCCATGGATTTCCATGAAACCTACCTGCGCGCGGTGCTGGGCTTCATCGGCATCACCGATATCCAGTTCATCCATACAGAAGGCGTGGCCATGGGTGAAGAGGCCACGGCAAAAGCGTTGCTGGCGTCGCGCAATACGATTAGCGACCTGCTGGCTGCCTGATGCCATAGATAAGCGTTCCGCCACATGCCCCGGATGCGCTACGGCGCATCCGGAGCAATCCGCACAGAGCCAGCCCCGGCTCTAGCTTCCACACTTCCCGCCCAGTCCAGTCCTATGGGGCCTTCGCATATTCACACGGCCTTACCTGCCCCTGCTCCCGGCACACTTCTCTGCCTGCATGCCATACATTTTTTCAATGCGAATTAAAGGCCACCCAGGCCTGCTCACTTTTTCAGCACCGTAAATCATCGCCGTGCCGGAGCCCCATACCAGCCTACAGCCCTTTAATTTGGCATGATGAGCCACGCTCTCCGAAGCATTCCTACCTGCCCTACCGCCATCAATTCAGCTTACAAAGACAGCAATGAGGTACTAGAATCTTTATTGAGAAAAGTACAGACTTCCCTCAAATACGCTGGCGCGGCGGTTGTCCGCCAGCCGCTTGTGCACGACCCGAGGCTCGATGCAAGCTCGCTGGCGCTGCTGCAACGGTCTACACAGGCCCACCCGTTCGACAATCGCCTCCTTGAATTCGGACGAATATCGGGGTTCGATCTTTTCATTTTTTGCCATCCAAAAATAACACCAGCTTTACTTCATCTGCAGGGAACAAAGTCTCCAGGGAGGTTCACTCAGCAAGCAACTATTCCGTCCTACCAGGGCAGAAAATCAGCAGGAGCCGCAAATGAAAGCGACGTGAATTCGTGGGATTTTATATATTCGAAAATTTCGATAATAAAAACGTAAATTTTCCGTTTTTCTTTCTTAAAGAATACATCCATACTGTGTTTCATCGGTTCAGAACACAATTAACCCAGCAAATATTTGAAAAGATGCCTTATATACAAACATCGAAAATATTGCACCTGAATTGATAGCAAGAAGTAGGAACACCTCGTTTAGCCGTACCGAAGTTCAAATCCACCGCTAAAATTTTTCACTCACAGGAGCACACCATGCCAATCGCCAAAGCCCAACCAGGTAAGACCTTACTCGACAACAAGAACCACACCCTGATCATGATCGATCACCAATCGCAGATGGCCTTTGCCACCAAGTCGATCGACGCCGTCTTGCTGCGCAACAATGCCGCGCTGGTCGCCAAGGCCGCCCGCGAGTTCAAGGTCCCCACGATCCTGACCACGGTCGCCGAAAAAACCTTCTCCGGCCCGATTTTTGACGAAATCAAATCGGTGTTCCCGAACGAAGTCATCATCGACCGCACCACGATGAACACCTGGGAAGACGGCCGCATCTCTGAAAGAGTCAATGCCGCCGGCAAGGACAAGATCGTGCTGGCCGGTTTGTGGACCTCGGTCTGCATCGTCGGTCCTGCGCTGTCCGCCATTGACCAGGGTTTTGAAGTGTATGTCATCGCCGACGCTTGCGGCGACGTCTCCGACGAAGCCCACCAGCGCGCGATGGAACGCATGATACAAGCCGGCGCCCGCCCCATGACCTCGTTGCAATACCTGCTGGAACTGCAACGCGACTGGGCCCGCACCGATACCTATGTCGAGACCACCACCACGGCAGCTCTGCATGGCGGCGGCTACGGCCTGGGCATTATCTATGCCAAAACCATGTTCAACGCATCCGAAGGCCATTAATCGGGCATAGGCGCCGGCATAGGAACTGGCAGCCCGCCACCATCACGGGGGCTGCCAAAATGGAATTCATCGGCAAGCTGCACGACGAGGCTATTTGCCAATGCATTCGAACATCGAAAACGACACAAAAATCCAGGAGCACAGCATGGCAGCAGACACCATCCTCTATAACGGCCGCTTCCACACCGTCAACCGCAGCCAGCCGCTGGCCGACGCCGTGGCGATCCAGGACGGCAAGTTCCTCGCGGTCGGCGACATGGAAGACGTGTTGCAGCATCAAACCGCCACCACCAAAATGATAGACCTGCAGGGCCGCACCGTGATTCCCGGCTTGAACGACTCGCACATCCACCTGATCCGCGGCGGCCTGAATTACAACCTGGAGCTGCGCTGGGAAGGCGTGCCTTCGCTGGCCGACGCCCTGCGCATGCTGAAGGAACAAGCCCTGCGCACCCCGAATCCGCAATGGGTGCGCGTAGTCGGCGGCTGGACCGAATTCCAGTTCGCCGAAAAGCGCATGCCCACCCTGGATGAGATCAATGCCGCCGCGCCCGATACCCCGGTCTTCATCCTGCACCTGTATGACCGCGCGCTGCTCAATCGCGCCGCCTTGCGGGCGGTCGGCTACGACAAGGACACCCCCAATCCGCCCGGCGGCGAGATCCAGCGCGACGCCTCCGGCAACCCGACCGGCATGCTGATCGCCAGGCCGAATGCGATGATACTGTACGCCACGCTGGCCAAGGGCCCCAGGCTGCCGCTGGAACTGCAAGTCAATTCCACCCGCCAGTTCATGCGCGAGCTGAACCGGCTAGGCCTGACCAGCGCGATCGACGCTGGCGGCGGCTTCCAGAATTACCCGGAAGACTATGCGATCATCGACCAGCTCGCCCAAGAAAATCAGTTGACCGTGCGCGTCGCCTACAACCTGTTCACCCAGAGGAAGGGCCAGGAGCTGGAAGACTTCCAGCAATGGACGAACATGGTCAAGCCCGGCGACGGCAGCGACTTTTACCGGCATAACGGGGCCGGCGAGATGCTGGTGTTTTCGGCGGCCGACTTCGAGGACTTCCTGGAACCGCGCCCCGAACTGGCGGCCGGCATGGAAGACGAGCTGGAAAAAGTGGTGCGCCACCTGGTCAGCAATCGCTGGCCGTTCCGGCTGCACGCGACCTATGACGAATCGATCAGCCGCATGCTGGACGTGTTCGAAAAGGTGAACCGGGAGATCCCTTTCAACGGCCTGCACTGGATGTTCGACCACGCGGAGACCATCTCGGTCCGCAATATAGAGCGGGTGCGCGAACTGGGCGGCGGCATTGCCATCCAGCACAGGATGGCCTTCCAGGGCGAGTATTTTGTGGAGCGCTATGGCGCCGAGGCGGCCAAGGCCACCCCGCCGATCGCCAGAATGCTGGACCTGGGGGTGCCGGTCGGGGCCGGCACCGACGCCACCCGGGTGGCCAGCTACAACCCCTGGACCGCCCTGTACTGGCTGGTGTCGGGCCGCACCGTCGGCGGGCTGCGCCTGTACGAAAGCAATGCCCGCCTGTCGCGCGACACCGCGCTGGAGCTGTGGACCACGGGCAGCAGCTGGTTCTCCAATGAGCAGGGCAAGAAGGGCCAGATCAAGGTCGGCCAGCTGGCGGACCTGGCGGTCTTGTCGGCCGACTATTTCAAGGTCGACGAAGACAGCATCAAGTCCATAGTATCGGTGCTGACCATGGTGGACGGCCGCATCGTGTACGGCGCGGCAGAGTTCACGCCGCTGGCGCCGCCGGCCATTCCGGTGCTGCCGGACTGGTCGCCGGTGACCCAGGTGCCAGGGCATTACCGGGCTGTGCCCAATCAGCACAAGCAGCACAGCTTGCTGCCGCACCAGTGCATAGGCTCTTGCGGCGTGCACGGCCACGCGCATGACAGGGCCCGCCGGTCTTCAGTGCCGGTGTCGGATTTTTCCGGCTTCTGGGGCGCGCTAGGCTGCAGCTGCTTTGCTTTTTAATGAGGAGTACATCGTGAATTATTCAAAAATCTTGCTGGGCTTGCTGCTGTCCTTCGTCACCGGCGTAGGCTGCCAGTTGCTGCACATTCCCGTGCCGTCGCCGCCGGTGCTGACCGGGGCCTTCCTGGTGCTGATGATGAGCGTCGGCTATTGGCTGGTGGACCGTTACTTCACCTCGCGTGCAGCGGCCAACAAGGCTTTTTGCGCCGGACATGCAATAGAAAAGGACAGGAAATAATCATGGACATACTGATAGGTGGAACACTAGGACTGGCCATCGGCGCCATCTGCCGTTGGCTGGACATCCCTTCGCCGGCGCCGCCGACCCCGATAGGGGCGCTGCTGGTGGTCGCGATGACCGCCGGTTATGTGCTGGCCGGACGCTTTGCCTGATATTTTTTTGTGAATTTTCCGATTATTTACCCGACGACGCACATCCCTTCATGAAAGCAGCCCATGCAAACAGCCTTTAAAACCCTGCTGGCCCGGATTCCCGCCAGCCCTGACCTCGGCCTCCTGTATTTACGCCTGGCCGGCGCCCTGTTGCTATTCTATGTGCACGGCTTGCCTAAGCTGGTGCACTACAGCAGCGAATTACAGCATATCGACGACCCCCTGCACCTCGGACGCGGACTGACCTTATGGATGGCCCTGTTTTCCGAAATTCTCTGTCCGCTCCTGATCGTAATAGGCTGGCTGACCCAGCTGGCGGCCCTGCCCATCATATTCCTGCTGTTGGTCTCCATGCTGGTAGTGCATCCCGACTGGAGCATCGCGGAGGGCCAGTTCGGCTGGCTGCTGTTGATCGTGTTCGTCACCATCGCTGTAGCGGGGCCGGGGCGCTATTCCATGGATGCGCAGCGGGGACAAGCATGAGCCAGAACAAGACACTGGGCATAGGCCTGGGCTTCACCGCGGGCTATGTGGACACCGTGGGTTTTGTGGCGCTGTTCGGGCTGTTCACCGCGCATGTGACCGGCAACTTTGTGCTGATAGGCAGCGAGCTGGCGCGACCTTCACACGGGGTGCTGATCAAATTCCTGGCATTTCCGGCCTTTATCGGTGCGGTGGCGCTGACCCGCATGGTCGTGCTGTGGCTGGAACGCAGCGGCAAGACGCCCCTGCGCAGCGTGGTGGCGATGCAGATCGCTTTCCTGCTGGCGTTCATGGTGCTGGGCTATTGCGCGCTACCGATACTGAAGACCGATACGCCGCTGGCCCTGCTAGCCGGCATGGCGGGCGCGGCGGCGATGGGGGTGCAAAATGCCGCCAGCAAGCTGGTGTATAACGATATCGCGCCGACCACGGTGATGACCGGCAATGTCACCCAATTGGTGATCGACTTGATGGATATCCTGCGTGGCAGCACCGACCCC
Organism: Pseudomonadota bacterium; assembly: GCA_040390485.1. Lineage (GTDB taxonomy): Bacteria > Pseudomonadota > Gammaproteobacteria > Burkholderiales > Burkholderiaceae_D > Undibacterium. Next base: position 22,917 of record JAZJYH010000044.1, read on the forward strand.
GCCGTGCGTGGCAGGATAGGCAAATTCCTGTGGCCCATCCTTGCTTTTGGTCTGGGCGCCATAGGTGGCGCCTTTGCCTACCTGTACCTGCAGTTTTGGGCACTGGCACTGCCCATCGCCATCCTCGGCTGGTTTGCAGTCACGGATTAGCCGGCAGGCAAACCGGCGCAAGCTTGAGCACGCTTGATTTAAGACGCTAAGCTGATATTTAGACTAGCGCCCCGGTTTGCCCTAAAATGGCGGCATGAACCATTTAGATATCCTGCTGCCCTTCGCCATTCCCCCTGCCCCGCTCGCCCCCGACCTGGTGCGAGAACTGAAAGTCCCGGCGCTTGCCTTGCTCGTTTCAAGGGCCAAAGCTGTCAGTACGCATCAGTTCGAAGAATTTTCACGGCAATTGCCGCACGAAGCACTGCTATCCGGGCAAGTCGCCGGCGCCGGCAGCTTGCAGGAGTTTGCCGCATCCAGCCCCGCCGATACGCACGACAAGATGCAGGCCCTGGGCGTGCAGGCTGCGCCGGGCCATTGGTTCACGCTCAGCCCCGTGCACATCCACATCGCCAGGGATCACCTGGTGCTGACCGATCAGCGACGCCTGGAAATTCGCGAAGATGAGGCGCGAGCGCTATTTACATCCGCGCAAACCGCCTGCGACGAAGCCGGCAAAACCCTGGTATATGGCGACGCCACGACCTGGTTCCTGCAGGCCGACGACTGGGCCGGCATGCAAACCGCTACGCCCGATGCGGCTTGCGGACACAATATAGACATCTGGATGGCAAAAGGCGCCAGCGAACGGCCATGGCGCAAGCTGCAAAACGAGATCCAGATGCTGTGGTTCACCGACAAGGTCAATGCCGAACGCGAAATGCAGGGCCTGCGCCCCATCAATTCCGTCTGGTTATGGGGCGGCAGTTCGCGAGCGCTGGGCCAGCGGCAAATTCGCAGCGCCGACGCCGGCCTGGCCAGCGCCCTGGCCGGCAGCGCTGAAAACAAACTGCTCTTGCTGGACCAACTGATAGAACCGGCCCTGAATCAAGACTGGGCCGCCTGGCTGGACCAGGCGCATGCATTGGAAGCTTCCTGGTTTGCTCCTGTGCTGGCCGCCTTGCAAGGCGGGAAGCTGGACCGGCTGAACCTCAATGTCAGCGATGCCGCGACCCTCGCCTGTTTTACGGTGACGCCGTGGTCACTACGCAAATTCTGGATAAAACCCAGCCTGAAACCGCTCACTTCCATCGGCACCTCATGACACGCATCACTACCCGTCCCTATTCCCTGCGCGACTCGGAAAGCTTGCGCCAAAGCGGAGTGCATCCGGTATTGGCCCGGCTGTACGCGGCGCGCGGCACCAAGGAGACCAGGGAGTTGCTCACCGAGCTCAATTCCCTGATACCGCCGGCCGGCTTGCTGCATATCGACAAAGCCGCCGCATTCCTGGCCGACGCCATCGCTCAAAACAAGCAGATGGTCATCGTGGCCGACTACGATTGCGACGGCGCAACCGCCTGCGCCGTCGGCCTGCGCGGCCTGCGCATGCTGGGCGCGCAAGTCGACTATATCGTGCCCAACCGTTTTGAATACGGTTACGGCCTGACGCCGGAAATCGTGGCGCTGACCGTCAGGGAAAAATCGCCGGACATCATCGTCACCGTCGATAACGGCATCGCCAGCATAGACGGCGTTGCCGCCGCCAATGCGCTAGGCATAGACGTGGTCGTCACCGACCACCATTTGCCGGCCGATACGCTGCCGGCAGCGCGCGTGATCGTCAACCCCAACCAGCCGGCTTGCGGCTTCCCCAGCAAGAACCTGGCCGGTGTCGGCGTGATGTTCTATGTATTGCTGGCCCTGCGCGCAGAAATGCGCAAGCGCGGCATCTACGATATGCAAAGCCAGCCCAAGCTGGACACTCTGCTGGACCTGGTGGCCCTGGGCACGGTCGCCGACGTCGTCAAGCTGGATGTGAATAACCGCATCCTGGTCGCGCAAGGCATCAAGCGCATGCGCGCTGGCCGCATGCACGCCGGAGTTGCCGCGCTGTTTCGCGCAGCCGGCCGCGAAGCGCGCAGCGCCAGCCCCTTCGACCTCGGTTTTGCGCTCGGACCCAGGCTGAACGCCGCCGGCCGTCTGGCCGACATGGCGCTGGGGATAGAATGCCTGACCACCGACGATGAAGGCCGGGCCTGGGATATTGCGCAACAGCTGGATGCGATCAATCGCGACCGGCGCGAGATAGAAGCCGAGATGCAGGATACCGCGCTGGCCCTGCTCGATGATTTCAAGCCGCAGGACAGCTGCACCATCACCGTCTTCGACGAAGGCTGGCACCAGGGCGTGATAGGCATCGTGGCGTCCCGCCTGAAAGACAAATTCTATCGACCCACGATTACCTTCGCTCCAGGCGGCGATGGATTGATCAAGGGTTCGGGCCGGTCGATACCTGGCTTCCACCTGCGCGATGCGCTGGACCTGGTGTCCAAGCATGCGCCCACGCTAATCCAGAAATTCGGCGGCCATGCAATGGCGGCCGGCCTGACCATACGCGCCGAAGACCTGCCGGCCTTCCAGGCAGCGTTCGAAGCGGTAGGCAAAAGCTGGTTGCAGCAGCACCAACTGGAGAGAATCGTGGAGACCGACGGCCCGCTGGAGGACGCCTATTACACGACCGACTTTATCAGTCTGCTGGATAGCCAGGTCTGGGGTCAGGGCTTTGCCCCACCCATCTTTTGCGATGAATTCAAATTGATCTCGCAGCGGGTGCTGAAAGAACGCCACCTGAAGCTGCTGCTGGAAAGGAATGGCCAGCGTTACGATGCAATCTGGTTCGGCCATACCGATACGCTCGCCGAAAGAGTCACGGTCGCCTTCAGGCTGGATGCAAACGAGTACAACGGCGTCACCCGGGTACAGTTGATGGTGGAGCATGTAGAGTAAAGGACAGCGGCCTCCAGGCAGCATCGCCCCCCGGGATCCGCCTTGTGGCCCTACTGGACCTGTCTTACACTCAAGCCCTGTTTTTGCAATAACTCAACGACGCTGCCGCGCCCGACCAGGTGACCGACACCGATGACGACGAAGACCTTCTTGCCGTCCCGGACCAGCCTGGCTATCTTGTTCGCCATCTCCGGATTGCGGTCGTCGATCAATAACTTCATCACGCGCGCCGAACCTGGGTCTTTGCCGGCCTCTTTTGCCAGCAGCTCGACCAGGCCGCCGGCATCCCCGCCTCTCCATGCGCCGGCAAGACCGTTGACGTACTCCACCGCGTCGCCATTATCAAAGCCATCGAGCACATCGGACAGCATGGACTCTCCATCCTGGTCGCCCAGCCCGCCGAGTACTGAAGCCTGAAATTCTATCGACTCCAGTTCTATCAGGTTTTTCTTGTCCGACCTGGCGCGCGCGATGAAATGCAGGCCTATGCCCGCCTCGGCTTTGTAGCCGAGTCCATCATACAAACCGACCGCCATCACGACCGACAGCATCGCCGGCTTCAGCGTTTTCGCCTGCTCGACGGAAGGCCCCAGTTTCGAAGCAAGCTTCTGCCAGGTTGCCGGCGTCAGATGCTTTTCCAGGCTGTCCGCCGCCTTGTAGGTCAAAAAAGGCAGCATCCTGGCCGCGGCATCCGGCGCACTAGGGTCTACCTCCACGGCCAGCGTGTCGGTTTGCTGGTAGGCTTTTTCAACATATTCGGGCAAAGGGTAAAAGTCGGGTTTGGCCACGTGGATGGAACCAAACAGGAACACCGAATGCCCGGCTCCCTTTATTTCCCATAACAATGGGCGCGCGGCAGGACTTGCCCCACTTTGCAGATCTTGCGCGCCCGCATTCGTACCCAAGCCGAGGAATGCGGCCAGCAAAAACTGCAGGGCAAGCGAGCATAGGCTTTGAGATCTTATTTTGGTTCTTGACATCGCAGGCGCATCCTGGGTTTGGGTTAGACAGTCGTGGCGCTTCGCGTGCCGGATTGACTATTGGCGGCAGCAGGCACGCTTATCTTACCGCAACCCAAGAGCAAAATTATTGGGGAAGCAACATAAGCGCGAAAAACAGCTTTGCTTGCCTGCGGCGAAATCCCAGTATGGGCGCAGCAAAACAGGTCAGCCAAAGCCATCGCTCAAATTAGATGCCTTTATGATAAAAATCATCGCAACTATATGATTATTCGAAGAAAAAGTCGCCCTCTGTGCGGCGGCGGCCTATGATTTCCGGTACAATACCGGCCATGAATATCGCACCAAAAAACCTGTTTTCCTATCCTCGCCATCGTACCGCGAGCAAATCCCCGGCGCCCTTCCTGCCGATGTCCCGCGCCGAAATGGATGCGCTGGGCTGGGATAGCTGCGACGTGATCCTGATCACCGGCGACGCCTATATCGATCATCCGAGCTTCGGCATGGCCCTGGTTGGCCGCTTGCTGGAGCACCAAGGCTTCCGGGTAGGCATTATCAGCCAGCCGGACTGGCACTCGGCCGACGCCTTCCGCGCGCTGGGCAAGCCCAATCTGTATTTCGGCGTCACCGCAGGGAATATGGATTCGATGGTCAACCGCTATACCTCGGATCGCAAGATACGTTCGGAAGATGCCTATACGCCGCATGGCGACCCCAGCAAGCGCCCCGACCGCGCGCTGGTGGTGTATGCGCAGCGGGCGCGCGAAGCCTATCCGGATGCCAATGTGGTGGTCGGCAGCATAGAAGCCAGCTTGCGCAGGATTGCACATTACGATTACTGGTCGGACAAGGTGAAGCGTTCGGTATTGCCGGATTCCAAGGCCGACATCCTGCTGTTCGGCAATGCAGAGCGCGCGCTGGTGGACCTGACCCACAGGCTGGCCGCGGGCGAGCCGATCAAGAATATCCGCGACCTGCGCGGCACCGCCTTCATGACGCCGGCCGGCTGGCTGCCGTCGGAAGACTGGAGCGTGGTCAATTCCGTCAAGCTGGACACACCGGGCAAGGTGGAAGCGCATACCGACCCGTATGCGATGATCCCGGAAAAAGAAGCCAAATGCGCTACCGACGCACCTAGCGATGCACCTGCCGGCGCAGGCACGGCAGCGATTGTTGACGCAAACAATCCCGAGGCCGCCGCCAATGTGACGAATGTCATCAAGCAGCAGGCGATCCGCATCATGAGCCGCGAAGAGCGCCAGGCCATGCTGAAAGACAAGCACCTGAAGACCGTGATCCGCCTGCCCTCCTATGAAGAAATCAAGGATGACCCGGTCATGTATGCGCACGCCTCGCGGGTATTCCACCTGGAAGCCAACCCCGGCAATGCCAAGGCGCTGGTGCAAGCCCATGGCGAGCGCGACGTATGGCTGAATCCGCCGCCGCTGCCGCTGGCGATGGATGAGATGGACGGCGTGTACGACCGCGCCTATGCGCGCGCACCGCACCCCAGCTACGGCAAGGCCCGCATCCCGGCCTGGGAAATGATACGCTTCTCGGTCAACATCATGCGCGGCTGCTTCGGCGGCTGCACCTTCTGCTCGATTACCGAGCATGAGGGCCGCATCATCCAGAGCCGTTCCGAACCGTCCATCCTGCGCGAGATAGAAGAAATCCGCGACAAGGTGAAGGGGTTTACCGGCACCATCTCCGACCTGGGCGGTCCGACCGCGAACATGTACCGGCTGGCCTGCAAGGACAAGAAGATAGAAGAATCCTGCCGTCGCCTGTCTTGCGTCTATCCGAGCATCTGTTCCAACCTGGGCACCGACCACAGCAAGCTGATCTCGCTGTACCGCAAGGCCAGGGCCATCCCCGGCGTCAAGAAGATCCTGGTCAGCTCGGGCCTGCGCTACGACCTGGCCGTGCGCTCGCCGGAATATGTGAAAGAACTGGTCACGCACCACGTGGGCGGCCTGCTGAAGATCGCGCCTGAGCATACCGAAACCGGCCCCCTGTCCAAGATGATGAAGCCGGGCATGGGCGCCTATGACGAATTCAAGGCGATGTTCCACAAGTTTTCCAAGGAAGCGGGCAAGGAGCAATACCTGATCCCCTACTTCATCGCGGCCCACCCGGGCACCACCGATGAAGACATGCTGAACCTGGCGCTGTGGCTGAAGAAATACGACTTCAAGCTGGACCAGGTGCAAACCTTCATGCCTACGCCCATGGCCCTGGCGACCACGATGTACCATACGCGCAAGAATCCGCTGAAGAAAATCACGGCAGATTCCGAAGTGGTGGAAACCGTGCGCGCCGGCAAGGTGCGCAAGCTGCACAAGGCTTTCCTGCGCTACCATGCGCCGGAAAACTGGGAAATCATCCACGACGCGCTGATACGCATGGGCCGCCGCGACCTGATAGGCAGCGGCGAGCGGCATCTGATCCCATCCCGGCAGCCGGCGATACCGGTGCCGTCCACGGCCACCGGCATCGTCAACGGCAAGCGTGTGGCCGCGCCGAAGATGAATACCTTCGGCAAGAAGCCCGCCCCAAGGACTGCCGCCGGCGCAACGGCGGTGCGGACCACCGCCATCAGCTCGCTGTCCTATAATGCAGCCAAACCCAAGGCCGCACCGGCAAAATCGGGACGCAAGTAAGAGTACCGTTTTCGCAACAAAAGGCTGCCCAGCGTTCTTTGGTCAGCCTTTTTTAGTTAACAAACAAGGTAAGCCTTATTTGCCGATGTACAATTTACCGGAACCCTCCATACGGCCTGTGCACGATATCTGGCTTAAGTAAGCTGCAGCTTAATTATGAAAATCGTTATCCAACGGAGATCGGGGACATCATGAAGCATATGAAAACGGTATTGATCCTGGAACACACGGAAGAAATGTTCGACAAGCTGACCTGCGACGTCTGCGGCGTAGAGTCCAAATGGGATGAAAACTGGGGCAGCGAGTCGCACGAAAAAATCATCACCACGGTACAACTGGAAGAGGAAGAGTCCTTCCCCAGCGGCGGCCAGTCCCAGCAGACCCAATACCATATCTGTCCCGCCTGCTTCAAACAGCACCTGAGCAAATGGTTCGAGGGCCACAGGAACAGCAAGGCCACGGTGACCAGCTCGGTCTGGTAGCCCTGCTTAGCACCAGGCAACACCGACACTCCCCAATGCCATGCACTTGCCCAGGAAATGCACTCGTGCATTCCTTGAGCAAATCATCTGGCCAATCCAGCAATACTGTTATTACAGATGCCTTGACATTTTCACCAAGAATGGCTACAGCCAGCCTGCGCTCGGGTATAATGTAAGGTTTGATTGCAACCGAAAAGAATTATGGAAGCCGAACGCCTAAATAGCCTGTCCGCCCTGCTCACCGACCTGACCGGTCGTGAAGCCGAACTTCGGAGGTATCTTTGACTTCGATGTAAAGTCAGAGAAACTGGAACAAGTCAACGCCGAGCTGGAAGACCCCACGGTCTGGAACGATCCTAAACGCGCCCAGGACCTGGGCAAGGAAAAGAAATCGCTGGAAGCCATCGTCTTCACGCTGACCAAGATCGATACCGATCTGCGCGATGCCAATGACCTGTTTGCAATGGCGCGTGAAGAAGGCGACGACGATACGCTGGAAGCAATAGAACAAGATGCGCAGGGCCTGAAAGAACTGGTCGAAGGCATGGAGTTCCGCCGCATGTTCAATAATCCCATGGATCCGAACAATTGCTTCATCGACATCCAGGCCGGCGCCGGCGGCACCGAAGCGCAAGACTGGGCGTCGATGCTGTTGCGCCAGTATTTGCGCTATTGCGAACGCAAGGGCTTCAAGGTCGAAATCCTGGAACAGTCCGACGGCGAGGTGGCCGGCATCAAGACCGCCACCCTGAAGGTGGAAGGCGAATACGCCTATGGCTTCCTGCGCACCGAAACCGGCGTGCACCGTCTGGTGCGCAAGTCCCCTTTCGATTCCGCCAACGGCCGTCACACTTCGTTCTCCAGCCTGTTCGTGTATCCGGAAGTGGATGAGTCCTTCGATATCGACATCAACCCGGCCGACGTGCGCGTGGATACCTATCGCGCTTCCGGCGCCGGCGGCCAGCATATCAACAAGACCGATTCTGCGGTACGCCTGACGCACGGCCCGTCCGGCATCGTCGTGCAATGCCAGAACGACCGCAGCCAGCACCGCAACCGCGCTGAGGCCTGGGAAATGCTGAAGGCCAAGCTGTACGAACTGGAATTGCGCAAGCGCATGAGCGAAAAGCAATCGCTGGAAGACACCAAGACCGACGTGGGCTGGGGCCACCAGATCCGTTCCTATGTGCTGGACCAGTCCCGCATCAAGGATTTGCGCACCAGTTTTGAAACCGGCAATACCAAGGCCGTGCTGGACGGCGATCTGGACGACTTTATTGCGGCCTCATTGAAGCAAGGCGTTTAAGCCAGGATAGCCGGAAGGGCGAATGTAACACTCCTTACACCCGCCCTTCCGCGAGCAACTTACAGAAAACGATAATCCCATGTCAGAACAAAACACACCGCAACATGATGCAGCCGAGCTGCCGCAAGATGAAAACTCCGTCATTGCCGAGCGCCGCTCCAAGCTGGACGCCATCCGCGCGCAAGGCGGCGTGGCCTTCCCCAATGACTTCCGCCCGCAGCACAAGGCCGCCGACCTGAAAGACCAATACGAGGCCAAGACCCGCGAAGAGCTGGAAGAAATGAATGTGCAGGTAGTGGTTGCCGGCCGCATGATGCTGAGGCGCGAAGCCGGCAAGAAGGCCGCCTTCGCGGTGCTGCAAGATGCCTCCGGCAGCAAGGCCGACGGCCGCATCCAGTTTTACGTCACCTCCGACAAGACCGGCGAAGCAGAGATGGAAGCCTTCCGCCGCTATGACCTGGGCGACATCCTCGGCCTGGAAGGCACGCTGTTCAAGACCAAGACCGACGAGCTGACCATCAAGGTCACCGGCCTGCGCCTGCTGACCAAGTCGCTGCGCCCGTTGCCGGACAAGTTCCACGGCCTGTCCGACCAGGAAACCAAGTACCGCCAGCGCTACGTCGACCTGATCATGAGCGAAGATACGCGCCGCACCTTCAAGGCGCGCACCGCGGCGATGACCTCGATCCGCAACTTCATGACCAGCAACGAGTTCATGGAAGTGGAAACGCCGATGCTGCACGTGATTCCCGGCGGCGCGGCAGCCAAACCCTTCATCACCCACCACAATGCGCTCGACATGCAAATGTACCTGCGTATCGCGCCGGAACTGTACCTGAAGCGCCTGGTGGTCGGCGGCTTCAATCGCGTGTTTGAAGTCAATCGCAACTTCCGCAATGAGGGCGTATCACCGCGCCACAATCCGGAATTCACGATGATGGAATTCTATGCTGCCTATGTCGATTACAAGTGGCTGATGGACTTCACCGAGCAGGTTATCCGCAAGGCCGCCGTCGATGCGCACGGCACCGCCGTGTTGACCTACCAGGGCCGCGAACTGGACCTGAGCAAGCCTTTCCGCCGCCTGACCATCGTCGGCGCGATCAACCTGTATGCACCGCACTATACCAATGAGCAGTTGCACGATGCAGAGTTCCTCAAGGCCGAACTGAAAAAATTCGGCGTCAAGCCGCACGTGATTTCCGGCCTGGGAGCCTTGCAACTGTCGCTGTTTGAAGAAACCGCCGAAGCGCAATTGTGGGAACCGACCTATATCATCGACTACCCAGTCGAGGTTTCTCCGTTGGCGCGCGCTTCCGACACCGTCGCCGGCATCACCGAGCGTTTTGAACTGTTCATGACCGGCCGCGAGATCGCCAACGGCTTCTCCGAATTGAACGACGCAGAAGACCAGGCCGCCCGCTTCCAGGCGCAAGTAGCCGCCAAGGATGCAGGCGATGAAGAAGCGATGTACTACGACGCCGATTTCATCCGCGCACTGGAATACGGCATGCCTCCGACCGGCGGCTGCGGCATAGGAATAGACCGCCTGATGATGCTGATCACCGATTCGCCGAACATCCGTGACGTGATCCTGTTCCCGCATTTGCGCCGCGAAGAGTAAAAACTTTGGCTTGATGGCAAATACAAGGGCTGCACCGCAGCCCTTTTTCACGCCTGGCTTTTTTCTGCGGGCCCCGTCACGGCTCAGGGACAGGTCGCTACCTTTTGGTAGGAATCCGGCGCAATCTGCTTCAGCATCGTGGTCGCAGTACCGCTCCAGCCCAGGTAATCATTGCTGCCGCGCGCAAAATACCACCAGAAGAACACATTGACGGCACGGCCGGCGTTGACGTGCGCAGTATTGGTCGCGCTGCCGCAAAAGGCGGATGACGACGGTGGCGATGGCGGCGGCGATGTCAGGCCGGCCAGGCGATCCAGCATCGACCTGACCGCCGCCATCTGCCGCCCGCTTTTCTGGGCATAGGCGCCGTCGTCATAGCCCCACCAATCCCAGCAGCCATTCGGATTCGTGCGCAATAGCCGGGTGCCTATGGTCATCGCATTCGCCTGCGGATACAGGACGATAATATTGTTGGTATCGGCCCACTGGTTATAGCCGCTGTTCCTCACATAGGTGTCGCCCATCTTCCCACCAGGACCGGATGCAGATGATGCCCCCGGGTATTGCTGGCAACCGTGGAATACCACGTGCACCCTGCACAGCGCGTTTTGCCGGCAAGCGGCGGGTACATAGGCCCTGCCGGTCTGCCACATGCCGTGTGAGCCAGGATGCGCAATAAATTCGCCCTGGTCGAATTCGATGAAGTCACCGCCCAAGACCCCGGAATTCTTGGCATTCAAACTGCCGTAGATCCACTTCAGCAATTCGCCAGCGGCATCGTAATGGCAATTATTGATATACGGGTCACCCTTGACGCCGCAGGCATTGCCGAAAAAATTGGTCGGCATCGCATGCTCGGCGTGGATGCTTTTTTCGAAAAAAATGTTGGCATTGTCGACGTAGTGTTTGTAATAAGCGTCCAGCGCTTTCATGACCGGCGGCGGCACTACAGAGTCAGCAGTACCGGAAAACAGCCACACCCGGGAATGCGACAGATTGCCGGTAGCGTCTATAACACCCTGGCCGGCGCCCTGATTCGTGAGCTGGATCAACTCGGGCAGCATCTGCCCGGCCTGGGTCGGCTGGCAAGCGAAGAAGCCGGTGCAACTGCAGGCGCTGATCGCGATATTCTGGTCATCCTTCGCGCAGAAATACGGCCCGCCGGCAATCACCCCCGCCCCTTTGACCAGAGATGAGTAGGCAACGTGAAACTGCACCGCCATATAGCCGCCGGACGACAAGCCCGATACCGAGGTCTCATTCAGCTTGATGTTGAATTTGGGCAGCGAAACGACCTCGGCGCGCAGTGCAGTCGTCGCCAGTGTCAGCAATGCCAGAAACATCACATACCGGGTCAGCACGATCGAGGACTTTATATGCATGGTTTTCTCCTGATGGTGCAGGCCCGCAATACGAATGCGCAGCAGTGCCTTATTCTATAGACAAAAAGACCTTAATTGCACTGTAGATAATGGCAGTATGCAAGTATGCTCATTCGGCGAAAAAAACAGAGTGTACGCGCAGCAACAAGCATTGAAATCTTGCTCCAGCGCATGATACAGTTGAGCATATTAAACGCTTCTGATAAAGCTGCCATGCGATGCCTGGCACAAAGAAAATAATGAGCGACAGCGTTTCTTCGAGTCAGCAATACACAAACAATGCAGCAGCTGCGTATGTCCTTCCTTGCATACGGCAACGCCGCATGTTTCCGTATTTCTTGTCGGATTCCCCATGATGTTGCAAAATAAATTAGCTGGCATGAAGCCTACATGCCTGGCACTCCTTGTCTGCGCCTTGTTTACCGGCGTAGCTCGGGCCGCTGCTGTCGGCGGCAATGATCTCACCGATATGTCGATAGAGCAGTTGCTGGATATTCAGATATCCACCGCATCCAAGTTTGCCCAGCCTCTGGCGGAGGCGCCTTCGGCGGTGAGCGTGATCGGCGCTGCGGACATCAAGAGCTATGGCTGGCGCACGCTGGCCGACTTGCTTGCCAGCGTGCGCGGCCTGTACGTCACCAATGACCGCAATTACAGCTATCTGGGCGGCCGGGGATTTTTACGTCCGGGTGATTACAATACCCGCTTCCTGATACTGGTAGACGGAGTCCGCAATAATGACACGCTCTACGACCAGGCTGCAGTAGGCAAGGACTTCATCCTGGACCTCGACCTGATAGAAAGGGTGGAATATGTGCCCGGCCCCGGCTCCTCGATCTATGGTTCGAACGCTTTTTTTGGCGTGATCAATATCATCACCAAGCGCGGCCGCAGCATGGCCGGCTCCTCCGCCAGCGTCGAACTGGGCAGCGCCGGTGAACACAATGCGCGCGCCAGCTACGGCTGGTTCGACGGCAGTGCCGAATTTCTTTTGTCAGCCAGTGCATTCCAGCGCGACGGCCGCGATCTGTATTTCCCGGAATATGACAGCCCGGCCAGCAATCACGGCGTCGCCCATCGGCTCGACTATGAAAAAGGCGATAGCGTATTTTTCAAGGCCAACCTGGGCGCGCTGGTATTCTCGGCCGCACATGTCGAGCGCACCAAGGGCATTCCTACCGCTTCATTCAGCCAGGCCTTCAATGATGCGCGCTCGCTCACCGGCGATACACAAAACAATGCAGCAATCGCCTATCGCCAGGAACTCGATGAGCAGAGCAAGCTCAGCGCCAGCTTATTTTGGGGCAGCCATGATTACCACGGCCAATACATCTACGCCGATCCAGACAAGCTGAATTACGACGGCGGCGCATCGTCCTGGTGGGGCGGCGAACTCAATCTCATCAGTACCCGCTTCAAGCGCCACAAGCTATTGGCAGGCCTGGAATACCAGCGCGACTATCGGCTCACGCAATTCAGTAGCGACATTTATCCGCCGGGATCTACCGCCCTGCCTGCCTACGACGCACTAAATGCGCAGGCCGTTTCCTTGCTGGACGATCGCCGGCAAGCCAGCCGCACCGGCATCTACCTGCAAGATGAAATCAGCGTACGCGATAATCTGCTGTTAAATTTGGGCGTGCGTTACGACCGTAACAGCTTGAGTTCAAGCGCAGTCAGCCCGCGCCTGGCGCTGATTTACAAACTCAGCCCCGACAGCACGCTAAAAGCGATCGCGGGCAATGCCTTCCGCTCGCCCAATAGTTATGAACTTTATTACAGCGTGCCTGGCGAAGGCGGGCAAAAGATCAATCCCGCGCTGAAGCCGGAGCACATACGCACGCGCGAGATTTCATTGGAGCACCAGGCCTCCGCCGGTAGCAAGATATTATTTTCAGCCTATCACAACGCTGTATCCGACCTGATTTCGCAGACACTGGACGTGCGCGACGGCTTGCTGGTGTTCCAGAACCTGTCGCAAGCAACGGCGCAAGGCGCTGAAACAGAGTATGAATATATCTGGGGCAACGGCGCCCGTCTTCGCGGCAGCTACAGCTGGCAGCGCGTGACCGACGGCGCTACCGGGGCCGTCCTGGTAAACTCCCCGCAACAGCTTGGCAAGCTGAACCTGGCCCTGCCGCTGGCGCACGGCCGCGAAAAATTGGGACTGGATGCCCAGTACGTCAGCCGGCGCAAGACCCTGCAATCCAGTACAGGCGCTTATTGGCTGGCAAACGCCACGCTGTTTTCTTCGCAGTGGATGAAAAATACCGAGATGTCGGTCAGCATCTATAACCTGTTTGACCGCCGCTACGCCGTACCTGGAGCGCAGGAACACTTGCAAGACGTTCTGCAACAGGACGGGCGCAGTTATCGGCTGAAATTAACCCACCTTTTCTAGATCCGGATGCCTAGTTTGCGCAATTTTATACGCAGGGTCCTGGCTGGCTTGGTGACGGCTGCGTTAGCTTGCCTTGTTGGCCATGCGCAAGCCCAGCACGCCCCGGAAAACCAGCTGAAGGCGGCCCTGATCTACAATTTTGTGCTGTTTACCGAATGGCCGCGGGCCAGCCTGCCCGATGGCGATCCGCTTATCCTGTGCGTCGCAAAGAATACGGTGGTAACCGAAGCGCTAGGACAGCTTGAGCAAAAACCGATCGCGGGCCATGCCGTAAAAATTAAAGCCTGGTCGGAAAACGACGACTGGCAAGCGTGTAAAGTAGTGTATATAGAAAACGACGAGCGTTTCCGGCTGCCGCAAATCAGAAAAAAACTGGAAGGATTGAGCGTGCTGATCATTTCCGACAAGCCCGGCGCCATCGATGAAGGCGCCATGATCGCCATCGCGGTGGAAAACAATCGTTTTATCTTCGATATCAATGCCAGTGCGGCTCACCAGGCAAGGCTCAATATCAGTTCCAAACTATTGCGCCTGGCGCGCAAGGTATTGTAATGGACGCCAGAGACTTCCAGGCTCCCGGACTCAGCAGCAAATCGGCCACGTCGGCGCTGTTTGCCATATGCGCCGCGTTATTTTGCGCGGCTGTATTATTAGTTGTGGTTCAATTCCTGTCGCTGCGGGAAACTTTCCTGGAAGACCTGAAGGTGCAGATCCGTATCGTCGGCGCCAATAGCATCGCGGCTATCGCGTTTCGCGACACCAAGGCCAGCGAGGAAACCCTGGCCGCCCTCCAGGCCTCGTCCAGCGTAGAGTCGGCTGCAATTTATATTGAAGATACCAAACGGCCGTTTGTCCACTATTCTCGCGGCCAGGCCGGGGCCCTGGCGACACCATCTGCTGACCTGCTCGAGAGCGGCCATCAATTCCATGCGAACTACCTGGACCTTGCGTATCCGGTAGAACTGAACGGCAAGCGCATAGGTGTGGTCACCATACGCGCAGCGCTTGATATCCTGTATGGCCGGCTCGCCATGTATGCATTCATCACCATCTGCATCATTGTCGCTTCGCTAGGCATAGGCTATTTGCTGGTGTCACGCATGCGCAAAGTGGTCGCGCATGCAGAGGCCCATCTGACTTACCTGGCGCACGTGGATGCTGTGACCGGCCTGCCCAACAGGCACGCATTCAACGAGCACTTAGCGTATGCCTTATCCAAGGTAGAGCGCTTCGGCGGTCATCTGGAACTGCTTTTGCTTGACCTCGACAACTTCAAATCCGTCAACGATTCGCTCGGACATCACAAAGGCGATCAATTACTCAAATCGGTGGGCCAGCGCCTCAGCGTGGGTTTGCGCGATACCGACATCGTGTGCCGCATAGGCGGCGATGAATTTGGCATCATCCTCGAATCCGGAAGCACGGAACGCAAAGGCGGCGCAGTCGCCCAAAAAATCATCCACTCCCTGTCGATACCCTTTTCCATCGACGACCATGAAGTCTACGTCACCGGCAGCGTCGGCGCGAGCAGCAGTACCGATGATAAGCAGGACATCCTGGCGCTGACCAGGAACGCCGATATTGCGATGTATGCCGCCAAGGCCAAGGGAAAGAATACCTTCGAAGTATTTCGCCTGGAAATGAACCAGCAGGCGCAAAAACGCCTGGCGATAGAAGGCAAGCTGCGCAAAGCCATCCAGAACAATGAATTGTCCCTGCACTACCAGCCCAAACTGAATCTGCGCCATAACCGTATCACTGGCTTTGAAGCCTTGTTGCGTTGGAATAATCCGCAATTGGGCGAAATCAGCCCGGTCGAATTCATCCCAGTGGCCGAAGAAACCGGGCTGATCAACCAGATCGGCATGTGGGTCGTCCATGCCGCTTGCAGGCAAATTGCAGCCTGGGAGCAACAAGGCCTGACGGATTTCAAGGTGTCGTTGAACCTGTCGCCGCGCCAGACCAAAAATCCGCAGCTTGGCAGTGAAATCCTTGCCGCCATCCATGCAGCCGGCATCAATACCAGCCGCATCGAGATGGAAATCACTGAGTCGCAATTGATGGAAAACGTCGGCGCCAATATAGAATTGCTGGCGCAACTCAGGGCGCACGGGCTGCGCTTATCTATCGACGATTTCGGCACCGGCTATTCCTCCATGGCTTACCTGAAGCGCTTCCCCATCAATGAATTAAAGATAGACCGCACTTTTGTGCGCGACATTCCCGGCGACGGCGGCGACGAGGCGATCATCACTTCCATCATCGCGCTTGGCCACGGCCTGGGCCTGACCGTCATCGCCGAAGGTGTGGAGACAGAGCAGCAAATCGCCTTTTTGCGTTCAGTCGATTGCGACAGCATCCAGGGATACTACGTCGCCAAGCCCATGCCTGCTACAGAGGTGCCGATTTTCCTGGCGCGCCTGCGGGAAAAGCCGATCGACGCCTGAACGGCAAAGTTGACAAGGATGGTCGGCAGGATGGAAGGTATTCCGCAGTACGCAGTAGTAAGCGGTGCCTGCAATCAAGGTCTAAAGCCAATGCCGACATCAATCGGCCAGCGCCGTCGGCATGATCGCAGCAACAGGGTTTCCATACGATGTGTGCCCTAATCTACCAGCCCTGCAGCGCCAAATGCGCCTCAAATATCCATCCAAATCTATTAGATGTAAAACAAGTTTCAAGCTGTTTCCAGTTGAAACAAAGCTAAATTAAAAGTTATCCCCGATATACACTTTTAGGTACGCTGTCGCACAGACGCGTGGCCATTTGGTGCGTATCTTGACAAGCGCGATTACTAGTGAATACCAAGCAAAAATTGTCACGCACTCTGCGCCTTGCCCGATAAGAAAATCTTTATAGATCAACCATAAGAAAGGGACTTGCCATGAAAACCCCCATACAAAAATTGCTCCTGTCCGGCGCCATCCTGACGACCGCCCTACTTGCCGGCTGCGGCGGCGGCGGCGGGGGTTATGGCAGCGACACACCGCCATCAACGGGCACCTTGAGCGTGTCGCTCACCGACGCGCCTGCTTGCGGCTTTGACGCCGTCAACGTCACCGTCAACAAAGTACGCGTAAACCAAAGCACATCTGCCAACGAAAACGACGCCGGCTGGACCGATATAACACTCAGCCCTGCGCGTAAAATCAATTTACTCAACCTGACGAATGGCGCCCTTGAAAATTTGGGCCAAACGCCGCTGGCGGCAGGACACTATACGCAAATACGCCTGGTGCTCGACGCCAATACGGCCAATGCTCTGGCCAACTCCGTCGTCCCCTCCGGCACAACTACCGAGGTCTCGCTGGATACACCCAGCGCGGTGCAGAGCGGCATCAAACTTGTCAATGAATTTGACGTGATGGCCGGCCAGCGGGTTGACCTGGTGCTGGATTTTGACGCCTGCAAATCCATCGTCACCAAGGGCAACGGAAAATATGCATTGAAACCTGTCATTAAAGTAGTGCCGACCGTCCTGAACGGTATAGACGGCTTCGTCAA
This sequence comes from Pseudomonadota bacterium, assembly GCA_040390485.1. Lineage (GTDB taxonomy): Bacteria > Pseudomonadota > Gammaproteobacteria > Burkholderiales > Burkholderiaceae_D > Undibacterium. The sequence goes on from JAZJYH010000044.1 coordinate 40,175, forward strand.
TACGGCCTTGCTGGGCAGCCATGTCTTGGTATCTGCACAACAAAACGGCAGCATAGTCAGCTCCACGGCGCCGAATGCCACTACTGGTGAATTTTTCCTGACCCGCCTGGCGCCCGGGAATTACGACGTGATGATTACGGCAGACAATCGTGTTGCGGCGGTGATCGCCGGCGTGCCGGTAGCAAGCACCACCAGCACTGTCGTCCTCAGCAGCAGCGCAGCACCGATCAATTTGCTGGCTAACGGGACTCAAGGCAGCATTAGCGGCGCCGTAACGCTAACGCCGCCCAGTGCCACCGAGGTCGCTTTTGTAGCGGCGAAACAAAGCTTTGCCAGCGGGCCGACCGTCACCATCAAATACCAAGGTGCGGATGTGTTAAGCGGCGCGTATAGCCTGACAAATTTGCCTACGGTAGCTCCCCAATTGGCAACGTATAGCACCACGCTGCCCATCCTGTTCACCACGCCGGCCGGCACTTTGCCGGGCGTCGGCAAGTACAGGATCGAGGCTTCTGCCACCGGCTATACCACCAAAGTAAATTCGTCTGTAGATGTGTCGCTGGTGAATCAGACCGGCATAGACTTTGCACTCATTCCTTAGCAGAGTGCCGGCGCATGCGATGCAAATCCATGCGCCGGTAATTTTTTTCCTGGTGCAAATTTGCTTCTACCTGCTCATAAAACAATTCATTGATAGGGAATATCGAAATGAAAAACTTTTTACTTGCATCCACGCTATTCTTGACGGCCATGTCAGTTGCCGGCCTGGCCTCTGCGGCTGGCGGCGCACGAGCCCATAATACCCAATTACCGGCTACCAGCCATGCCCTGGCAAATTCAAACGGCACTAATTCATTGGATAAAGACAAGGGCCTGGATCGTGCCGAGGACCGTCGCAATTCTCAAAGCCTGAACCATAAGCTTCACAAGACGACACATAAAAAGAAATCCAAAAAAGTGCCTGACATGCATGCATCGCATGATGTCTAGGGCATTCGGCTGAATGCCTATGGCCGCTGTCGTTACCAGCCCACAGAACGGGGCATAGCAGGCCGCCCATAAAATCTTGCCACCTCATCCCGCGAAAGCGGGAATGAGGCTGTGGTGCTTGCAAATCCCTCTACTTGCTTAAGAGGCTGTTGCGAAATTACCCTGGACTCGGCGTCCCCGCTAGTTGCGCTTCCTTGCCGTGCTAAAGCACTGTCTTCGTCAGCGACGCCTAGCCAGACTAATTTCGCAACAGCCTCTAAGTTCCCAACAAAAAAGATGTGAGTAAAGATCAGCCCCATGCCGGTCAGCGATGGAGCATGCCCGAAAATTCCTCGTCGCCTCGCTTCCCGCCTCGATTCCCGCCTCGATTCTTCCAAAATTTTCTCTCGCTACAGCGAGCGTATCCCGAGCGCCGTCTGTAACCAGTGCAGAGGAATCAATGTTTTTATATCCACCAGGAAATGATTCATTTCGGCAAGTTGACTACTTGATTATGGGATAGTAGTCAAGCTAAATAATAGACTTGATTTCGATAGAAATATTTGTTATTGCTTGTAGCCATTTGATATTGCTTCTCGTAAAAAGAGCCGCTATCCTTCAATGCAGTCGCGGAACAGTTTCTTTAAAGCTGCAAAGTGGCGTCTGTAAAGGGCAAACCCATCGAAAGGTGGGGACGCAAAATCACCGGTCTAAAGGGCATGTATTGCTCCATGATAGCGGGTTGCCAGACTAGCGGTCGAACAAGTCGCCTTATGGTTATGGGGCTTGTCGACGAAGTTTGAAAAGCGAAGCTTCACCATCGAAGCTTACTACGGCAAATATTGCCTGCTTTTCATGCTTGCGCGTTCTGTAATGCAACTCCTGTTCGTGGTCACAATATCGACCCGAACAATACAAGGAGTTGCACAGTGAACCACAAATCCAACAAGCCGACAAATACCCAGGCTACTTCCGCTTCCCAGTCACAACTGGCAAGGCATCTGTCCACTTCTGGTTTTGCGGTAAAAACTTCCTTCCTTGTCGTTGCAGCAGCTGCTGCCAGCATTGGCTTCAGCCATCCTGCTCACGCAGTACAACCTGTTTCCAATCAGAATGCCGCTGAATCCTGGGCTCCCGGCCGTATCCTGGTCGTGCCACGCGCCGGCTTGCCGGAAAAAGAACTGGCCAAGATCCTCGCCGTGCACGGCGGCAAAGGCCGCAAGATCGGCCAGAGCAGCATGTATATCGTCGACCTGCCTGGTAACGGCTCCGAAAAAGACATCGCCGCCAAATTGTCGCAGCATCCGCACCTGAAGTTTGCCGAAATCGACCGCCGCGTCGCCGGCAGCTTCGTGCCGAATGACCCTTACAACGGCAGCGAATACCACCTGACCACGATCGGCGCACCCGCCGCCTGGGATTCTTCCCAAGGCGCAGGCATCACCATCGCCATCCTGGATTCCGGTGTCGACCCTACCCACCCTGATCTCGTTCCCAATCTGGTGGCCGGCTACAATTTCTACGACAACAACACCAATACCGCCGACGTCAACGGCCACGGTACCGCCGTTGCCGGCGCCGCCGCCGCCGCCAGCAATAACGGCATCGGTGTGGCCGGTGTCGCAGGCCAGGCCAAGATCATGCCGGTGCGTATCGCCGATGCCAATGCCTACGCCTATTACAGCACCATCGCCCAGGGCTTGACCTGGGCCGCCGATCACGGCGCGCGTGTTGCCAACATCAGCTACGGCGGCGTGGCCGGCAGCCCCTCGATCCAGAGCGCGGCACAGTACATGAAGAGCAAGGGCGGCCTGGTCGTGGTCTCTGCCGGCAATAACGGCATCAATGAAACCACTGCACCGACCACCACCATGATCCCGGTCTCGGCCACCGACAGCAATGATGCACTGGCCAGCTGGTCTAGCTATGGCAGCTTTGTGGCCGTATCCGCGCCTGGCGTTGCGATCTGGTCCACTTCGAATGGCAGCGCCTACGGACAACATTCGGGCACTTCCTTCTCCGCCCCGATTACTGCTGGCGCCGTTGCGCTTGCCATGTCGGCCAATACCACTCTGGACGGCACCCAAGTGGAAAGCATGCTGTACTCCACAGCAAAGGACCTCGGCACCGCCGGCCGCGACATCTACTTCGGCTACGGCCGGGTCAACGCAGCGGGCCTGGTGCAAGCCGCAGTCGCTGCCAAGCCGGTCGTTGATACGCAAGCGCCGACCGCCTCCATTTCGGCACCGCTGGCCAACGCCACCGTATCCGGACTGGTAGCCGTCAACGCCAATGCCGCCGACAATGTCGGCGTGGCACGGGTGGAATTGAAAATCAACGGCAACGTAGTCGCTGTTGACAACGCCGCCCCGTTCGCTTTCAGCTGGGATTCAAGCGGCGTTGCCAATGGTATGGCAAGCATCGTGGTAGTCGCCTATGATGCAGCCGGCAACGCTACCGCTTCTGCACCTGTCTCGGTTAACGTGAGCAATACCGTTGTCATCGTTCCCAAAGACACTACCCCGCCTGTAGTTGCCATCACCAACCCTGTTGCAGGTAGCGTCAGCGGCACTGTCACTGTCAGCGTCAATGCCTCCGACAACAGCGGCGCTGCCGGCATCACCCAATCCCTGTATATCGACGGCGCATTGAAGGCCACCGGTACCGGCTCGACACTCGGATACAGCTGGAACACCCGCAAGGTTTCTTCCGGTGCCCACACTATCCAGGTCGTTGCAAAGGATGCCGCCGGCAATACCACTAGCTCTACCGTGCAGGTAAGCAGGTAAGCAGGTAAATTAGCAAAGCAGCAAGCGGCATATCGCCGCCTGCATAAAAAAACCTGGGCCCCCAAAAGGGCCCAGTTTTTTTTATGTTTTATGCTTTTGCACGCCTACCATTTGCTATTGATCTGCTACTGATTTGCGATTGATTGCCTATTGTCGAGATTTTGGATATATACATTCCCAATCAGGAATGTACGGCCAATGCCGCAATGCCTCTCGGCAAGCGATTATTGCAGGCGGCGGCGCGCTGCCGCCAAGCCAAGCAATCCCAGCCCGAACAGCGCCAGGCTGGCTGGCTCTGGAACTTCGTTGCCGCCACCGCCGCCGCAGTCGACAGTGCAAACAACCGGCGGGGTGCATTGAGTACCAGTGCAGGAAAATTCAAAGGAACCGGGGCCAGTCTGGAATTTGACGCCAAGTGGGTCAAAAGTAATCAGGCTATTGGAGCCGCCGAATGCGCCGGTCAAGATCAATACAAACGAATCCGATGCGCCGGCCAGGATACCGCCATTCCCGCCGCCATTGCAGTTGTTTCCGCCGAACGCGCACACTTCTATTGCAGCAAGGCTAGGGATATTATCCAGCGAGGCGTTGACCATACCGCCATCGGCTGCGTCCGAGAATGTGACAGCGGTTACGTTAGGATTTATTCCAAAACCGAAGGCAGTCAGCCGATCACCGGCGACTGTCGATAAGTTATTGAGTGTAACGGCAAGTGTTGCGCTGGTCGCGCTCAATGCCGTGATGTCCAAGGTCCCACTCAACGCAACCGTGCCGGCAGTAGTCCCTGTCGCCAGGGAAAACGCGAATGCTACCGGCGGATTAGCCAGCCCGATGACGATCGCATTTGCCTGGCCGGCGCCGAATGCCGAAAATGCAAATGCTAAAACGGCGCCTGCCAACTTCTTTAAATATGAATTTTTCATGTACCTCTCCATTGTTATGAATTTGTATATGCACTTTCCATACCAGAACAAAATTCCCCAGCAAAATCAATTACTTATACTTTTTTAAGTCCAACCAATATCAAAAATGTAAATATTTTCGACAAGAAAAAATGCTGTAAAAAACATCATTCCATACAGCAAGAATTCTTCATGGAAATGGATAACTGTAAGAAAAATTTCAAACTGTTTCCAGTTGAAACAGTGCTCAATAAAAATCTTGACCCTGGGCTAAACTCCCGCCATTGCTTACGATAAATAGAGGCGTTCTCCTTTCAACGCAGTCGCGAAACAGTTTTGTTAAAGCTGCAAAGCGGCGCCTGTAAAGGGCAAACCCATCCAAAGGTGGGGACGCAAAATCACCGGTCTAAAGGGCTTTAAAGCCCCATGACAGCGGGTTGCCAGGCTAGCAGTCGAGCGGGTCGTCTTATTGAGACCTGCCGGCGAAGATTGGGTAGCGCGGTTTTAAGACGCTACGGTGGATGTTATTGTCCGCCTTTCATTCTTGCGCTTTTTGCGCGTTATTCTGTACTGCAACTCCTGTTCGTGGGTGTTTCACCAGCCCAAACAACGCAAGGAGTTGCACAATGAATTACCCATCCAGGAAATCGACAAATACCCAATCTACCGAGTCTACGGTCCATACTCAATCGCCGGTAAGACGCTTGTCAGCTTCTGGTCTTGCGCTTAAAACCTCCGTCCTTGCCGTTGCTGCCGTTGCTGCCGCTGCTTTCAGCGTCGGCCCTGCCTACGCCGTACAACCTGTGTCCAATCAGCATGAGGCTGAATCCTGGGCTCCCGGCCGCATCCTGGTCGTGCCGCGCGCCGGCTTGCCGGAAAAAGAACTGGCCAAGATCCTTGGCGTGCACGGCGGCAAGGGCCGCAAGATCGGCCAGAGCGACATGTACATCGTCGACCTGCCGAGCAACGGCTCAGAAAAAGACATCGCCGCCAAACTGTCGCGCCACCCGCACCTGAAGTTTGCCGAGATCGACCGCCGCGTCGCCGGCAGCTTCGTACCTAACGATCCCTACAACGGCAGCGAATACCACCTGACCAAGATCGGCGCGCCTACCGCCTGGGATTCTTCCCAAGGCGCAGGCATCACCATCGCCATCCTGGATTCCGGTGTCGACCCTACCCACCCTGATCTCGTTCCCAATCTGGTGGCCGGCTACAATTTCTACGACAACAACACCAATACCGCCGACGTCAACGGCCACGGTACCGCCGTTGCCGGCGCCGCCGCCGCCGCCAGCAATAACGGCATCGGTGTGGCCGGTGTCGCAGGCCAGGCCAAGATCATGCCGGTGCGTATCGCCGATGCCAATGCCTACGCCTATTACAGCACCATCGCCCAGGGCTTGACCTGGGCCGCCGATCACGGTGCGCGGGTTGCCAATATCAGCTACGGCGGCGTGGCCACCAGCCCCTCGATACAGAGCGCGGCGCAGTATATGAAAGGTAAAGGCGGCCTGGTCGTGGTCTCTGCCGGTAATAACGGCATCAATGAGAACATCACGCCGACGACCACCATGATTCCGGTCACCGCCACCGACAGCAATGACGCGCTGGCCAGCTGGTCCAGCTACGGCAGCTTTGTGGCGATGTCCGCGCCTGGCGTTGCGATCTGGTCTACTTCGATGGGCAGCACCTACGGCCAGCACTCCGGCACTTCCTTCTCCGCCCCGATTACTGCCGGCGCCATTGCGCTTGCGATGTCGGCCAACACCACGCTTGCCGGTACGCAAGTGGAAAGCATGCTGTACTCCACGGCAACCAACCTCGGCGCCGCCGGCCGCGATATCTATTTCGGCTACGGCCGGGTGAATGCAGCGGGCCTCGTGCAGGCAGCCGTGGCAGCCAAGCCGGTAACGGATACCCAGGCGCCGACCGCCTCCATTTCCGCGCCGCTGGCTAACGCCACCGTATCCGGACTTATCGCCGTCAATGTCAATGCTAGCGACAACGTCGGCGTGGCGCGGGTGGAACTGAAAATCAACGGCAACGTAGTCGCCGTGGATAGCGCCGCTCCTTTCGCCTTCAGCTGGGATTCGCATGGTGTTGCCAATGGTATGGCGAGCATCGTGGTAGTCGCCTATGATGCAGCCGGCAACGCCACCGCATCAGCGCCTGTCTCGGTGAATGTCTCCAACAGCACTGTCGTGGCTGCCAAAGATACGACCCCGCCTGTGGTTGCCATCACCAATCCTGTGGCAGGTAGCGTCAGCGGCAATGTCACTGTCAGCGTCAACGCCTCCGACAACAGCGGCGCTGCCGGCATCACCCAATCCCTGTATATCGACGGCGCATTGAAGGCCACCGGTACCGGCTCAACCCTTGGATACAGCTGGAACACCCGCAAGGTTTCTGCCGGTGCACACACTATCCAGGTCGTTGCGAAGGATGCTGCCGGCAATACCAGCAGCTCTACCGTGCAGGTAAGCAAGTAATTGTATGGCCAAGCACTAAATAAGCAGGCCGGCACATACGGTGCGTCATAAAAAAACTGGGCCCAAGGGCCCAGTTTTTGTTTGTGCAGCAAGTTCTTTGGCGAGATGCCTAAGCTGTGATTCCAAAATATTCCTCTGCATTCACTATTGTCGAAATTTTTTACATCTCTTTTTTCAATCAAGTAGCGAACATCGAAAACCTTGCTCCTTGCACACGCTTATTGCAGGCTGCGACGCATTGCAGCCAGACCCAGCAATCCCAGACTGAACAGCAACAAGCTTGCTGGCTCTGGAATTTCATTACCGCCGCCACCGCCGCAATCCGGTCCTGTGCAGGGAACAGGAGTGCATTGGGCGCCAACGCACTGAAACTCAAAGGAACCAAACTCGGTCTGGTACTTCACTCCCAAAGGATCGAAAGTAATTGTACTGCCGAATGCGCCAGTCAAAGTCAGCACAAACGAATCCGAGTTGCCCGGGCCAGGAGAAGGGAAGAGACCGTTACCCGTCCCACCAGCACAATTATTGCCGCCCCATGTGCACACCTCAATATCTTTGAGGCTAGGAAGACCAGGACTACCAGGAATACCAACTATTCCCGCATCGATGATCCCTGCATCGGCTGCATCCGAAAATGCCACGGCGGTGACATTAGGATCTACCCCAAAGCCCCAAGCCGTGAGCCTATCGCCGGCAACTGTTGATAAGTTATTCAAGGTAATAGCCACGGTAGCGCTGGTCGCGGTCAATCCTGTGATGTCTATGGTGCCGCTCCAGGACAGTAAGCCTGCTCCATTCCCCGAAGGCATGGAAAACGCAAACGCAACAGGAGGATCCGCGAGGCCTATGGTGATCGCATTGGCAGAACTAAAACCGAAGATGGAAAACGCAAGCGCTAGGATAGTGCTCGCAAGCTTCTTTATAGATAATTTATTCATGGCATCTCTCCTGGTTAGACATATTTAGACACGCATATTTTGTGCCAAATTTTTAATTACCTGTCAAATCAAACAGTTATATTTTTCGGCCAATTGCTATAGAAAATGTCGTAAAAATTATCGACACTTTTCGTTACTGGACCGTAATGAAATGCCTTACCTACGGGGAAAATTAGGAGAAAACCACAAAAAAATATCGATGCAAAAACGAAATATTTTTATTGATATAAATTATTTATTTCGTTTTATAAACATAGATTTTTGAGCGCAACATCCAGCCAGGATTTTCAAAAAAAATCAATCTCGTTTTGCGGCATTGCGCTGCACTGGCATGTTGAAAAAAGGAAAAAATAAATTTCTTAACCGGGGGCAATTTCGGTATCGTAATGCGCCGTAACTTGGTGTTCCCTGCGCGCCGCCCAGCGCATCGCCGCGATGGTGACGGCGGCCAAGCCCAGGCCGGCAAAGGTATCCACCAGGTAATGCCCGCCTTCGGTCGGCGTCGACAGTATCATCACAAGATTGAGGGCGGAGGCAAGCAGGAACAGCGGGCGGCAATCGCGCAGTACGTAGGTCAGGATCACGGCCAACGCGGCGTGATAGGATGGAATGGAAATCAGGCCCTGGATATTATCGATGTCGAACACCCGCATCGTGCCGTTACGCAATAAATCGAAATGCGATATCGTCTGCAGCTCGGCTTCGCTGCCGAGTCCGTAGTAGGTGAAAGCGCTATGCGCCGGAAAGCCCGCGGAAACCAGTAACAGCAACAGCGAGGACAACATGATGCAACTGACAAATTCACGCAAGTGCTGCGCCCGCCCGCTAAGGCCGAGAAACCAGGGAATCGCAATAAACTGCAACAGCAGGCTGGCATAGGCAATCTGCAAAACGGCACTAAGGACGCGGCTGCCTCGCACCCAAAGAAAAGCCTGCGCCCAATCAAAACCGATCAACTTGTCCCAGGCGGCAAGCTGCGCATCCACCACGGGCGGATTCAGCGTAACGGCCAGGTACTGCAAGACCCCGCCCGCAACGGTAAATACCGACAGCTGAAAAATGCAGTGCAAAGTCAACCGGGCTCTTTGCCCGTAGGGGCTGCGCGCCACTTCGCGATAGCGGGGAAGCCGTCCAATGAAAGCTAGCAACAGCAAGCCCAGCAGGGCAATCAAAAGAACGGCCAATGACTGGACACCGCGGACGGAATAATGCGATATCGACAACCAGACCGCATCCACGACGAAAACGGCCAGCGTCAGCACCCACCGGAGCGCATCGCCTTGCGTCAATATTTTTATATTTTTCGGCATGTCATGAACTCAATGTTCCTGAACCGAGCGGAATGTTCAGCGTTGCAAACAGCTTTGCAAATGTATGCCCTTCGTAGCGCCAAGCGTGTGCCGCGCCTTGAGCTTACTTCACTGCAAGATTGCGGCTAACGCAAGAGCCGGCTCCATCACCCACCAAACAAGGCATATGAAATGTGCAAGCCAGCATTTTTTTGCAAAAACTTTACGCCTTGCAACACAAAAAAATAATTATCTCGATCAATCACAGCGGCAAAGCGAGCCGTCAACTGTCGATATTAAGGCCAAAAAAGTGAATTTATCCGATTTTTTTTGTGAATTCAATTGTTGCGATTGAAATTACACAAATTTTGAAAAACTTTGTCAATCATTGTCACAAGCCAACGCACAAATTTGTAATAGTTTGTAATCGTGCCTACACTGAGTTCGCAGGGAAGTGGAAAACGTGATGGTGAGCAACTTACTTTCACGAGGCGCAAGCAGCGAAACGGAACTCTGCAAAAGCAAGGCCTGGTGTAATTCACTTTTATAAAATTAGGGAGTTAATCATGAATGCTATAAAGAAGTTCTTCAGGGAAGAGGACGGCGCAGCGGCAGTTGAATACGGCCTGCTGGTTGCCTTGATCGCTGCCATTATTGTTGCTACTGTGAAAATTCTGGGCACCGTGATCCTGGGCGCGTTCAAAACCGTATGTAACGCCATCACTACCGGCGCTTGTCCTTAAGGAGCATGATCATGAACTCCATTTTGCAATTCTTGAAAGAAGAAGACGGTGCAGCGGCAGTTGAATACGGCCTGCTGGTTGCCTTGATCGCCGCCATCATCGTTGCTACTGTGAAAATTCTGGGCACCGTGATCCTGGGCGCGTTCAAAACCGTATGCAACGCCATCACTACCGGGGCTTGTCCTTAAGGAGCATGACCGTGAACTCCATCTTGCAATTCTTAAAAGAAGAGGAAGGCGCGGCGGCAGTTGAGTATGGCCTATTGGTTGCATTGATCGCCGCCATCATTGTTGCTACGGTAAAGATCCTGGGGACCGTCATCCTGGATGCATTTAAAACCGTGTGCAATGCCATCACTACCGGCGCTTGCCCTTAAGGCAACATGCTAATAGGCCAAGCAATTGCTGTATGCAATAGAAAGACACCCCGCCTGCTCAACATGATTCAAGAGCGGTGCGGGGTAGTTTGATGCAATTGAAGGAGCGGAATCATGGCACACCAGCTAATCTCGGCGTTACTAAAATTTCGCGACGATGAGCGAGGCGCATCAGCAATTGAATATGCGCTGCTGGTCTCCCTGATTGCAGCGGTGATAGCGGCAGTGGTCGGCGTGCTGGGCGCGCAAATTAAAGCCGCCTATTGTGCGTTCGTGACGGCCATGGCAGGCAGTTGCCCTTAGCGCTTACTGTAGTTTAAGTAGTTTGAAGAATGAAACGGAATTAGCGACGCCAGTTGCTGATCGCATTGTTGCGCGCTGATTCTATACAGATGCTGATTTCTTGTCGATACCAGAAAATTCCTGTTATCCGGGTGTAATTCAAAATGGACATTCTGACCCCTGCCCTGGTTGCCGATAGTGTTGTCGGGCTATTGTGCGCGCTGCTGCTGGTTGCGGTCTGGACTGACGTAAAAGGCCATCGCATACCGAATCGCCTGGTCTTTGCCGGCGCCGCACTGGGGATCTTGCTGAACACTTTCCTGCCGGAAGGCCGCGGCTTCGTCAGCATCCTGCCGGGTGCATTGGGATTCTGGAGCGCCCTGGCAGGTATGGTCCTGGGTGTCGCCATCCCCTTACCCATGTATGCATTGCGGGCGATGGGCGCCGGCGACGTCAAGCTGATGGCGATGGTCGGTGCCTTCCTGGGGCCACTCGCACTAGGTATCGCGACCTTGCTGATTTTTATCATCGGCGGCGTACTGTCCATGCTGACCGCCCTGCGCTACGGCACCCTGGGCTTGCTAATCAGCAACGTACGCACCATCATGCTGAGCAGTTTTTTCAAGGCGGTCTTACATGAAATGCCGGTAGTGGATAGCGCGCCGGTGTCGGCCGGCAAGATGCCCTACGGCGTCGCCATTGCTGCAGGAACCTATTTGTACATCGTGCTGGCAAACAACGGTTACCTGGATTTTATCCGTGCGATGTTTGTAAAATAATTTAAATGTTGCAAAATTTATAAATGCAGTAAAGACTATCAAGGCTGGAAAAAATCACCGCACTGCAAAGGAGGTGGATTCGTGGCGACAATAAGTTTGGTCGAAAATGTGGGGACTGATGCGGGCGGTACACCTGCGCACATCCTCCCGCAACCACGTACAGTGGAAGATACCGGACTGGATTTTTTATTCCTGACCGAACTCTCCTGCAAAATCCTGTTCCTGCGCGGCAGGACCAGTCTGCTCGATCTGTCAGCGCACATCAAACTGCCCGTCTCCGTGCTGGAAATCGTTCTCGATTTCATGCGCGCCGAACACTTATGCGAACTGGTCAGCCGCGGCGACAGCAGCGGCAGCACCTTCTTCCAGCTATCCGATACCGGGCGCGCACGCGCTGGGGATTTTTTACGGCGCTGCCAATATGCGGGCCCGGCGCCGGTAAGCCTGGATGCCTACGCAGCGCAAATCCGCCGCCAGTCCATCCGCCACCTGCGCTATACGCGGGAAATCATGGCCGCCGGATTTGACGGCATCATCATGCAGGAAAAGGTTTTGGACCAACTGGGTGCAGCGATGAACTCCAGCCGTGCCATCATCATCTACGGTCCCGCCGGCAGTGGCAAAACCTATATCGCAGAACACCTGACCAGCCTGCTGTCGGATGTGGTCGCCATTCCCTACGCGATCCTGGTCGACAATGAAATCATCCAGCTGTTCGACCCGCACGTCCATGAGCTGATGCAGCAGCCGGCTGCTCCCGTCACTAACCTGGCCCGCAGGCCGGGCGCCGATGCGCGTTGGCTGGTGTGCAAGAGACCGGTAGTGATCACCGGCGGCGAGCTGACCATGGAAACCCTGGATCTCGATTTCGACGACGGCACCCGTTACTACCAGGCCCCGCCGCATGTGAAGGCCAACAGCGGCCTGTTCGTGGTCGACGACCTGGGGCGGCAAAAGGTCTCCCCGCAAGAATTGATGAACCGCTGGATCGTCCCGCTGGATCGCGGCCGCGATTACCTGACCCTGCATACCGGCTACAAGTTCCAGATTCCTTTCGATGTGATCGTGGTGTTTTCATCGAACAATGACCCGGCCACGATGACCGACGAAGCTTTCCTGCGTCGGCTCGGCTACAAGATCCATATCGGGCCGCTGAACGAAGAACAATACCGGCGCGTATTCAGGCAGGTGTGCGACGAACTGGCGATCCCGTTTTCCGCTGCTGCCCTGGACTACCTGCTGCAGCAACACCACTACAAGGAAAACCGGCCGCTGCTGGCTTGTTATCCGCGCGACTTGCTGGGACAGATCAGGGACCTGGCAATCTATGAGAGCCAGTCGCCGACACTCACTACCGAAACGCTGGACTGGGCATGGAATAATTATTTCACGCCAGACCAGAGAGCGGCCGGCAAGCAGGCGATGGAAAATAGCAATGACTGACGACGATCGATTCACCGGTTTAGGAATCGAATTACAGAAAAGCAGGGGGAGCCATGAAAAGCAGCAGAGCACTACTAATGATAGGCGCATCCATCGTCATTGCATTGTTGGCGGTAGTACTGGCGACGCGCTGGATTTCCGAGCAGGCCAGCCTTGCCACCAATAAGGTCGTGGTGGCGGCGGTCGACGTCAACCTGGGAACCCGGCTAACGCCCGAAATGATCAAGCTGGCCGACTGGCCCGCCGGCAGCGTGCAGAAAGATAGTTTTAACGACATCAAGGTGCTCGATACCCGCGTCACCCGCGTCGCCCTGCAACGCGGCGAACCGCTGACAGAATCCAAGCTGGCGCAACGCGGCGCCACCGGCGGCCTGTCGGCCGTGGTGGCAGAAGGCAAGCGCGCGATGACGGTGCGCGTCAACGACGTGGTCGGGGTCGCCGGCTTTGCACTACCGGGCAACTTCGTCGATATCCTGGTCAGCACCCAGGAAGAAAACAGCAAGGGTGCGGCCAAGGACCTGAATATCTCCAAATTGGTGCTGGAGCGGATACTGGTGCTGGCCGTCGCGCAGGAAGCCAGCCAGAGCGACACCAAGCCCAAGGTGGTCAATGCTGTCACTCTGGAGGTCACTCCCGAGCAAGCCGAAAAACTGGATCTGGCGCGCAGCGTAGGCCAATTGTCGCTGGTGCTGCGCAACCAGGTGGACCTGAAGCCTACATTGACAGTCGGCGCCACCAAGCAAAGCCTGCTATACGCCGTGCCGGCGTCGGTGGCGGCTGCCATTGCGCAAAAAGTACCGGAAAAAATCGTCATCAGGCCGAGACTTGTGGAGGTCAAAGTCGCAGCCGCGCCGCGCGAGGAATGCCAGCAAATCATGACCGGCTCCGGCCGCATCACGCAGTGCCACTGATTGTTGCAAGCGCACAGGAATAAAGCGAAAAAACCGCGAAAAATATTACGCAAGTAACCGCCGCAACGGGGAGAAGAAGATGAAGAAGAACCAGATGGCAGGGATGGCAGCAAACATCAGGATCAGGCCGGGACTGGCAGTGACGACGATCGGCGCCGTATTGGGCATGGCCATGGCGGCGTATGCGCAAACCGGGGTGGAAACCGCCGTCTTGCTGAACCAGGCTCCTCGCCCTTCCCCCGTCAACCCTACCGCCATGGCAGCGGCCGCGCCCACAACATCAGCGGCAAAGGCCCCGGCCAAGAGTGCCGCCACGGCCGCGCCTTGCGGCATTACGCCGGTCTGCACGGGTGAGTTTTCACCGACCAAATACGTCAACCTTCCCGAAGGAAAATCGGGCCTGCTCGATTTGCAGCAGCTGAACCTGCCCACGCCCGCGCGGCTGTGCCTGAGCGGCGATCCGGAAGTGGTACAGGTAGAGCCGCTGTTTTCGGCAACGCCGCGCGGCAGCTTCTTCCTGTTCGGCAAAAACATCGGTTCAACCAACCTGATGTTCCAGAGCAAGGAAGGACGCTGCGCGATGGTGGAAGTCACGGTCGCGGTGGATACCGGCTCGGTGCAATCGAAACTGACCCAGCTGATGCCGGAAGAAAAAAATATCAGGGTCAGCGCAGCCGCTGATTCCCTAGTCCTGAGCGGCACCGTGGCCGACTCCATGGCGGTTGACCAGGCAGTCGCCATTTCCCGCGCCTACCTGCGCAAGGATTGGCGCAAGACCGGCGGCGGTGCTGGTGGTGCTGGCGGAGGCGGAGGCGGCGGTGGTGGCGGTGGTGGCGGCAGCGCGGGTGGCGACGAAAGGATAGTGAACATGCTATCGGTCGCGGCGCCGCAGCAGGTGATGCTGGAGGTAAAGGTGGCCGAGGTGTCCAAGACCTTGCTCGATCAACTCGGCGTTGGAGTCACCGCACGTACCTTCGGCGGCAGCTGGGGATATACCCTGCTGTCCAATTTCCTGACCGGCTCCGCCGGTGGCCTGCTGGATGCAAAAAAATCCAACGGCTCGCAAATCACCCTGGAAGCGCAAAAGAAAGACGGCCTGGTGCGCATACTTGCTGAACCTACCGTGATGGCAATCAGCGGTCAGGAAGGCAGTTTCCTGGCCGGCGGAAAAATCTTCATCCCTGTAGCGCAAGACATAGGCGGCAAAATCACGCTGGAAGAAAAGGAGTTCGGTGTCGGACTCAAGTTCACCCCTACCGTGCTGGCCGGTGGCCGCATCAACATCCGGGTCGCGCCTGAAGTGTCCGAGCTTTCACGCGAAGGCATAGGCATCAGCGCCGTCGGCATCTCCGGCACCAGCATTTTGCCTTTGATCACCACGCGGCGCGCAGCCACCACTGTGCAACTGCATGACGGTCAAAGCTTTGCCATCGGCGGGCTGATCAAGAACAACGTGACGACCAATATCAAGGGCCTGCCCTTGCTGGGCGAAATTCCTGTGCTGGGCGCGTTATTCCGCAGCACGGACTTCCAGCAGGACAAGACAGAATTATTGTTTGTGATCACGCCGCACCTGGTGCAGCCGCTTCCTGCCAATTATGCACTGCCTACCGATAACGCGATCAACCCCAGCCGTGCCGACCTGTTCCTGATGGGCCGCCTGGAAGGCAAACCGGTTGAACCCGCACCACAGGCAGCGAAGCAGCCAGCCGCGCCGAAAATGGACGAAGACAAGAACCAGCCCAAGGGCCCGTCCGGCTTTGAGCTGAAATAAGGAGATCATCATGACTCACCTGAATACCGATGCAGGGCGACTCGCACCGTCCGCCCCTGACGTAAAAGCAACATCGGCAATATCGGCAATATCGGCAATACCGCGCTTGCTTAAACTACCGGCGCTGGCCGCATTGCTGGCATTGACGGCCTGTGCGCAGACTACGCCGCGCGCCGACGCCGTCTTCGGCGACACGGTCAGGGTCGCCGTCGCCAGGCAAACCATGAACCCGGACGCCTCTAAAAACACCGACCCGGTCAGCGGCATGGACGCCAGGGCCGCCCGCGACGGCCTGGACCGCTATCACAAATCGTTCAAGGAACCGGCCCCGCATCCTAGCGTATTTACCATCGGTGTCGGCAGCGGCGGCGGTTAGCCGGCCGAACCTAGCAGCGGCAACAGCAACAGCAACAGATGTAAGCAGCATAGCAACAAGCAAGGAGGCACCGTCATGAAACGTCCATCGCCTGCGAACCACCTGCAACGCGGCAGCGTCGCCATCATGCTGGCGCTATGCCTGGCCGTTTTGTTCGGCTTCATGGGCTTGGCAGTAGACCTGTCGCAAACCTATGACCGCAAGACCGAGTTGCAGAATATCGCAGATGCAGCGGCGCTGGCAGGGGCAAAGGAATTGAATGGGCAGTTAAGCGGCATCAATAATGCGATCACAAAAGCGCAAACATTCGCACAAAGTAACTCTTACAAATTCGGCAGTGCCCAGGTGGTCTTGAACGAGGCCTCCATCAAGTTCAGCGATTCCCCTGATACCGCCGATGCCAGCTGGCTCGACGCCAGCGCGGCAAAGGCCAGTCCAGTGGGGCTGTTTTTCGTAAAAATAGATACCCGCGCCATTGCCAGCCCCTCCGATGTCGGCACGGTCAATACCAAGTTCATCAAGGCTGTGTCCGCGGCGACCACCACCACCGGCGCCTATGGCCGCGCGGTGGCCGGCAGGTTTGCGATAACCGTGACACCTATCGGCGTCTGCGCCGCCGATCCCGACCATGAAACCCTCAACGTGCCGCATGCCGGCTTGCCGGACGAATTGATGGAATACGGTTTCCGGCGCGGCCTGGCCTACGACATCGTCAACCTCGACCCGCTCGGCTCATCGCCGGTAAAATACCAGCTGAACCCGCTGGACGTGGCGACCAGCGCCAGCGACTCTAGCTGTAATCCGGCCAATAGCAGCACGTCCACCATGAAGCCCTTCATCTGCAGCGGCTCTTCCAACATCGTCATTACGCTACCTGGCTATGCATTTACCAATACAGGCATGTCGGCCGCGCTGAATGCGCAATTCAATGCCCGTTTTACCTCCGGTGGCGTATGCACCGTGCCGCCTGACGCCAATGTCAAGGAATACCCGCCCAGCGTGGCGGCGCCGGCAGCGGGAACGGGCTGGATGACGCCTACAGCTCCAGTGCTCAATGCACAGACCGTCAAGTTGCTCAGCGCCAGGCCTTTCTACCTGACCGCCACCCCTACCGCCACCAAGGCCAGCGACTGGGGTGTGCTGTGGTCGTACAATGCCGCCGTCAAATACGCCCCGCCCCACGACCCTTACACCACGGCCGACTGGCCGCTGCTGTATCCGGTGGTCCCGCCGACAGCGCCGACCACCCCGTCGGCCAATGGGAATTACCCTGCCGCGCCGAAAAACCCCTACGACCAGACTAGCGGAACCTTCTACCAGGCCGGCACAGGCGCACGCGACCGGCGCGTGCTGAACGTCGTCATTGCCGATTGCCGCCCATCAGGGCTCGGCGGTGGCGGCAGTTGCTCCACCATCAAAGTGCTGGGTGTAGGAAAATTTTTCATGACGATACAGGCCGATGTATCCAAGGCCAGCGACGCGCTGGACGCCGAATTTGCCGGCTTGATACCGGACAACGCCATACTCACCAAAGAAATCAGGCTCTACAAATGAAAACGTCCTTCCACCTACCCCGCAACACCCGGCCGGCCGCACATCGCGCACAGCACGGTGCGGCCGTGGTGGAGCTGGCCATCGTACTGGTGCTGATGAGCTTGCTGTCGGCCGGCATTTTTGAATTCTCGCGCGCCTTCTGGTACTACAATGCGCTGGACAAGGCTACCCGCGACGCCGCCCGCTATGTGTCGGCGTTGCCCGCCACCGACCTGTCCACCAGCAGCAACGTGACGGCCATTACCACTAATGCAAAGACACTGGTGATGACCGCCGTCAACGGCTCCAATGTCAGCCCGGCACTGACGAGCTCGAACGTCAGCGTCAGTTGGGACTGCACTCCACCTTGCGCGGGCATCACCAAGCCGACCTGGGTCCAGGTCAGCATCACCGGTTACAACATCACCATAGGCAGCACCCTGCCTTTGATCGGCATGGGCAGCGGCACGGTGACTTTGCAGCCCTTCACCCAGATGCGTTACATGAATTAGGCTGCGACATGAGACCAGAATCCACACACTCATCCTCATCCCGGCGCGGCGCGACGACGGTGGAAATGGCGTTGGTGCTGACGGTGTTCGTGATCTTGCTGTTCGCCGCGATGGAATTGGGGCGCGCAATGTATCTGTGGAACACCTTGCAGCACGTCACGCGGCAAGCCGCACGCGACGCCACCGTGACCGATTTCACGGACGCCAGCGCAATGGCGGTGGTAAAGCAAAACGCTATATTCCGAGGCATAACAGGCACCAATCCCGGCGCACTGATAGCCGCGCCGGAAATCACTGATGCATCGATCAGGATTACTTATCACAGCATAGATGCCGCCGGCGCACTGCACGATGTCGATCTTACCACCACCGCGACCTGCCCACCCAAGGTGGTGACGGATTGCGTGAGCGATCCTAACGGAGCCACCTGCATACGCTTCGTGCAGGTTCGCATCTGCGATCCGTCCAATGCGGCCGCATGCAATCCGGTCAAATACCAGGCCATGGTGCTACCTGCTTTTATTGCCGGCTTTGCCAATCTGTATCTGCCGATATCGCCGTCGATATTGCCGGCGGAAAGCCTGGGATTCCGGCCGTCGTCGCCGAGCTGTTAAAGCAGATGCAGAGACAAGATGCAGGCAGAGGATGCAGGCAGAGTGCAGATAGGATGGGGGCAGGAATGTTGAATATTGAAATTGGCAGAACGAACTGCGCACCGGATTCAGGGCAGCCCCGTTTTGCACCGACCACCGTAACCAGGATATTGACAGGCAAAGAAAATGGACAAACCCACACTGACCTTAGTAGATGGAAAAAATCTCAACAAGAAGGTAACCGGTATGGATGAATTACGTTACATGGTAGTTTCTCCCAGCAGGCGGCACCTGGACGATATCGTGCACGTTTTGCGGGGAGCGGCCGGCGCTTCCGAAATTTCCGCCATGGAAGGAGATTTGCCGCAATTGGGCAATCTGGCCAACCAGGCGGTTCCGGACGTGCTGATTGTCGATAGCGGCGGCGACGGCCGCAGCGACCTGGCCGCGCTGGAAAGACTGGGGGCCCTGTATCCCGGCATGTCTTTCATTGTCCTGCGCGAGCAGCAATCGGCGGATTTCCTGATCCAGGCCATGCGCGTCGGCGTGCGCGAAGTATTGCCGCTGCCGCTCAATACCGACGCCCTCAGCGGGGCGCTGCAGCGCACCCGCCAGCACCTGGGATTTTCAGCCAACAGGAGCGGCAAGGTGCTGGCCTTCATCTCTTGCAAGGGCGGTAGCGGCGCTACCTTCCTAGCCGCCAACCTGGCGTATACGCTGGCGACGCAGAGTAGCA
Source organism: Pseudomonadota bacterium (assembly GCA_040390485.1). Lineage (GTDB taxonomy): Bacteria > Pseudomonadota > Gammaproteobacteria > Burkholderiales > Burkholderiaceae_D > Undibacterium. The sequence continues at coordinate 59,612 of JAZJYH010000044.1, forward strand.
AGAAAGTAGCCTTGTTCGACTTCAACCTGCAATTCGGCGATGCGCTGCTGTTCCTGTCCGACCATAAGCCGGCGGCAACGCTGGCCGATGCGGCGCGCGGCATCCACAGGCTGGATCCGGCATTCCTGGCCAGCAGCATGGTCCACGTGACGCCTAGCCTTAGCGTGCTGGCTTCGCCGGAAGACCCGGCGCAGGGCACCGAGGTGAAGCCCGACCATATCGATTCCCTGCTGCGGATGGCGCGCAACCAGTATGACTTCACGATCCTGGATGTGGGCCGCAGCCTGGATGCGCGCACCATCAAGGCGCTCGACCATGCAGACATGATTTTCGTGGTCTTGCAGGTGACCCTGCCCTTCATCCGCGACGGCAAGCGCTTGATGGAAGTGTTCCGTACGCTCGACTACCCGAAAAACAAGATCCACCTGGTCGTCAACCGTTACCAGAAAGGCGGCGACATCAGCCTGGAAGATTTGCAGCAATCCCTGGGCAGCAAGGTATTGCGCACCATCCCCAACCATTACGAAGCCGCCGCCGCGTCGGTGAACCAGGGCATACCGATCGCCAAGCTGGCACGCAGCAGCCCGGTGAGCAAGGCCTTGACGGAATGGAGCGAGGCGCTGGCCAAGGAACCGGAAAAGGATGAAGACAGCTGGATCAAGCGGGTTTTCAAGCGTGCCTGAAATTGAAATAAAGCCAGGGTAGGCACAAGTTCCCACCCTGGCAATCTGGATATTTTTTCATACCGGCTAGCCTTCTGCAAAGAGGCAAGCCGCAGTAACAAGCACCGGAGTCATATCATGTCATTACGAGATCGATTGGAAGCAAACGGCAGCGCGGAACATACTCCGGTCGCCCCGAGCCTGAATATTGTAACGACTGATAATCGTGCCTACCGCGAGTTGAAGACCCGCATTCACACCACCTTGCTGGACAGGATAGACCTGCAAGTGATGGAAAAACTGAGCCAGGCCAGGTTGATGGACGAGATGAAGGGCCTGGTGGAAGAATTGCTGAGTGAAGAAAAGGTCGTCATCAACGATGCCGAGCGCAAGAACATGGTGCGCGACATCCAGTTCGAGATGTTTGGCCTGGGGCCGATAGAACTGTTGATGGCCGACCCTGCGGTCTCCGACATCCTGATCAACACCTACAAGCAAATCTATGTAGAGCGTTTCGGCAAGCTGGAGCTGACCGATATATGCTTCAACGACAACGCCCACCTGATGAAGATCATTGACAAGATCGTATCGCGCGTCGGCCGCCGGGTGGATGAATCCAGCCCCCTGGTGGACGCCAGGCTGCCGGACGGGTCCCGCGTTAATGTGATCATTCCGCCGCTGGCGATAGACGGCCCTATCGTCTCTATCCGCCGCTTCGCCCTGAAGCCGCTGACCATGGACGATTTTATCCGCTACCAGAGCGTCATCCCTGCGATGGCGCAGGTGCTGGAGGGCCTGGCAAAGGCCAAGGTCAACATGATCATCTCGGGCGGTACCGGCGGCGGCAAGACTACTTTGCTGAATATCCTGTCCGGCTTTATCGGCGCGACCGAGCGCGTGGTCACCATAGAAGATGCGGCTGAACTGCAAATGCAACAGCCGCATGTGGTCAGGCTGGAAACCCGCCCACCGAATATTGAAGGCAAGGGAGAAATCACGCAACGCGCCCTGGTGCGCAATGCCCTGCGCATGCGCCCTGACCGCATCATCGTCGGCGAGGTGCGCGGCGCCGAAGCCATCGACATGCTGCAGGCGATGAATACCGGGCACGAGGGATCAATGGCGACGGTCCATGCCAATACCCCGCGCGACGCCTTGACGCGGCTGGAAAACATGATAGGGCTGGCTGGCATGAACCTGCCCTCCAAGGTGACCCGCCATCAGATCAGCTCGGCCATTACGGTGGTGATCCAGGTTGCCCGGCTGTCCGACGGCAAGCGCAAGGTGGTCAGCATCCAGGAAATTACCGGGATGGAGGGGGAAATCATCACGATGCAGGAGATCTTCTCTTTCAAGCAAACCGGCATCACGATCAACGGCACGGTGGCAGGGTATTTTTGCGCCTCCGGTGTGCGGCCGCGTTTTAGCGAGCGTCTGCATGTGCATGGCATAGATCTGCCGGATGAGTTGTTTGACCCCAGCCGCCAGTATGAAATTAAGACCTGAGCAAGACCTGAGTAAGACCTGAGCAAGGTCTGAGCAATACCAAAAAATGATAGCTGGAAGCCGGAACTGACGGCGCGAATTAAAAGCGGCAATTGAAAGCAGAGGCGGATAATGGACTATCTGTATATCTTCTTTGTGGTGGCGATCTTCATCGCGGTGGTGCTGGCGATAGAGGGTTTCTTCGTGACCTGGAACGCCTCGCGCGGGCCGGCGGCAAAGCGCATCGCGCGCCGCTTGCAAGTCATGTCGGCCGGCAGCCATGCCGGCCAGGCGAGCGTCTCCATCCTGAAAAAACGCCTGCTCAGCGAAACCCCGGGCATGCAAAAGCTATTGCTGGAAGTGCCGCGCATCCATGGGCTGGACCGGCTGCTGGAGCAATCCGGCATGAAGCTGAATGTGGCCAATTTCTGTATTCTGTCGCTAGCCTGCGGCGTGTGCACGCTGGCCGGGCTATGGTATGCCGGAGTGCCGGTATTATTCGCCGCCATGCTGGGGATAGCCGCACTCTGCCTCCCGCTGCTCTTCGTGCGCGGCAAGAAGAGCCGGCGCCTGACCAAGATAGAGCAGCAATTGCCGGACGCGCTGGACCTGATGGGCCGCGCCATGCGCGCCGGCCATGCTCTGCCTTCGGCGATCCAGATGGTCAGCGAAGAAATGTCCGACCCGCTGGCGGAGGAATTTCGCATCGTTTTCGATGAAGTCAACTACGGCATCTCCATGCAGGACGCGCTGAAAAACCTGGCGACCCGGGTACCGGGCACCGATGTCGGCTATTTTGTGGTGGCGGTGCTGATCCAGCGCGAGACCGGCGGCAACCTGACCGAGCTGCTGCACAATATTGCCACTATCGTACGCGAACGGCTCAAGCTGTTTGGGCAGATCAAGGTCTTTTCCGCCGAAGGACGGCTGTCTGCGTGGATACTCACCTTGCTGCCCGTAGGCCTGGCTGGCGTGCTGCAAGTGGTCAATCCTGAATTCATGAGCCTGCTGTGGACCGATGAAGTCGGGCGGAAAATGCTGGGCGGCATGCTGGTCATGATGTTTTTGGGTGCGGTATGGATACGCAAGCTGATCCGCATCAGGGTGTGAAGCACAAATTGATGCAAATTACTGTGTTCGTTAATGAAGTGGGCAGGCTCTGAGAACAAAGGGATGGACATCACGCCACTATGAGGTCCGCAAATCCCAAGGCATCATCCCCGCGAAAGCAGGGATCCATTGTTGTATCCGGCAAGAAGTAGATTCCCGCTTTCGCGGGAATCACGCAGAGAGTCTGGCTGCTTTGCCTGAGATAGTTCTATGCAAGCCTTAAGGGAGAGTCATCGTGTCTGGCATTTACATCATTTTCCTGATCGTCTTCTTTTTTGCGGTGTTTGCCGGCGCCATGCTGCTGATGCGTTTCCTGTTGCCCAATCCAGTGCAACAGCGCCTGCAGCAACTTGACGAACGCGCCGTCAACGCCAGCGAACCGAAGCTCGGGGCGGACTGGATTGCCAGGATCGCCAAGATTTCCAGCCCGCTGGCGAAATTGTCCATGCCGGACGAAGGCTGGGAAAAATCCGCGCTGCGCATACGCTTCATGAACGCCGGGCTGCGCAGCGAAAATACGCCGGTGCTTTATTTTTCCGTCAAGACCCTGCTCGCCGTCTCGCTGCCTGCCCTGCTGTGGCTGGTGCTGGCTGTGGGCGGCTCAACGCTGACTTCCGATTCCTTGCTGTTTGTCCTGCTGGTGGCGGCGACGGTTGGTTTTTACCTGCCCAACCTGGTCATCGCCCAGATGATCAAGGCGCGCCAGTTGAAAATTTTTGAGACCATCCCGGATGCGCTGGATTTGATGACCATATGCATAGAGGCCGGCCTGGCCATGGATGCGGCGATCGCCCGCGTCGCCGGTGAAATGGCGCCGGTGGCGCCCGTCATCAGCGAGGAACTGCACCTGGTGACGCTGGAACTGCGCGCCGGCAGCAGCAAGGACAAGGCCTTGCGCAACCTGGCCATGCGCACCGGTGTGGAGGACGTGGACACGCTGGTGGCGATGCTGATCCAGGCGGAACGTTTCGGCACCAGCATAGGCGAGGCGCTGCGGGTACATGCAGAACATTTGCGCACCAGGCGCCGCCAGCGTGCCGAAGAAGCTGCCGCAAAAATCGCGCTGAAGCTGCTGTTCCCTTTGATCTTTTGTATTTTTCCAGCCTTGATGCTGGTATTGATGGGGCCGGCCATGATCCAGATATACCGCGCCTTTGTCCCTGTGGGTTCGGGCTGAGGAAAAGAGCTACAGGAACAGAAGTAAAAACAGAAGCAAAAAGAGAAGTCGGACATCCCACCAATGCGATGCGGCGACGCTAAAATTTGCCGCAATCAAGCGAGGATTGCAATCGTGAAAACAAAAACGATAGATATGATCAAAGCCTGTGCCGTGTTTTTTTTAGCGTTGATTCTAAGCGCATGCGGCGGTGGCGGCAGCGGCAGCCAGGTCACTTCGCTCTGCTCCCAGACCAATGTGAGCGCTTGCGGCGGCGGTGGCGGATTGAGCGGCGGCGGCAGCACTCCTGGCGGAACAACGGCCACAACGCCTAAGATGGCGCTGACCTTGACGGACCAGGCCGGCAATCCTGCCAGTTTGCTGACCTCCAGCAGTACGCTGACGGCCACAGTAAAAGTGACCAATGCTTCGGGTCAACCGGTGTCCGGTGCAGTTGTATTGTTCAACGTTGCCAACTCCGGCCTGGCAAAGATCAGCCCCGCATCCAATCTGAGCGACGCCAACGGCATGGCTTTGGCGACCGTTACATTGGCAGCGCCGGACGCAGTGGGTGCCACCACCATATCGGCCAGTACCTCCTACCCTGATAGCGCCGGCGCCATAATTTCTTTGGCCAGCAGCGCCAACATTAAGGTCGGGAATGTACAAAATGCGCCGCAAAGCATCTTGCTAGTGTCGATCAGCCCTGCGGACAAGGCCATACTCCTGCAAGGCAATACTGGTGGTGGCCGCGTGCAGACTGCGCAGGTGACTTTCAAAATCACCGACCTGAACGGTCTGGCAGTGGCCAACCAAAAGGTCAAGTTCGCATTTCAGCAGGCGCCGGTGGACTTGACATTCGCCGCCGATACCGGCGTTTCGGGACAGGATGGCAATGTTACCGCTATTGTCAATTCCGGCAATACGGTGACCGTGGTCACGGTGATCGTGACAGTCGTCGATCAAAGCGGCAATCCGGTTTTGAATAGAAATGGATTGCCGATCACGGCCACCTCCGACCAGATTACGGTGACCAATACGGTATTGAGCCCCAACGGCATTTCGCTTGCCCAAGACAAGTTCGCTATCGAGGGATGGGACGTCGATGGTGACTCCTCGACCATCACCGCACGCCTGACCGACCTGCAGGGCGGCCAGATTACCGATGGCACTGCGGTCACGTTTACCACCGACGGCGGCGCGATTACCGGAGAAAGTAATAGCGCAAAATGCACGAGCAAGGATGGCGCCTGTAGTGTCAAGCTGGTTGGGCAAAATCCCCGGCCGGCAGGAGGCATCGCCCACGTGATCGCCTCCTTGCAACTGAACGGCGTGATCGTTACCAGGGACGTCTTTGTAGCGATGAGCGGATCCGTGCCTGTGTTTTCCGGAAATTTTCTGATTGATTTCTCTAATCCTGCAACTTGCGATACCAGAACGGTTACCTTCACCCTGTCCGACATGCGGACAAACATCATGCCAGAAGGCTCTGCGCTGAGCATCCAGGGGGCACTGAATGCGGGTGTGGCAATCGTCAATCCTGCCGTCAAGTATCCGGGCTATATTGTCGGTTCAACCGCGCACTTGCTACAGGTCACGCCGGGGGGGCAGATCGCCTGCAGCGCGACGGGAACGCGCATCGTGGAGGGCAGTTTCTATTTAGTGTTGACAACCCCTCACAATCACGAAACCTGGAGCCAACCCGTGATTGTGCGCTACAGGGCCAATTAGAAATGCCGCTGTGTAATCCAACCGTGTAGGTGAAAATCATGAAAAATAAATACTGCCTGCTGCCGCTGCTGGCCAGCCT
>JAZJYH010000045.1:0-17561 GCA_040390485.1 Pseudomonadota bacterium
TTTTTGGCGAAGCAAAAAAAGTGAGTAGCATGCCGGGCTACCCCCGGCCAGCGATCTCAATGTAATAGCAACTCGCGATACGGAGGAAAGTGCAAGTCAGTTTACTGCTTATCCAGCGGATCCAAATCCCCCTGTTCGCCAACCGAAACATCCGTAGTCTTCCCCTGCCCCAGCAACACCGGCGGCACATAATTCGCCAGCAAGATCTCGCGGCTCTGCGGCGTCTCCAGGCTAACCCGCCCCAGCGCCCCGCTGCGGTAATCCAGCAGCAAGGTATGCGCGGCTTTCTCGAAATCCCAGTCGCCGCCCTTCAGCCGATAAGCGCGCTTCTGCGCCACGCCCTCGATTACGCTGACCGCATCGATGCCTTCGGTCTTGATGCCATAACGCGTGCTCAGGAATTGCGGATAGTGCTGCAGCAACTGCTCGGCCAGGAAAGTCGCTACCTCTTCCTCGATCAGCGCATTGACGCCGACCGCATGGCTGGCGGCCAGCATCAGGCCGTCGGTAGGATGCTGGATCTTGGGCCACAGCATGCCGGGCGTATCGGTCAGTATCATGTTCTTGCCCAGGTACAGGCGCTGCTGCACCTTGGTCACCGCAGGCTCATCGCCGACATTGGCGACGCGCTTTTTCAGCAGTGCATTCATCAGGGTCGACTTGCCGACGTTGGGTATGCCCATGATCATCATGCGCAGGGGCTTGGTCGGCACGCCGCGGTGCGGCGCGCATTCCAGCGCCAAGCCGGGAATCCTGGCGACGTCGGACGGCTTCTTGCAGCTGAGCGCAACCGCGCGCACGCCTTTCTGGCTATTGTAAAAATCTATCCAGGCCTTGGTGGCGGCAGGGTCGGCCAGGTCGCTCTTGTTCAGGATTTTCAGGCAGGGACGCTGGCGGAAGGTGCGCAATTGCTCCACCATGGGATTGCAGCTTGCTTGCGGAATGCGGGCATCCAGCACTTCTATCACCAGATCGGTGCTTTCCATGGACTCCGCCGCTTTCTTGCGGGCAGCGTTCATGTGGCCGGGGAACCATTGTATCGACATGCTAAATCTTCTTTTTTACTAAACAAAGCGCTATTTTACGGACTTGTGCCGCAGATGCCGATTTGTTTTGCGTGAACTCATGTAAAAATGATAGCAAAAACGGCAAATTCTTTTAATTTGTCCGCGAAACACACGAAAAGCACGAACAAATAGCAATAGTCACGTCCACCAGGCCAAAACTGCGTTTTGGTTTATATAGATTTTTTTTCGTGTTTTTCGTGCTTTTCGTGGACAAATTGCTTTGCTTTTACTCCAATTCCGCCAGCACCTTGATATGCGCGACTACGCTGCGCCCCAGCGCCGACAGGTTGTAGCCGCCTTCCAGGCAGCTGACGATGCGGCCCTTGGCATAGGTCTTGGCTATCTCCATCACCTTGTGCGTGATCCAGGCATAGTCGGCCTCCACCAGGCCCATTTGCGCCATATCGTCTTCCCGGTGGGCGTCGAAGCCGGCCGAGATGAAGATCATTTCCGGCTGGTGCTGGTGCAGGGCAGGCAGCCATTTATCCAGCACCAGCTGGCGCACCACGTCGCCATAGCTATGCGCCGGCACCGGCACGTTGACCATATTCGCGGCCGGGTGGCCGGTGCCGGTGTAGGGATAAAACGGATGCTGGAAAAAACTCACCATCAAGACCCTGGGGTCGCCGCTGAATGCGGCTTCGGTGCCGTTGCCGTGATGGACGTCAAAATCGACGATCGCGACCCGTTTCAGCCCGTGCACTTCCATCGCATGCCTGGCGGCGATCGCCACATTATTGAACATGCAAAAGCCCATGGCCTCGGTCGGCGTCGCATGGTGACCGGGCGGGCGTACAGCGCAGAACGCATTGTCCAGTTCGCCGGCGATCACGGCGTCGGTGGCGGCGACCGCAGCGCCGGCGGCACGCAGTGCGGCACGCCAGGTATAGGCATTCATGCTGGTGTCGGCATCCAGCGGGAAATAGGCGTGCTCGGAGCCGGCCGCCGGGCAGTTCTCGCGGATGCGGTAGATCGCGTCCGCGCTGTGCACCCTGGCCAGCTCGGCTTCGTCGGCCAGCGGCGCCTCGCGGTAATCAAGCAAACTGTCTATGCGGCTGGCTATCAGCTGGTCTTCTATCGCCTGCAAGCGCTCCGGACATTCCGGATGCCATGAACCCATCTCATGGCGCTTGCAATCAGCGTGGGTATAAAACGCAGTCGTCATTTGCTATATCGTTCTACGCAACTTGCTGCCTGAATGACTCCTTAAGGCGGAAGTTGCTGGTTATCGTGTCTTCGCCGGTCCCTGTACTGCACGCGCGAACTACCTGCTCGCCAAGTTCCCAGATGCGCACAGGTACTCTAGTTTCAACTGAATCACGCTTTTTTGCAAATCGTTCCACATCAGCGCGGCCGGCAAAGTACAAATGCCCGGAATCGGTTTACACTAGCCGGGTTAATGTCCTGAAGGCAAATCCATGTTCTCCAAAGTGCACGACGTCGCCAAACAAGTCGGCCAGATCATCATCGGCAAAGATCTGCAGATACGCCAATCGCTGGTCTGCCTGCTGGCCGGCGGACACCTGCTGATAGAGGACGTACCCGGCGTCGGCAAGACCACACTGGCGCATGCGCTGGCCATTTCGCTGGGGCTGAAGTTCAACCGCCTGCAATTTACCAGCGACCTGCTGCCGGCCGACGTCGCCGGCATCTCCATCTTTGACCGCGAAAAGAACCAGTTCGTGTTTCATCCCGGCCCGGTATTCACCCAGGTCTTGCTGGCAGATGAAATCAACCGCGCCACGCCGAAGACCCAATCGGCCTTGCTGGAAGCGATGGAAGAACGCCAGGTAACGGCCGAAGGCCAGACCAGGGCCTTGCCGCATCCCTTCTTTGTGATCGCCACCCAAAACCCCAGCTACCAGGTAGGCACCTTCGCCTTGCCGGAATCGCAGCTGGACCGCTTCCTGATGTGCCTGTCGCTCGGCTATCCGGATGCCGCCGCCGAACGCGCGCTACTACTGGGCGAAGACAGGCGCAGCTTGCTGGCTACGCTGCCGACCGCGATGCAGCCCAGCCAGTTGCTGGAAGCGCAGCAGGCATTGAAGCAGATCCATACCGCTGCCTCGCTGATCGACTATGTGCAGGCGCTGGCCCACGCTACCCGCCAGGGCGACCTGTTTGCCGAGGGCATGAGCCCGCGCGCAGCGATCGCCCTATTGCAGGCCGCGCGCGCCTGGGCCGCGCTGGAGGGGCGCGACCATGTGCTGCCGGAAGACGTGCAGGCGGTCTTGATACCGGTGGTCGCGCACCGCCTGCGTCCCTTGAAATCGGTCAGCGGCAAGGTCGGCGCCAGCAGCGAATTGCTGGCCCAGCTGATGCTGCGCGTGCCAGTATAGAAACCGGGCAGACGCGCATGCTGGCATCGCTAAGGCAAAGATTTCGGCGTCTGGTCTTCCTCGAGCATAAGCCGGAAGCCGGCGAAGTGTTCCTGAAGCAGCGTCGCGTCTTCACCCTGCCGGGCAAATCCGGCTGGATGTTCGTGCTGTTGCTCATCGTCTTGTTTATTGCAGCCACCAACTACAGCCTGAGCCTGGGCTTTGCGCTGACTTTCGTGCTGGGTGCTTGCGCCTGGGTGAATGCCTTCCTGACCTTCCGCAACCTGGCCTACCTGCACTTGCTGGCGGGGCCGGTGCAGCCGGTGTTTGCCGGCGAAGAGGCGCAGTTCACCTTGCACCTGATCAATCGGCGCAAGCATCACCGCTATGCAGTCTGGATAGGCTTCGCCGGGCACGGGCACCAGGAGCAGGCGCTGGACATTGCCGCCGACAGCCGCGCCAGTGTCCAGCTCAGCGCCCAGACCACGGAGCGGGGCTGGCTGCCGATACCGCGTGTGCGCCTGCAAACCTGGTTCCCTTTAGGCTTGTTACGCGCCTGGAGCACCTGGCTGCCGGATACCCGGGCCCTGGTCTATCCGCAACCTGAAGTCCATGCGCCGCCGCTGCCGTACGCCGGCTCCAGCCAGGCCGACGGCCAGGGCCATGCGGGCCATGAAGATTTTTCCGGGGTCAGGGCCTACCAGACCGGCGACGCCCTCAAGCACCTGGCCTGGAAGCACATCGCCAGGCTGGACTCCACTTCCGGCGGCCAGCTGGTCACCAAGGAATTTACCGGCGGCTCCGCCAGCGACCTGATGCTGGACTACGACAGCCTGCCGAGGAGCATGGACGTGGAATTGAAATTATCGCGCCTGACGCGCTGGGTGCTGGAGGCCGACGCCGGCGCCCTGCCCTATGCCTTCCGGATAGGGGCCACGGCTTACCCGGCCAGGGCCGGCCAGGCGCACCGGCTGGATTGCCTGCGGGCCCTGGCGCTGTTTGAAATGGGCCAGCGATGACACTGCACAGCATACCGCCTTCACCGTCTGCGTCCCCCTCATCCTCTTTGTCCAGCCTGCACTCCACCTGGCGCAAGCAACCCCTGTCGCGCGACAAGGCGGACACGCTCTTGCTGCTGGCGGCCTGCCTGCTGGTGATCTTGCCGCATGCCGCCCACCTGCCCTGGTGGACCGACGCTGCCTGGGTCGGCTTGCTGGCGTGGCGCGGCTGGCTGACCTTGACCGGCAGGCGCCTGCCGCCGTCCTGGGTATTGATACCGGTGGCCCTGCTGATGATGGGCGGGATATTTGCCAGCTACCGCACTTTCTTTGGACGCGATGCTGGGGTGGCGATGCTGGTCTTGCTGCTGAGCTGCAAGCTGCTGGAAATGCACGCCAAGCGCGATTTGTTCGCGGTGCTGTTCCTCAGTTTCTTTTTGCTGCTGACCGGTTATTTTTACTCGCAGAGCATAGGCACGGCCATCCTGAGCATCGCCGCCGTCGTGCTGCTGCTGACTGCCCAGCTATCCTTCCACTATACGGGCATCGTGCCGTCCCTGTGGCAAAGGCTGAAGCTGGGCGCGCTGATCCTGGGCCTGGCGATACCCTTGACTGCGGTGGCCTTCGTTTTTTTCCCCAGGATACAGGGGCCGCTATGGGGCTTGCCCAGCGACGCCAATGCCGGCCGCAGCGGACTGTCGGACTCCATGACGCCCGGCAATATCAGCAAGCTGGCCATGTCGGACGAGATTGCATTCCGGGTCAAGTTTACCGGCGCCACCCCGCCCGGTTCGCAGTTGTACTGGCGCGGCATCATCCTCGATCAATTCGACGGCCGGGGCTGGACGCAACATGCCACGCCGGCTTCGGCCTCCCGCCAGATCAGCCACAGCTTCAGCGGCAAGGCGATAGGCCAGGAAATCATCCTGGAGCCGAATGGACAGCGCTGGCTGTTTGCGCTGGACCTGCCCGGCGCCCCGCCCAAGCTGGAAGGCGCGGCCAGCGACTTCAGCTGGCGGGTCGAACTGCGCGCCGCCCAGCCGGTCAGCAAACGCCTGCGCTACCAGGTCGATTCTTATCCGCAGTACGTGCTGCAGGCAGAAATCGGCCGCGACGTGCTGGAGCGGGCGCTGGAACTGCCGGCCGGCTACAATCCGCAGACGCTGGCCTATGCGGCAGGTTTGCGCGCCCGCCTCAATGCCGATGCGCAGATCATCGACGAGGCACTGCAATTATTCCGGCGCGAAAAATTCATCTATACGCTGGAGCCGCCCTTGCTCGGCGAAAATAGCGTAGACGATTTCCTGTTCAATACGCGCCAGGGCTTTTGCGAGCACTATGCCAGCGCCTTCGTGGTCCTGATGCGGGCGGCCGGCATCCCGGCGCGGGTCGCCACCGGCTACCAGGGCGGAGCGCTGAACGCCGTCGACGGCTACCTGGAAGTACGCCAGGCCGATGCCCACGCGTGGGCCGAGGTCTGGCTGGCCGGGCGCGGCTGGCTCAGGGTGGATCCCACCGCCGCAGTCGCGCCGGGCCGTATCAACCTGAATTCCACCCTGGCCCGCGGCGGCGTGGCGAGCCTGTTCAGTATCGGCAGGAATGCTACGCTGGCCGGCCTGAGGATGCGCTGGGATGCCTTCAACAATAGCTGGAACCAGCGCATCCTGAACTACAACGACGGCGCGCAAAAAGAGTTCTTGCGCTCGCTGGGTTTTTCCGACGTGGACTGGCCCCAATTGATACTCTTGCTGTTCCTGGCCGGTGCGGTCGCCATCGGCGCGGTCGCATTGCCATTGATGCTCAATCGCGTGCGAATTGCGCCGCTTGATAGAGTATACTTTTCACTTTGCCAGAAAATGGCGAAAAAAGGCTATGCGAGGGCGGCGCATGAAGGGCCGCAGGCCTTTGCGCAGCGCCTGCAAAACGGCCTGCCCGCGGACAGCTTTGCGCCGGTACAAAAATTCCTGGCCTTGTATACCGCCACCAAATACGGGAAAAACAGCCTGCCCCAGGCCGCTGTCGTTTCCAGACTTAAAACCCTGCTGGCGCAGTGCCGCTAGCGCATTTTCAGCCAATACTCGATTCCCTATCTTGAAACCATCCAAATCCCTCGCCCTGGCCACGCTGCTGATCGCCGCGTCTTTCGCTACCCATCCGGCCGCCGCCGGCAGCAAGAGCAAGAAAAAACTCAAGGAGCAGACCGAGCAGGTCGAGCCAGCCGGCGCCGAATATGTGCACTTCGCGCAATGGAAGGAAGTTGCGGAGTTTATCGACCTGATGGTGCAACAGCACGGCTTCGACAGAGACAAGCTGGTGGCCTATTTCGACAATGCGCGCTACGTGGAATCAGCGATACAGCTGGTCAAACCGGCCCCGCCCGGCCGCCCCAAGAACTGGAAAGCCTACCGGGCGCGCTTTGTCGAACCCAAACGCATCGAAGCCGGAATAGCCTTCTGGGACCAAAACGCCGACGCGCTGGCCCGTGCCGAAAGCCTGTACGGGGTGCCGCCCGAAATCATCGTCGGTCTGATAGGCGTGGAGAGCATCTTCGGCCGCATGACCGGCGGCTACCGGGTGTTCGATACGCTGACCACCTTGGGCTTTGCCTATCCTGACACGCCGACACGCCTCGCCAGGATGGAGTTTTTCCGCGCTGAGCTGGAAAACCTGCTGCTGCTGTCGCGCGAATCGAATGCCGATCCTTTCGCCTTCAAGGGCTCGTATGCGGGAGCGGTGGGCTTGCCGCAATTCATGCCGGGCAGCATACGCAAGTTCGCAGTGGATTTCGACGGCGACGGCAAGATAGACTTGTCGGCTTCCGCCGTCGACGCCATCGGCAGCGTAGCCAATTACCTGGCGGCGCACGGCTGGAAAAGAAATTTGCCCACCGCATTTCCGGCGACCCTGACCATCGCCGACACCGACAACGGCAGCGCAGTAGCCGGCTTCCAGACCCAGGGCTTGAAGGCCACGTATGCGCTGGAAGAACTGAAAGCGGTCGCCAGCACCGCCAGCGATGCGCCGGCCCAGCTGCTGTACGGCCTGGTTGACTTGCAAAACGGAAATGACGCGACTGAATACTGGTTTGCCACGGATAATTTTTATGCGATTACCCAATACAACCGCAGTTTCTTTTACGCCATGTCCGTGATCGACCTGGGCCGCGTGATCGCCGCATCGCGCGGGCGATAAGGCACTGGAAGGCACTGGAAAGTACGAGAGGCGCGAGGGCAATATGCCCGGATCTGGCTTCTGCGGCAAGATTTTGCCAGCCGGCATTAGAAGAAAGGCCCTAAAGATTGCAGAGCCAGTATTATTTCCATACAGAAACAATCAATGCCAAAACAAGCTTTTTTGCAACAAATATTGCTAATCAGTATTTTTTAAACTACATTAGTATTATCTAATGATACATTTAGATGCAAATAATGCAATGTGTCAAGAGATTTAACAATGTTTTGCTATTGTTATGGCAAGTAAACGCCATTTTAAAGATACAATATTACCGTTTGATTAATTTTTTATTGAAGCAATATTTTTCCGCATCAATAAGCATAAATAGCGAGGTAATTATGGCAAATCTGACCCAGCTTGAATCCGATGATATCGATTATGATCCAAATAATCTGTTGGATACTCTGATCAAGCAATTGCATTTAAAAAATGATGCGGCCCTGTCCAGGGCATTGGAAGTGGCTCCGCCTGTCATCAGCAAAATCCGTCATCGCCGGCTACCCGTCGGCGCATCTTTGTTGATACGCATGCATGAAATCTCCGATGTCAGCATCAAGGACCTGCGCGAATTGATGGGCGATCGCCGTGCAAAGTTCCGCATCAGCGACAAACAGTTCAAACCCAAAGATACAGATACTTCAACTACTCCGCAGTAATTGCGTCAGCAATAGCTGAAGTAACGAGAATAACGAAGATGTGCCACTAGCACATCTTCGTTATTTTTTTATTGGGAGCAAGGTTTTCGCGCTATCCAGAAAAAAACGCGGCTGGGCGCCGCGCTCCTTCGAATCGGCTTAGGCCGGGAAAACCCCGGTAGACAGGTAGCGGTCGCCGCGGTCGCAGACGATGAACACGATGGTGGCGTTTTCCACGGTATGCGCGATGCGCAGGGCCACTTCGCAGGCGCCGGCCGCAGATATCCCAGCAAATATGCCCTCTTCCGCCGCCAGCCTCCTGGCCATGTGCTCGGCATCCGACTGGCTGACCGATTCCACCTGGTCCACCTTGGAGCGGTCGAAAATCTTGGGCATGTAGGCTTCCGGCCATTTGCGTATGCCGGGGATTTGCGAACCCTCTTCCGGCTGCGCGCCGATGATCTGTATCTGCGGGTTTTTTTCCTTCAGGTAGCTGGAAACCCCCATGATGGTACCGGTAGTGCCCATCGCACTGACAAAGTGGGTGATTCGGCCCTCGGTGTCGCGCCAGATTTCCGGACCGGTGCCCTCATAGTGCGACAGCGGATTGTCCGGGTTGCCGAACTGGTCCAGTATCGTACCCTTGCCTTCCTTTTGCATTTGTTCGGCCAGGTCCCTGGCGTACTCCATGCCGCCGGTCTTCGGAGTCAGGAGTATCTGCGCGCCGTAGGCGGCCATGCTTTGCCGGCGCTCTACGCTGAGATTTTCCGGCATCAGCAACAGCATCTTGTAGCCGCGCATCGCCGCCGCCATCGCCAGCGCAATGCCGGTGTTGCCGCTGGTGGCTTCTATCAGGGTATCGCCCGGTTTGATACGGCCGCGCTCTTCCGCCCTCTTGATCATCGACAGCGCCGGCCTGTCCTTGACCGAGCCTGCGGGGTTATTGCCCTCCAGCTTGCCGAGGATAATATTATTGCGGCGCCTGATCTCTTCGCCGGGCAAGCGCTGCAGCATGACAAGCGGGGTATTTCCTATGGTGTCTTCTATCGTCAAATACGGCATGGCGTCCTGCTGAAATAGGCTAAAGCACTATTGTAAACGTTGCCGCCCTTTGCCGCTTGCGCTTGACCGCCGGGCTTGCCAAAGTGCTTGCCTTAGCCATGGACGAAGCGGGTTGCTAAAGCGCCTGCTCTGTTTGCACCGCGCGCCGTACTTCGCTTAAAAAGTCCTCGCGGTTGAGGCTGGCCTTCTCCAGGATTTGCGTGACGCCGCCATGCAAACGCTGCTTGTCCTCCCGCGTCAGGCTTTTTGCGGTCAGGACCAGGATAGGCGCCAGCACCGGCCGCGCTTCCCTGCGCAAGGCTTCCACCACCTGGAAGCCATCCATGTCCGGCATCAGCAGGTCCAGGATGATCAGGTCAGGCATCTCCTGCCGCGCGACCCGGATCGCCGTAGCGCCGTCATAGGCGCGCAGCAGCCGGTAATTCAGCCCCTCCAGATTGGCGGCAATCAATTCGACGGCTTGTGGTTCGTCGTCTATGATCAATACGGTAAGCTGTGTTTGCCCCGGGTCCGCCGGCGGCAGGCGTAAGTCGTGCAGCGCCGCCAGCAAGACTTCGCGCGCCACCGGCTTTTGCAAGATCCTGGCAGCGCCCAGCGCCAGGCCCTTTTCCTCGTCCACCAGGATGGAGACGATCACCACCGGGATGTCCCTCAATTGCGGGTCGGCCTTGAAGATTTCCAGCAGCTCCCAGCCGCTGGCCTCGGGAAAATGCAGGTCCAGCGTAATCAGGTCCGGCAACAAGCGCTGCGCTTCCGTCACGGCATCACTGCACTGCTGCACGCTATGCACGTCGAAGCCCGCGCTTTCCAGATGCAGGCGCAGCAATTGCGCCGCCTGCTGGTTGTCCTCAATGACGAGGGCGCGCTGCCTGGATCCGGCCGGCGTGGGCAGGGCTGCCGTGAGGCCCTCAGGCAGCACAGCAGAGGCCGGCCCGGCGCCGGCTTCACGCCACGGCAGCCACAGCACGAACTCCGAGCCCAGGCCCGGCGTGCTGCGCAGGCCGACGGTCCCGCCATGCAAGGCCGCCAGCCGGCTGACCATGGCCAAACCCAGGCCGGTGCCTTCATGCCGGCGCGTCAGCGAAGCGTCTACCTGGCGGAAGGTCTGGAACAAATTCATCATATCCGCGCTGCCGATGCCGACGCCGGTATCGCACACGCTGATCTGCAGGAAATCCTGGAATTCGCCGGCTGGCAAGGACAGCAGACGGGCCGAGGCCGGCGCTTCTGCCGCCAGCGCCACCTGTCCGCGCCGGCAGATGGCCAGCTTGAGCGTGACCTGGCCGCCGTCAGCAGTAAACTTGATCGCGTTGGACAGCAGGTTGTACAGCATCTGCTTCAGCTTGCGGCTGTCGGCCAGCAGCGTGCGCCCGCCCAGCGGATTGTCAAAGTCCAGGCTGATCCCGCGCGCCTGTGCCTGCGCCTGCGGCACGGCAAAACTCTCCTGCAGCAATGCATCCAGTTCGACCGGCTCCAAATCCAGCACCATCTTGCCGGCCTCTATCTTGGACAGGTCGAGGATGTCATTGATCAGGGACAGCAGGTGACGCCCGCTGTGGAAAATCTGCTGCGTGAATTCAGTCTGCTTGGACGACAGCGGACCGACCAGGCCGTCCTTCAACACTTCGGAAAATCCTATCACCGCATTCAGCGGGGTGCGCAGTTCGTGCGACATATTGGCCAGGAATTCGGACTTCAGGCGACTGGCTTCCTGCAATTGCTGATTACTTTCATTCAGTTTGCCATTGGTGCTTTCCAGTTCCAGGCTGAGGCTTTGCAAGTCGGCGCTCTTCTGGCGCTCACGCTGGTGGGCCGCCAGCAGGCGGGCATACAGCATACCGTTTTCCAGCAACAGCATCATCAATACAAAGCCCGAAGCCAGCAAACCGTAGATGCGCCCGAAATAAAAGCCGAGGTCGAAGCGTGCCGCGTTCAGTCCGGCAGCCAGGGCAATATCCGCCAGCCAGGCGCACATCACCACCATCAGCCACAGGTCCAGCACCGTCTGCGATTTACGCCGCCACAGCACCAGCAAGCTGCACAGGCTCAATGCCCAGGCAGTGCCGACCGCCAGGTACATGCTCGGCGTATAGCCCTGCGGGCCCAGCAATACCGGCAGCCAGTCATGGCCGGCGGTCGCCAGCGCCATGCAGGCTAAGACCAGCGCACAGATGCCGAGTATGCACAGCATAATCTCCCTGCCGGCGCGGCCGGGATAGATGACAGCGGCCCCTTTGCCGCACAATTGCACATAGGCCAGCACCATCAGCGGAAAGCCGCCGTGCCAGAACATGTACAACCACACCGTGCTTTGCGAGCCTGCGCCAAGCAAACCGCCGGCAGCAAACAGGCCGGGAAAGCTCAGCGCATGGGCCACCGTCAGCAGCGCCGTGAACAAATACGCGCCGGCCAGCGCCAGCAAGGCCTTGGAGCGCAAAATGGCGAACTGGCCGAACAAGAGCACGGCCGTAATCAAGTCATTGACGACCAGTGCCGATTCATAGATGGGGATAAAAGCCGGTATCTTGGGTAGCGGCAGCTTGGCAAACGGGGCCAATGCAAGGAACACCAGCACCGAAACGATAGACAGGCCCAGCGCAATGCGGCGCTCGCGAGGGTTCGCCGGCAGGGTAGACAGGATGACCAGGCTGTCATCGGTCGATTCGCGCATTATTTTTTTTCCGCTGAAATCGAATAACGAGTAAGGCATGCGTTGCCGCCGAGGTGCGGCACGCAGGATTTTATAATAATTCTTGCTGGCGGCTAGAGCTGCACTCATGAAAAGAGTCAGGCCTTGCCGGATATCGGCCAGGCTACATCGGCCTATCAATGGAGCATGACAAAATAATATCACACCGCATCTTGTCATGTCCCCATTTTAAAGGGCCGGCTGCTGCTTGCAAACGACAGGCAAAAAAAATCCCTTTGACACGCAAAGGGATTTTTTACCGACTCCGACCCGTACGGGGCTACTCCGAAAACAAGCTTACTTGGATGCGGCTTCCTTGGAGGCAGCTGCAGCGGCAGCTTTTTCAGCCTTAGTTGCTTTTGCCGGTTTGGAAGCTTTGTCAGCGGCGGCTGCCGGGGCCGGTTCAGCTTTCTCTGCTGCTGCAGCCTTGGCGGCTGCTTTTTCCGCTTTCGTGGCTTTGGCAGGCTTGGAGGCTTTTTCAGCAGCGGCAGCTGGAGCAGCGGCAGGTGCAGCAGCCGCGGGAGCTGGGGCCGCTACACTGGCTTTGTCTGCGGCGGCGGTTTTCGGCGCCTTGGCTGCCTTGGCCGGTGCTGCAGCAGCGCCTGACTTGGCCTGGCCGTTGACGGTCAAACCTGCTTCAGACAGCTTGATCGCGTTTTTTTCGCCTACGCCTTTGACGCGTGCCTCAAAATCGGCCCAATCCTTGAAATTACCGCCCTTGGTGCGTTCGTCGATAATCTTTTTCGAGATTGCCGGGCCTATCCCTTTGATACCATCCAGTGCAGCCTGGTCACCCTTGTTAACGTCTACCTGGGCAAACGCAAAACCCATGGTGGCGATCAATGTAGCTATTACCAGCAGTAATTTCTTGAACATAAGGCACTCCTCAATGTGTACTTAGCTTAGCGGGGGAAATCTAATTTTTGCAGGACGCTACCAACTACTTATCGTCCTGACCACATAACGGCTGTGGATAACAGCGGTTGACATGGCCAGGCCGTCAAAACAGGAATTAACACCAGTTCACAAAAATGCAGTGTGTTTCAGGGGAACAGTTCCTCCTTGGTCACCGTCGCCGTCCCCAGCTTGCCGACCACGATGCCGCCAGCGCGGTTGGCGATCATCACCGCATCGCGCATTGCCATGCCGGAGGCCAGCATGGCCGCCATCGTGGCGATCACGGTATCGCCGGCGCCGGACACGTCAAACACTTCCCTGGCCATGGCTGGCACATGGGTGACTTCGGCTTCGGTATACAAGGTCATGCCCTCTTCCGAACGGGTCAGCAGCAAGGCTTCCAGCTGCAGCTTGCGGCGCAGGTTCTGCGCCTTCTCGGTCAACTCCGCCTCGTTGTGCCAGTCGCCTACGATCTGCCGCAATTCCGACTTGTTCGGGGTCAGCAAGGAAGCCCCGGCGTAGCGGGAAAAATCGCTGCCCTTGGGATCGACCAGCACCAGCTTGCCGGCCTGCCGGGCAGCCGAGATCATGGTCGCCACGTTCACCAGGCTGCCCTTGGCGTAATCCGACAGCACGATCACGTCATAATCGGCAATCAGCGCGTTGAAACGGGTCAGCTTGTCGCGCAGCACGTGCTCGGTCGGGCGCTCTTCAAAATCTATCCGCAGCAACTGCTGCTGGCGGCCGATGACGCGCAGTTTGATGATGGTGGAAATGGCCTGGTCGCGGTTCAGGTAGCTGGCGATGCCGGACTGGCCCAGCAAAGTCTCGACGATATTGCCGGCCTCGTCGTGGCCGATCACGCCCAGCAGCCCGGCCTGCAGGCCCAGTGCGGTGGCATTGCGGGCCACGTTGGCCGCACCGCCCAGCCGTTCTTCGCGCCGCTCCACGCGCACGATAGGCACCGGCGCCTCCGGGGAAATGCGATTGACTTCGCCGAACCAGTAGCGGTCCAGCATCACATCCCCGACCACCAGCATACGCAACGGCTCGGGCCGCTTCAAGAAAATATCAGCCATTTAATCTATCTACACATCAGGCACGGGTTAATACTGAACGGCCTATGCCGTGATACTCGATATCGAGATCCGACATGACCGCGGGCTCGAACAGGTTGCGGCCGTCGAAGATCACAGGGTTCTTCAGGCGCGCTTTCACCTGGTCGAAGTTAGGGCTGCGGAAGGCCTTCCATTCGGTGACGATAGCCAGTGCATCGGCCTTGTCCAGCGCATCCATGGGATTGACGGCGTAGCTGATGTTTTTCAGCAGCGCAGGCGCATCGGCAAAATCCAGCTCCAGCACGCGCTTGGCTTCTTCCATCGCCACCGGGTCATGCACCGCCACCGTGGCGCCGGCACGCAGCAATTCGCTCAGCAAGACGCGCGAGGAAGCGGCGCGCATGTCATCGGTGTTGGGCTTGAACGCCAGGCCCCAGATCGCAAAGTGCTTGCCCGCCAAATCCTTGCCGAAACGCTTGAAGATCTTGTTGCCCAGCACCTGCTTCTGCTTTTCGTTCACGGCTTCCACCGAGTTCAATATCATCAGTTGCTGGCCGTATTCCTGCGCGGTGCGTTCCAGCGCCTGCACGTCTTTGGGGAAGCAGGAGCCACCGTAGCCGCAACCGGCATACAGGAAGCTGTGGCCGATACGCGGATCGGAACCTATGCCGTGCCGCACGGCCTCGATATCGACGCCGACGTGGTCGGCCAGATTGGCCAGCTCGTTCATGAAGGAGATACGGGTCGCCAGCATGGCATTGGCGGCGTACTTGGTAAATTCTGCGGAACGCACATCCATCCAGTGGATACGCTCATGATTGCGGTTGAACGGCATGTACAAGGCCTTCATCTGCGCCCGCGCGGTATTGCCTTCCGTGCTGTCGTCGCAGCCGATGACGATGCGGTCGGGACGCATGAAGTCTTCCACCGCGGCGCCCTCTTTCAGGAATTCGGGATTGGACACTACCGAGAATTTCGCATTGGCCGCGCGCGCGCCCAGTTCAGCCTGGATCGCGCCCTTGACCTTGTCGGCCGTGCCCACGGGAACGGTGGATTTGTCGACGATGACCTTGAAGCCCGTCATGTGCTTGCCGATGTTGCGCGCAGCGGCCAGCACGTATTGCAGGTCGGCGGAACCGTCTTCGTCGGGCGGCGTGCCGACCGCGATAAACTGGACGTCGCCGTGGGCCACGCTGGCCGCGACGTCGGTGGAAAACACGATGCGGCCGGCGGCGCGGTTGCGCGCGACCACTTCTTCCAGGCCCGGCTCATGAATCGGGATACCGCCACTGTTCAGGATATCGATCTTGCGCTGGTCGACGTCCAGGCAGAACACATCATTGCCAAGCTCGGCCAGGCATGCGCCGGTTACCAAACCCACATACCCCGTGCCAATAATAGTAATTTTCATGTTTTGATCACAATATAAAAGTTATATCCAATAACGATGCTTTTCTTTAAAACCTTTTAAAACCTAATACTTGGACTCAGCCCGTCAATTCATCACATTCAGTTCTTCCGTGCGGCGCGGCGGGTAAGTTTCCCAGCGGCTGCAGCCCGGACACTGCCAGTAAAACTGGCGCGCCTTGAAGCCGCAATGCGAACATTGGTAGCGGGCCAGCTTTTGTGCATAGCCCTGCACCAGGTTCTTCACCAGCGACAGCTCGGGACGCAGCTCCGGCGGCGCCGCCATCATGCGGGCGTCCAGCAGCTTGTCCAGGCCCAGCAGGGTCGGCGTGCGGCGTAATTCGTCGCTGACCAGCTGGTTGGCCGCCTCTACCGTATCCAGTTCCAGCGTGGCCTTGAACACGACTTCCAGCAAGTCGATCGAGGGCGCTTCGGCCAGGTAGGCTTTCAGCAGGTTCAAGCCTTCTTGTGGCCGCTCCAGCTTGCGGTAACCATCCATCAGGCGCTGCGCCACCAAGGCTACATGCGGCACGCTTTGCTGCTCCACCCGGCGCCAGGTCAGCAAGGCTTTTTCCAGCTCACCGTTGGCCAGCTGGACGTCGCCGGTCAATATCGTCGCCCGCACATTATTCCTGTCTTCGGCCAGCGCCATCTCCAGCATCGCCAGCGCGGCGTCGGGATGGGTGTGCACCAGCTCATCCTGCGCGATTTCGCAATAGAATTGCGCGATCTCCTTTTGCCTGCCGCCGGCGCCCGACTCTTGCAGCGCATGCGCCGCTTCTATCGCCCTGGCCCATTCTTTTTCACGCTGGTAGATTTCCAGCAAGGCGCGCCTGGCCTGCGCCGAGTACTGGCCCGCCAGCAACTGGTTGAAGGTCTCTTCGGCCCGGTCCAGCAAGCCGGCTTTCAGGTAATCCTGGCCCAGTTCAAACATCGCCTGGGTCTGCTGGTCCAGCGGCAAGTCCGGGCGCGACAGCAGGTTTTGGTGGACCCGGATCGCACGCTCGGTTTCGCCGCGCCGGCGGAACAGATTGCCCAGCGCAAAATGCAGCTCCACCGTCTCCGGGTCCAGCTTGACAATCTCGATAAAAGCGTCAATCGCCTTGTCCGGCTGGTCGTTCAGCAAAAAATTCAAGCCCTTGAAGTAGCCGCGCGGCAAGCTGCGTGATTCAGACAATAGCTGCCTGATATCGACGCGGGCCGCAATCCAGCCCAGCGAAAAAAACAGCGGGATGCCCAGCAACCACCAAATTTCAAATTCCATATTTTCTTATTTTCTGTTCTTACTATTGTATGCCTGGCTTGTTCACACACTGTCCGGCGGTGGCGGCTGCATGCTGGCCCTTTGGTCGGCCTGACGCTCTTTTTCAATTTCCGCGATGGTTTTCTTGTGCCTGGAGATATCCCTGCGATGGCGGAATATCATCGGCACCATCGCCAGGAAGCAAAGGATGGCACCGGCCAGGAAGAAAGCAAATAAGAGCAGCACTAGCGGCGCAGTGAGTTCATATCCAAAAAAATATTGCAAGGTTACTATCTGTCCATTTTTCAGAGCAAACCCAAAAAATGCAATTAGTATAATTGCATAAATAATCTTGGAAATAATCTTCATCGTCTTCCTCTTGTCATTATTAGGCAAAAGCCGCGGCGACAGGCTCAATCGCCGAAAAACACATCGTAACTTAAGTTAGCACTGTTAACGTTTAGAAAACAGAATTGTACGTGAAAAAAAACGGCATATCGGGTAAGCGATATGCCGTTTTCATTTCTTTGCAAACTAGCTGTAGCGCATCTCATCATGGACGATGAGCCGGGCTTCAGTCGTCATGAATCGGTTGCCCTACCATTGCATCCACTCTTTCGCGCAATTCCTTGCCCGGTTTGAAATGCGGTACCCGTTTTTCAGGCACCATCACTTTATCCCCGGACTTGGGATTACGCCCAATACGTGGTGGCCGGCTATTCAAGGCAAAACTACCAAAACCACGAATCTCGATGCGCTGTCCGGTGGACAACGCATCCGACATCGCGTCGAGTATGGTTTTGACAGCGTAATCCGCATCTTTAGCTACCAGCTGCGGATAACGCTCAGCCAAGCGAGCAATCAACTCCGACTTAGTCATATCTTAGTGACTTAGTTCTTGTTGTCGAGCTTTGCTTTCAACAGTGCGCCCAAGCTGGTCGTACCGGAAGCTG
>JAZJYH010000046.1:0-47763 GCA_040390485.1 Pseudomonadota bacterium
AGCACGACCGCAGTTTTGGCGATTTTCCCGTGTGAATATTCGGGTTCTTTCAGGAAGGACATGGATTCTATTCTTTGTTTTAAATCGGTTGCAGGCCGCACTAGTTTGGCGGCCGGTATAGGCTGAGACTGGCGATAATGCTAGGACGCCAGCAGCTCGCGCGCGTGCTTGCGGGTGGTCGCTGTAATTTCTATGCCGCCCAGCATGCGGGCGATTTCTTCCACTCTTTGCTTGTTGTCCAGCCCGTCTATCTGGGATACGGTCTTGCCGGCATCGCTGGCCTTGCTGACCTGGAAATGCTGGTTGGCCTGGCTCGCCACTTGCGGCAAATGGGTCACGCACAATACCTGCCTGTCCTGGCCCAGCCGCTTCAGCAGGCGGCCGACCACTTCGGCCACGCCACCGCCTATGCCGCTATCGACTTCGTCGAAAATCAGGGTAGGGGTGGCAGTGGCGCAAGAGGTGATGACCGAGATCGCCAGCGAAATCCTGGCCAGTTCACCGCCGGACGCAACCTTTGCCAGCGGCCGCGCTTGCACGCCGGCGTGGCCGGCGACCAGGAATTCCACCTGTTCCAGGCCGTATGCGGCCGGCTCGCAGGGCTGCAGTGCAATCGCAAAACTGCCGCCCGCCATGCTCAGGTCCTGCATGGCGACGGTCACCGCATTGCCCAGGTCGCGGGCGACCACGCTGCGGGCCTTGCTGAGTTTTTGTGCGGCCTTCAGGTAGGCCTGCCTGGCGCTTTCTTCCTGCGCCTTCAGGGCATCCATGTCGGAAGCGTTGGACAGCAACTGCAATTGCTCCGACAGGCTGGCGAATTCCTGGTGCAGGGTTTCCGGGGCGACATGGAAACGGCGGGCAGTGGAATGGATGATTTCCACCCTGGCTTCGACGCTGCGCAAACGGGCCGGATCCAGTTCCACCCGCCCCAGGTAGTCGTTCAGCGCAT
Source organism: Pseudomonadota bacterium (assembly GCA_040390485.1). GTDB lineage: Bacteria > Pseudomonadota > Gammaproteobacteria > Burkholderiales > Burkholderiaceae_D > Undibacterium. The sequence goes on from JAZJYH010000046.1 coordinate 950, forward strand.
ACGTGCTTTCCTGCAGGTTGATGCGGGCAGACTCCAGCGCGTCGGTCACCGGCTTCAGGGCGACGTCGTATTCCAGCAGTTTCAGCAACTTTTGATGCAGCGACGACAGTTGCGACAGCATGGGATGGTCGGATTCGGAGATCAGGTCGGCCGCTTCCTGCGCGCCTTCCAGCAGGCTGGCGGCGTGCGCCAGGCGGCTGTGCTCGTGGCTGATGCTTTCCCATTCGCCGGGCTGTATCTGCAGTTTTTCCAGCTCCTGCACCTGCCATTCCAGCCTCTCCCTTTCCAGCAAGACATTCTTGGCATTGGCCTCGAATTCCTCGCGCTGCCTGGCCAGACTGCGCCAGTTTTTATGCAGCGCGGCCAGTTGCTGCAGGTCGGCCTGGAAGCCGCCCTGCATGTCCAGCAGCGCGCGTTGGGCGTCCGATTTCAGCAGCGACTGGTGTGCGTGCTGGCCGTGAATATCCACCAGCAGATCACCGAGATCGCGCAGTTGCGCGGCGGTCGCCGTGATGCCGTTGATATAGGCCTTGGAGCGCCCCGCATTGTCGATCACGCGCCGCAACAGCAGTTGGCTGTCTTCGCTGGAAAAGTCGTTGGCGGCCAGCCAGGCGCTGCTGCTTTCATCCAGTGAAAATTCGGCCGAGATATCCGCCCTGGGCGCGCCTTCGCGCACCATGCTGGCATCGCCGCGGCCGCCTAGCGCCAAGGCCAGCGCGTCTATCAGTATGGACTTGCCGGCACCGGTTTCGCCGGTGAAAACGGTGAAGCCTGCCGAAAATTCCAGCTCTATGGCATCTACAATAACAAAGTCACGAATGGCGAGCGTGCGCAGCATAGGAAAGTTAAAAAAGCGGTAAGGTAAGAAGATAAGAAGAGGGCGAAGGTCGTCGGCGTGTATTTTAGCTTAACTGCCCGGCGACAGAGGGATACTCGTTCCAGTGCAGTTTCTGACGCAGGGTATCGTAATAATTCCAGCCTTGCGGATGCAGGAAAGTGATCGTGTGCTCGGAACGCTTGACGATGATCCTGTCCTTGTACATCAGGGCGGCGAAGGATTGCATGTCGAAATTGACGGTGATATCGCGTCCCGCCGCAATTTCTATCATGATTTCGCTGGTGTCCGGCAACACGATGGGGCGGTTGGACAAGGCGTGCGGCGCGATCGGCACCATCGCGATGCCGCTCAGGCTGGGATGCAGCAAGGGGCCGCCGGCCGATAGCGCATACGCGGTAGAGCCGGTGGGCGTGGAGACGATCAGGCCGTCTGAACGCTGGTTGTACATGAAGTGGTCATCCACGTCCACCCGCAGCTCCACCATGCCGGTGCCGGCGCCGCGCGAGACCACGATGTCATTGAACGCCATGCCGCTGAAGATCTGGTTGCCGTCGCGAATCACAATGCCTTGCAGCAGGCTGCGCTTCTCGGACACGTATTTGCCTTCCAGCATTTCGGTAATGACCGGGATGGTCCTGTCCAGCGGAATATCGGTGATAAAGCCCAGCCTGCCCTGGTTGATTCCTATCAAGGGCACATTGTAGGGCGCCAACTGCCGGGCAATGCCCAGCATGGTGCCGTCGCCGCCGAGGACGATGGCGGCGTCGGCATATTTGCCGATTTCAGCGGCCGACATGATGGTAAAACCGTCCAGCAGCATGTTTTGCGCGGTTTCAGCCTCAAAAATCACGGTATGCCCGGCATCGTCGAGGAAACTGGCGAGCTCGGCAATCGAGTGGGTGACGCCAGCGGCGTTGTATTTACCAACCAGTGCAATAGTTTTTGGCGACGAAGTCATAAATTAACGAGAACTGATGGCGTAGATGATGCAGATTAGAACATAATTAGATTAGTTTTAGGTATGTTTACAGAATGGTTTAGGCATGAAAAGTGAGCAAGTATGAGTATGAAGGCCGTGAAGGCAGTGCTGTTTGACCTGGACGAGACCTTGTGGCCGGTGGGGCCGGTAATCCGGCACGCGGAAGCCACGCTATTCCAGTGGATGACGGTGAATACCCCGGAAGTCGCCAGGAATTACTCGATAGAGCAAATGCGCAGCTATCGCCAGGAGATGATGCAAACCAATGCGCGCTATCAGTACGACCTGTGGGCCCTGCGGCACGCCTTGCTCACGAGGCTGTTTGCCGAGTTCGGCGAAGACGCCGGCAAGGCCGACCAGGCGATGGCCGTCTTCGCCGATGCCCGCAACCAGGTAGAGTTGTTCGAGGATGTCTTGCCTGCGCTGGATAAATTGCAACAAAAAGTGCTCATGGGGTCGGTGTCGAATGGCTTTGCAGACTTGAAAGCGATAGGTTTGGCGCCATATTTCAAGGTATCCATTGCTGCGCATACCTTTGGCTGCGCCAAGCCGGATCCGCGCATATTTGCTGCGGCCTGCGAAGCCTTACGATTGAGCCCCAAGGAAATAGTTTTTGTCGGTGACGATTTGCTGCTGGATGTGGACGGTGCGCAAAAGGCGGGCATGCAGGCGATCTGGATAGACCGCCAGCAATTGCAGCCGCATGAAGTTCCGTATCCGCATGTGAAACCGCATGCAGTGATAAGCGACCTGAATGACTTGCTGGATTGGCTATAATATTTGCAATTCATGTAGGCCGCGCCAAGGACGGCAGCAAAGGCCGGTTTAAAAATCGCTACCCGGATTTTATAATTGTGTCCCTTCCTTCTATCTCGCATAGAATACTTGCATGCAACTCGATATTCGCGCCCAAACCCTATTAAAAGCCCTGGTTGAACGGTATATAGCCGACGGTCAACCGGTGGGCTCACGCGCCCTGTCCAAAATTTCCGGATTGGAACTTTCTCCTGCGACCATACGCAATGTGATGGCCGATCTGGAAGAGATGGGCTTCGTCGCCAGCCCGCACACTTCGGCGGGCCGGGTGCCTACTCCGCGCGGCTACCGGGTATTCGTCGATACCTTGCTGACGGTGCAGGAAATCGACGAGGCGGCGCTCGAAGTGCGCCTGCAACCGCGGCTCTTGTCCAACCCGCCGCAAAAGATCATTGCCAATGCCGCGCAGGTGCTGTCTTCGCTGTCGCAGTTTGCCGGGGTAGTGATGACTTCGCGCAATGAATCTACCTTCAAGCAGATAGAGTTCCTGCGGCTGTCCGAAAAACGCATACTGCTGGTCATCGTCGCCCCGAACGGCGAAGTGCAGAACCGCCTGCTGCTGACAGATGTCGACTACACGCCGACCCAGCTGATACAGGCGGCCAACTACCTGAACCAGAATTTTGGCGGCCTCAGTTTTGAAGAAGCGCGCACCCGCATCAACGGCGAATTGCGCCAGTTGCAGAACGACATGACGCGCCTGATGCAGGCCGCGGTAGAGGTCGGCAGTGATGCGATGTCTGACCATAGCGACGATATGGTGATCTCCGGCGAGCGCAATCTGTTGAACGTCGCCGACCTGTCGTCGAATATGACCTCGCTGCGCAAATTATTCGACATGTTCGAACAAAAGACCAGCCTGATGCAATTGCTGGATGTCTCCAGCAAGGCCACCGGCGTCCAGATCTTCATAGGCGGGGAGTCGCAACTGGTGCCGATGGATGAAATGAGCATCGTTACCGCGCCGTATGCCATCAATGGCAAGATAGTCGGCACGCTGGGAGTGATAGGACCGACCCGCATGGCGTATGAGCGCGTGATTCCCATCGTCGACATCACGGCAAAATTATTGTCGAATGCACTCAGTCATTGAATGCCAGGCTTAATTGTCCAGGCAAGCTCGGATCCAGCGGATGTGCATCCGCTGATCGCAAAATATGTTGACCCTGATTGCGCGCCGCCTCACCGGGTTTTGGCCGGCGGTTTTCTGTTCAAGCCGCTTAGCGCCGCCGTCAATACTCCCTAGGACCCTCCCTTAGAGACCGATATGAAACTACCTCCTATAGATCAAGCCTCGGCGGCCAACCGGCTGAATCCCGACGACAACCGCATCGTGCTGGTGCTGCAGGGCGGCGGCGCCCTGGGGGCCTACCAGGCCGGGGTCTTCGAAGCCATGCATGAGCACGACCTGGTGCCGGACTGGATAGTTGGCACCTCGATTGGCGCCATCAATGCGGCGCTGATCGCCGGCAACCCGCAGGAAACCCGGCTGCAACGCCTGAAGGAATTCTGGAACCGGGTATCGCACGGCGACGGCATAGACATGAGCAAGATCCCGGACGAAGCCAGGAAGGCGAATGTCTCGATGGCGACGCTGGGTACGCTGCTGCACGGCGTGCCGGGATTTTTCACGCCGCGCACGTTCAGCCCCTTTGCCGCCGGTTTGCCGGTAGAGCCCGAGACCGCCAGTTTTTATGAAACCCGCGACCTCGCCAAAACCTTGAAGGAGCTGGTGGATTTCGACTACCTGAATGCGGAAGGCGGCATGCGCCTGACCGTCAATGCCCTGAAGGTTACTTGCGGTGAGCTGGCTAGTTTTGACAACCGGCAGCATGAGCTGTGCGCCGACCATATCATGGCCAGCGGAGCCTTGCCGCCGGGCTTCCCGCCGGTCAGGATCGACGGCGAGCTGTACTGGGACGGCGGTCTGTATTCCAATACCCCGCTGGAAACTGTATTGAACGACCGGCCGCATGCCAATGCACTATGTTTCATGGTGGACTTGTGGAACGCCCACGGCGAAGAGCCGAAAACCCTGGACGAAGTGCAGACCCGGCAGAAAGACGTGATGTTTGCATCGCGCTCGATGCGGCATATAGACGCCTACCTGGAAACACATAAATTGCAGCGCGCCTTGCGCGACTTGTACAAGCGCTTGCCGGCCAAGCAAAAAAACGTGTCGGATAAACAGCTATTGTCCGAACTCGGCTGCGACACCACGCTGCACATCGTCAGAATCCCCTATGCAGGACAGGATTGGCATATGGCGGCCAAGGACATCAATTTTTCCAGGGGCTCGATCGAATGGCGCTGGGAGCAAGGCTATAAGGATGGCCTGCGCGCTATCCAGCAGGCCGGCTGGCTGGTCAACGTCGCCGAGGATACGGCCGTCGTGATACACGAACTGGCGCCCGAGCAAGGCTAGCCGGCGGGTTGCCGGGCCGGTTTCCTGGCGGCCTTGTCTACCCTGGTTTTGCCTGGCGGCGGTGCCTGCGGCTTGCCGGCGACATCGGCCAGCAGGACGGCGCAGCCGCTATCCTGGCCGGGGCCGACATTGACCAGCGGCGCCAGGGCTGCTACCGGCGCCAGCACCGCCAAAGCAACGGCGCCGCCAGCCTTCAGCGCCAGCACGCCCTTGTCCACGCTGACCTTGGGGCTCTTGAAACTGCCCGTCACATACAACGGAGTACGCAAGGAAATCACGCGCAGGCCCTTGCTGTGCGGGTCTATCTTCAGGTTCAATTGTTCTTGCGCCAGGTTGATCTGGCCGTCGATATTGGTGTAGGACTCTTGCGTGTCGACGACAAAGCTGCGGGTCTGCATCACGCCGTTGGTCACTGTAAAATCGCTGGCCAGGCAATTGATCTGGATTTGTTTGTCGCCGGCCATCTGGGTCAGGACAATACTGCCGATATTCAGCCCCATCTCTTCCAGCAATAATTTACTGATCGTGCCCTGGTTGATCAGGGCCTTGATTTCGCCGTTGGAACTGGCCAGCAGGCTGGAGATGGAGCTCCCGGTTGCCGACAAGGAGGCGTCGCCGTTGATTTCGCCCAGGCTGGCCTGCATCGCTTCAAACGACGGGAATAACTGCTTCAGTTTCAGATGGCGCGCGCTGATTTTCATCTCGGCCTTGATCAGTTGCTCACGCCCGTCCAGGGTGATATTGGAATTGAAAGTGCCACCGGCGGCGCCGAAATTGAGCGGGGTCAAGCTCACTACGCTGTCTTTCAGGTGCACATTGGTGACCAGCTTATCGATAGGCAAGTCTTTGCTGCGGATGATCCTGTCGCCGGTAAATTTGATGTCGGCGTCCATGCTGCTCCAGCGCTCGAATTTGAAATGTTCTACCGGCAGCACCTTGTTTGCCGGCTGCACAGCTGGCACGCCCCGGCTCTCCTTGCTGGCGTTGGAATCGGCGCCGATCAGCGGGCCCAGGTCTTCAAACTGCAATAGCCTGGAGACCACTTCGCCCTGTAGCAAAGGGCGCAGCTGCGCGGCTTGCGGTGAGCGATATTCCAGGGTGCCCGACAGATCGCTGGAGCCTACCTTGCCGGTGAATTTTTCGTATATCCAGTTGCCGCCGCGATGATTGGGCGTTCCGGTCAGATGGCCGTCGGTGGAAAAGGCTGGAGTTTCCGGCAATACGATGCCGGTCAAGGCGTACAGCCTGGCCATGCTGCTGCCGGACAAGTGCAGCTGCATGTCGACGGCAGCCAGGTCGCTGGGCTTGGTCAGCGTGCCCCGGGCGCGCACCAGCACGGATTTCCCTACATGCAGTTCGGCTTCCAGTGGAAATGGGCGGGTCTGGTTATGCAGCGACAGCACGGCACCTGCCTTGCCGCTGCCGGTCACTTTTTCTTTGTTAAAGCTGCCGTTCAGGGTCCAGCCTATGCCGTAGGCTTTTTTTGACAGCGCGATCTGCTGCTCATCCAAGGTATCGACATAGGCGGTGATATCGGCCTGTTTCACGGCATCCACCAGCCTGACCACGCCTTTGTCCAGCACCACTTCGCCTAGTGCGATTTTCCATTCGGATGGTGCCTCTTCGGACTTGAAGGTCCAGTTGTTTTGCGCAACCGACTGGCGCTCCAGCGCGATGCTGGGCGATTCCAGTTCCAAGGTAGGGATGGAAATGGTCTTTTCCAGCAGCGACAGCGGATTCAGCGAAAAATGCACACGCTTTATCTGCGTCATGTAAGGCGCCGACTTGGCCCAGTCGGGATTGCTGATTCGGATGTCTTCCCCCGCCAGGTGCGGCCAGGGCAGGTAATTGCGCCAGCCGATTTGCCGGGTTGGCGGCTTTTCCCAGGTCAGGGACAAATTGCCATTGATGCTGAACGGCCGGCCGATGGCGTCGGACACACGGGTATCCAGCCAGGGCCTGGCGCGATTCCAGTCGAAGTTCATGAAAAGGGCGATCGAAATCGCGGACAGCGCTATCAGGCTGAGCAGGAAGCCGGCGACTATTTTTGTTGTCCTGGTCATGGTTTTTTATTCCTTACTTTGGCATTAGCGCAGCAGATGACCGGTGCCGAACAAGCCTATCAAGCCGATGATAATCAGGTAGATCGCGACGATGAAATTCAATAGCCGAGGAACGACCAGGATCAGGATGCCGGCAATCAGCGACACCAGCGGGGTAAGCATAAGATTGAAATTCATGATGAGCTTCCTTATCGTTTTTGGCTGCCTTGCAGGGCGCATCGGTCCGCAGGCAGCGCAGTAGAAACGCGCGCCGCTCTCTGCGCGCTGCCGTCGGGTAGGGTAGCAGCGCAGTCGCGCCGGCTGCACCTCAAAAAAAGCCTCAATGAAAATATTGCCAATGCGCTTTTCCCATGACATAGCTTACAGGAGCCCGCTGTATTTTTATGTGCGTTGGCGTACTGAAAAATCGTCAAATACGCTTTATAAATCAACATCATCGGCATGAAAGAAAACTCGCTTGCAAAAACAGTAGGCGGAAGTAGTTTGTTAGCCTGCTGTTGGCCTGCTGTTGGCCTGCTGTTGGCCTATTTATTGCAAGCTTATCTTGAACTATGGAGGACAATGATGAAAAAATTCATACACACACAAATAGAGACGCGATCTGCGCTGCTGAAAACGGCAGCCTGCATAGGCTTGATCGCAATGGCCGCGGCCGGTTGCGCCAGCAAGAAGCTGCCCGCTGCGCAAGACATGGCGGTCGGCAAATCAGAGGTGAGTGAGGCGACCGCTGCAGGTGCTGCAGAATATGCGCCGGTAGAAATGGCTTCTGCCCAGGATAAACTGAATCGCGCGAACCAGGCGATGGCCGCCAAGGATTACGCGGCCGCACGCGAACTGGCAAACCAGGCGCAAGCGGATGCTCAACTGGCGCAAAGCAAGGCCAACTCTGCAAAGGCGCAGGCTAATGCCGCAGTCTTGCAAGATAACATACGCGTCATGCGCGAAGAGCTAGAGCGCAGCAATCGCAAACAGTAGGCGATGACAATACGGCTGCCAGAAAATTATCTCCGGCCGTCACTCAAAAACCATTGTGAAGGAAGATGATCATGCGAACCTCTTTTATTTATTCAGCCTCAGCGCTGATACTTACGGCGCTGTTGTCAGCGTGCAGCTCGGTACCCCAGACCAATAGCGCGTTGGAAGACGCGCGGCGGGATTACCTGATGACCCAGAGCGATCCGACCGTCGCCAAATTTGCAGCTGTCGAATTGAAGCAAGCCAGTGAAGCTCTGGATAAGGCCAATGCGGCCTGGACCAATAAGGAGAGCCTGCGTACGGTAGACAACATGGCCTATGTGGCCAAGCAAAAGACCGCCACCGCACGTGAAATAGCAAAACAAAAATCAGCCGAGGAGTCAGTCGCAAATTCGGCCAAACAGCAGGATCAAGTCCGACTGCAACAAAGGACCATGGAGGCTGATGCGGCCAAGAACCAGGCGGTAGCTGCGCAAATGGATGCTGCGCAAGCGCAGCGCCAGAAGATGCAGGCGGAAGAGCACGCCCGTCAGCTGCAAGCGCAATTGAATGAATTGTCGGCCCAGAAGACAGAGCACGGCTTGCTGATTACGCTGGGCGACGTCCTGTTCAACGTCAACCAGGCTAACCTGACTCCTGTGGGCATGCTGACGGTGCAGAAGTTGGGGCTGATCATGCAGCAAAACCCGCGCCGGGCGGTATTGATTGAGGGTTTCACCGACAGTACCGGTAGCCCCGCCTATAATCAAGTCTTGTCGGAACGGCGGGCCGATGCAGTGGTGTTTGCCTTGATGAGTATGGGTATCAGCCGCGACCGTATCACCGCGCGCGGCCTGGGTATGAATTATCCTATAGCCAGCAACGACAGCGCCGCCAGCCGCCAGATGAATCGCCGGGTGGAAATCATCCTGTCGGAAGATGACGGCAAGATCGCCGGCCGTTAGCCCCGGCTGTCGGTCTCGACCGTCATCCATATTCGCGCCCATGCCTGGAAAAGCAAGTGCGATAAAAAAAGCCTGCGAATACATCGCAGGCTTTCGCATTTATGCCGGTAGCCGACCGGCTTGTTTGCGTACTTATTTACGTACTTATTTACGTATCTTATCGCCGCAGCCTGGCTTGGAGCAATAGCCGTACAAGGCCAGCGCATGCTCGGAGATGGTGAAGCCGCGCTCCTTGGCGATCGCTTGTTGTCTTTTTTCTATCTCTTCATCGTAAAACTCTTCCACCCTGCCGCATTCCAGGCAGACCAGGTGGTCGTGATGCGAGCCTTCGTTCAATTCAAAAATAGCCTTGCCGGTTTCGAAGTGGTTGCGGCTGAGCAATCCTGCTTGCTCAAACTGAGTCAAAACACGATAAACTGTTGCCAGGCCGACATCCATATTTTCGCTGAGCAGGATCTTATACACGTCCTCTGCGGTCAGATGGCGTACCGGGCTGTTTTGAAAGATTTCCAGGATTTTCAGACGCGGCAAGGTTGCCTTGAGTCCGCTGGCTTTCAGGTTGGGAGTGCTATTCGTCATGTTTTCGGTCAAAAAAGTACTATCTGCTTTATGATATAGGGTTTTAGCACTGTTGCTCAATAAATTGAGGTTATCCATGCGATTGTTGTTCTCAGAAACATCCCGAAGCAAGGCATTGGGAGCAGGTTTGTTCGCCGTGCTCGTTCCTGCGCTGCTCTCCCTGAGTGCTTGTGCGTCCAAAACTCCGTTGATGGAGACTACGCCGCTTACCGGTGTTTCTACAACACAAGGCAATTCCAATACTGACCCTGCTAAGGCAGATTCTATCACTTCGATGCAACCGCTGACACCAGCATCGGCGCAGGGCATCGCCAGCGGCGCGCAAGTAACCGCCCCTACCGGTATCTACAAAATCCTGAACTATGTTTCGCCGTACCGGATCACGATACAGCAAGGTAATTTCGTTTCCCAGGAAATGATCGCGCAGCTGAAAGAGGGCATGACCCGCGAGCAAGTCCGCTTTTTGCTGGGCACCGCCTTGTTGACCGACATGTTCCATGACGACCGCTGGGACTACCCGTTCCGCATACAAAAGCCGAACGGCGAGGTGATCACCAGCCGTGTGACCGTGTTCTTCAAAAATAATACGGTAAACCGTTTTGAAGGCGGCAACCTGCCGACCGAAAAAGACTACCTGGCGCATATCACCAACGCCAAGATCGGCGAGCGGACCGAGATCGCGCCGGCAAGCGAAGCGAAGAAAAAAGAAAACGTAGGAAATTGAGCATGGCAGCCTTGAAAATAGCAGTGGCAGGCGCATCCGGCCGCATGGGCAAGATGTTGATAGAGGCGATCGGCAACGCCGACGATACGGTATTGGTCGGCGCGCTGGATGTGGCCGGCTCTGCCAGCCTGGGCACCGACGCGGCGGCCTTCCTGGGCAAGCCTGCCAACGTGGCTATCGCGTCCGATATGGCGCAAGCCTTGGCCGATGCCGATTTCCTGATCGACTTTACCCGGCCCGAGGGCACCTTGCAGCATGCGGCCTATTGTGCCGAGCACGGCGTCAAGATGATCATAGGCACGACCGGTTTCGATGAAGAAGGCAAGGCAGCGATTGCGGCCGCCGCCGAGAAAACCGCGATCGTGTTTGCGCCGAATATGAGCGTGGGCGTGAATGTCACCTTAAAGCTGCTGGAGATGGCCGCCAAGAGTTTTTCGCACGGCTACGACATCGAGATTATCGAAGCCCACCACCGGCACAAGGTGGATGCGCCGTCGGGCACGGCCCTGAAAATGGGTGAAGTGATTGCCGATGCGCTGGGGCGCGATTTGAATGAAGTCGCGGTCTACGCGCGGGAAGGCGTGACCGGCGAGCGCGACCCGTCGTCGATAGGTTTTGCGGCGATACGGGGCGGCGACATCGTCGGCGACCATACCGTGCTGTTTGCCGGCATAGGCGAGCGGGTAGAGATCACGCACAAGTCTTCCAGCCGCGTGACCTATGCGCACGGCAGCCTGCGTGCCGCGCGTTTCCTGGCCGACAAGCAGACCGGCCTGTACGATATGTATGACGTACTGGGTTTGCACTAAGCGAACCCAGCTCAGACGATGAATTTCACGATCTCGGAATACTGGGCGCAGGGCGATGCGATCAGCCATATGGTGGCGTATCTGCTGCTGGCGATGTCGCTGCTGAGCTGGTTTACGATATTGTCGAAGGCCTGGTCGTCCTGGCGCATACGCCGCGGTGCCGGCGTCTTGCAGGCTTTCTGGAAAGCGCCGACCATGGGCGACGCGATTGCGATGGTTAATGGCGCCGACAGTGAAAACCTGTACGCGCCGCTGGCGATCAAGGCCTTGCACGCCGCCGATCCGGTCAACCAGGCCGGCTCGCTCAGCGCGGACAGCGCTGCCACCGATCTGATCACGCGCAGCCTGCGGCAAGAAATGAACCGCATCACGGTCAGGCTGGAAACCGGCCTGAGTTTGCTGGCTTCCATCGGCTCTACCGCCCCGTTTGTCGGCTTGCTGGGTACGGTCTGGGGCATCTACCATGCGCTGACCGAGGTTTCGGCTTCCGGCATCGTGCAGATAGACAAGGTGGCGGGGCCGGTAGGCGAGGCGCTGATCATGACTGCGCTGGGCCTGATGGTCGCGATCCCGGCGGTGCTTGCCTACAATGCGCTGAACCGGGTGAACCGCATCACGATGGCCGAACTGGATGCGTTTGCATATGACTTGCATGCGCACCTGAGTCGGCTGCATGGCGGCGACGGGCGGAAAGTCCGGGAATAAACGAGGCGGGCATGGCATTCGGTCAATTCAATGGCGGCAACAGCAAAGGCGACGGCGCAGGCAAGCAGTTGCAACCGATGGCCGACATCAATGTGACGCCCATGGTCGACGTGATGCTGGTATTGCTGGTCATTTTTATCATTACCGCCCCCTTGCTGACCCATAGCATCAAGCTGGATTTGCCAAAAGCACAAGCCGGCGCGGCTCAGGAAAAGCCGGAAACCGTTACCCTGTCCTTTGACGCCCGGGGCCAGTTGTACTGGAACCAGGAGCAGATCGAAGCGCAGGCGCTGGATGCCAGGCTGGCGCAGGCCGGCGGCAGCCGGCCCCAGCCTGAATTGCAATTGCGGGCCGATAAGTCCACCCGCTATGAACTGATCGCCCAGGTGATGTCGGCCGCACAAGCCCATGGACTGGCAAAAATCGGTTTCGTCACCGAGCCCCCGGCCGCCCCTGCCGTGAAAAAATAGGAACGCCCTCGCCGGAGGCTTTCCCTGAAAACAGCCCTGAACAAGTTATAATCACCGGTTCAGAGTAGTGCTCATTTCATAAATACCGTTTGCACTCGCTGTGATTGATGAAATGAGTTCTAGTTCCCCGCAATAAACCGAATTTATCCTACTGAGCCGTCATGCAAGAAAAATACAGCCCATCCGAAGTCGAACAAGCGGCGCAAAGCCATTGGAAAAAAATCGACGCTTATACAGCAGTGGAAAACGACCAGCGCTTCCCCAAGGGCAAGTACTACGCGTGCTCGATGCTGCCTTATCCTTCCGGCAAGCTGCATATGGGCCATGTGCGCAACTACACGATCAACGACATGCTGGCGCGCCAGTTGCGGATGAACGGCTACAACGTGCTGATGCCCATGGGCTGGGACGCTTTCGGCCTGCCTGCGGAGAACGCCGCGATCAAGAACAAGGTGCCGCCCGCGAAGTGGACCTACGACAATATTGAATACATGAAGACCCAGATGCAGGCGATGGGTCTGGCGATAGACTGGTCGCGCGAAGTGGCGACCTGTTCGCCGGAATACTATAAATGGAACCAGTGGCTGTTCCTGAAGATGCTGGAAGCCGGCGTCTGCGAACGCCGCACCCAGGTCGTCAACTGGGATCCGGTCGACCAGACCGTGCTGGCGAATGAGCAGGTGATAGACGGCCGCGGCTGGCGTTCCGGCGCGCTGGTGGAAAAACGCGAGATCCCCGGCTACTACCTGAATATCACCAATTATGCGGAAGAGCTGCTGTCCGCCGTCGCCAACCCGGAAGACCCGAATTACCTGAGCGGCTGGCCGGAGCGGGTGCGCCTGATGCAGGAAAACTGGATAGGCAAGTCCGAAGGCGTGCGCTTTGCCTTTACCCACGGCATCCGCGATACCGCCGGCGACCTGATCCAGGACGGCAAGATGTATGTGTTCACTACCCGTGCCGACACTATCATGGGCGTGACTTTCTGCGCCGTGGCGCCTGAACATCCTTTGGCGACCCATGCAGCGCAGAGCAATCCGGCGCTGGCGGCCTTCATCGAAGAATGCAAAAAGGGCGGCACTACCGAAGCCGAGTTGGCGCTGCGCGAAAAAGAAGGCCAGCCTACCGGCCTGTTCGTGACCCATCCGCTGACCGGTGACCAGATCGAAGTCTGGGTCGGCAACTACGTCCTGATCTCTTACGGCGACGGTGCCGTGATGGGCGTGCCGGCGCACGACGAACGTGACTTCCTGTTTGCAAAAAAATACAGCCTGCCTATCAAGCAGGTGGTCGCGGTAGAAGGTGAAACCTATTCCACCGCTGCCTGGGCCGAATGGTATGGCGACAAGCAGCGTGGCGTCACCATCAATAGCGGTGTGCTGGACGGCCTGAGCCATAAACCGGCGGTCAGCAAGGTGGCCGAACTGGTGGTCGCCCAGAACCTGGGCGAAAAGAAAACCACCTGGCGCCTGCGCGACTGGGGCATCAGTCGCCAGCGTTACTGGGGCACGCCCATCCCCATCATCCATTGCGATGCTTGCGGCTCCGTGCCGGTGCCTGAAAAAGACTTGCCTGTGGTGCTGCCGGAAGACTGCATCCCGGATGGTTCCGGCAATCCGCTGAACAAGCGCGAAGATTTCCTGCATGTGGCTTGCCCCAGCTGCGGCAAACCGGCCCAGCGCGAAACCGACACCATGGACACCTTTGTCGACAGCTCATGGTATTTCATGCGCTATTGCGATGCGCGCAATGACCAGGCGATGGTTGGCGAAGGCACCAAGTACTGGATGCCGATGGACCAGTATATCGGCGGTATAGAACACGCGATCCTGCATTTGCTGTATGCGCGTTTCTGGACCAAGGTCATGCGCGACCTGAAGCTGATCGACGCCAGCGAGCCTTTCTCCAGGCTGCTGACCCAGGGCATGGTCTTGAAGGGTGCGTTCTTCCACAAGCCCGAGGGCGCCGGCAAGAATTATTACTGGGAACACGAAGTCGACGTGATCCACAATGAACAGGGCATGGTGGTCGGCGGCAAACTCAAATCCGACGGCACGCCGCTGGAATACGAGATGACCACGATGTCCAAGTCCAAGAGCAATGGCGTCGACCCGCAGGAGCTGATCAACCAGTACGGCGCCGATACGGCGCGCCTGTTCGTGATGTTTGCCTCGCCGCCCGAGCAAACCCTGGAATGGAATGATTCCGGCGTCGAGGGCGCGCACCGCTTCCTGCGCCGCGTCTGGGCCTACGGCGCCAAGCACGAACAAGTCTTGCAGAATGCAGGTAAATTGCCGGCCGAGTTGAGCGCAGACGCCAAGACCCTGCGCCGCGAAGTGCACACCGTATTGCGCCAGGTCAGCTACGACTATGAGCGCATGCAGTACAACACCGTCGTGTCCGGCGCTATGAAACTGCTGAACACGATAGAGTCGTTCAAGCTGGAAGCGGACGGCAATCCGGCGGGCCACGCCGCGGCGGCGCGCGAAGCCTTCGGCATCCTGTTGCGCGGCCTGTACCCGGTCTGTCCGCATGCGACCCACGGTTTATGGCAGGCGCTCGGCTACGAAGCGGAATTCGGCGACCTGCTGGATGCAGCCTGGCCGCAAGTGGACGAGGCCGCTCTGGTGCAAACCGAAATCGAAATGATGATACAAGTAAACGGCAAATTGCGCGGCAGCATCACGGTCGCCAAGGACGCCGACAAGGCCAGCATAGAGGCGGCGGCGCTGGCCAACGAGAACGTACAGCGCTATGTGGAAGGTGCGCCGAAGAAGATCATCATCGTGCCGGGCAAGCTGGTCAATATCGTTGCCTGACCTATAGATAAAGCAAGGGATACTCACATGCGTCGCAGCTACTCCAAGTCCGTCCAATTTGCCAGCCTGTTTGCATTGGCGCTGTTGCTGTCCGCCTGCGGATTTGCGATGCGCGGCGCGGTTTCCTTCCCGTTCAAGAGCATCTATGTCGGGTTTTCCGACGCTTCGCCCCTGGGCGGCGAATTGAAGCGCAATATCCGCGCCAACGGCCAGACCGTCATCGCTTCCAATCCGAATGATGCCGAAGTGATCCTGGATGTGCTGGCGGAAAACCGGGAAAAAGTCATCCTGTCGCTGAACAGCCAGGGCCGCGTACGTGAATACAACCTGTTGTACACCTTGCGCTTCCGGGTCCGCGACAAGGCCGGCAAGGAATTCCTGGAGCCGACCGACATCAGCCTGAAGCGCAACATTACCTTCAATGAATCCCAGGTGCTGGCGAAAGAGGCTGAAGAAGCCGTGCTGTACCGCGACATGCAGACCGACCTGGTGCAGCAAGTGATGCGCAGGCTGGCCGTACTGAACATGAGTTAATAGGAAGATTGATGCAATTGCGTTTTGATGCGATTGATGCACACCTGGCGAAATCGCTGGCGCCGCTGTATGTGATCACCAGCGACGAGCATTTGCTGGCGCTGGAGACTGCGGACAAGATACGGCGCGCCGCGCGCGGCCAGGGTTTCCTGGAGCGCGACATACTGACGGTGGAACGCAGCTTCAAATGGGGCGCTTTGCTGGCGGCCAATCAATCGCAGTCGCTGTTCGGCGACAAGAAACTGATAGACCTGCGCATCCCGACCGGCAAGCCGGGCAAGGACGGCGGCCAGGCCCTGCAGGATTATGTGGCGCAACTGTCGCCGGATAACCTGACCCTGATTACGCTGCCCAAGCTGGACTGGGCCACCCAAAAAGCGGCCTGGGTAGGCAGCCTGCAGCAGGCGGCCGTGTATATCGACATCCCGCTGGTGGAGCGCGCGCAATTGCCGTCCTGGATCTCGATGCGGCTGTCCTTGCAAGGCCAGAGCGCCGATCGCCAGAGCCTGGATTTTATCGCCGACCGGGTAGAGGGCAATTTGCTGGCGGCCCACCAGGAAATACAAAAACTGGGTTTGCTGCATCCGCAAGGCAAGCTGAGCTTTGAACAAATCCACGATGCGGTGCTGAACGTGGCGCGCTATGACGTATTCAAGCTGAATGAGGCGATGCTGGTCGGCGACGTGCCGCGCCTGGTGCGCATGCTGGAAGGCTTGAAAGGCGAGGGCGAAGCCTTGCCGCTGGTGTTGTGGGCAGTGGCGGAGGAAATCCGCACCCTGCTGAAGCTGCAGTCCGGGGTGAGCCAGGGCCGGCCTTTGGGCATGCTGCTGAAGGAATACCGGATTTGGGGCCCGCGCGAAAAATTGATGGCGCCGGCACTGCGTCGTGTCAGCCAGGCAACATTGGAGGCTGCGCTGCAAGATGCCGCACAAGTCGATAAGATGGTGAAGGGCTTGCGCGCCAAGGACTTCGCCGGCGACGCCTGGGATGCCTTGCTGCAGCTGGGGCTGCGGATTGCCCGGGCCTAGTGGCGGTCTTGCCCCGCTCGGGCGGAAAGAATAATTGTTCAACAACTGGCGACGCTTACCAAGCAGTCGCCATAGTAAGAAAATAAAGGCGATCTGCTGATCGCGGCACCCTTATCCGGGGATATACATTAATGCGGGATGCAATCGGCGATGCAGATTGCTCCCTTCAGGAATTTATTTCAAAGCAAGCACATGGATATCAAGCAATACATGACCGACGTCGGCACGCGCGCCCGCATAGCATCACGCGCGATGGCCAGGGCCGATACTGCCGCCAAGAATCTGGCGCTGACCCTGATCGCGGCCGCGATACGGCGCGATGCCGCGATCTTGCGTGCGGCCAACGAGCAAGACCTGGATGCCGCGCGCGCCAATGGCCTGGCAGCGGCACTGCTGGACCGGCTGACCCTGTCCGACAAGACGATCGCCACCATGGCCGAGGGCCTGGAGCAAATCGCCGGCCTGGCCGATCCCATCGGTGAAATATCGAATATGAAATACCGCCCTACCGGCATACAGGTGGGGCAGATGCGCGTGCCGCTGGGCGTGATAGGCATCATTTACGAAGCGCGCCCGAATGTGACGGTGGACGCCGCCGGCCTGTGCATCAAGAGCGGCAATGCGACCATCTTGCGTGGCGGCTCGGAAGCTATCCATTGCAACCAGGCGCTGGCCAAACTGGTCAAGGAAGGCCTGGCCGGCGCCGGCCTGCCCGCCGATGCGGTGCAGATTATCGAAACTACCGACCGGGCCGCAGTCGGCGAACTGATCACGATGCCGCAATACGTGGACGTGATCGTGCCGCGCGGCGGCAAGGGCTTGATAGAGCGCCTGATGCGCGAGTCCAAGGTGCCCATGATCAAACACCTGGACGGCATCTGCCACGTGTATATAGACGACAAGGCCGACCTGACCAAGGCCGTCAATGTCGCGTTCAATGCCAAATGCCACCGCTACGGCACCTGCAATACGATGGAGACCTTGCTGGTGGCCCAGGGTATTGCAGCCCAGGCGTTGCCGCAGCTGGCCGAGCTGTATGCCGGCCAGCAAGTCGAATTGCGTTGCGACGCCGCGGCGGCAAAGATATTGGCCGCCTATCCGCACCTGGCGGCCGCGACCGAAGAGGACTGGAGCACCGAATATCTGGCGCCTATCCTGGCGGTCAAGCTGGTGGCCGACATGGATGAAGCGATAGAGCATATCAATCGCTATTCATCGCAGCACACCGAGGCCATCATCACCGAAGACTATACGCGGGCCATGCGCTTCCTGCGCGAAGTCGATTCCGCCTCGGTGCTGGTGAATGCCTCCACCCGCTTCGCCGACGGTTTCGAGTACGGCCTGGGTGCAGAGATAGGCATCTCGAATGACAAGCTGCACGCGCGCGGGCCGGTAGGCCTGGAAGGTTTGACTTCGCTGAAGTATGTCGTGTTCGGGCATGGCGAAATCAGGCAGTAAGATATCAGGCAGTAAGATATTAAGCAGTAAGATATTAAGCAGCTTCAATAAAGGGAACAATATGCTGTGGATCAAAGCCTTGCACGTAGTCTTCATCATTTCCTGGTTCGCGGGCCTGTTTTACCTGCCGCGGATTTTTGTGAACCTGGCGCAGGAAACCGATAAGGTGACCACCGAGCGCCTGCTGTTGATGGCGCGCAAGCTGTACCGCTTCATGACCATGCTGGCGGTACCGGCCATCCTCTTCGGCCTGTGGCTGTACATGGGATACGGCATAGGACGCGGGCCCGGCAACGGCTGGATGCACGCCAAGCTGGGCATCGTGGTGCTGCTGCTGGGCTATCACCATGCTTGTGGCTCCTTGCTGAAGAAATTTGAGCAGGGCCGCAACCAGCGCAGCCACAAGTGGTTCCGCTGGTTTAATGAAGTGCCGGTGGTCTTGTTGCTGGCCGTGGTCATCCTGGTCGTCGTCAAGCCGTTCTGAGGGGATTGATTTTTATTGGCCTTTGTTCGTTTTTTTTGCTTCAGTTGTTCAAGCATTTGGGAGTCATGTATGTCCAAGCTTTGTGAGTATTATTTTGCACCTCAATCGCCGTGGGCATATCTTGGCCATCAGCGCTTTGTCGCGCTGGCTAAAAAATACGATGTGAAGATAGACGCCAAGCCCTTCGACCTGGGCAAGGTGTTCGGCATCTCCGGCGGCTTGCCGCTGGCCAAGCGGGCGCCGCAGCGCCAGGCCTACAGGCTGCTGGAGATGCAGCGCTGGAGCGAGTACCTGGGCGTGCCGATGAACCTGCAGCCGGCATTTTTCCCGGTAGCGGCCGATCCTGCCGCCAGGCTGATCATCGCCGCACAACTGGCGCATGGCACCGACGCCGCGATGAACCTGACGCAGGCGATCATGTCCGCCGTGTGGGCCGATCAAAGAAATATCGCCGACGCCGCTACCCTGGCGGCGCTGGCGCTGGAGTGCGAACTGGACGGCAAGGCCTTGCTGAAGTCTTCAGAGACTGCCAGCGTGCAAGCCGAGTATGACAGGTTCACCAGCGAGGCCTCCGCCGCCAATGTCTTCGGCGCGCCCTGGTTTGTGTATCAGGGCGAAAATTTCTGGGGCCAGGACAGGCTGGATTTCCTCGAGCGCGCGTTCCAGAAATAAAAGGATTTGCCAGGCTTCCCTTGCATCGGAAGCCTGGTTGCAGCACCCAGGATGGGCAATGGTGCCTATCCTGCAAACAATGGATTTACTACGGATAAAGGGTTCCCCATGACACGCTATTCCTATTTTTGCCCATGCCCGCGCGGCCTGGAAGCCGCCTTGGCGGAAGAGCTGGACGAAATTGCCCAAGCCGATAAGACCCTGAAAGTGCACAACCAGGTACCTGGCGGCGTGCATTGTTCCGGTGTGTTGCAGGATGCCTACCGCATCAACCTGCACTCGCGCATCGCTTCGCGCGTCTTGCTGCGCATGGCGCATGCTGGCTACGTCAATGAGAACGACATCTACGACCTGACGCTGGAGCAGCCGTGGGAAGACTGGTTCGGCTACCACCATACGATACGGGTCGACGTCACCGCGGTGAAGTCCCCGCTGAAAAGCCTGGAATTCACCACGCTGAAGATCAAGGACGCGATCTGCGACCGCTTCCGCGATCAGTTCACGCAAAGGCCGTCGGTCGATACCAAGAATCCCGATATGCGCATCGTCGGCTTCCTGGACGCGCACAATTTCACGGTCTACCTCGATACCTCGGGCGAGGCCCTGTTCAAGCGCGGCTGGCGCATGGAAACCGGCGACGCCCCTTTGCGTGAAAACCTGGCCGCCGGCTTGCTGCGCACCACTGGCTGGAAACCCGGCATGCCGCTGTTCGACCCCATGTGCGGTTCCGGCACTATCCTGATCGAGGCGGCGCAGATGGTGGCGGGCATCCCGCCCGGCGTACGGCGCGAGTTTGCATTCGAAAAGTTCGGCAGCTTCAATGAAGAAGAATGGCAGGCGATCAAGGGCGCAATCCGGGCCAACCCCTTGCCGACCGAGCCCAGCATCTTCGGCAGCGACATCTCGGGTGACATGATAGTCATGACCCGTAACAACCTGAACAAGGCCGGCATCAAATTTGAAGTGCCGCTGAAGCAGATAGAAGCGCAGGAAATCAAGGCCCCGACCGAAACCCCGGGCGTGTTGCTGACCAACCCGCCGTATGGCGAGCGTATCGGCGTGCGCGGCGACAGCAGCATAGAGGCCGACGACCTGGCCAAGGATTTCTTCAGCGCCTTCAGCACCACGCTCAAGCAGCGTTTTGCCGGCTGGAGCGTATTCTTGTTCAGTGCCGACCTGGGTTTGCCGAAATTACTGCGCCTGAAAGAATCGCGCAAGACGCCTTTCTTCAACGGCGCACTGGAATGCCGCTTGTTCCGCTTCGACATGGTGGCAGGCTTCAACCGCAGGGAAGAGGCCAAACCCAAACCGGCTGTCGAGTAGCCACCCGCAGCTTGCTGCATGGGCTGACTATTGAATCCATAGTCAGCCATGGTCGGCTCATGGTCGGCTCACAGTCGGCTCATATCAGCGCATGCCTGGCATCAGTTTTCGTCAACTCTGCGTCAGCCCCAGGCCGGACTCTTAGCCTGGCCTTTTTGGGGTGAAAAACATTCATTATGCTGCACCAGCAAAGGCGCGCACTTTGCGTTATGCTGGTTAGCTTACTTGTCCAGCTGGAGATATCTATGTCACAAGCCCAAGCACTCACTCTCAAAGACCCCTCATTACTACGCAACCAGGCCTATATCAATGGCCTATGGGCAGATGCGGCCAGCAGCTTTGATGTCATCAACCCTTCCAGCCATAAGCTGGTCGGCACGGTGCCGAATATGGGGGGCAAGGAAACCCAGGCCGCGATTGATGCCGCGCAACTGGCTTTCCCGACCTGGGCCGCCAAGACCGGCAAGGAAAGGGCAGCGGTACTGCGCAAATGGTTTGACCTGATGATCGCCAATGCCGACGACCTGGCGGCGCTGATGACCGCAGAACAAGGCAAGCCGCTGGCCGAAGCCAAGGGCGAGGTCATCTATGGCGCCAGCTTCATAGAATGGTTTGCCGAAGAAGCCAAGCGGGTTTCCGGCGATGTCATGGCTTCCACCTGGACCGACAAGCGCATGGTGGTGCTGAAGCAGCCGATCGGCGTATGCGCGTCGATCACGCCGTGGAATTTCCCAATTGCGATGATCACCCGCAAGGTGGCGCCGGCGATCGCCGCCGGTTGTACCATCGTGATCAAGCCGGCCGAGCAGACGCCGCTGTGCGCGCTGGCCATGGCCGAACTGGCGCACCGGGCCGGCTTGCCGGCCGGCGTGATGAATATTATTACCGCCGACTCCGAGCGGTCGATAGAGGCCGGCAAGGTGCTGTGCGACAGCCCGGTGGTGCGCCATCTGTCCTTCACTGGTTCCACCCCGGTAGGGCGCATCCTGATGAAGCAATGCGCGCCTACCGTCAAGAAGCTGGCGCTGGAACTGGGCGGGCATGCGCCTTTCATCGTCTTTGAAGACGCCGACCTGGATGCCGCGGTGGAGGGGGCCTTGCAATCCAAGTTCCGCAATGCCGGACAAACCTGCGTCTGCACCAACCGCTTTTATGCGCATGAATCGATTTACGACGAATTTGTCCAAAAGCTGACCGCGGGCGCCAATAAAATCAAGGTCGGCGACGGTTTCGACCAGGGCGTCAGCCAGGGACCGCTGATCGACGAGCAGGCCATCGCCAAGGTGGAAGAGCACGTCGCGGACGCGCTCGCCAAGGGCGCCACCCTGATGACGGGCGGCAAAAAAAATCCGCTCGGTTCGCTGTTTTATGAGCCTACCGTCTTGTCCAATGTCAGCGACGCGATGCAGATCATGGTCGAAGAAACCTTTGGCCCAGTCGCTGCGGTGGTCAAGTTCAAGACCGAGGCAGAAGCGGTTGCCGCCGCCAATAATACCGATTTCGGCCTGGCTTCCTATTTCTATTCGCGCGATATCGGCCGCGTCTGGCGTGTTGCAGAACAGCTGGAATACGGCATGGTCGGCATCAACACCGGCCTGATTTCCAATGAAGTCGCTCCATTCGGCGGCGTCAAGCAATCCGGCCTGGGGCGCGAAGGCTCCAAATACGGCATCGACGAATACCTGGAAATCAAGTACCTGTGCATGGGCGGTATTCGCTGAGCGAATCGGGCATTGAGCGGCGCAAGCGTATCCCGGATGCGCTTGCGCTTCCCGGTTTTCATCGCGTTCGCGCGACAAGATATAGCCGGTTGGCATATAGTCGTGTATGCGATGCGGGCATGTGGGACGGGGCTGAGCGTCATGCATGATCCGGATTAGCAGGCAAGCTGCGGTCGTCGTTGAAAATCCATCCTCCAAAATAAAACTATGCCCCCCAGTCCTGAATCAGCTTCATCCTCGAAATTCCAGTTAGCCGGCAACGCCGCCCTGGCAACCCTGTTGGCGGCGCTAGCGATGCTGGGACCGTTTTCCATCGACACCTACCTGCCGGCCTTCCCCAGCATACAGTCCACGCTGGGCGCCAGTGCGATACAGGTGCAGCAAACCCTGACTGCCTACATGCTGGCGTTCGCGGTGATGATACTGTGGCACGGCGCCTTGTCGGATGCCTTTGGCCGTCGCAATATCATCCTGGTGTCGCTGGCGGTGTTTGCCGTGGCCTCGTTCGGCTGCGCATCGGCGCACAGCATCCACTATCTGTGGGGCTTTCGTATCCTGCAGGGGGTATCGGCCGGGGCCGGGGTCGTGGTCGGACGCGCCATTATCCGTGATCTGTATGCAGGCGCGCCGGCGGAACGCCTGCTGTCGCTGGTGACCATGATCTTTTCGATCGCGCCGGCGATCGCGCCGATACTGGGCGGCTGGATAGTCACGCTGTCCGGCTGGCGCACCATATTCTTACTCTTGTTCGGTTATACCGTCGTGCTGCTCTGGGTTTGCTATAAACGCCTGCCGGAATCGCTGCCGGTAGAAAAGCGCCAGCCTTTCAGCGCCGAATTCCTGTGGCAGAGCTACCAGATGGTATTCAAGTCGCCCTTATTCCACCTGAAGGCCGGCACCATCGCCTTCAATTTTGCCGGCCTGTTCCTGTACGTTTCTGCCGCGCCGGCATTTATTACGCAGCACCTGAAGCTGGGGCCGGACCAGTTCGGCTGGCAATTCGTGCCCTCGGTTGGCGGCATCTTCTTCGGCGCGCTGGCGGCCAACAGGCTAGCCGGCAAAATCAGCGTGTGGAGGCAGGTCAATATCGGGTTTTATTTCCTGATAGGCGCAGCGCTGGCCAATGTGGCCTACCACGCGATCTGGCCCGCGATGCTGCCCTGGTCGGTGATTCCCCTGTTTTTTTACACCTTCGGGATGTCCCTGGTGGCGCCGGGGGCGACCCTGCTGGTGCTGGACCTGTTCCCTACCATACGCGGCATCGTGGCGTCTTGCCAATCCTTTTCGGTGACCGTGCTGGGCGCAATCGTGGCGGGCATGGTGGCGCCAGCACTTGATCATTCGGTGCTATTGCTGGCGCTTGGGCAGCTGTTTTTTGCCGTGGCCGGCATGACCACCTGGACTATGTCGCGCGCGTATGCACGCATGCTCTCGGGCAGGAAAAAAGCGTGGGAAAGCATAAAATAGCGGCCGCCAGCACGCAAACGGGAAAGCGTTTATCATTTCACATGAAGCGCATTTTCTCGCAGGCAATAATTCTTCGATTGCACTAAAAAAGAACGGCTTGTCTCGGGTGACGCACTTTATTGCTGCATTGCAAACTTCGTCATGGACGAGAACTTTTTCTTGCAAACTCGGTCACTATCATTGGCAAAGACAAAATTATTTTGTATCTAACATCTTGAAATATGTTTCATTAGCTACATTTTGTTAATGCTCTGCACCATTTTGAATTATTGACTATAATGCGAAGCCGTTTTGGTTAAAGTCTCTGATCATTTGCTTATATATTAATGAGATTTCATTAGTGTATTTTTTTTACGACATCTGTCAGAGTGCTTTGACAAGCTGTGGGCAATTCATCAAGTTGTCACTTTCGGCAGGTATAGTGGAAGTCGTCGTTGGGTCTGTACCCCGGATTCAAGGCTTTTGAGACCTGCAAACTTACTGATGTCGATTAAGCAAATTATTTTCGGCATGAACCAAATTTCAATTTTTTTTGGAATCTATAAATGAAAAAATCACTACTCGCAGTTGCCTTGTTAGGCGCTTTCTCCGGTGCAGCTTTTGCACAATCCAACGTGACTATCTACGGTGTTGTTGACGCTGGTATTTCCCGCGATGACAACGGCGTAACAAACGGCGTTAAAACAGGCCAGGACAGCGGTCTGCAAAGCGGCTCCCGCTTGGGTTTCAAAGGTACTGAAGATCTGGGCGGCGGTTTGAAAGCCAACTTCGTATTGGAAATGGGTCTGAAAGAAGACACAGGCACTAGCGATCAAGGCGGTCTGGCTTTCGGTCGTCAAGCGTATGTTGGTTTGTCCGGTGATTTCGGCGCGGTTAACCTGGGCCGTCAAAAATCCGTGACTTACAGCATCGGCGAAGCAGTTGATCCATTCGGTATCGGCCTGGCTGGCGATTTGAACCGTCTGTTCAAGACAACGACACGTCGCGACAATGCAGTGACTTACACTACAAATAACCTGAGCGGTTTCGTTGGTAGCGCACAATACGCATTCGGTGAAGTTGCAGGCAATAATTCTGCTAACCGCACAGCCGGCATCTCCGGTACGTACGCTGCTGGTCCTGTCTTCGCAGCGATCGCCTACGAAAAAGTTAACGATGTTAACGGCAATGACGCTCCTGGCGGCAAAAAGCTGTTCATCGGCGGCACTTACAACTTTGACGTTGTAAAAGCCCACGCTGCATACGAAACAATCAAGGGTTCTACTAGCGCTACTAACCTGACTGACACAGAACAGCGTATCTGGATGGTGGGCGCGACTGTACCTTTCGGCGCAAGCGCTTTCCTGATCGACTACACTCGTCTGAAAGATCAGAACGTGGCCAATTCCGATGCTAACCAGATCGCTATCGGTTACACATATGCTTTGTCCAAGCGTACTAACGTGTACACTTCGTACTCCCGTACAGCGAACGACGCTAACGTTGCTTACAATGCCGGCGGCAAAGGCGCAACTGACAAGTTGTTCAACTTCGGTATCCGTCACGCGTTCTAATCCAGGTCAGGCAATTGCCTGATCCAGCGTAGGACAAGATGAAAATGGAGCGGCCAGCAATGGCTGCTCCATTTTTTTTGCATTTCTGCAAATGCATGACGATGAAGTAATGCAAATTAATTAATGTTTGTTACCAATTCTTTCTTTTGTATCATGTTGATATTGAGCAGGAGTATCATTCAGGAAAATATATGCCCTGCGCGCGGCCACTGTCTGGCACCGGGAAGGCGGTCGGCAGCGGGGATTTCCGCGCACTGCAAAGCGCGGCGCGTCGGCTGAAGGAGGCTGCGGCCAGCCTGAGTGCCGACGCGGTAGCGAGGGCGGCAGAAAAACTGGAGCGGACCGGCAAGGACATGCAGACTGTACAACGGCAGGAAACCATACAGGAGTTGAAATTGCGGACAACGGAATTGATCACGAAGCGGAGGGTCCTGGTTGGCGACCAACAGTCGCAGGCCAGGATAAGTGGCGATGCGGATAGCGGTGCAGAGGTGCAGGGAGGCGGCCGATGAAGGTGCTGATTGCGGACGACGAGCCGATTTCCCTGTTGTACCTGGAGGCGGCCCTGGAGGAGTGGGGTTACCAGGTGATTACCGCCAGCGACGGCGTCGCGGCTTGCGAAATCCTGCTGGACCCGGACGCGCCCATGCTCGCCATCATAGACTGGATGATGCCGGGCATGGACGGCATCGACGTCTGCCGCGTGGTGCGCGAAAACGTCAAGGACCGCTACATCTACATGATCATGCTGACCGGTAAAAGCGAAACCGAATTTATCGTCGCGGCGATGAATGCGGGGGCCGACGACTTTATCAGCAAGCCCTTTAACGTCGACGAGTTGCAGGTGCGCGTCAGGGCCGGGCGGCGCATCGCCGAGCTGGAACAGAGGCTGCGCAAAGAAGCCAGCCATGATGCGCTGACCGGCTTGTTTAATCGCGGCGCGATCATAGAGCTGCTGCAAAAAGAATTGACGCGCCATCAAAGGAACAAGCATTCATTTGCGATTATTTTTGGCGACCTCGACCATTTCAAGCGCATCAATGACGAATTCGGCCATTTGGCTGGTGACGCGGTATTGCGCGAGACCGCCAGCAGGATAGCCTCGGTACTGCGTCCTTATGATTCCCTGGGACGTTACGGCGGCGAGGAGCTGTTGATCGTGCTGCCCGGTTGCGATGCCAGCGAGGCCGTCGAGATTGCCGAAAGGGTCAGGCAGGTGGTCTGCAGCAAGCCGATAGCCACCGATTTCGGCGAGGTCGCCGCCTCGCTCAGCATGGGCGTGGCGGTGATTGCCCAAGGCCAGGAAATCAGCTTTAACGGCTTGATCCACTTGGCCGATGCGGCGCTGTATGCCGCCAAGGACAAAGGCCGGAATCGGGTAGAACTGGCGATTTAGTCCGGTTTTTGCAGCATGTAAAGGCATAAATGCTCAAGATTCCCGAGATTTTCAAGATTCCCAAGATTCTATATAGCAACACTCTCATAGACCCTTGAACCTGAGTGGCTGTACTATGCAAATTTGTCCCTGCTTTTTCTGGATTGAGCTTGGCCGCTAATTTGATACTTGTATTGATAGCCTTCGAGGCGCGCAGATAAATGGAAATGTTCGTTACCAATGAGGATGTGGTCCAATTGGAAGGGATGTTGCCTGCCTTGCAGGATGCCGCGCGCCTGCCTGGCCTGGTGGCGCTGGCCTGGCATTTGCGCCAGCGCGATACGCGCAGGGCGGTTTTGCTGGCAGCCGAAGCCGATACCTTATTGATAAAATCGGGCCTGGCAGAACAGCAGCGCCGCCGCATGGGAGCCCGGCTGCTGCTGGTGCACGGCGAAGCCAAGTGGCTGTTTGCCGAACTGGAGGACGCCCAACACCTGGCCGAGCGGGCGGTGCACGAATTCAGCGAGCTGGGGGACCTGATAGGCGGCGCCGACGCCCATTTTTTACTGGGTTCCATCGTCCTCAGCCGCGGCAACCCGTCGCGCGTGGTCAGCGAGATGGAAGCGGCGGCAGCTTGCGCCCGCGCCGCCGGCGACCAGGTGCGCGAAGAACTGGCCGAAGGCGGGCTGGCATTCAGCGTCGCCGTGCGCGACGTGCACGACGCCGCAGCGCGCTGGGGCGGCCGTTTTTATGCCGAGCGGCCGGACCAGGATCCCGCGCTGCAAGTCACCGTCAATGAATTCCTGTCGCAAACCGCGGGCCTGTCGGGCGATTTCGCCAAGGCGGCGACCTACGGCATGCGGGCTTACGAAGCCTCGCTGGCCACCGGCCAGATACGGCGCGCGATCCATACCGCGGCCAATGTGGGCGATGCCTTTAACAGCCTGAACGATCACCAGGAGGCGCTGGTGTGGATGCAGCGCAGCCACGAACTGGCGCGTCCCACCGGGTGGCCGGCCAGCATAGGCCTGTGCCTGACCCAGATGGCGGAGACCTTGCGGCGGCTCGGGCGGTTGGCTCCCGCCCAGGAATTGCTGGAAGAGGCGCTATACCTGCTGACGCCGCTGGTGGGCTCGCGCAATTATCTGATGGCCTTGCGCTATCAGGGCGACCTGGCGCTGGATGGTGGCGACTTCGAGCTGGCCCTGAACAGCTTCCAGCAATTGCGGCAGCGTGCCGACGCCTTGTCCCAGATGGATTTCCAGATAGGTTCCAGGCGCGGCCTGGCGCATGCGCTGTCGGAAATGGACCAACCCGAGCAGGCGCTGGCCACCGCCCAGGAAGCCCTGACGCTGGCGCAGCGCAGCAAGGACAATTATCGCCAGATAGACGTGCTCAAGGTATTGGCCGCGATCCATACCCGCCATCAGCTGCCGCCGCCGGCCGACATGCATGAAGCCAGCACGCCCCTGCACTACCTGCAGCAGGCGCTCGACGTCGCCGCCGGCATCAAGGGCTATACGCTACCCGGCAGCTTGCTGGACGCCGTCGCCGACGCCCATGCGGCCCTGGGCGATTTCAAGGAAGCCTTCGTGGTCGGCCGGCTCGCCATCGCCGCGCGCGACAAGACCCACAACCAGGAAGCCAGCAATCGCGCCACCGCGATGCAGGTCAGCCACCAGACCGAGCGCATGCGCGCCGAGGGCGAATACCACCGGCAGCTCGCCATCGCCGAGGCAAAACGCGCAGAGGTCCTGCAGCAAACCAGCGCCAGCCTCGAGCGGCTGGGAGCGATAGGTCAGGAAATTACCGCCAACCTGGACCTGGCGGCCGTGTTCCAGGCCCTGAACCGGCATGTGCACGGCTTGCTGCACGTGACCTCGTTCATGATTTACCTGATGGATGCGGACCGGCAGAGCATGAGTTCCGCCTTTGGTATAGAAAATGGCGAGCCCCTGCCGCAAACCGATATCGCGATGTCCGATCTCACCTCCAATTCCGCCCGCTGCGTGCGCGAGCAGAAGGAGATCATGATAGAGATAGATCCAGGCGAGCAAAATCCCAACCTGGTGCCCGGCACCGAAGCCACGCTGAGCCTGCTATTTGCGCCGCTCACCATCGCCGACCGGGTGCTGGGCGTGATGACGATACAGTCTTCCCAGCAGCATGCCTACGGCGAGCGCGAACGCCTGATTTTTCGCACCTTGTGTGCCTATGGCGCGATCGCGGTGGATAATGCCAACGCCTATCGCCTGCTGAAGGAAACCCAGGCCCAGCTGGTGGCGCAGGAAAAGCTGGCGGCGCTGGGTTCGCTGGTGGCCGGCGTCGCACATGAACTGAATACGCCGATAGGCAATTGCCTGCTGGTGGCCAGCACGCTGGCTGAGAACACCAAGCTGCTGCTATCCAAGCTCGAAGGCCAGGGCTTGCGGCGTTCGGATTTGAACTCCTATTGCGCGGACGCCCAGACTTCATCGACGATCCTGATGCGCGGCCTGACCAGTGCCGCCACCCTGGTCAGCAGCTTCAAGCAGGTAGCGGTTGACCGGACCTCAGAACAGCGCCGGGTGTTCGACCTGCGCCAGGTCATGCAGGAAATTATCGCTACACTGAATTTGCGCATAGGGCATTCCGGCCAGACCATATCACTGGATGTTCCAGCGCGGATTGCGATGGATAGTTATCCAGGCTCGCTGGGCCAGGTCATCACCAATTTGATCGACAATGCGCTGCTGCACGCCTTTGACGGCAGCCGGCCCGGCCAGATGTGGCTGTCGGCCAGGCCGGCGGAGGCCGGTTATGTGGCGATAGAATTCCGCGACAACGGCGTCGGCATTCCGCAAGAAAACCTGAAGCGCATCTTCGATCCCTTCTTTACCACCAAGCTGGGGCAGGGCGGCAGCGGCCTGGGCCTGAACATCTGCTACAACATCGTCACCTCCATCCTGAACGGCGACATCAGCGTGCGCAGCGAATTGGGTGTGGGCAGTGTCTTTACCGTCGAATTGCCGCTGCAGGTAGAGGGGAAGCAGGACTAAGAACCGCTTGATATCCTGCTGTGTCGCCACTGTCGTAAAGAAAAGGGGCTGATGGTAAAAACCTTCAGCTTGCCGCCACTATTAAGTGAGCCCTAGGGGCGCAGCAAGACCGCACCGCTAGTTTGCCCAGCCTCAAGCTGCCGGTGCGCCGATGCCGCCTGTTGCAGTGGCAAGCTCAGTGAGACGTCGACCTTCAAGCCGCGTTGCAGTTGGCGCACGGTAGCCTGCGCTCCTTCCCTGTAGTTGGCAAGCTCGCTCATATAACGAACGACGCTGGGGCGGCTCAGCGCAATGCAGCGTTCTGGTCCCAATTCCGCCAGGCTCAGCTGCTGTGACTTATCTTCCAGCCGTCCGGCAGCCTGGCCTACGCTGGCAACCATGCCAAAGGGGCGTACTGTTTGCAGGGTCTGGCGCAAGGTCGCGCCGCCTATGCCATCCACCGCATAATGGACTCCTCGTCCGGCCGTCAGCGACAGGGTCGCGTCCACAAAATTGTCCTGTTTGTATTCGACCACATGATGATAGCCTTTGCTCAGCGCAAGCTCCGCCTTCTTGGCGCTGCCCACCGTGCCTATCAAGGTCACATCGGCATTGTGCAGCCACTGGCCCAACACCTGGCCCAGGCCGCCGGCCGCAGCATGAATCAGCAGACTGTCGCCGGCATGCACGGTCCGTACCGATTGAAACAGCATGTGCGCAGTAATGCCCCGTAGCAGAGAGCTTGCGGCATCTGCATCCGCTACATTGTCCGGCAGGGCTATCACCCTGTCGGCCGGCATATTGCGCGCTGTCGTATAGGCGCCGGCCGGCACGCCGGCATACGCCACACGCTGGCCCAGCGACAAGCCGCTTACCTCGGGACCGATGGCTTCGATGATCCCGGCGGCCTCTACGCCTAGCGTTGCCGGCAACTCCCGCAGCGGATACAGGCCGGTGCGGTGATAGACGTCCACGAAATTGACGCCTATTACCGTATGCCTTATCCGTACCTCGCCGGGGCCAGGAGGCGAGAGATCAAATTCCACAGGCCGGATTTGATCGGTGTCGCCGTATTGATGGATCTGCATTGCCAGTTCTTTACTCATGTTGACTCCTTGTTTGGTGGGAGCTCACAAGTTACTCCGGTCGCCGCTTGCTGAAAATTAGCCAAAACCAAACATTAACTGTGCATAATTGCACAATGAACTCTCTAAACTGGAATGACGTCCGTTATTTTCTGGCCTTGGTGGAGGCCGGTAGCCTGTCTGCCGCTGCTCGCGCGCTGAACGTGGAGCACAGTACCATCGCCCGGCGCGTCGATGCGCTGGAGTCCGACCTCAAGTTGCGCCTGTTCGACCGCTTGCCGCGCGGTTGGATGCTGACGGCGGAAGGCAGTAATCTGCTGCCGCATGCCAGGAGCATGGGAGACCAACTGCTGGCGTTTGAGCGCGCTGCATCGGGCGCAACTGCGCTGGCAGGCACGGTGCGTATCTCCGCCCCGCCGGCGTTGACCGCCTATTTACTGGCGCCGCATTTGCGGCAGGCATTGGCAAGCATGCCGGATATCGAGCTGGAGTTGGCTGGCGAAGCGGGGGAGGCCAGCCTGACCCGCCGGGAGGCGGATATCGCTTTGCGCCTGAATCGGCCCAGGGCCGCCGGGCTGGTCGCCAAATCGCTGGCGAGCCTTCAGTATGGTTTGTATGCCAGCAAGGGTTATCTGGATGGCCGGCCAGCGCAGAACTGGGAATTTTTGGGGTATGACGATAGCCTGCGGGAAACCTCGCAACAGCAGTGGCTGGAAACCCTGGCGGCGGAACGGCGTTTCATTTTACGCGCAAATGACCTGGCGACCATTTTCCAGGCTGCGATAGCAGGTTGGGGCGTAGCCGCCTTGCCTCATTTCCTGGGGCGACAAGGAAAAGGGCTGGTGCATGTGGAGGTCGCCGCGCCGCCGGTGGAGCGGCGCTTATGGCTGGTCATGCATGAAGATATGCGTCGCTCGCCGAGGGTGAGGGCGGTCGCTGATCAGATCATTCTCTTGTTTGGCACAGATGAAGTGCGTAGCTTGCTAGGCCCGCCGGAGGCGGACGCATCCCGCTGATGCATCTGCGGCCAGCGGCGTGGCCGTATTGCCGGCAAGGGTCCGGCCGCTGGCATAGAACGAGATTGAGTTGAAGTCCGCCGCCTGCCTTACTCCGGCGCGAGCCCGTTGTCTGGATCGTTTGCGATGGCACGCTGCAGGAATTGCTTGCTGGCATGGATGACCGCCTGCTGCGACTCTTCGCTGGACATCGCCCGCGCCAGCAGCAGTGAACCCACGCATTGGGCGATGAAGCCCCATGCCGCCGTGTCATCGCCCAGGCGCGCGGCCAACATGTTTTTTGCGTCCAGCATCTGCTGTTCGTACAACTGCTTCACGCTGTCGTCGGCCCTGGCAATTTCCGCACCCAGGGCCGGCAGTACGCAACCCGCCTCGGGATGCCTGACGTGGCTCATGGTCAGGTAGCGGCTGGATTCGTGATCGAGCCAGGCCGCCAGGTCCTGGTGCGGATTGCCGATCAGCATTTGTATGCTGTCCTGCAGCTCTGCTTCTATGACGGCCTTGAATAATTCATTTTTTGATGAAAAATGGCTATAGAAGGCGCCGCTGGTAACGCCGGCAGCCTGCATCAGGCCGTCTACGCCGACTGCGGCAAAGCCTTTTTTCTTGCTCTCGGCGCCGGCCGCCGCCAGCAGGTGTTTTCTCATTGCTGCTTTATGTTCTGGACTGTAACGCATGATTTTCCTGGCCAAAATGTGCTTGACATGGGAAAGACTATAACATAACGTTCGTTATGGTAACGATCGTTATTTAATAAAGAAGGAGACAAAATGCCCAATCAAGAGCAAGCAATACAGGTAGTCAGGGACGGCGCCGCCCTGGTGATAGGCGCCGGCGACGCCACCGGCGGCGCCATCGCCAAGCGTTTTGCGCGGGAAGGCCTGATCACCTGCGCCACCCGGCGCAGCAGCGACAAGCTGCAGCCGTTGATCGACGAAATCATCGCCGCCGGCGGGCAGGCGCACGGTTTTGCGTCCGACGCCCGCAAGGAAGAAGAAGTCATCGCGCTGGTGGAGCAGATAGAGCGCGACATCGCTCCGATAGAAGTCATGGTCTTCAATATCGGCGCCAATGTCCCGTGCAGCATCCTGGATGAGACTGCCCGCAAATACTTCAAGATCTGGGAAATGGCCTGCCTGGGCGGCTTCCTGGTCGGACGCGAGGTAGCCAAGCGGATGGTGGCCAGGGGCCGCGGCACCATCCTGTTTACCGGTGCCACTGCCGGCCTGCGCGGCTCCGCCAATTTCGCCGCGTTTGCCGGCGCCAAGCATGCGCTGCGGGCGCTGGCGCAGAGCATGGCGCGCGAACTGGGGCCGCGCAACATCCACGTGGCCCACGTGGTGGTGGACGGCGCGATCGACACCGAATTCATCCGCGACAATTTCCCCGAACGCTATGCGCTGAAGGAGCAGGACGGCATCCTCAATCCCGAGCACATCGCCGAAAATTACTGGTATCTGCATACTCAGCCCAAGGACGCCTGGACCCATGAGCTGGACTTACGCCCCTGGATGGAGCGCTGGTAACAGAGAAGCCGTGAACCTGCCCTGGACCCGCGTCCCCGCTCGTTGCGACGCCTGGCCAGGCCAAGTTCACAGCAGCCTCTCGACTAAAATAAACAGGAGACAAAATGAGCAAACAGATTGAGTTTTACTACGACTTCGGCAGCCCCTACACCTACCTGGCCTATCACCGGCTGCCGGTCATTGCCGCCCGCCACCAGGCCGAGATCGTCTGGCGGCCGGTGCTGCTGGGCGGGATCTTCCAGGCCACCGGCAATCGCAGCCCGGCCGAAGTGCCGCTGAAGGCTTATCACTCGCAACTGGATTTGCGGCGCTGGGCCGACAAGTTCGGCGTCAGTTTCGCGATGAACCCGCACTTCCCCATCAATACGCTGACCCTGATGCGCGGCGCCACCGGCATGCAGATACGGGGCAAGGAAGAATTTGACGCCTACAACGCCGCCATCTTCCACGCCATGTTTGAACAACCGCGCAACCTGAACGATCCCGCGCAACTGGCGGCGGTACTGGCCGCAGCCGGTTTTGAGGCGGCCGATTTCATGGCCATGGTCGGCAATCCCGAGGTCAAGGAGCTGCTGAAGAAAAATACCGAGCAGGCGGTGCAGCGCAAGGTGTTTGGCGTGCCCAGTTTCTTTGTCGGCGAAGAATTGTACTGGGGCCAGGACAGGCTGGATTTTGTCGAGGAAGCGCTGGCCGGCTAAAGGCAAGGCCCGGTATGCGGTAACATGACGGGGTGAAATCCAAGGAAGCAAAACACCCATGACTTACCGTAGCGCGATTGAAAACTATATCCGGCAGGCGGCCCAGCCTGTCGATAAATTCAGCCACCAGCCCAGGTTGTACGCGCTGGCCTGTAGCCTGGCGCCGCAGCAGGCCTATGACGATGATGTCTTGCACGCCGCTGCCTGGCTGCATGACCTCGGCGTGTTCATCGGCCACAGACCCGCAGACCCGCTGGCGCTGGCCGCCTGGGACAATGTGCAATACGCGGTGGAACAAGTGCCGGCCTTGCTGCAGGAAATGGGCTTCCCGCGCGACAAGATCCCCCAGGTCGTGCAAGCCATCGGCGAGCACCTGCCATCCAGAAGTCCTGCGAGCATGGAAGCCATTTTATTGCGCGACGCGGATATCCTGGAGCAACTGGGCGTCACCGGCATCTTGCGCACCGTCAGCAAGATCGGGCGCGACACCCGTTACCTGAAGCACCGGGACGCCTTGCTTAGCCTGAGGAGAAACCTGGAAGAGCTGCCAGTCAAACTACAGCTGGAATCGGCGCGCCGCCTTGCGCAGCAGCGGCTGCAACTGATGCGCGATTTCCTGGACGCGGCCGAGCTTGAAGGGCAGGGCCTGGATTGGTAAAGCTTATTTTTTTACCGCATCACTACCGCTAGCAGGCTTGGCGGCTTTGCCAGCAGGTTTGCTGGCGGCTGCGGCAACCCTCTTCTTGGCCTGCTCGAATACCGGCGCCCACAAGGGGTGTTGCTTCTCGCCAGGTTCCAGGTCAAAGCCTGGGTCCAGCTTCAGGGCTTTTTCAAACTGCTGCCGGCACAGGGTTTGCCGTGAGCTGACGCAATAGGAGAAAGCCATGGTCTTGAGCGCCGACAATTGCAGGCTCTTGTCGGCCGCCCAGATATCGGCAGATCCACCCAGCTTCTTGATCGCCCCGTTAAAATCCCCCTTGTCATACAAGTCCATGCCTTCCGTCAGTGCCTGCTGGGCGGAAGGGGGTGGGGTCACCGCGGGCGACGGCAAGGGATGGCTGGCAGACGGTGCGCTGGCCGTCGGCTTCACCTTGGAGGCCGCGGCAGCTGGCGGTGCGGCTTTCTGCTCCAGCGGGGCACAGGCGGAGATCAACAGGATACTGAGCACGGTGCCCAGGGTGGATAAATTGCGTACGAGTGGTGTCATTGCGAGCCCTTGGTTAGGCCCGGATCAAGCGACAGCAAGACTAGACTCAGCCCATCGGCAGCTTGTTATCCACGCCGCTGGGGTCAGGGATTGCTGCCCTGGCTTGCAAAGTCATGCACTACAGCGACGGTTTTCTTGTTCGCCAGCTGCACTTCTGTCTGAAAGTCCGGGAAATTCGGATTGACAATTTTAACCTGATACTTGCCTGGAGGTAACTGTAGTCTTTTCAGCGGTGGGCTGACCCCCTTATTTACCCCGTTGATATACAGCGTACCCCAGGGTTTGACGTTCAAGGTGACCGTCGCCATCGCCGCTGCCGCCGCTGTTTCCGCCGCCTTGCTGGCGCTGCTTGCACCGTCGGCCAGGACGGTCTCGTTCTTGTCCAGGGTGGCGGCGATCTGGGAGGCGGTGCTGGCCGCGACTGGGGCCGGATTGGCGGCGGGACTGCTGGCCGGTGCGGGGGCCGTATCGGCAGCCGGAGCCGCCTGGCTTGCCGCCGGAGTTGTCGGGCTGGGATCCGTGGCTGCTGCCATTGTCGCTACGCTGCTGGCCGGCGCTGCCGCCGTTGCTGTTGTTGCTGCGGCCGTGCTGTCCTGCTGCGCGGTTTTGCCGCCGCTGGTCCAGACCCAGATACCGGCTACCGCAATAATCACTACGCCGGCGGCCAGGGTATGATCCCAGCGCCACCGCCAGCCTTGTTTTACCGGTGCAATGGTAGTCGCCGGCCCCGGTGTGGCTACTTGCATGGCCACTGGCGTGGCCGGCTTGCCGACGACTGTCCTGTCTTCCGATAATTCATTGGTATTGGAGGCAGTCAACGGCTGGCTGCTTTCCTCTTGCTGCGACGCCAGGCTGGCCGACGCAGTCGGAGCAGGGCCGGGGTGTGCCGTAAATTGCGGCGGTATTTTGGCGTGCAGCTGCGCAGGCAGCGGCACTGCCTCCAGCCCCAGCAAGGCGCGGAATTCGGTGGTTGATTGCGGCCTGAATTCGGGCAGCACATTCAAGCCCTGGTCTATCGCCGCCAGGAACGCGGCGCTGTAACCGGGCGGAGCCAGGTCTTGCAGGCGCTGGATAGGGTCCTTGATCATGCGCGCCACCGAACTGGGCGGCGATTTTTGGACGATGGCGCTATACACGACTGCGCACAAGGCATAGATATCGGTCCATTGGCCCTGGATCAGGTTTTCGTCGTCGGCGTATTGCTCCACCGGCGCGAAGCTCGGTTTCAGGATCACTGTCAGGTCTTGCGGCATGCCGCCTATCACCTGGCGGGCCGCGCCGAAATCCAGCAGCACCGGCACGCCATTTCCCTGGATCATGATGTTTTCAGGGGAAATGTCACGGTGCAATATCTGGGCGCTATACAGGGTGTCCAGCGCCCCCAGTATCGAGCGCAGCATGCTGGTCAGCCAAGTCTCGCTGATCAGCTCGGGTTGATGCTCGACGATGTATTTCAGGGTGCGGCCGTCGTAGTACTGCATCGCCATGTAGGCAGTCTTGTTCTGTTTCCAGAAGCGGTACACCTTGACCAGTGAAGGATGATCAAACTGGGCCAGCAGGCGGGCCTCGTTGATATAGCTTTCCAGGCCGGCGCCGAAGGCTTCGGTATGCTTGACCGAGCGGATCACGACGCTATTGTCCTGGCCGCGACCGGCCAGTGCGACCGGCATATATTCCTTGATCGCCACGGTGCGGCGCAAACTATGGTCGAAAGCCAGGTACACAATGCCGAACCCGCCTTCGCCGATGATGCCGGTGATCTCAAAATCTCCCAGGCGCGTACCTACCGCCAGGCAGTTTTCCGAGCCGGCATGAGGGGCGGCGGGCGCTGGCTGGCGTATCTGTATGCGGGTCAGGTCGTCCTGGTCGGGGTCGGGTGTAGTCATTGCGCTTATTAGTGGTCTTTACGAGGTCTTGAAATAGTCTTTACAAGGTCTCTATGAGTTTCGCTATCATACAGCGTGTCGGCCGGCTTTAGATGCTGGCATGGCTTGTCAGGCGCCGGGAGCACTGATCCAGATTGCAAAAGCTGTTGTATTGTCGCGAATCGAGCCTGATTGTGCAAATCTCCGGTTGGCGACCGCTTGCATGCCGTCCAGCCAGGCCTCCACCGACACGGCGCTAGCCAGTTGGGCTTCCATCTCGTTTTCCAGCACCCATTCCCACAGGCCGTCGGTGCAGAGCAGGAAGGCGTCGCCAGTCTCCAGCGGCATGCTGTACTCGGTCACTTCGGCCTGCGTCTCATCGGTCGCCCCCAGCGCCGCAAACAATACATTGCGCTGCGGGTGGGTCCTGGCCTGCTCTGCCGTGCAATAGCCGGCATCGACAAACTGTTGCACCAGGCTATGGTCCTTGCTCATCGCAATGATTTTATTTTTCCTGAACAGGTAGATGCGCGTATCGCCCAGGTGACCCCACAGCGCGGCGCGCTGCTGCCTGTCTATCAGGACGGCCGCCACCGTGCTGCTCATTTCATGCAGCTTGGGCTGTTCCATCTGCGCGTGGCTGATCTGTACATTGGCGGTGTCCAGGCAAAAGCGCAGCGCTTCAGCGTTAAATTCCGGCTCGGCGGCAAACGCCATGACCAGGCCCTTGGTGGCAATGCCGGACGCGATTTCACCGCCGGCATGGCCGCCAGCGCCGTCGGCTACCACGTAGCAGGCCAGCGAACCCTGTTGCGCACTCAGCAGCGCATCCTGGTTGGACGACCTGCCGCCGGCATCGCTGATCTGGACCGATTGCAAACGCAGCAATCCGGCGCCGGTCGCCTCATCTATCACTGTCAGCCTCATCCTCGCAACGGGCAATCTCGGCCTCATAGCCGGTCAGGAAGGCATTGCCGAACGGCGCCTGCGCCTCCTGCAAGACCTCGCGTCGCACGGTCTGGAATCGTTCTACCTGCTTGTCCCACATCCTGGCCTTGCGCAGCGCGGGAACCAGGTTTTCCAGTGCGCCGTTCGGCGGCGTCTGCTGGATGATGTCTTCAGGGTTATAGCGTTCCATGGTGTCGAGCAATGCAGCCTGCATGCCGGCGACCAGCGCACTCTGGTGCGCGTGCATGTCCAGGAAGGCTTCCTGCATAGCCGACACCGGGTCCATGAAGCCCGGCATCTTCTTGCGCAGCATCTGCAGCATGATGGTGTCGGAATCCTGCAAGAACTTCAGCGGGTTATTGTTGCGGCGGACTACCATGGTCAGGTCGGCATTGACCTCGCGCTTGACCTGGGCGCGGCGCGCCAGCAAGCCATGCGTGCCGTGTACCGAGGCCGCCAGCAGCTTGCCCAGCATCTCCATCAGTTCCGGCGTCAGCTTGGAGCCGGCTCCCAGGCCTATCGTGTTGTTTCCCAGTCCGGCCCCTTGCAGGAATGCATCCAGCAGCTCCTGATTGCTGGCTTCCTCTGTCTCTGCAGGTTCAAGCGGGTGTTGGGTGGACATGTAAGACTTCTCCAGAAATAAATCGCTGCGGCAGGGGCAGAATTGGTGGGATTTTGTTGAGTCCTAAACACTAGCCTAGTTTGTGCTGTGTAGCAACAGAATAGCAGTCAAAACCGCAATTTCTCGGGGCTGGCAATTCTGTTTCGCTGATGATTGCAATAATGATATCATTCGAGCCGCAGGGAGGCATATCGCTGAAGACCTCCCCCGCAAGCCCACCGACATCATGGAAGGAATAGTAATGAAGCACATCACCGCGCTGGTTCTGGCACTGAGTTTTTCCATGGGGGCGCAAGCCGCGCCGCCTAGCACCGAGTCCATAGAAAAACTGCTGGCCGTGGCGCAGGTAGGAAAAATGCTGGAGACCATACGCCCGCAAATGAATGTCATGATGAAGACCATGATGGACAAGGCCATGCAAGGCACGCCGGTACAGGCAGAAGAACAAAAAATCCTGGACGCCTTCAGGGACAAAGCCGCCGCCATCGTCAACGAAGAATTGAGCATGGCCAAATTGCAGCCCATGTATGTGGAAATCTACCGCGCCAACCTGAGCCAGGAAGACATAGACGGCCTGATCGCCTTCTACCAGAGCCCGACCGGCCAGGTATTCCTCACCAAGATACCGCAGATCATGCAATCGGTGATGAGCGAAATGCCGAAACGCATGGCGCCCATGGCGCAAAAAATAGAGCAGGCCGGCAAGGAAATGCAGGCCCAGCTGGCTGCGCGGAAGACCAAGGAAGCCCCGGCGCGAAGAGAAAACTTGAGCTTGCCGTGAATCTTGCTAGAATCGCAGTCAGCGTTGACGGGCACATTGATTGAAATTAAAGGAACAGGCTACCGTGATTATTTTATCGAGTGTTGCGCATAGAGCTGTTGTGAACATCCTGCTGGCAGTCATGGCCTTGTCATTTTCAGCCGCACAGGCGGCGAAAGACAAGGACGCCAGATCAAACGTAGACACCGACTCCATCATCAGCACCATCAGCGCATCGGAACGCACCCGGCCGTTTCCCGTCGGCGAAAAAACCGCCTACTTCGTCAACATCAAGGACGGCGACCAGGTCAAGGCGCCGTTCCGGGTCGCGTTTGCAGTCACCGGCATGGGCGTGGCGCCGGTCGCCGCCGGCAGCATTCCCAACACCGGCCACCACCACATCCTGATCGACATGCCTATGCCGGTGGACATCAAGGCGCCCATCCCGTTCGACAAGCCGAACGAACACGCACACCAGCACTACAAGCATTTCGGCAGCGGCGAGACCGAGGCCCTGCTGGACCTGCCGCCCGGCAAGCACACGCTGCGACTGCTGTTTGCCGACTTCAAGCACGTGCCGTATTACATCACCAGCAAAGAGCTCAATATCGTGGTGCTGGACAAGGCGAAGTGAGCGCTGCACTGTACTAGCGCAAATCTCGCATACAATACGGCTTATCGCGGGTGTAGCTCAATGGTAGAGCAGAAGCTTCCCAAGCTTACGACGAGGGTTCGATTCCCTTCACCCGCTCCAATGAAAACCATCGTTTTCAAGTCCAGAAAATTTCCGAAAAAACGAATTATTTCCGCAAAAATTCAATTTTGGCGGTGGCTTGGTGTAGGATTCGAAGATTGTGAAAATATCAATTTTCAATCGAATCTCGTATCCGTAAGTCGCCTATCTCATGAATCCAATACTTTTGCACACCGCAGGCGCAACGGTTCAACACAAGAGCCCGTTCTCTGACTTGGAAGTGCCGGTTTCCATAGAACCTCTCCCAATAGACATCAGAGAAAATTGGGTACGGCCACTGTATTTTGGCCTTCGCCACGATCATATCAAGACGTTTCTGGAGGAACACTTATTCGCCGCAAATGCGGACTTGGTAAGAATGTTGTTAACTCAATTTGACTGGCGATCGCGGACAACGGGCGCGCATTTGGCTGCGCTTCTGAGCTTAAGGGAATTCGAGTCCCAGATAGGAAACCTATTACTCCGGAGTGATGTTTGCTACGCGGGGTTTGGATACTGTTTAGCCATTGCATCTTTCAACACCACAGAAGGTGTCGAATTTCTTCGGAAATACCTACGCTATTATTTAAACAGACCTGAATTGTTCTTTGATCAAAATATAGTTATGGGTGCGTTGGCATATCTGGATGAACTAAACGGTACTGAATACATCAAGGATCATATGCAAGATTGGCACACCTTTGTGGACGGAAAACAAGGGTGGGACTTAGAAAAAAGTATTGAAAATTTCAAGCAAAGTATGGATATGCTACTTAAACTAAAACCGGCCTAAGCCCATGCTTCGCCCGCGCCTGATTGCATTTCTCATCCCCGGGCTGTACCTCCCCGCAAGGGGAGGGCCGCTGCGGGTATAGCGCGCATTGCACTTGCCGGCCGACCCTTCCTAGCAAAGCCTTGCAATGCGAGCTATTGCTATTGGTGCCCGCCATGCAGGCATACAGCGGGGTCAGCTGGTCGATGGCGTGGGCCGGCAGACTGTGGGCGTCGGCTTCGGCCCAGTAGGAGGAAACCCGGAAGCTGGCGCAGCAGGCGCCGCAATGTAGGCAGGGTTTATCGCTATTGCGTTGGGCATCGTTCGTTTGGCTCATGGTGCAAAAAAATCAAAGCTGTGGGAATGAGCCGAAATTTTATCCAAAACCTGCGCCGGCGTGCAGGGGCCGGCGCTGGGCTAGCGAGGCATCGCTTGCGTTCTTGCTCGCGTTTTCGGCGCCGGAAGCAGGCTAGTGCCCTGGCTGCCGGGCTAGCCGGAATCTTCTTGGGGGACTCGGGCTCTGGTAAAATACCGCTTTTGCGGCAGCAGCATGGCTGTGCCGCTGTCTGGGTAAGCTCCTCAAGTAATGCATTGCTGATTTGCAAACCATTTGGCAATCCCTCACTCTCAAATTTCTAGCATGTCTGATAACAAACCGGCCGACGGCGCCAATAAGCCCCTGTTTTATGATCCTACCGAGCATCGCATCCGCAGTTTTGTGACGCGTGCCGGGCGCTTGTCGATAGCGCAGGGCAGGGCGATAGAGACCCTGGGGCCGCAATTTTGCATCCCCTACCAAAAACAAAACCTGGACGTGGCCTCAGCCTTCGGCCGCAGCGCGCCTACCATCCTGGAAATCGGCTTTGGCATGGGTGAGACCACGGCCAGGATCGCGGGCGGCATGCCGGACAAGAATTTCATCGGGGTGGAAGTGCATACGCCGGGCGTGGGTAGCTTGCTGAAGCTGATAGACGAGAACGGCCTGCAGAATTTACGCCTGATACAGCATGATGCGTTTGAGGTACTGACGCATATGATAGCCCCCGCCTCGCTGGCTGGCGTGCACGTGTTTTTCCCCGACCCCTGGCACAAGGCCAGGCACAACAAGCGCCGCCTGATCCAGGGCCCGCTGGTGGCGCTGCTGGCTTCGCGCATCGCGCCGGGCGGCTACCTGCATTGCGCCACCGACTGGGAAGAGTATGCGCAACAGATGCTGGAAGTGCTGGGCGCAGAACCGGCGCTGCAAAACACCGCAGACGGCTATGCGCCGCGCCCCGATTACCGGCCGGTGACCAAGTTTGAAAACCGCGGCCTGCGTCTCGGCCACGGCGTGTGGGACCTGGTGTTCAGCAAGCGCTGATCGATTTTTAGCAGGCAAGCTGTAAATGAAAACCGCGCTCCCGGGAGCGCGGTTTTTTTATGCGCAGCCTGGATGTAAGCTGGCGTTCTTATAAGTCAGGATCGTAGGCGGCAAACACGCGCAGCCTGTGGCCGTCCGGATCGGCGGCGGTGAAGGTAAAGCCGAAATCCATCCTGACCGGCTGTTGCAGGATTTCCAGGCCGCGCTTGCTCCAGTCGGCGTGCATGGCCTTCACCGTCTCTATGTCGGCCACCGAAAACGCCAGCTCGCCGCTGCCGCCGAACGGGATTTTCGGCACGGCCGGTTCTACCGTATGCTTGGACCACAGGCCCAGCATCACGCCGGAATCCAGCGCAAACATGACGAAGCTGGGCGAGGATTCCATCGGTTGTTTGTCCAGCAGCGGGGCATAGAACTTGGCGCTGTGCTGGGGATTGTCCACATACAGCAGGATGAAGTTGGGATTTGACATGGCGATCTCCTTGGTGGGTTGTCCCTAGGCGCTGGAATGCGCCGGGGTGGAGATATCTTCGCCGTAGCCTATGTCAGATTCTGTCAGTAGCGTTTCGGGCTGACGCCCTACCTTACCTGCTATCGAATTTGATTTCCCGCCATTCTTTCAGCAGAGCCTGGCGCCGCCTGGGGTAGCGGGTGTCGCTCACCGTCAGCGCGGTGATGCGGTCGGCGCGGAAATGGCGGAAGCCCTGGCGCAGTTCACACCAGGCGACCACCACGCGCACCTTGTCAAAAAAAGCCAGTGCGCAGGGCCAGATGGTGCGCTGGCTCAGGTCTTCCTTCAGGTCGCGGTAGCTGATCTCCAGTTTGCGTTCGGCCCGGATGGCCTGGCGTACCTGGGCCAGCTGGTCGTGGTTGTTGTCTATGCCGTAGGACGGTGCCACCAGCAGGCCGGAGGTATCCAGGTCGTGCCGCAACTCGGCCGGCAGCACGGCGGCGATCTTGGCCAGCGCATCGCGGGCGGCCCGGCCCAGATGGTTGTCGGTGCGCTCCGCCACCCAGCGCGAGCCGAGCACGATGGCTTCTATTTCTTCTTCGGAAAACATCAGCGGCGGCAAGGTGAAGCCGGGCCGCAGCACATAGCCGAGGCCGGGTTCGCCCTCTATCTTGGCGCCCTGGCCCTGCAAGGTGGCGATGTCGCGGTACAGGCTGCGCACGCTGATGCCCAGCTCGGCCGCCAGCGAGGTGCCGGTGACCGGGTAGCGGTGGGTGCGCAGTATTTGCATCAAATCCAGCAGGCGTGCGGTGCGGGACATTCTATTTTTCTCCTAAACCCGGTTAATATCTGTAGCGAGCGGGCGTCAGCGGGGTCGATGTTTTAAATGCGGCAGCGCAAGAAGCGGAACGTACTAAAGGTACGTGAGCATCTCAGTTGCAACATCGGCAGCGCATGAACCCCGATCACGTCTGCGCAGTAAGATATTAAACGGGTTTTAAGAGAACTCGGCAATCAGGGCGACGATTTCTTCGCCATAGGTTTCCAGCTTCTTCTCGCCCACGCCGGAGACGCCGCGCAAGTCGTCCAGCGAGGCCGGATGGGCCTTGGCGATCTCGCGCATGGTCGCATCGTGGAAGATCACATAGGCCGGCACATTGTGCTTGCGTGCGGTTTCCACGCGCCACCAGCGCAGCTTGTCGAAGATCGCCTGTTCGCTGTCGGACAGGCTGGTCTCGGCATAGTCCTTGGCGGACTGGCGCTTGTGCTTGACCGCCTTTTGCGGCTTCTGGTATTGCCTGAGCTGCACCTTCTGTTCGCCGCGCAAGACCGCGCGCGAACTGTCGGTCAGCTTCAGCGAGCT
The DNA here is from genome assembly GCA_040390485.1 of Pseudomonadota bacterium. Taxonomy (GTDB): domain Bacteria; phylum Pseudomonadota; class Gammaproteobacteria; order Burkholderiales; family Burkholderiaceae_D; genus Undibacterium. Next base: position 45,134 of record JAZJYH010000046.1, read on the forward strand.
ATACGATTCATAGTCCACCGCCACCAGGCCCAGCGCGATCAGCTGGCGTACCAGCGCGCGCCACTCGGCCTCGCTCTTGTCCGAGCCTATGCCGTAGGTGGACAGCTGTTCGTGCCGCCATTGCTTGACCCGGTCGGTGTCGATGCCGCGCAGGATGTCGATCACGTGGCCGGCGGCAAAGCGCTGGTCCACCCGGTACACGGTGGACAGTATCTTTTGCGCGGCCACGCTGCCGTCAAAGGAGCTGGGCGGGTTCAGGCAGGTGTCGCAATTGCCGCAGGGGCCGGCCGGCTGGCCGAAATAATCGAGGATATGGACGCGCCGGCAATTCAGGGTTTCGCACAGGCCCAGCATCGCATCGAGCTTGATGCCCTGCACCCGCTTGAAGGTTTCATTGGCTTCGGACTCGTCTATCATGCGCCGTTGCTGGACCACGTCCTGCAGGCCGTAAGCCATCCAGGCATTGGCCGAGGCGCCGTCGCGGCCGGCGCGGCCGGTTTCCTGGTAATAGCCCTCTATGCTTTTCGGCAGGTCCAGGTGGGCCACGAAACGCACGTCGGGCTTGTCTATGCCCATGCCGAAGGCGATGGTGGCCACCATCACGATGCCGTCTTCGCGCAGGAAGCGCGCCTGGTTCTTGGTGCGCGTCGCAAAGTCCATGCCGGCGTGGTAGGGCAGCGCGGCGATGCCGTTTTCGTTCAGGAATTCGGCGGTTTCTTCCACCTTCTTGCGCGACAGGCAGTACACGATGCCGGCGTCGTTCTTGTGCTGGGCTTCGATGAAATCCAGCACCTGCTTGCGGCCGTTGGCTTTTTCGACGATCTGGTAGCGGATATTCGGGCGGTCGAAAGACGACACGAACTGCAGCGCATCTTCCAGCTGCAGCCGGTGGATGATCTCTTCGCGGGTTTGCTGGTCGGCGGTAGCGGTCAGGGCGATGCGCGGCACCTGCGGGAAGCGCTCGTGCAGTATCGACAGCTTGATGTATTCCGGCCGGAAATCATGGCCCCATTGCGATACGCAGTGGGCCTCGTCTATCGCAAACAGCGCCAGGTTGGTAGCCTGCAGTAATTCCAGGCAGCGCTGCGTCATCAGCCTTTCCGGTGCAATATACACCAGGTCCAGCTCGCCGTTGCGCATCATCCTTTCTATGCGCATCGCTTCGTCGAAGGATTGGGTGGAGTTCAGGAAGGCGGCGCGCACGCCGACCTCGGCCAGCGCATCCACCTGATCTTGCATCAATGCGATCAGCGGCGACACCACGATGCCTACGCCGTGGCGCAGCAATGCCGGGATCTGGTAGCACAGGGATTTGCCGCCGCCGGTAGGCATCAGCACCAGCGCATCGCCGCCGCCGGCTACGTGGTTGACGATGCGCGCCTGCTGGTCGCGGAAAGACGGATAGCCGAATACCGTCTGCAACAGATGCAGGGCGCCGTCTTCCAGGCTGGCTTCCTGGTTTGCTTCAACTTTTGCTTCTACTATGTTCACTGTTTCACTATTTCTGTATCAATCTGCCCACAGGATGACATTGGTGTAGGCGGTGGCCAGTATCATCAAACCGAACACGATGCGGTACCAGGCAAACGCGGTAAAGTCGTGCGAGCTGATATAGCGCAGCAACCAGCGCACGCAAAAAAATGCGGACACAAAGGCGGCCACGGTGCCGAGGCTAAACATGGGCACGTCCGCCGCCGACAATAGCGCGCGCTCCTTGTACAGCGAATAGACGGTGGCGCCCAGCAGCGTGGGAATGGCTAGGAAGAACGAGAATTCGGTGGCCGCCTTGCGCGACAGGCCAAAGATCATGCCGCCTATGATGGTGGCGCCGGAGCGGCTGGTGCCGGGGATCAGCGCAAAGGCTTGGGCCAGGCCGATTTTCAGGGCGTCCATGGCCGACATGTCTTCCACCTCATTGATGCGGGCCCGGGCCGTGGCGCCGTCTTGCTTGCGCTCCACCCACAGGATGATGAAGGCGCCGACGATAAATGCCAGCGCCACCGGCACTGGGGAGAATAAGTATTGCTTGATCTTTTTGCTGAACAGCAAGCCCAATACGGCGGCGGGCAGGAAGGCGATCGTGACATTGAGGGCAAATTTCTGCGCACTGCGGTCATGCGACAAGCCGGCCAGCACGGTAGCGATCTTTTGCCGGTATTCCCAGCACACCGCGAAGATGGCGCCGGCCTGGATGGCGATTTCAAACACTTTCACCTTTTCCCCGGTGAAATTCAGCAAGCTGCCGGCGAGTATCAGGTGTCCGGTGGAAGAGATAGGCAGGAACTCGGTCAGGCCCTCAACGATGCCCATGATGATGATTTTTGCGGCGAGGAGTATATCCATGTTTGCTGTTTTGTTAATGAGTGAAAGCGTATTTGGCCGGCACGAAGGTTACCACGAGAGCCCATGCTCCCGTGCTGATTTTTGGCCGGTGCGGGGCCCGAGGAAGTTGCCAACGGGGTGGATGCAGTCGTGGGCGCCCGAAACTAATGCCTGGAAGAATGATGCTTGTTTGGCAAAAATTTCGCATCAGAGCGGGAGCTTGCCTGGCGTGGCTTAGTTCTGGCTCAGTTACGGCTCAGTTACGGCTCAGTTACGGCTCAGTTACGGCTCAGTTGCGGCTCAGTTAC
>JAZJYH010000046.1:47863-66450 GCA_040390485.1 Pseudomonadota bacterium
GGCTCAGTTACGGCTCAGTTACGGCTCAGTTACGGCTCAGTTGCGGCTCAGTTACAGCTTAACGTGCGTCAGCCGCCGGCTTGTCGTCTTTGGCGTCCAGCGCTTTCAGCAACTGGGATTTGGTCTCTGCCAGGTTATTTTGGGTTTGCCCCAGCACTGAGCGCATCTGGCGCAGCACCCGGGCTAGTTCTCGCGGCTCTGCCACACCAAGCTCCAGATCGGTGCTGAGATCGACAAACCGGGTTCCGCTGAGCATGCTGCTGGCGCCCAGCCTGGTATCGGCCTGGCCGTCACGCTGCGTTGCGTAGGCGACGGAATAGCGGCGCAACCTGGCCGCGTCCATCCAGGTCACCGACTGGTTGGCCACCGCGACATCCCAGGCCTCGTGGCGCACGGTGGGCCACTCCAGCGACAGGTTGAATTGCTTCTTGATCCGCTCTTCTATGTATTTATTGATTTCGCCTGCCGGCGAGCCGGCCTTGATCTGCTCTGCCAGCCCGCGTTGCATCTCCGTGACTGCCTGCAGTTGAGTAGTGTTATGGGTTAATGAAACGCCAATCGCGTCTACATTGGCGCGCAACTCCTGCTCAATTTGCTGGCTGGCAATTTCAGCAAGATGCCTATGGTGTGCACTCTCCAACCATTGCTCCAGCCCCAGCGCGGTAATGATACTGATGACTATCATCAGGTAGTGGCCGGCAAATTCCTTGATGGTCTTGATGTGTACTTTGGGTATCTCGAAATGCATATTCGTTCCGTGTATGGGGTTAGCCTATGGTCCGGAAGGATTATACCGAGCTTTGTACGTACGACAACATTGCCGTGATTTGCGGTGACGGGCCGGGTAGGGATTCGCCGGCAGAAACGGAACCCGCTTGTCAAACGGACTGCGCGGCGGTTTGCCGACGCGCAAAGGCGTTTTTACCAGCGTGCGTCACGGCGCTAAGCTTTGTCCTTGGGCTTGAACTGTTTGTCGCTGATGCGGAACTTGCCGCGCCTGTCACCCATGATGACGCGCAATTGCATGACGTCCAGGCCGCTGATTTCAGTCATGCGTATCAATATGGACGCTCCCACGGGCATGGTGCGGTGCCTGATCTTGCTGATGATGGGTGGTGCCACTTCCAGCGCCCTTGCCAGGGCGGCATCGTTCTTCAGGTTTAATTGCTTGATCAGTTCGTCCAGCAGCCGGTTGGGGTCATAACCCAGCGGATTAGGGGCAGGCGCGTTCTCGGGTAAAGCTGTCATGGACACCTCCTGGTTTGCATAAGGCAAGAATTCCCCTTGAGTGTAGCGAATAAAATTGAGGACAAGATAGTAATGTGTCTCGATGGCAACAGGTATTGCAATTAAAGCAGCACCGGCGGGAAAATGCGGGACTTGAGCGGGGCTGCCAGCCTGGCGGGCTTAGGGCTATGCGCCGGGACGGGTGGCTTCTTCCAGCCTGGCGAGCCAGCTTAGCGCGTGCTCGCGCTGCTGACCGCACATATCTGCGGCCGGGGTGAGCCCGGAGCAGCAGGCAGGGCGCTCAGGTTGCCCGAAGATGGCGCATTGGTAGGTCTCGGTCAGCTGTATGCACCTGACCCCGGCAGGTTTGCCGTTCGGCATGCCGGGGATGGGGCTGGAAATCGAGGGGGCGATACAGCAGGCGCCGCAGCCGGGGCGGCAGGCCAGTTCAGGATTTGTTGCAGGTTCTTGCAACATTAGCGTATTCGTCATGCCGGATGCTCAGGTTAATTCTTGCCAGGCGCGATGGTAACCCAAAATATTCCCTGATCCTAATGCGAGCCCGCTTGTATTGAAGCTTGGTCCCGGCCCGCTTGACGGCGGAGTTCCCGCGGCGAAAATCACCGTCTTCTGCGGCCTGTACCCGGTATTTCCAAATTCAAACCCCCAATTTGCGCGTTTGTCGCATAGCAATTGTTGAGCATCTGCCAATTCCGGATAATCGGTTCCCAGAAGCAGATGTGGGTGGAGCTTGACGGTCCGGCCTGAGGGGATTACATTACTGACTCGCGAGTAAGTTAGTTTGTCTTTGCCTTAAATTATGTCATCCGATCCAAAACCACGCTGGGAACGTCGTAAAGACGCTCGCCCTCAAGAACTACTGGCTGCGGCCCTCGACCTGTTCGTAGAGCGCGGGTTCGCGGCAACGCGCCTGGACGATATTGCCAAAAATGCAGGGGTGTCCAAGGGCACCTTGTACTTGTATTTCAGCAGCAAGGAAGAGTTGTTCAAGACGGTGGTGCGCGAGAACGTCGTGCCGATGATAGGACAGGCGGAAGAAATGGTGGACCAGTTCACCGGCACTAGCGCGGAATTATTCCGCGAAATCATCCTGGGCTGGTGGCAGGTGATGGGCGATAACAAACTGTCCGGCCTGAGTAAATTGATGATGGCCGAGGCTAGCAATTTCCCCGAGCTGGCGCAGTTTTATAACGAAGAGGTGATTTCTCGCAGCGATGCGATGGTGGTGCGCATGTTGAAGCGCGGTATCGCCAGGGGTGAAATCCGCCCGCTGAACCTGGAAATGGCGCCGAGGATCTTGATCGCCCCTATCATCATGCAGATGATTTCCAGGCACTCGTTCAGCGTCTGCGGCATACAGGAGCGGGAGCTGGGCTCCTACATAGATACCTATGTGGACATGATTTTGAACGGCATGCTGGTGTAAGCAGGCTGTAACGGCGTCCGGACAAGGTTTGGACGCCAATTTGTCGATTTTGTGGAATTTAAGGCCGTGCCGCCAGCATTCTTAGGGCATCGTGCCGGCCGCATTTGATAAAATGCGGGTTCCTCATTAATGCTACCGAGTTAATAACATGAATATCGAACAAGCCCGCTTCAATATGATTGAACAGCAGATTCGCCCCTGGAATGTATTGAACCAGGATGTGCTGGATATGCTGGTAGTCGTCAAGCGCGAGAATTTTTTCCCGGAAAGCCAGCTAGGCCTGGTGTTTTCCGATACCGAGCTGCCGTTGCCGGCCGGCGCGCATTCGCTGTCGCCAAAGCTGGAAGCCCGCATCATGCAGGAGCTGGCGATCAACAAGCATGAACAGGTAATGCTGGTAGGCGCCGGCTCCGGCTACCTGGCGGCCTTGCTCGGGCATCGCGCCGCCAAGGTCACCGCGCTGGAAGTCGACCCTGAACTGAAGGCGCTGGCGGAAAAAAATCTGCATAAAAACGGCGTGCTGAACGTGGACGTGGTGCAGGGCGACGGCTTGCAAGCCAATACGCCGGCTGCCTATGACGTCGTCGTCGTGCGCGGTTCGCTGCCGTCGGTACCGGACAGCCTGTTGCAGCAATTGAAGGTCGGCGGCCGCCTGTTCGTCGTGGTCGGCCAGTTGCCCGTGATGTCGGCACAGATACTTACCCGTACCGCTACCGGCTCCAAGACCCAGGTCTTGTTCGAGACGGTAGTGCAGCCCCTGCGCCAAGCGGTGCAGCCATCCAAGTTTACTTTCTGAAGCGGGAGCCGGGCTATGCAACATATCACCGCGACTGAATTGGCCGGCTGGCTGGCAGACAAGGAAAAAAATCCGCCGGTTTTGCTGGATGTCAGGGAACCTTGGGAGCATGAGACCTGTCATATCAGCGGCGTAGTCCTGATGCCCATGCAAAGCGTACCTGCGCGTATCAATGAACTGGATCCGGACGCGACCATCGTCTGCGTCTGCCACCACGGCGGGCGCAGCATGCAGGTTGCCGATTTCCTGGAACGCAGTGGTTATGCCAAAGTGATCAACCTGACCGGCGGCGTGCATGCATGGGCGCAGCAAGTCGACGCGACCATGCCGACCTATTGATGACTTTGCTTTTGTCGAGTTTTAAAAAAATCTAACTAATAATTCTTCTCTCGGAGCGTTTCATGCGTAAGCCCATTATTGCCGTACTGATCGCCAGCGCTTTCCTGTCGCTGAATGCTGGCGCGACTGATTTGTTGCAGATCTATAAGGATGCCCTGCTCAATGATGCGCAATATGGCAGCGCCCGTGCTTCGCTGGCCGCAGGCCAGGAAAAGCCGGTGCAGGGGCGCGCGCTGATCCTGCCGACGATAGCAATTACCGGCAGCGATACCCGCTCCAGGAATGACATCTCATCCGACGCCTTTCCCGGCAGCCTGAGCTATACCGGCACTACCAATGTCTATGCGCTGACCTTGTCGCAGCCGCTGTTCCGCTGGGCCAATTGGCAGCAATATGAACAAGGCAAGCTGGCCCTGATCGTCAGCGAAGCGCAATTTGCGCAAGCCCAGCAAGACCTGATCTTGCGTGTCGGCCAGGCCTACTTCGACGTGCTGGGCGCGCAGGATACCGTAACTACCTTGCAAGCGCAAAAGGTGGCGATCTCCGAGCAGCTGGCGTCCGCCAAGCGCAATTTTGAAGTAGGCACCTCGACCATCACCGACACGCACGAAGCGCAGTCACGTTACGACATTACGCTTGCACAGGAATACGCGGGCCTGAGCGATTTGCAAATCAAGCAGGCTGCATTGCAACAGATCATAGGCAAGGAAGCCGGCGAACTGGCCTTGCTGAAAAAAGGCATCAAGCTGAGCGCACCGCAGCCTGAGCGTATCAATGAATGGGTCGAATCCGCGGAAAAGCAGAATTACAATGTGGTGGCCTCGCAAGTCAACGTGGAAATTGCCCAGCGCGATATCAAGCGCAACCGTGCCGGCCACTATCCCACCCTGGACCTGGTCGCCAGCAGCGGACGCAACTCCGCCGGCGGGGCGCCGGTGACCGCGGCCGGCGGCAATAATGTGGTGAAGAGTAATGCGATAGGCGTGCAGTGGAGCATCCCCCTCTTTTCCGGTTTCGGCGTTGACAGCCGCGTGCGTGAATCCATCGCGCTGGAAGACAAGGCCCGCAACGACCTGGAATTTGCACGCCGCACGGCGGCGCAGGGCGCCCGCCAGTCTTACTTTGGCGTCAGCAGCGGCCTGGCCCAGGTAAAGGCGTTTGAAGCTGGCGAAATATCCAGCCAGTCGGCCCTGGATTCCAACAAGCTCGGCTACCAGGTCGGCGTGCGCATCAATATCGACGTGCTGAATGCGCAGCAACAGCTGTACACCACCCAGAGGGACTTGGCCAAGGCGCGCTACGACACGATCATGAACGGCTTGCGCCTGAAGGCGGCCGCGGGCACTTTGAAAGAGGAAGACCTGGCCGAAGTGAATGGCCTGTTGCAACACTGATCGCAGGGCGCTCCAAATAAAAAGCTACCGCTACGGTAGCTTTTTTATGGGCGGCGCAGCGCGGATAATTGAATTGAATTACCCGCAGCTCATTCCAGATGCGAGCACTCTGCCAGTATCTGCATGGTCCTGTCGGTGGCCCCCTGGTGTTGCATGAAGAAGGCGTGTGCATTCGTGCCCATGGAATTTCTTTTGCTGTCGTCTGCGATCAGCGCAAAGGCCTGCGTCATCAACTCTGCGGGGCCGGTAACCCGGATCGCCGCATTGGTGGCGATCGCGTCTTCGGTGATCTCGGAGAAGTTAAAGGTGTGCGGGCCTATCAGCACCGGCTTGGCCATGGCGCAGGCTTCGATCAGGTTGTGGCCGCCCAGCGGGATCAGGCTGCCGCCGACGAAGGCGACGTCGCAGGCCGCGTAGTACATATACATCTCACCCATGCTGTCGCCCAGCACTACCTGCACGTCCGCCGGCAGTTTTTCCAGCCCCGCTTCAAAGTCCAGCGCCGAGCGGCGCACCTGTTTCAGGCCGTAGGCGGTGACCATCGCCGCGACTTGGTCGAAGCGCTGCGGATGCCGGGGCGTGACGACCAGCAGGGCGTCATGCGGGTGCAGCTCGCAAAAGGCCTGCAATATCAGGTCTTCTTCGCCGTCACGGGTACTGGCGCACAGGAACACCGGTCGCTTGCCGAAGCAGGTCCGCAATTGTGCGCCGCGTTGCGCCATCTGCGCCGGCGGGCTGACGTCGAATTTCATATTACCGGTCACGATCATCCGGCCGACGCCTAGCTCTTTCAGGCGCTGGGCGTCGGGGCCGGATTGGGCGGCGACGCAAGTGATGGCGCGCGCGGCCGGCAAGATCAGGCTGGACAGCCTGCGAGCCTTCTTCAGCGACTTCTCGGATAGCCTGGCGTTCACCAGGGCCACCGGCACCTGGTGCCGCCTGCATTGCGCGACCAGGTTGGGCCAGACTTCGGTCTCTATCAGCACACACAACTGCGGCGAAAAATGGCGCAGGAAGCGCTTGATCATCCAGTTGATATCGTAGGGCAAAAAGCTTTGCAGCATCCTGGGTGCGACGTCGGCAAACAGCAATTGGCCGGTGGCCCTGCCGGTGGGCGTCATATGGGTCAGCAGGATACTGTGCTGGGGATAGCGTTGCAGCAGTGCGCGTATCAGCGGTTCGGCGGCGCGGGTTTCGCCGGCAGATACCGCGTGCACCCAGATGATTTTCTGGCCGGCCGGCTGGCGATAGAAACCCAGGCGTTCCGCGACATGCTGGCGGTAGCCGGGTTCCTGGCGGCCGCGCACCCACAGGCGCCCCAGCACTATGGGCAGGGACAGCCACCAGAAGAGGGTATAGAGCAGGCGCATGGGCTAGGGCTTTGGTGAATGGTTCAATTGCGGCGGTTGACCAGTACTATACCGGCAAGCACCAGGCAAGAGCCGATCGCAAAGCGCGGGCTGATGGGGTCATGCAGGAACAGCACGCCGGCCGCGACGCCGAACAGCGGCGTCAGGAAGGAAAACACCGATAGCCGCGAGGCCAGGTAGTGGCGCAACAGCCAGAACCAGGTCAGGTAGCTGGCGAAGGCCACGATGACGGTCTGGAACAGGATGCTGCCCCAGGCGATCGTAGAGGGCGGGATCAGCATCGATTCTCCCAGCGCGCTGGCATAGGCTACCAGGATGACGGCGGCGCCGGCCAGCTGGTACAGCAGGGTGGTGGTGGGCTCGGCTTCCGACAGCCTGGACTTGCGGATGGTGACCGTGGTGGCGGCCCATAACAAACCGCCCAGCACGCCCAGCGCGTCGCCGGCCAGCATCTTGCCCAACTGAGGGTCGTCCAGGCCCTGGCTGGAGGTAGCGGCAAACGCCGCCGAGAAAGCTACCGCGATACCGGCAAATGCAGACACGATGCCTAGCCACTGGCTGACATGCATGCGCTCTGCCGGGATCAGCCAGTGCAGGCCAATCACGGTAAAGATCGGTGCGGTATACAGGAACACCGACATATGCGAGGCCGAGGTGTAGTTCAAGCCTATCGCGATGCACAGGAATTCCACCGCGAACAGGGCGCCGGCGGCAAGGCCGGGTAGCAGGCTGCCGTCCTTCAGGGAAAACGGGATGCCGCGCACCAGGATCAGCGCATACACCATCAGCGCCGCCAGGCCGGAGCGCAAGCCTATCTGCATGCTGGAGCTGACCAGCGGAGCTGCCAGTTTTACCGCGACCTGTTGCAGGCCCCAGCAAAAACACAGCAGTATCATCAGGGTGATGGCAAATCCATCCAGGTTTTTTCTTGTGGTAGGCATGTGCAGCGTTTCAGTCCTTGCGTGACGGGCTCAGTCTTCTATCCAGCACGCGCCAGATATCTCCGGTGGTCGCCCGGCGGCTGGACTGGATGAGGGCGCGTTTGCGCCACATCTTGGGGAGCCCCTTGATGGCGTCCCATTTGGCGGACAAGATCACCTTGCCCTGGCCCTGCAGTATAAAGTAAATCACGGTCAGCACATTGAGCGCCAGGTGCAGCGGCAGCAGCAGCCAGAACAAGGCGCCCGGCATGTCCTTGACATAGGTCCAGACCAGGTTCCTGTGGCCGTGATACACCGAGAAATCGCTGCGCTTGCCGGTAATCGCCGAGCCCACATGGTGCGCCATCGAGTCCGGCACGTACAGGCAGCGATGGCCCAGCAGCCGGTAACGGAAACCGAGGTCGACGTCTTCCACATAGCAGAAGTAGTCTTCGTCAAAGCCGCCCGACTCCAGGAACACGTCCTTGCGATACATGCCCGCCGCCGCACAGGTGGAAAAAATTTCCTTGGGCTGCAGCAGCGAGTCGTCCAGCAGCTTGCCGTGCGCCTCGCGCCATACCAGTCCGCTGGTATGGTAGACGTCGCCGGTGCCGTCCAGCAGCGTTGGCGTATTCGCGTCCATCAGGCGGCTGCCGAAGAAGGCGTATTCGGGGTGGTTGCGGGCCGCGTCGACCAGCGACTCCAGCCAGGTCGGCTCAGGGAATGCATCCGGGTTCAGCAAGGCAAACCAGTCGCTGTCGGCCGCGGCCAGGCGCACCGCCAGGTTGTTGCCGGCCGCGAAGCCCAGGTTGGCGCCGGCTTCCACCACGCGTACCGTCGGGAACAGTTCGACTATGGCCTGGGCCGAACCGTCGCTACTGGCATTGTCGACCAGGATGATTTCGTGCGCCGGCCAGGTCTGCTCCAGCAGTGCCGCGACGCAGCGCTGCAGCCAGGCGCCGCCGTTAAAATTGACGATGATGACCGTTACTTTGGCGTGCGGCAGGCCTTGCTTGGGGCTATCCATCGTCGCGTTATGCTGCATGGTAAACAAGGCGCTTGATCCTGATTTCAGGCATATTAACTCGCTATCTGTCGTGCTCGGTGGGTTGATATTGGACCGAGAGGATATTTAAATCAGGAAATAAAAAATAAAGGGCATGGAAGCATGCCCGTTCGCCTTAGGCGATGCCAAAGGACGCTTATTCTATCATCTGCCGGCTAGGCCACAGGCAATATGCCGACTGGCGGCCCTAGTTTTCGGCCGCATTATTTTTTCAGCAACTGATGTATGGCCTGCTGCACTTCCGGCACCGTCGCTGCCCGGCCGACGTCGCCCAGGTTGATGATATTCGGCGACCAGTTGCCCTCGGTTTTCCAGCGCGGCGAATCGCAGTAGATTTCCACCGTCGGCCTTTCGTAGGCGGCGGCGATATGGGTCAGGCCGGTATCCACGCCTAGCACCAGGGCGGCGCGCTGCGACAGCAGCACCGCGTCCAGCATCGGCAGTTGCGGCAGTACGCTGGAGTTCGGGATGCGCGCAGCCAGTTGCTCGGCCTCCTGTTTTTCCGCCGCATTACCCCAGGGGAGCAGGATAGGCAGCCGGTATTCTGCGACGGTTTGCGCCGCCTGCACCCAGTTATCCTGCGGCCATTTTTTGCTGGCCCTGGCGGTGCCATGGTAAAACACCGCATAGTCGTGCGCCGGCAGCCATGCCGGCTGGGCCGCGCTGCCGAGATCGGGCGCATGCATGCCGAAGCTGGCCGGCGTCTCCACCGTATAGCCGCAGGCTTGCGCCGCGACCAGGCGGCCGCGCAACACGGCATGGGTATGGATGCCTACCGGTACGCTCTCGGTATGGAAGATACGGGACGCCGCTTCATAACCTGAGCCCTCGGTGCCGTTGGCCAGGCCGACTTTCTTGCCGCCCCTGACGGTGTGCGCCATGCCCATGATGGCGCCGGTCTTCAACAAGCCCTGGGTGTCCAGCACGAGGTCGTATTGCTCGCTGCGCAGGCTGCTGAAGAAGTTCTTGATCTCTCGCCGGGTCGGCCCGCTGAACAGGCTCTTGCGCCAGCGGCGCAAGGCAAACGGGATGATGCGCCGCACGCCGTGGTTCAGCTTGACCAGGTTGACATAGGCCTCTTCCACCACCCAGTCTATTTCGGCGGCGGGAAAATGGCGCAGCAAATCGTCCACAATAGGCATATTGTGGACCACGTCGCCCAACGACGACACGCGCACTAGCAGTATTTTCACGCTTGTATTCGCTTGTACTATCACGCAGCTTAGTAGGGCATCGCCGCGTCCGGCTTGACCGCCAGGATGGCTTGCTTCATGGCTGCCTGTATGCGCGCCAGCGCTGCCGGGGTCTCGCCTTCAAAGCGCATTACGATGACCGGTGTGGTATTCGAGGAGCGCGCCAGGCCGAAGCCGTCCGGGTACTCGACCCGCAGGCCGTCTATGGTGATGACGTCGTCGGCGCCGGGGAAGTCGGCATTCTTTTGCATCTTGGCGATGAGGTCGAAATTTTCGCCCTCGGCCAGTTTCAATTGCAGTTCCGGGGTGCTGAAGGATTGCGGCAGCGCGTTCAGGGTGGCGGTCAGGTCGGGCAGGCGGCTCAGGATTTCCAGCAGGCGGGCGCCGGCATACATGCCGTCGTCGAAGCCGTACCAGCGGTCCTTGAAGAAGATGTGGCCGCTCATCTCGCCGCCCAGCGGGGCGCCGGTTTCGCGCATCTTGGCCTTGACCAGCGAATGCCCGGTTTTCCACATCAGCGGCACGCCGCCGCGGGCCTTGACCCAGGCTGCGATATGGCGTGTGCATTTGACGTCGTACAGGATTTCCTTGCCGGGATTGCGCTTCAAGACGTCGTCGGCGAACAGCATCAGCTGGCGGTCGGGATAGATGATCTGGCCGTCCTTGGTGACGATGCCCAGCCGGTCGCCGTCGCCGTCAAACGCCAGGCCTATCTCGGCGTCGGTTTCCTGCAGGCAGCGTATCAGGTCTTGCAGGTTCTCGGGATGGGCGGGGTCGGGATGGTGGTTGGGGAAATTGCCGTCCACCTCGCAAAACAATTCGGTCACCTCGCAACCCATCGCGCGATACAGGTCGCCAGCAAAGGCGCCGGCGACGCCATTGCCGCAGTCGATCGCAATTTTCATGCTACGGGCCAGCTTGACATCGCTGACGATGCGCTGCTGGTAAGCCGCGGCGATGTCGTGGGTCCGGTAGCTGCCCGCGCCTTGCGTGAATGCCTTGGCCTGGATGGTCTGGTATAGCGCCTGTATGGTGTCGCCATAGATGGCTTCGCCGGCCAGCACCATCTTGAAGCCGTTGTAGTCCGGCGGATTATGGCTGCCGGTCACCATCACGCCCGAGCTCGCACCCAGTGTGCTGGTGCCGAAGTAGACCATCGGGGTGGCGACCACGCCGAGGTCGATCACATCCGCGCCAGTGGACTGCAGGCCCTTGGCCAGGGCCGCTGCCAGCTCGGGGCCGGACAGGCGGCCGTCGCGGCCGATGACCACGGTTTTTTCGCCCTTGGCCAGCGCGGCGGAGCCGAATGCCTGGCCTATCAGGTAGGCGACTTCGGCATCCAGGGTCTTGCCTATGATGCCGCGGATGTCATAGGCTTTAAATATGGTCGGGGAGATCAGGGACATAATGTTTTAAATGAGAGTAATCGAGGGGCGGTTGCCGGCCGCGTTTCGCTGGGGCTAATGTAACATGGCCCTGGGCAGGTCCGTCTGTACGCTGGCTACCACAGTGCTGGAATTAGTTGTTTGCCAGATGAAATCTTCTATGCCGCATTGAGGCTCGTATTCTGCCACCGTTTCCAGCAGCAGGGAACGCACTTGCGGAAAATCGAAGCTGTCGCAGGCCGTTTGCAACTGCTGCAATAGCGCAGACAATCTCATCCACGGGATTTCATCTTCTTGCGCGCGCATGATCAGCGGATGGCTGGTGCCTTCCACATTGTCGCCTATCAACAGTTCCTCATACAGCTTTTCGCCGGGGCGCAGGCCCACATGGTGGATTTCTATCGTGCCCTCCGGCGTGAGCTCGGTTTTTACCTCCAGCCCGCTCAGGTGCACCATGCGCTTGGCCAGGTCGATGATACGGACCGGTTCGCCCATGTCCAGCACAAATACGTCGCCGCCTTCGCCCATGGCGCCGGCCTGCAGTACCAGTTGCGCGGCTTCCGGTATGGTCATGAAGTAGCGCGTGATTTCTGGATGGGTCAGCGTGATCGGGCCGCCCTGCATGATCTGCTTGCGGAACAGCGGCACGACAGAACCGGAAGAGCCGAGAACATTGCCAAAACGCACCATGCAAAAACGCGTGGTGTTTTGCTCGCGCGAACAGGCTTGCAGTATCAATTCCGCCAGGCGCTTGGTGGCGCCCATCACATTGGTCGGGCGGACCGCCTTGTCGGTAGAGATCAGCACAAAATTCTTGACCTTGGCCCTGATCGCGGCCTGGGCGACTACCAGGGTGCCAAACACATTATTGCGTATGCCCTCAATGGGATTGTGCTCGACCAGCGGCACGTGCTTGTAGGCCGCCGCGTGGTATACCGTGTCCACGTGATAGGACTCGAAGATTTTGTCCAGCTTGTCGGCATTTTGTATGCTGGCCAGGAAGGGGATGATCTCCAGGTCCAGGTTCAGGCTCTGCCGCAGGGCTTCCAGCTCTTGCTCTATCGAATACAGCGCGAACTCGGACATCTCGAACAGGATCAGCTGCGCCGGTTTTTGCCGCAGGATCTGGCGGCACAGTTCCGAGCCTATCGAGCCGCCGGCGCCGGTGACCAGCACTTTCTTCTGCGTGATGCAGGTCGACAGCAGGCGCTCGTCCGGCTCTACCGAATCGCGCCCGAGCAAATCTTCAATTTCAATTTCACGGATATCCTGCACTCGCAATTCGCCGTTGACCAGGCTCTTGATCGAGGGCGTGACCTTGATCTTCAGTTTGTAGGGCTCCAGCTGGTCGAGTATCTGTTTTTGCCGTATCTTGGAAATCGAGGGCATCGCCAGCAAGACTTCCCTGATGTCGTACTGGCGCATCAGGTTGGCCAGGTTGTCGACGCTGGAGACCTTGGTGCCGGCGATGGAAGTGCCCTGCAGGTGCGGATTGTCGTCGATGAAGGCGACGCACACGAATTCATCGCTGGAGCGCAGCGCATTGGCCAGTTGCGCGCCGGCCTTGCCGGCGCCATAGATCGCGATATTGACTGCGTCATCGCTGCGATTGATGCCCAGCAGGTAGGACCTGGTCAGGAAGCGGCTGGCGGCGACGTACAGGATGGCGGCGGCCCAATAGATGAAGAATACCGCGCGCGACAGTGCCATGATATGCGTCATCACGCTGATGAAGGCCAGGGCCATCACCGACAAGGTCACGCCGAACACCACCACATAGATGATTTTCTGGTCGATGAAGCGGATTACCGCGCGATACAGGCCTATCCGGATGAAAATCGGGATAGAGACAAAGGGCACCGAAGCGATCAGCCAGAAGTAATGCGAGAACAGCGAGGTATTAAAGCCGTCGTAACGTAGCCAGATCGCCAGGATAAAGGTCAGCGGCAGGAAAATGGCATCCGCCGCAGCCGCAATGATCTGCTTTTGGAGTCGGGGTAGGGCGAGTATGGTCTGCATCGGTGAATAATATTATTGTTGTTAGATTATTGCTTGCTTATTACACGTTTATCGCACGAGATTTACTAAAGGATGACTTAATTTACATCTGGAAAGCATGTAATTAATGATAAATACACAATCAATTGTTCGCCGACGCTGAATGTGCCATCTAATGCGCCGCTTAATGTGTCACACCATCGCGCTTTATGACTTTAAAGAAGGTCATACACAGGATTTGCAGATCCAGCCAGAATGAGCGGTGTTGCAGGTAATAGGCATCCAGACTGACCTTGTCCGGTATCGGCAGTTCGTCGCGGCCGTTGATCTGGGCCCAGCCGGTCAGGCCGGGCGGGATTTCGTGGACTTTTTGTGCGGTACGCAAGCTGATCAGGTCGTATTGATTGTAGAGCGCCGGTCGCGGGCCGACAAAACTCATGTCGCCGTTCAGGATGCTCCACAACTGCGGCAATTCGTCCAGGCTGGTTTTCCTGAGGAAAGAGCCGATCGGGGTCAGGTATTGGTCCGGGTTGCTCAGCAAATGGGTCGCCACGGCCGGGGTGTCGGTACGCATGGTGCGAAACTTGGGCATGCGGAAAATCGCGTTATAGCGGCCGACCCGGTCCGACCAGTAGACGATGGGGCCGCTCGAACTCAGCTTGACGCAAATGGCGACCACGACGATAGGCAGCAACAGCAGGCAAGTGGCGACCAGGGCCAGCAACAAATCAAAAAAACGTTTCAGCATAGATGGGTCAGTTCAATGTTTGGCCAGGTGTCGGGCAGTCGCCTGCAGGCCCTGGCGTACGGTATAGGGCGGCGTCCATCCCAATTGCCGCCTGGCCTTGGCGATATCGACTTGCAGGGACTGGCACAGGCGCTGGGCCGCCGATTTCCTGCCGGCCAGCGTTGCCAGCAGCATCAATACCGCGGGCGGGAAGGGCAGCAGGCGGGAACGCAAGTCAAAAGCCTCGGCTGCGCTTTGCAGCAACTCAGTGGTGGACAGGTCCTGGCCGTCGGATACCAGGAATACCTCGTTGCAGGCGGCAGGATGGTCCATGCATTTCACGACCAGGCTAACCAGGTTGTCCAGGTACACGAAGCTGCGCTTGTTATGGACGCTGCCCAGCGGCAGCGGCCAGCCTTTTTTTACCCACTGCATCATGCTGAGGAAATTGGCCCTGACCCCGGGGCCGTAGACCAGCGGCGGGCGGATGATGGTGACCGCCATGCCAGTGATTTTAGCCAGGGCCAGCAAGCTTTGTTCGGCCTCGTGCTTGGAAATGCCGTAGGGGTCGGAGGGCTGCGGCGGGCTGGTTTCCGTGAAAGCGGAGCCGGGCCGAGTTTCTTCGCCATTTACCTTGACCGAGCTCAGGAAGATGAATTGCCTGGCGCCGGCAGCGGCCGCCTGGCGCGCCAGGTTCAGGGTGGCATCCACATTCACGCTGCGAAACAGGGCCGGCGGATCGCTGGCGGTGTCGTTCATCACGTGTACCCGCGCAGCACAATGGATGACCGTAGTGATGCCGGACAGGCAGGCGCTCCAGTCGGTGGCGGCGTTGATATCGGGCAGCAGCTGCAGCCTGGCGGCGGCCATGTCCGGCGCCAGCGGCTTGCGGCTGACGCAGGTCAGCGGTATCGCTTGCTGCAACAGGTTTACCGCAATCGCATGTCCGACGAAACCGGTCGCCCCGGTGAGTAATACGGATGACGTCATGGAAAAACTATTTGACTGAAGTCAGGTTGGCCTGACGGTCGTAGATGAAATAACGACGCGACAGAAACTTCAGGAAGCTGCGGAAAAACCATGAGGCGTGTTGCGAGATCAGGTTGCGGTTCTTATGCGCCGCGATATGCGTGGCTTTCAAGGAAGGGTAGTAGCGCACGCCGTTGCCCAGCAGTTTTTGCGAGCGGTAGCAGATGTCCACGTCTTCAAAGTACATGAAGTAGCGCGGATCGAAACCTTCCAGCGCCGAGTAGTGCATCGCGTCGAATGCCAGGAAGGCGCCGGAGGCCCAGTCAACGTGGCAGATATTGTCCATCTGCGCCTTGTCGTAGGGCTGCGATAGCGAGCGCACGACGGCCATGCGTATCAATGAAAACACGTCTGGGAAGCGGCGGATATTCGAATCGGCGATCGCATATTGGCGGTCGCGGTAGAGATTGATGGTGGCGATGGGATACCTGTCCTTGTGCATTTGCTCGGCCAGGCAGACTATCGACTGCGGATCTATGGTGATATCCGGATTCATCACGACAAAGGTATCGCCGGGCTTGAAGCCGACTTGCTGGCGCACCAGCTCGTACAGGAAATTGTTATTATCGCCGAAGCCCATGCCGGGTTTGGCGTCGCTGTAAGAAATACCGTGCTGCTGGCAATAGGATTTGAGTTTGGCAGAAGGCTTGTTGTCCTTGACCCAGACGGTCAGGCGTTCCGCCGCATTTTGCAAGCCGCCCAACTGGCTGGCGATCAGCAATCCCTCGTGGCCATGACTAACGATGGCGACATGAATCATGCAATTATCCCCATCCGCATTGTTCTCTCCATCGTTATCATTCAAAGCATCGAATCCATCAGTATCGGCTTGTGTTCGTCGCCACTTTAGCCGGTAAACCCCGTTTGAGCCGCTTTTGTATTCAGTATTCTGTAGCACTCATCGTTGTACCTCATTTCCTGATCATACAAGGATTTATTTCCATCTGGAATGCATCTCAGTGGTATATATGAAATGAGTTCCACATGCTAGCAAAAATTTGAAGCAATGATCCAGCCAGTCAACATTTTTTACAAGCAAAAACCTTGGCTTAATTTGTAACCGGGCCTGTGTTTATTTGCTGCGTCGCAGAAATTGTTTCCGCCGATGTTGCAGCAAGGCACGTATAAGGCGCCCGGATTGCGGCAAATTATATAGACGAATAGCGGCACGCAGAGATATATTGCGTGCTTTTAATCGGCTTACAAGCTGGTAGATTTACTCTAGAACAGGTAATAACTTATTTCGTTTCTTTTTTGATATTGCATTGGATGCGCCAGGCGCGGCTGCGGCGGGCTTTCAGCAGCGCAGCTTAAAAAAGCATGCATCTCTCACAATACCGTTACCATAGCCGCTACTATTTGCGCCGCCCCCTATTGTCTTGCCCATGCCGACCACGCCAATAAAAAGAAATATCGTCTACCTGATGCTGATACAGGGCGGGAACTACCTGTTTCCCTTATTGCTACTGCCCTATCTGGGCAGGGTGCTGGGGGTAGAGCAGTTCGGCGTGCTGTCTTACTGTCAGGCAATTACCCAATACCTGATCATCTTGACCGACTATGGCTTCAACCTGACGGCGACCCGGCGGATTGCCATTGCCCGTGATCGTCCTGCCGAATTGGCCCGCGTCTACTCGAGTACGATGCTGGTCAGGCTGGTGTTGACCGCGGCGTCCTTCGCCATCCTGGCCATCTCGATTTCTGTCGCCCCCAAGATACAAGCCTATTGGCTGATCATGGCCGGCACCTTCATCGGCGTGATAGGCAGCGCCCTGTTTCCGATCTGGTTGTTCCAGGGGCTGGAAAAGATGGGTGCGCTGATGTTTGCGAATGTCTTTTCCAAATTCCTGAGCCTGGCCATGGTAGTGCTGCTGGTCAAAGGCCAGGATGACACGGCCCTGGCCGCCGCCTGCATAGGCTGCAGCAACCTGGGCATGGCCGCGATGGCGTATTACCTGGTCAGGAAAAACCGGCTGGTGCAGTATGTGCGGCCCAGCCGCGGCGACCTGGTGGAGGCGCTGAAGGACGGCCTGCCCATCTTTGTCTCTACCATCGTCACCAGTTCTTACATGAATTTCAATTCCATCTTGCTGAACCATTTTCATGGCAACATTGCTGTTGGGCAATTTTCGATGGCGGACAAGATACGCTTCGCCGCCCAGGCCGGCATCGCCACCATCGTCCAGGCCTTTTATCCGCGCCTCAGCCAGTTGCGCAGCACCGACCTGGGCGCCGCCGGACGGGTGTTTAAAAAAGCCGCTGCGGCGATAGGCGGTGCGGCGGTACTCGCCTTTGTGCTGATCCAGTTGCTGGCCTCGTGGGCGATCCTGACTTTTGTCGGCCCGCAGTTCAGCGCGGCTATCCCGCTGCTGCGGCTGGAGGCCGTGCTGCTGCCCGTCATTAGTATTGCGCTGATCTTTGGCCAGCTGGGTTTGCTGGCCGCCGGCAGGGCCGTGGAAATGACGCGTATTTATATCGTTGTAGGCATCCTGCATATGCTGTATGCGATACCGCTGACCATGGCCTTTGCTGCGACCGGCACCGTGATTTCCCTGATCATCAGCGAAACGCTGGCCTCGGCGCTGATCTTGCAGCGCTACCTGGGCAGCCGGCAACATGCTGGCGGGAGCCGGCCATGAGCGCGCTCGCTGCAGGAAAAGTCATCGCCGTCGTGGTCACCTATCATCCCGCGCTGGATTTGCTGGCCCGCAATGTGCAGGCGCTGGCGGCGCAGCTTGCGCACGTGGTCGTGGTCGACAATTCGGAGCAGCCGGAGCAGGCCGCGGCGCTCAGGCAATTATTGTCGGCCGAAGGCCGCGTCACTTATATCGACAACCACGGCAACCAGGGCATCGCGCACGCCTTGAACCGCGGCGCCGAATTCGCCCTCCGGAGCGGCGCCGACTGGATCCTGACCATGGACCAGGATAGCGTGCTGGCCGAGCGCTATGCCGACAGCCTGCTGCAATTCATAGAAAGGCAAGCCGTCCCCGGGCGGGTGGCTTCGGTGGGGACGCCGTTCAGCAGCGGCGGCAGGATATTTGCCGATACGCCGCACGGCGGCGAGGTCAGGGCGCTGATCACTTCCGGCAACCTGCTGAAATTATCGGCGCTGCAAGAGGTCGGATTTTTCCGCGAAGAGTTCTTCATCGACTACGTGGATTTCGACCTGTGTTTCCGCTTGCGCAAGGCCGGTTACCTGCTGCTCGAATGCCACGACGCGCTGTTCGAACACCAGCTGGGCGCGCCGCAGAGGAGCTCGCTATTCGGCCTGCAGTTTTCCTGTTCCAATTACTCGCCGCTGCGCAGCTATTACATGAGCCGCAACCGCATGGTTTTCTTCAGGGAGAATATGTTTTTCGATCCGCGCTTCGTCTTGCGCGGCATGCGCGACATGCTGAAAGAAACGCTCAAGATCATGCTGGGGGAGCGGCAAAAATGGCGCAAACTCAGGGCGATACTGGCAGGTGTCAGGGATGGCCTCCTGATGCGTTTGGGCAAGCACTAGGGCGTGTTGACATTCAATTTGGGAGATGCGTTCAAGCCATAACGTGGGCTGGCAAGGCGTGCGACGCAGTTCATAGTGGGCTATGAACAAGGAGTGCAACGCAGTCCAGCGCGCGTTATGGTGGGGCCGCCGAGGCTTGAACCCGGAGGGAATGGGTCTAAACAGGCGCAGGGCGTTGTTGCAGCCCG
>JAZJYH010000047.1:0-47856 GCA_040390485.1 Pseudomonadota bacterium
GACTGAACGCGATGGAAAGAGATGGTCAGATCAAGCAAGACAAGTCAGGTCAGTATGCCCTTGCCAATCAAGACAATTTTATTACCGGTCGCGTCAGCAGCCATCGCGACGGCTACGGTTTTCTGATTCCGGACGACGGCAGTGAAGATTTGTTCTTGCCCGAAAAAGAGATGCAGCGCGTATTGCATGGTGACAAGGTCACCGCGCGCATCGTCGGCACCGACCGTCGCGGCCGTCTCGAGGGCGGCATAGTCGAAATCATAGAGCGTGCCAATACCCATGTGATCGGCCGTTTGCTGAATGAAAACGGGGTGTGGATAGTCGCTCCCGAAGACAAGCGCTTCAGCCAGGATATCCTGCTGGCAGGTTCGCCGGGCAAGGCCAAGTCGGGGCAGGTGGTCAGCGTCGAATTGACCGAGCAGCCGACCAAGTATGCGCAGGCCCTGGGCAAGATAGTCGAGGTGTTGGGCGACGTCGACGACCCCGGCATGGAAATCGAAATCGCGGTCAGGAAATTCGGCGTCCCGCATGAATTTTCTGTGGCCGCCAAAAAAGCCGCTGAAAAATTGCCGGCACAGGTACGTCCCGCCGATCTCGAAGACCGGGTTGATTTGCGCGATATCCCTTTCGTCACCATCGACGGCGAAGACGCCCGCGATTTTGATGACGCCGTGTATTGCGAGCCGGTCAAGGTCGGTCGCAGCAAGGGTTATCGCCTGCTGGTTGCGATTGCCGATGTCAGCCATTATGTGAAGCCAAATGATGCGCTGGACAGCGACGCGCTGTTGCGCAGCACCTCAGTGTATTTCCCGCGCCGTGTGATACCCATGCTGCCCGAGAAGCTTTCCAATGGCCTGTGCTCCCTGAATCCCGACGTCGACCGGCTGACCCTGGTGTGCGACATGGTGGTCACGGCAGACGGCGACGTCCATGCCTATCAGTTTTACCCGGCGGTAATACATTCAGCCGCCCGTTTTACCTATACGGAAGTGGCCGCCATCCTTGGCAATACCAAGGGCCCGGAAGCCAACAAGCGCTTGTCGCTGGTGCCGCACCTATTGCATTTGTATGAAGTGTTCCAGTCCCTGTTGCGGGCCCGGCATGCGCGCGGCGCGATCGACTTTGAAACCACCGAGACCTACATCGTCTGCAATCCTTCCGGCAAGATAGAAAAGATCCTGCCGCGCACCCGCAATGATGCGCATAAGCTGATCGAAGAGTGCATGCTGGCGGCCAACGTCTGCGCCGCTGACCTGCTGAAGGAATACAAGCATCCCGGCACCTACCGGATACACGCCAGCCCGACCAAGGAAAAGCTGACCCAGGTCAGGAATTTCCTGAAACAGGTCGGCTTGCATCTGAGCGGGGGCGATGCCCCGTCGGCGTCGGACTATGCCGAACTGATGAAAAAAATCAAGGGCAGGCCGGATGCGCCCCTGCTGCAAACCATGTTGTTGCGCTCGATGCAGCAAGCGGTGTACAGCCCCGATAACATTGGCCACTTCGGCTTGTCCTACGACGCCTACGCGCATTTCACCAGCCCGATACGGCGCTACCCTGATTTGCTGACGCACAGGGCCATCAAGGCCATCCTGCAGGGCAAGAAATATGAACCCAAGGGCATAGACCTCAGCCTGCTGAATACCACCATCTCCAACGCCGCGCGCAAGCAGCAAGTGCTGGACAAGGCCGCCGGCAAGAAAAAACCGGAGAAGGACCTGACCATCTGGGATGCGCTGGGGGTGCATTGCTCGGCCAACGAGCGCCGGGCCGACGAAGCCTCCAGGGATGTGGAAGCCTGGTTGAAATGCTATTTCATCCGCAACAAGATAGGCGAGGAATTCACCGGCACGATTTCCGGCGTGACTCAGTTCGGCATCTTCGTGCAGCTGGATGATATTTATATAGAAGGCCTGGTCCATGTCACCGAGCTCGGTGCGGATTATTTCCAGTACGACGACGCGCGCCACGAGTTGCGCGGCGAGCGTACCGGCAAGCGTTACCAGTTGACCGACAGGGTGAACGTCGAAGTCAGCCGGGTAGACCTGGATGCGCGTAAGATAGACTTGTCTATCGTGCAGCCTAGCGGCATTCGGGCGCCGCTGGCGATCGATGCGCGCGGGCCGGCGAGTGAGCGCGGCAAGCCTGGCAGGGCAGCGGTCGGCAAGGCTGCGGCCAAGCCGGTCAAAGGCGCGGTGCCAGGCAAGGAAAAAAGTAGCGGCAACAGTGTTTCAAAAACCAGGTCCAAGGCGATTGCCAAACCGGCAGTGCGCCAGCCGGCGGCAAATACTCCTGCAGGCAAGCGCGCCACCAAGGCGGCCGCGTCCAGGACCGGTAAAAAGAAGCGCTAGTAATTAAGAAATTGAAGAGTAATAAACATGAAAAGTAAAATGATTTTCGGCTTTCACGCCGTGACCTCCCGCATCCGGCATGAAGCCTCTTCCGTGGAGGAAATCTATGTCGACTCTGGTCGGGTGGATGGCCGCATGCAAGAGTTGCTGCACGCCGCCAAGGCGGCCGGCGTACGGATCATCCAGGCCGATGACCAGCGCCTGTCGAATATCGTCGGCACGCGCCGTCACCAGGGGGTCGTCGCCAAGGCTGGCGAGCTGTCGCTGGCGCGCAATCTGGATGAATTGCTGGATGCGATAGAGGGGCCGCCCCTGCTGCTGGTGCTGGACGGCATTACCGACCCGCATAACCTGGGCGCCTGCCTGCGGGTGGCCGACGGCGTCGGCGCGCACGCGGTGATCGCACCCAAGGACAGGGCGGTCGGCTTGAATGCGACCGCCGCCAAGGTCGCCAGCGGCGCTGCCGAGACCGTGCCGTATATTACCGTGACCAACCTGGCGCGCACTTTGCGTGAATTGAAAGAGCGCGACATCCTGTTGGTCGGCACCGCCGATGAAGTCGAGAAAAACATCTACGACGTCGATTTTACCGGGATAGGCGGCAGCGCACTGGTGATGGGTTCAGAAGGCGAGGGCATGCGCCGTCTGACGCGTGAAACCTGCGACTTGCTGGTCAGTGTGCCGATGTTCGGTTCGGTGGAAAGCCTGAACGTCTCGGTGGCGTCCGGCGTCTGCCTGTACGAAGCGCGCAGGCAACGCCTTGCGCGCGGATAATATCCGCCCAGCCTGAAGCCTCTGCCTCCATGGCGAATCAGGGAGAGCCTGCAAGCTTTCCCCGAACGCGCTAATATGCAGGTCCGATTTTCTCTTTTCGACTCCCATGTTCAGCCGTTTGCGTGACGATATAGCCAGCATCATCCAGCGAGACCCCGCCGCCCGTAATGCCTGGGAGGTGGTGACTTGTTATCCTGGCTTCCAGGCGATCATGATGCACCGCTGGGCCAACTGGTACTGGAGGCACGGCTTTAAATGGCTGGGGCGCTTTGTTTCCCATCTGGCGCGGGTGTTTACCGGTATTGAGATCCACCCCGGCGCCACCGTCGGCCAGCGGGTATTTATTGACCACGGTTTTGGCGTGGTAATAGGCGAGACCGCAGAGGTCGGCGATGACTGCACCATCTACCAGGGCGTCACGCTGGGCGGCACTTCCTTGTCCAAGGGCGCAAAACGCCATCCTACGCTGGAGCAGGGCGTGATCGTCGGCGCCGGCGCCAAGGTGCTGGGTGGATTCACGATAGGGGCTGGCGCCAAGATAGGCTCCAATTCGGTCGTGGTGAAGCCGGTGCCGGCAGGTGCGACCGCGGTCGGCAATCCGGCCCATATCGTGAAGAAAGAGGCCGCGGCAATGGAAGGCAGCCCGGCGCAATTGTTTTCCGCTTACGGCGTCACGGCCAACGGCGACGACCCCATCTCCAAGGTCTTGCACAAACTGATAGACCATGCGGTGGCGCAGCAAGAGCAGATAGAGAAGCTGAGTGCGGCGCTATCTGCCGCCGGCATAGTCTGCGACGCCAAGCCCGAAGTCGACAAACTCGATCCGAATCAGATCAACAGCTTGGTGGATTGATGCCGGCTAGCCTGCCGGGTCCAGGACGCTGCCGTCCAGCCGGTGCCTGACGATATCGCCGTTATCGTATATCGCCAGCCAGCCGCCACGCTCGTGCTCGTGCTCGCACTCCCAGTCGGGCAGCACATAGCGTACTCCTTGCCGGTGCTGGTGCCTGGCCGGCCTGTGGGTATGGCCGTGGATCATGAGGGCGGTGCCGCTGTCTGTAAACAGTCTGGCAATCGCCTCCGGATTGACGTCCATGATCGCTACCGTCTTTTCCTTTTGCTCCATCTTGCTATCGTTGCGCAAGCCTTCGATGATAGCCTTGCGCTGGCCTAGCGGCATGGCCAGGAATTCCGCCTGCCAGCGGGCTTGCCTGACCTGGGCGCGGAATGCCATATACGGTGCGTCGTCAGTGCATTGTGCATCGCCGTGCGTGATGACGATCCGATGGCCGGCTATCTCGATCACGCTGGGGTCGTCCAGCAAGGTGGCGCCGGTCGCTGCTGCAAAAGTGCTGCCGACCAGGAAATCGCGATTGCCGGCTATCCAGAATACCCGGGTGCCGGCATCGCTGACAGCGCGTATCGCGTCTACCACCTGCTGATTGTAGGGGGTAGGGATGTCGTCGTCGCCGGCCCAGTATTCGAACAAGTCGCCCAGCAAATACAATTGTTCCGCCTGTGAAGCTTGTTTCAGGAAAGCAAAAAAAGCCTCGGTAGTCCGCGGTAGCGAGGGGCGCAGATGGATGTCTGAAGCAAAAAGCGCAACCGGCTTAGGTTGCGCTTTCGCTTGACTGGGCTGGGTATGCACCATCGTCAGCTTGTTGATATGCTGAAACAGGCTTAAGCCACTTCGGCTTTTTCGATCACGACGTTTTCGACTGGCACGTCCTGGAACATGCCGGTACGCGTGGTTTTCACTGCCTTGATCTTGTCTACCACGTCTTGTCCTTCAGTCACTGCGCCGAATACGCAATAACCCCAGCCGTCCTGGCCAGGATAGTCCAGGAAGCTATTGTTCTGGGTATTGATGAAGAACTGGGCGCTGGCCGAGTGCGGGTCGCCAGTACGGGCCATGGCGATGGAGTAACGCACGTTTTTCAAGCCGTTCTTGGCCTCGTTTTCTATCGGCGCATTGGTGGATTTTTGTTTCATGCCCGGCTCGAAGCCGCCGCCCTGTATCATGAAGCCGTCGATCACGCGGTGGAAGATGGTGCCGTTGTAATGGCCGGATTCTACGTAGGAAATAAAGTTCTCCACGGTCTTGGGCGCTTTTTCAGTGTCCAGTTCGATTTTGATGTTTCCGTGGTTGGTGGTCAGGATAACGGCCATGATATGTGTCCTTCAGGTTAAGTAAGCGAATGAGGCGAATAGTTTATTGAGAATTGTATATTATTTGATGACTTTGGCCGATTCTATGATGACCGCCTTGGTCGGTACATTTTGCATCCCGCCGGAGTCGCTGACATCGACGGCCTTGATTTTTTCGACCACGTCCATGCCCTGGATCACCCTGCCAAATGGCGTGTAGCCTGCGGTTGCCAGCAAGGCTTCCGCGCGCGGCGCGGTTTTGACGGCGCCACGGCGGGTGTATTCAATCGGGTCGCCTTCCGGCAGGATTTGATGGTTCAGGAAATCGTTGTCGGCCACGTTGATAAAGAATTGCGCCGTAGCAGAATTGGGATCATTGGTGCGCGCCATCGCGATCGTGCCGACATCGTTTTTCAAGCCTTTTTCCAGGGCATGGCGTGCTTCCAGCGCAATCGGCTTGCGCGTCGGTTTTTCCTTCAGGTTCTTGTCAAAGCCGCCGCCTTGCACCATGAAACCGTTGATGACGCGGTGAAAGATGGTGCCCTTGTAATGCCCGGCTTTGACGTAGATCAGGAAATTGTCGACCGTCTTGGGCGCCATGTCGGGATACAGTTCCAGCACGATCTCGCCCATATTGGTTTTGAAGGCAACCTTGGGATTATCGGCGGCAGCGGCGGTGAAGGAGCTCAAGACCAGGGCTGATCCAGCTAGCACGGTAGCCAGGATACGACGGCGGGTAATCGACATAAATCTTCCTTTATCGGTGAAATGAATTTTGTCTGCGTGGTGTTTGTTTAGGATCTGTTTAGTCCCGGTATCAGACTTTACACCAGGCCTTCATAGATGATTCTCCATCTCGACGCTTCCTTCATCCAGTATTGACGTTTGCGGATACTGCTCTTGCTCTTGCCCTGGGTTGTTTCCTGGGTGAAAGTGCTAACGATTAACTCATCCTTGCCCGGATACCTGAATTGCGTCACGTCTTTCAGCTTGATCGATGGATGATGCTGGCCGTCAAACTGCTGCTGCTTGCTGAACCAGGTGTTGATGTTGTCACCCTGCGCAGTCTTGAAGTTGCGCGAGTAGTTGGCGAGGATGCGGTTGGCGTCCGTGCTTTCCGCGTCCAGTCGCCAGTCGTCCAGCAATTTGCTGGCAGCCTGTTTGTCGGTATTCCATTTTGCCCGGTTCACGAATTCTACCTGTTCGCTGATGATCACCGGTGTTTTGCCGATGTCGATCGCGGCAGAAATCTTCAGGAAGTCCGGATTGGTCAATACCACGCAACCGTCGGAAGCCAGCGGCGGCCTGCTGAAGCTTTCAGACGGCATGCCATGCAGCCATATGCCGGAGCCGCTACGACCGTTGATTTTATCCCATTCATTGGGATAATTGATCGGCAGCGCACCGGGTCCGTAAAAGTCCGGCAGCTTGGCGCCGGCCAGGCGGCTGGTAATATAGTAGATCCCTATCGGCGTCTTTTGATCGCCTTCCTTGTTCTTGTTGGTGCCGAATTTGCCTTGGCTAATATAGTAGTCGGCGACAAATTTGGGTTGCCCGTCACTGTTTTCATACAGGTATAGGCGGGATTTTTTTGCGTCGACCACCAGCGCCAGTTTCTGGTCTTCGCGCAATTGCAGGATAGACCGTGGAATCAGCTCGGGATCGGGTTTTTGGCTGATGGACTTGATGCGCACCATCGCTTCTTCGCGCAAGTCCCTGAGCTTGTCGACCGGCGCATTTTTTACCGCGCCAAAGACGGTCACCGGCTGGGTGTGCATCAGCAGCAAATCACCGCGGATCAGGTGGCCCAGTTGAAAATGCGGGTAGGCCTCCACCAGCTCGTCGGCCTTGAGTTGCGCCTGACGCAGCTTATTGGTGGCCAGGCTTTTGTATACCTCGATCAGCAGCGCGTCAGGGTTGGGCAGCGGTTGGCCGGACTCCGGCGTAACGATCGCAGTGCGCGTTTTGGCAATAGCCGTGGACGGCTGCAAAGCAGCCATCGTCAGCAATAGGAGCAAAGCGTAAAGGACCTGCTTTCCGAGCTTGAATCGAGTCGGAAACGAATTTAAAGCAAAACAAAACATCAGCTACCCGCGCGCTCCTGCTTGATCTGCCATTTGCCGTCTTGTTTGACAAGCACCAAGGTCTTGCGGCTGTTGGCAGTCAGTTGATCCGAACTATAAATTTGCCTGAATTTGACCGTGGCTGTATTGCTGTCCATGCTGACCTTGGGGGTCTCGACCTTGACCGTGATATGGCCCTTGCCTTCTATCCTCAAGCGCCGCTCATCCGCCCAGTTCTTGCGTGACTCGCCTTTGGGCGTCTGGAAATCCTTGCCATAGAAAGCCAGGTAGGTAGCGGTATCCTTGTTGCTCCAGGCCTTGGCCCAGCCTTCGACCACTTTCAACACTTCATCTTGATCATTGCTGTTGGCTGCGGCAATTTTTGCTGCCTTGGCCTCTGCTTTTGCTTCTGCCTTTGCTTCTGCTTTGGCCTCGGCTTTTGCCTCTGCCTTGGTTTCGACCTTGGTTTCGACCTTGGCTTGCGGCTCAGGCTTGCCGGCCTTGGCCGGCGTTGGCATTGCGCTGGCTATCACGGTTTTTACCGCAGGAGGCGGGTTGTTGCTTGCAGTTTGTGCAACGATAGTCTTCGGATTGGTGCCGCCGGTGCCGTTTCCTATCAGATTGCGCACCATGGTTAATTTGAGCTTGGCGCCGGCATTGCCGGAATCCAGCTGCAGGGCCTTGTCATAGGCCTGGCTGGCCAGCTTGGCATACACGTCGCCCAGGTTTTCATGCGCTGTGCCATAGGTGGGATTGGTGCGTATCGCCATTTCCAGCGCGGCACGCGCCTTGTCGTACTGGCCGCTGGAAGCGTATAGCACCGCCAGATTATTATAGGGTTCCGGCAGTTCAGGGAAGTCGTCGGTCAGTTTTGAAAAAATGCTGATAGCTTCCGCTGTTTTATTTTGCTCGGTCAGTATCAAGCCCTTCAAAAAGCGCATTTGCGCATCTTTCGGTTTTTGCGCCAGCACGGCGTCTGCCTTTTGCATGGCTTCCGCATATTGCCCGGCGCGCAGGAACTTGCCCGCATCGGCAGCATCGTCTGCCAGGGCCGGGATGGCGGTCAACGCCAGGGACAAGCTGGATAGTGCAAAGGTGGCAAAAACATTTTTTATTATGTGGCGCATAGCGGGTTTGTTTAAGCTTCGTTTCGTTAGGGAACAGGGGAACATCGAGTCAGCAATGTTATACTGCAAATAAAAGCGACATCTTATCAAATAAGTGCCCACAAAAGGGTTTTTGCGGCGCATTAGCATGCAGTGCCCGGCAGATTCGTCCAGCAGGCGCGGGATCGTTCGCTCAAAAATCAATAGAACAAAGCATACGCAGCTCATGAGCAAGCAAAAAATTTACAATACATTAAGTCGTGAAAAACAGGTATTTACCCCTATAGAGCCTGGCAAAATTCGCATGTACGTCTGCGGCATGACGGTCTATGACTACTGCCACCTCGGTCATGCGCGTGTCATGGTCGTGTTTGACATGGTGCAGAGATGGCTGCGCAGTTCCGGATTTGACGTGACCTACGTACGCAATATCACCGATATCGACGACAAAATCATCAAGCGCGCGGTGGAAAACGGCGAAACCATTTCGCAATTGACCAGTCGTTTTATCCAGTACATGGATGAGGACGCGGCAGCGCTGGGCGTGCAGCCCCCGGATCATGCGCCGCGGGCCACCCAGTACGTGCCGCAAATGCTGGACCTGATCCGCAAGCTGGAGCAAAACGGCCTGGCTTACCAAGCCACCGACGGCGATGTTAATTTTTCGGTGCGGGATTTTGCCGGTTACGGTAAATTGTCCGGCAAGTCCCTCGATGATTTGCGCGCCGGCGAAAGGGTGGACGTCAATACCGGCAAGCGCGACCCGCTGGATTTCGTGCTGTGGAAGGCCTCCAAGGACGCCGAGCCGGAAGAGGTGAAATGGACATCGCCCTGGGGTACGGGGCGTCCCGGCTGGCATATAGAATGCTCGGCAATGTCCGGCGATTTGCTGGGCGAGCAATTCGATATTCACGGCGGCGGCCAGGACTTGCAGTTCCCACATCATGAAAATGAAATCGCGCAGTCGGAGGGCGCGCACCAGCATACCTTCGTCAATTACTGGATGCACAATGGTTTTGTGCGGCTGGACAATGAAAAAATGTCCAAGTCCCTGGGGAATTTTTTCACCATCCGCGACGTATTGAAGAAATATGATCCCGAGGTAGTGCGTTTCTTCATCCTGAGGGCGCACTACCGCAGCCCGCTGAATTATTCGGACGCCCACCTGGACGACGGAAAAACCGCCCTGACCCGCCTCTATACAGCCTTGAAGGAGGTCAGCCCGGACAGCTTGCCGCTGGACCAGGATGAGGCCCACGCCCAGCGTTTCGCCGAGGCGATGCTGGATGATTTCAATACACCGATTGCCATTTCGATATTGTTTGACCTCGCCAATGAGGTCAACAAGACCAAATCTACAGTGCTGGCGCGGCAATTGAAGGCTTTGGCAGGGACCATAGGCGTATTGCAAAGAGCACCAATTGATTTCTTGCAAGCAAGTCTATCAGCCGCGGATGAAAAATATGATGTTATGATTGCGGCAAAAATCGAAGCGCGAGCAGAGGCCAAGAAAGCGAAAAATTTTGCCGAATCTGATCGCATCCGTAATGAATTACTTGCTGACGGGATCATTCTTGAAGATAAAGCTGGTGGCATCACCGAATGGCGCAGGGCCTGAGCAACATGGATAATCCCGTGGATACTGCCGGCAGGCCGCTGGTTCCTGAGTATTGGGAGAATGCCAAAGCCGAGCTGATGAAGCGGGACAGGATCATGCGCAAGCTGATTCCCCAATTTGGCGACCTGTACCTGGTAGGGCGGGATGACCCGTTTACTACCCTGACACGCTCTATAGTAGGCCAGCAGATATCGGGCAAGGCTGCGGACGCCTTGTGGCAACAGTTTTTAGAGCTCTGTCCTAAGTGTATTCCGGCGCAAGTGTTAAAATTAGGGACGGAAAGACTGGTCGCCGCAGGTTTATCCAAGCGGAAAACCGAATACATTCTGGATCTGGCAGATCATTTCAAAGAGAAACGATTGCACGTCGACAAATGGATGGAGATGGGCGACGAAGACGTTATTTCGGAGCTGATACAAATTCGCGGCATAGGACGCTGGACAGCGGAGATGTTTTTGATATTTAATCTGCTCCGTCCGAATATTTTGCCTTTGGACGACCCCGGCTTGCTCAAAGGCATCAGCATTAACTATTTTTCAGGCGAACCCGTCTCGCGCAGCGATGCCCGGGAGGTCGCAGCTAATTGGGAGCCATGGCGTACGGTGGCAACCTGGTATCTATGGCGTAGCCTGGATCCCATCGCAACAAACTGAAAATATTTTTCAACTCGTGTTGAATTTGAAGGAGGCACGATGACTAAAACGACATTCCTGAGCTTTGAGCAATCTATTGCAGAGCTTGAATCCAAAATTGAAGAATTGCGCTTCGTACAAGATGATTCGGCGGTCGATATCTCGGAAGAGATAGAACGCCTGTCCAAAAAAAGCCAGATGTTGACCAAGGACATCTACGCAAAATTGACGCCTTGGCAGGTTTCGCAAATTTCGCGTCATCCGCAACGTCCATACACCATGGACTATGTGAACAGCATATTTACCGATTTCCATGAGTTGCATGGCGACCGCAGCTTTGCCGACGACCAGTCCATCATAGGCGGCCTGGCCCGTTTTAATGGCCAGGCTTGCATGGTCATGGGGCATCAAAAAGGCCGGGATACCAAGGAGCGCGCGATGCGCAATTTCGGTATGCCCAAGCCCGAAGGCTATCGCAAGGCGATGCGCCTGATGAAGCTGGCGGAAAAATTCAATTTGCCGGTATTTACCTTCGTCGATACGACCGGCGCCTGGCCGGGCATAGATGCCGAAGAGCGCGGCCAATCTGAAGCGATCGGGCATAACCTGTATGTGATGGCCGAACTGAAGGTGCCGCTGATCACTACCATCATCGGCGAGGGCGGCTCCGGCGGCGCGCTGGCGCTGGCTGTCGGCGATGCGGTATTGATGCTGCAATACGCCACCTACTCGGTGATTTCGCCGGAAGGTTGCGCCTCCATCCTGTGGAAGACCTCCGATCGTGCGGCCGATGCCGCAGAAGCGCTGGGCCTGACCGCGCACAGGCTGAAAGCCATGGGCTTGATCGACAAGATCATCAATGAACCCCTGGGCGGGGCGCATCGCGATTCCAAGCAGATGTGCGCGCTGGTCAAGCGTGCGCTGGCAGACACCCTGCGTCAATTCCAGGGCGTCAAAACCAAGGACCTGCTTGCTGCACGCCATGAAAAATTGATGAGCTACGGCAAATTCAAGGAAACCAAACTGGCGGAATAGCCTGAGTGAAAAGTAATACTGCAAGTCTACAGCAGCAATTCGACACGACGCTGGAATCCATTCTTGCCAGTAATGCCGGCCAGCTAAAAAAAACGACAAGCCAGAGCATCGCCATTGCCTATAGCGGAGGCCTGGATTCTTCGGTGTTATTGCGGCTTGCGCAAAATTTTTGCGCAAGCCGCGGACTCAAGCTGTTTGCCTTCCATGTGCACCATGGGATTAGTCCGAATGCCGATAGCTGGTCATCCCATTGCCAGTTCGAAGCCGAAAAGGCCGGCATTTGCTTCGACGTCCGCAATGTCCAGATCGATCCCGCCGCCAAGGATGGCATAGAAGCCTCGGCCCGTACCGAGCGCTATCGTGCGCTGGGGGCGATGTGCCAGGCGCATCAGGTCCAGTTGATATTGACTGCGCACCACCAGAACGACCAGGCAGAGACCCTGCTGCTGCAGTTGTTGCGCGGCTCGGGGGTGGCCGGCTTGTCCGGTATGGACCAGTACAATACCGCGCCCAAATTGCTGGGGACCGATGCGGTGATCATTGCCAGGCCCCTGCTGGATGTCACGCGGCACAGCCTGCTGGAGTATTCGACTTCCAAGGCTATTGCCTATGCCGAGGACGAATCCAATGCCGACCATAAATATGCGCGCAATGCCTTGCGCTTGCAGGTGATGCCCATCCTGTCCGAGATTTCTCCCGGATTTACCGAGCGGCTGGCGAGAAGTGCGCAGCACGCGCAATCTGCCCACCGCATGCTGCTTGAGCTGGCACAGCAGGATTTGCAGCATTGCCAGTCGGGCAGCGACGGCGGCCTCGATATCGATAAAATGCAGGGCTACAGCGATGATCGCATCGATAACCTGATGCGCTACTGGCTGTCGACTACCGGTGTGCGTATGCCTTCGACCGCCAGGCTGGCAGAAATGCGCAAGCAATTGTTCGCAGCGCGCGCGGACGCCAGGATCACAGTAGCGCATGAGCAACTGGGTATACATCGCTACGAAAACCGGATCTACGCCGCCCCCAATTTGCCGGTAGACAGCACGCCGCCGGCAGCCAGGGACTTTCGGTGGCAGGGCGAGGACAGCATGCATTTCCCGGAATTCCACGGTAGCCTGCATTTTGAGCGGGCCGGGTATGGGCTGGAGGAGGCCTGGTTAAGGCAGCAGCATCTGGTGCTGCGCATGCGCCAGGGTGGCGAGCGCATCAAGCTAGGACTGAATCGGCCGACCCGCGATATCAAAAGTCACTATCAAAGCTTGCGCATCCCATTCTGGCAGCGTCAGCGCCTGCCTTTCGTGTGTGCGGGAAAAGAATTGCTCTTTGCTGCCGGCGTAGGGCTGGACGCCGCGCACTGCATCGATGCCCAGCCCGAGGCGATACAGCTGCGTTGGGAGACGGACGCGCCCTGATGCAGCGTAGCGCCGCGCCCCATTTTCTATAATAACGACGGCAGATGCCGCTTAAAATTTCCGGACCACGACAAATGACACGACAAATTGTTCTCGATACTGAAACGACAGGCCTGAATCCGCGCTCAGGGGACAGGATCATTGAGATAGGCTGCGTGGAGCTGGTCAACCGCAAGCTGACCGGGAATAACTTCCATCGCTATATCAATCCAGAGCGAGACTCGGAAGAGGGCGCGCTGGCGGTGCACGGATTGACGACGGAATTCCTGCGCGACAAACCGAAGTTTGCTGAAATCATCGACGAATTGCGCGATTACGTTTCCGGCGCAGAAATCGTCATCCATAATGCGCCGTTTGACGTTGCCTTTCTGAACGCCGAGTTTGCCTTGCTCGATCTGCCGGAGTTTCCCAAGCACGTCGGCCCGGTGATCGACACCCTGGTGCAAGCCAAGGAACTCCATCCCGGCAAGAAAAATTCGCTGGACGCCCTGTGCAGCCGCTATGGCATTTCCAATGCGCACAGGAAGCTGCATGGCGCGCTGCTCGATGCCGAGCTGCTGGCAGACGTGTTCCTGGCGATGTCCAGGGGACAAAATAGCCTGACCATGGAGATGCAGGTCGAAAACGACGGGAGCGAGGCCCAGGACTTGTCTCTCGACGCCCCGTTGCCGGAGGTGCTCGTCCTGCTGGCGTCCGAGGCGGACATGGAGGCACACAATGGCGTATTGTCAGGCTTGGATAAGGACTCCAAAGGTAAAACTATTTGGCGTATGGACGCCGCCAATCCCATGTAGAAATATTGACATGCATATCGGTGCGCTTCCGTTTGCGTATCGTGAAGGTTTAAACATCAGGGCGTACTTCGGTTCGCCCTGATTTTTTTTGCCGGCATATCAATAATTGCCGCGGTTTTAAATTATTTGCATGCATCCTGGTTAAGTTTTACAGCGCAGCGGCGGCCTCGCAGCCTGTCCATGTCAGATAAAACCTACAAAGTGTTGTATAAAAAGCTAATTTCTCGACGTCAAAATGCAACACTAGTTACAGTTTCCTCACATATTTAAAGAAATTTTTCATTCATTTCCTCAAGTTCGCGATTTTGCTGCCGTTAAAAGTCTTAAGAAAAATAATAAAAATATTTTTGGTTTTACCCTAAAGTTCTTCGTTTTGCTGCCGTTAATGTATTTGTGAGGGTGGCGATGTTTGAGAAAACATTGGGTAACTCGCTGATTTAAATAAGAATTTTCTTTTGAGGTAAAAATTAAGAAGATTCTGCAAAAAATTTATTTTCTGCATGAAATTTTGACTGCAGATGCCAATATATAGCTTGTAGGAAATATTCCTACGAGCTACTTCCGTTTTTTCTCCGCAAAAATACCGAGTTTCACCTATACACTGGCTTTTCCCCTAGTCCCACAATGTATCTCACTGGCAACGAAATCACTGCCGGGATAAATAGATTGGAGGGTAGGGAAATGACACAGAACGATATGATGGCTGAAATCCGGGACGCAAACCTGAGTTACCTGATGCTCGCGCAGCAAATGATACGCGCTGATAAAGCTACTGCCATCTTCCGTTTGGGCATAGGCAAGGAAATCGCCGACCTGATTGAAGGTTTGAACAATGCCCAGATTTTGAAGCTCGCCGGCTCCAACATGATGTTGGCCCGCTTCCGCTTCGAAGACAGTGCAATCTTGTGCATGCTGACTAACTATAACAAAGAACGTGCTTTGGCGCATTCGCACGCCGCCATCCTGATGGCCGGCCAGCCAGTAGAAGAAATTCATTAATTTCTGGTGTGGTGGTACCCGTAGGCAGAGCGCATAAAAACAAGGTGATAAAAATGGCAAATAAAAGTGTGGTGAGCGAAGCGCATGAAATCCAGTTGGCGATTGAATTGGTCAATCTCGGTGCGAGGCTACAGCTTTTGGAGTCTGAGACTTCTTTGTCCAGGGAGCGCCTGCTCAAGATCTACAAAGAGCTGAAGGGCGTCTCACCGCCAAAAGGAATGCTGCCGTTCTCTACCGACTGGTTTATTACCTGGCAACCCAATATCCATTCATCGCTGTTCATGAATATTCATAAGTACTTGCAGGAGCATGCAGGTATTAGCGGCATAGACGCCGTGGTCAAGGCATACAGGCTATACCTGGAGCAGGTGCCGGTTGCCGCTGGTGAAGAGCCTGTGCTGTCGCTGACCCGGGCCTGGACGCTCGTGCGCTTCTTCGACGGAAAAATGTTAACGTTTGCAAAATGCAAAAAATGTAGCGGCCAGTTTGTTGCGCATACGCTGGATTTGCACGATGATTATGCCTGTGGCTTGTGCCACGTCCCGTCCCGCGCCGGCAAAACCAAAAAATCCAGGGAGCTGGATACGGCGATGGCCATGGTGGCGTAATGTCTTTTTGTGTTGCGGAGAATATTTGGGCGTTCAATCTGATCATCATGACAAACCTGATTCTCCTTTAGCAAACACGACGGCATTGCTGCCCGCGCTGCATGCATTGCTGATACAACTATTCTCACTGCTCTTCTGCGGCGCACTCGCCATCATCCTGGCGATCGCGTTGAAGTTTAATCCCCCCCTATATGCAATCATCGCCGCCGAGGCTGGTTTGGCAGCGGCCATCGCCTATTGGCGCGGCATGGATTGGTGGTGGTGGTGCATACAATTCCTGTTCCCGCTGGCGGTTGTGGCCCTCCTCATTGTTGACGTCCCTCCACATTACTTCCTGATCGCCTTCCTGTTTTTGCTGCTGCTATTCTGGTCCACATTCAGGACCCAGGTCCCTTACTATCCCTCCCGTTCATCGCTGTTCCCGGTTGTCCGGGACTTGTTGCCGGCTGATCGGCCGATCCAATTCATCGACATAGGCAGCGGCCTCGGCGGCCTGGTTCTGCAGCTGGCAAAAGCCAGGGGGGACTGCCGTTTCACCGGCGTGGAAATTGCGCCGCTACCCTGGTTCCTCAGTTATTTGCGCGCCAGGCTGGCCCGCGCGCGCGCGCGCTTCCTGTTGCAAAATTATCGGGACATGGACTTGCGGCCCTACGATTTTGTATTTGCCTATTTATCGCCCGCCGCGATGCCTGCACTATGGCAAAAGGCAAAATCCGAGATGCGTCCGGGGACCATGTTGTTGAGTTATGAATTCGTGATTCCCGACACAGAGGCTGATTTGTGCATAAATACGGGGGATAACGCTCCCATTCTTTACGCTTGGCGCATATAATGCCAGACATGAAATGTATTTTTTGGGCAATTTTTTCATTGATTTAAGGTGTTTTTTTATCGTTAGACCGTAGATTCTGCGCGGGGCATATTTCCAGTGCGAGACTAAATCAAATGCTTCGGCATGCATAAATTTATTGTTTCTCTCTTTTAGGAGTCATCGGTCGTGTTAGTTATCGTCGGCTATATCATAGTCATGGGATCCGTTTTTGGCGGATTCGTCCTGTCGGGTGGGCATGTGGCGGTGCTGTTTCAGCCGCTGGAATTGCTCATGATCGGTGGCGCAGCAGTCGGTTCAGCCCTGGTCGGTAACAATGCCAAAACTCTCAAAGCCTCGTTGAAAGCCTTGCCCGGCGTCTTGAAGGGCTCCAAGTTCAATCGGCAACTGTACATGGAGCTGATGACCATGCTCTTTGACGTGCTGACCAAGGTACGTAAAGAAGGCTTGATGTCGATCGAAGGCGATATTGAAAAGCCGGAAGAAAGTCCTCTATTTAGTAAATACCCTGCCGTGGTCGCAGACCATCATATGATGGAATTTTTGTGCGACTACCTGCGCTTGATGGTGTCCGGTAATATGGACGCTTTCCAGATCGAAAATCTGATGGACAATGAACTGGAAACCCACCACCACGAAGGCGCCATTCCTGCGCATTTCATGGCAAAGCTGGGTGACGGCTTGCCTGCGTTTGGTATTGTTGCGGCGGTGATGGGCGTGGTGCATACCATGGAATCGGTCGGTATTCCTCCGGCTGAACTCGGTATTCTGATCGCGCATGCGCTGGTCGGCACTTTCCTCGGTATCTTGCTGGCATATGGTTTTGTCGGGCCGCTGGCCACGTTGCTGGAGCAACAGCTGGATGAGTCTTCCAAGGCCTTGCAATGCATTAAAGTGACTTTGCTGGCGAGCCTGAACGGCTATGCGCCGGCACTCGCTGTGGAATTTGGCCGTAAAGTCTTGTATTCAACCGAGCGTCCGACATTCACCGAACTGGAAGACCACATTAAGCAATCAAAATCAAAATAATTAGCTTGATTAGAGGTGTGTTATGGCTAACGAAGAGCTTAGACCAATTATCGTCAAGCGAATAAAGAAGACTGCAGGCGGCCATCATGGCGGCGCCTGGAAAATTGCGTACGCTGACTTCGTCACGGCAATGATGGCATTCTTCCTGCTGATGTGGTTGTTGGGATCGACCGCCAAAGGAAATTTGCAAGGTATTGCCGAATATTTCCAGACTCCGTTGAAAGTGGCCATGGCTGGTGGCGAGGGCAGTGGCGATAGTTCCAGCGTGATCAAGGGCGGCGGTAAAGACCTGACCATGAGCACCGGGCAGGAAAAACGCGGTGACGTCGAATCCAAGAAGAAGACTTTCAACCTGCAGGCGGCGGAGGCGGCTCTGGCCAAAGCCGAGGGCGAGCGCCTGAAGGCGCTGAAGACCAAGATAGAGGCCGCGATCGAGGCCAATCCGACCCTGAAGCAATACAAGAACCAGCTGCTGCTGGACTTGACCACAGAGGGCCTGCGGATACAGATGGTCGATGAGCAAAACCGTCCCATGTTTGCTTCCGCCAAGGCGGAGTTGCAGCCGTATACCAGGGAAATCCTGACCGAAATAGGGCGGGCGCTGAACGATGTGCCGAATCGCATCAGCCTGTCTGGACACACCGACGCAGCTCCTTATGGCAGCGGCGAAAAGGGATACAGCAACTGGGAGCTATCTGCCGACCGCGCCAATGCATCGCGCCGGGCCTTGATCCTGGGCGGCATGGATGAATCCAAGGTCTTGCGCGTGGTTGGGCTGTCGTCCTCGGTATTGTTTGACAAGGCCGATCCGCTGAACCCGATCAACCGGCGCATCAGCATCATCGTGATGAACAAAAAGGCTGAAGAGTCGGCCGCAACGGACGGCGGCGCTATCGAGGTCACCACGCCGGCCGATCCGCGCGCCGATGTCTCTGTCAAAACGAACAAATAGCGCGTATTGCAGCATCGTCTGGTCATATTGAATTTTGGGATGCTTAAAATGCCGAAAAAGAAAACCTTGGGCCCTCAAGTTAAGCGGCTACTCACCGGTGTTTCAGACCATGGTAATGAGCATTTGCTGGAAGTTGAAACTGATCTGGTACAGACCACCATACTTCTCGCCGAGGCGATCGAAAAACTGGGCGCCAGCTTTTTGGCGCTGCATGCAGCGATCTCTTCCCAGCAGCAGGAAATAGATTTGCTGATTTCTTCCGGGGGCGCCTCGGAAGCCACTATCGACAAGCTGCAGCTGATCCAGGCGGATATTACGCTGCATATCAATTCTGCAGTGACCAGCCTGCAATTCCAGGACCTGACTAGCCAATTGATTTCGCGGACTGTGCAAAGGAGCGCCGGTTTGCGCGAGGTGCTGAGTACCTTGGGCATTGTCGGTGACGGCATTCCACATGACGGCGGGAGCGACGAGATTGCGGTGTTGTTGAAAGAGATCACGGTCAGGCTGGAAACGCAAAGCCTGGAGCTGAAAGGATTGTTGCGCAAGGCAGTAACCCAGAAGCATCTGGACAGCGGCGACATAGAATTATTTTGAAAATTTGTTGGTGAAACGCTGGTGCCGCTAACAGCGGGATCATTGAGTAAGACTGAGTAATGTATTGGCAGGGAAGACGTCGCTGGGCATTGCATTGATCAGGTCGGCGGTACAGGATTCCGATCACGTCCGCGCATAAAAGCTCGAACAGATTGGTTGTAGCGTGGTAAATGTAGGCGGAAAGCCTCAAATTTGCATAACGGAGTAATGATGGCCAAGACAATATTAGCGGTGGACGATTCTGGTTCGCTGAGGCAGATGGTGGCTTTTAGCTTGAAGGCCGCAGGTTATCAAGTGATAGAAGCTGTGGATGGACAGGATGGACTGGAAAAGGCGCGCAACCAGGTGGTCGACCTGGTGTTGACCGACCAGAATATGCCCAGGATGGATGGCCTGACCTTGATCAAGTCCCTGCGTGGGCTGCCTAGTTATCAACGGGTTCCCATCCTGATGTTGACCACCGAATCGAGTGATGACATGAAAGCCAAGGGGCGTGCCGCCGGCGCCAATGGCTGGCTGGTCAAGCCTTTTGATCCGCAGAAGTTGACGGAAGTGGTCAAGAAAGTCATTGGTTAACTATCTCTATGGATAGTCTGCGACCAATAAGAGTACATCACGGAGTGCGATAATGACCATTGATATGAGTCAGTTTTTCCAGGTTTTTTTCGACGAGGCAGAGGAGCTTCTCGCCGAAAAAGAGAAATTACTACTGGCTGTCGATATTTCATCTCCGAGCGAGGAAGATCTCAATGCGATATTTCGCACTGCCCATTCGATCAAGGGTGGGGCATCGACTTTTGGCTTGACCGACATGTCGGAAGTGACCCACATCCTGGAGTCGCTGCTGGACAAAATCCGCAAGGGGGAAATGGCCCTGACCGCCGAGCATGTCGATGCATTCCTGGTTGCAAAAGACATCCTGAAGATGCAGCTGGACGGCCATAAGCTGGGGACGCCGGTCGACCAGGACGCGGTGGCCGATGTGCGCATGCTGTTGCAGTCGTTGTCGCAGG
The DNA here is from genome assembly GCA_040390485.1 of Pseudomonadota bacterium. Lineage (GTDB taxonomy): Bacteria > Pseudomonadota > Gammaproteobacteria > Burkholderiales > Burkholderiaceae_D > Undibacterium. Next base: position 19,961 of record JAZJYH010000047.1, read on the forward strand.
ACGTCGTGCCGCTGGCCAAGCCGCCGGTAAGCTATGCTGCACCTGTGCGCGATCATGCGTCGCAATACTATCCGTATGCATTCACAATAGGCCTGCCCAAGCTTCCCTTGGACGATGTGGCTGCGCTCATGGCCGAATTGGGCCTGCTGGGTGCGATCAGTCAAGCAGATGGCGTAGATGGAAAATTTGTCCTGAGCTTGAGAACCAATGAAAGCCAGGACGACATTGTCGCCATCTGTTCTTTTATCATGGATCCTGATGACCTGAAAATCACCATGGAAGCGATAGCGGCCCCTGATTCCAGGGAGCTCCAGGCGCAATCGGAAGAAGAGCTGGGCTACGGTTTCTTTGAGCCGCTGGAGTCCATGTTTCCGCCTGAGTATCCGTCCTCCCAGAATGCCGTCGCCGGCAGTGCCGTAGCGCCTGCGGCCGCCGACAAAAAAGCCGCGACGAAAAAAGAAGCCGATAAATCCTCTGCCTCTCAAGAGTCTTCCACGATCAGGGTGGGGATAGAGAAGGTGGATCAACTGATCAACCTGATCGGCGAACTGGTGATTACCCAGGCCATGCTGGAGCAGCGCACCAATCACCTGGATCCTATCCATCACGAACGCCTGCTGAGCAGCGTAGGCCAGCTGACCAGGAATACCCGCGACCTGCAGGAAGCGGTGATGTCGATACGCATGATGCCCATGGATTATGTATTCTCGCGCTTTCCGCGCATGGTGCGCGACCTCGCGACCAAGCTCGGCAAGAAGGTGGAATTCATCACCTATGGCGCATCCACCGAACTCGACAAGGGCTTGATTGAACGCATCGTCGATCCGCTGACGCACCTGGTCCGTAACAGCATAGACCACGGCATAGAAATGCCGGAAGCGCGCGCCGCCGCCCGTAAAAGCGAAACCGGAAAATTGTCGCTGTCTGCGGTCCACCAAGGCGGCAATATCGTCATCGAAGTCAGCGATGACGGCGGCGGCTTGCACCGCGAGAAGATCCTGGCGAAAGCGAAACAGAATGGGCTTGCTGTATCCGATACGATGTCCGATAGCGAGGTATGGCAACTGATCTTTGCCCCCGGATTTTCTACTGCCGAGACTGTCACCGACGTGTCCGGACGCGGTGTGGGCATGGACGTAGTAAAACGCAATATTGCCGCGATGGGCGGGGTGGTCGACGTACGTTCCGCCAAAGGTTTCGGCACGACGATCACTATTTCCCTGCCGTTGACACTGGCTATCCTGGACGGCATGTCGATCAAGGTCGGCGAAGAAATCTACATCCTGCCTTTGGGCTTTGTGATGGAATCCCTGCAGCCGACACCGGAAGATGTCAAGGAAATCAGCGGCAAGGGGCGGGTGGTCAAGGTGCGCGATGAATACCTGCCGCTGGTCGCCCTGTATGAAGCGTTTGATATACAACCGAAGTTTACCAAACCGTCGGAAGGTATCGTCGTCATCGTCGAGGTCGACGGAAAAAAAGCGGCGCTGTTTGTCGATGATCTGGTTGGACAGCAACAGGTCGTGGTCAAGAATATCGAGTCCAATTACCGTAAAGTGCCGGGTATTTCGGGCGCTACGATCTTGGGTGACGGCGGAGTTTCTTTAATTCTGGATGTGGCCGCTTTGTTGCGGTCCTCCAGATAAGTCAAAGTGCGGATGTTTTGTTTACCGGGGAAATAAGATGACACAAAATGCGCAAGCGTCGGGCAGCAGCAACAGCGGCAGTGAAAAATCCGGCCTGGATATTGCGGGCCAGGAATTCCTGGCGTTCACCCTGGGCCGGGAAGAGTACGGCATCGATATCCTGAAGGTGCAGGAAATCCGCGGCTACGAAGCGGTGACCCGCATCGCCAATGCGCCGGACTTCCTGAAGGGCGTGATCAACCTGCGCGGCATCATCGTGCCGGTGGTGGATATGCGCATCAAGTTCAACCTGGGCGAGCCTACCTATGACCAGTTCACGGTGGTGATCATCCTGAACATAGGCGGGCGCATCGTCGGCATGGTGGTGGACAGCGTATCGGATGTGACGACCCTGATGCCGGAGCAGGTCAGGGCGGCGCCGGAGATGGGCACGACGTTCAGCACCGATTTCCTGATCGGCCTGGGCACGCTGGAAGAGCGCATGCTGATCCTGGTCGATATCGACAAACTGATGTCCAGTCCGGAAATGGGGCTTGCCGATCAAATGGCGGCCTGACCGGCTCCGGTCCGGCGATGCAAGGAATGCAGCTTGCGGCGCAATGAACAGTCTTAAGCACAGTAAATAATAAAAATAAACAATAAAAATCATCATCAAGGAGATATCAGTAATGAATTTACGCGACATTCGTATCGGTGCACGATTAGGCATAGGCTTTGGACTTGTCATCGGCGGCCTGATCCTCTTGCTGGCGATGGCGACCATGCTGTCGGGGCAAAACCGTGCTGCCATGGTGGACGGTGTCACCGCTGCCGGAAAAAAGCAGGCATTGGCCAATGCAATGAAGAGTGCCTTGCTGGAAGGCGGCATAGCGATGCGTAATATAGGCATACAGTCAGATGTCTCGGAAATGCAGAGGCAAGACGCTAAAGTCAAGGAGCAGCGCGGCCGCTATGACAAAGCCAAGGCTGAACTTACCAAATTTGGGCTGAACGACGACGAAAAAAAAATCCTGGCCGAAATTGCCAAGATTGACCAGGACATGGAAAAACCATTGAAGGATGCCGTAGGACAGGCGCTCGCCTTCAATTCTGAAGGTGCGGTCAAGATTATCTCCAGCGTGATCGACCCGCTGAGTGTGCGTTCCATCACGGAAATCAACAAGCTGGTGGATTTCCAGGAAAAGGCGTCCGAGCAAGTGTTTGAAAGTTCGGCCGCGACCGGCAAGAAACTGAGCTTCTGGTTATATATCGTGCTGCTACTGGCTCTGGTTGTCAGCGCATTTATTACCTTAGTTCTGACGCGCAGCATTACCCGTCCGCTGCAGAGCGCCCTGGAACTGGCGGAAAAAGTTGCCGGCGGCGACCTGACTTCACAAGTGCCAGCGCACGGCAAGGATGAGGTTGCGGCTTTGCTCAATGCCTTGAAAGACATGAATAACAGTCTGGCGGCGACGGTCGGAAAAGTCAGGTTGGGGACGGAAACCATCACCGTCGCATCGCAAGAGATCGCCTCCGGCAATGCCGACCTGTCGTCCCGCACCGAATCGCAGGCCAGCTCGCTGGAAGAAACCGCCAGCTCGATGGAAGAGCTGACCTCGACCGTGAAACAGAACGCCGACAATGCGCGCCAGGCCAACCAGCTGGTGGTGTCGGCCAGCAGCGTCGCGGTCAAGGGTGGAGCAGTGGTCGGGCAGGTGGTGGACACCATGGGTTCGATCAAGGAAAGCTCGCGCAAGATCGTCGACATCATCGGCGTGATCGACGGCATCGCCTTTCAGACCAATATCCTGGCCCTGAATGCGGCAGTGGAAGCGGCCCGCGCCGGCGAGCAGGGCCGCGGCTTTGCCGTGGTCGCCAGCGAAGTGCGCAACCTGGCCCAGCGTAGCGCCGGCGCCGCCAAAGAGATCAAAACCCTGATCGGCGATTCGGTCGACAAGGTAGACCAGGGCAGCAAGCTGGTGGATGAGGCCGGCCGGACCATGACCGAGATCGTCACCAGCGTGCAGCACGTGGCCGACATCATGAGCGAGATCACGGCAGCCAGCCAGGAGCAGAGCTCGGGCATAGAGCAGGTCAACCTGGCGATCACGCAGATGGACGAGATGACCCAGCAGAATGCGGCGCTGGTGGAGCAGGCCGCAGCAGCGGCCGAGAGCATGCAAGAGCAAGCTGTTGCGCTGGCAGAGGCTGTCAGCGTATTCAAGCTGGCCGGCGGCCAAACTCATGCGCCGGCCATCAAGCCGCTTGCCCGGGTGCATACTGCCAGGCAGGAAGCGGTGCCGGCGCCAAGACGGGTAGCGCTAGCCGCAGCAGCGGCCGGCAAGCCTGCCGGCCAGGGCAAGCCGCCGGCCAGAGAGTCCGGCGGAGATGAGTGGGAAGAGTTTTAAGTAGAGAGGGCCGGCGAGGCAAGGCTGGTTTGTTTGTATGCCTGCACATACCATGCTTGGCCAGGTTAATGTCTTGCGAGCTCGTGCCTGAGATTGTTGCTGAACTGTATGAGTGGATAGCAAGCAGGCCCTGATCTGATATTGCTCTCCCCAGCAGGCGTGCTGTCAGTGGAGAAAATATGCGCAGTTTGTCTACATCGACCCTATGTCTTGTATTTGGCGCCCTGGGGTTGGGCGCCAGCCTGGTGATGGCGGCACTAGTCAGGTGGATAGACGCCGAAGGGAATGTGTACCTGCTGATTTGCCTGTCGTCGGCAGCAGGCATCGCCGTTCCGCTTGCCGCCTATCGCAGGAATGTACTCTCTAACTCCGGTTTCACAAAAAAAATCGCCGAGGAACTGGACCACATCATGATAGGTTCGGCGGAAACCTCGTATTTCGTCGACTCGATCAAAAAGAAGATATCGCAGGATGTCAGCACCACGAATACGGTGGTTGGCATTACCGCCGATGTGACAAAAAGCACTCAAGAAATTGCCGACAGCGCCGTCAGGGCATCCAATTCCGCCACCTTGCTCAGGGGCGAGAGTGCCTCCGGCAGGAACGAGGTCGATGCCCGCATCCAGCAAATCAATAGCGTGCGCGATGACGCTCAGCAGGCGTCGGCCGGGATGGCTGTGCTGCAGGAAAAATCCAAGCGCATACACGTGATTGCCGAAGTCATCAACGAGATCGCGACGCGCACCAACTTGCTGGCGCTGAATGCGGCTATCGAGGCCGCCAGGGCCGGTGAAAACGGGCGCGGTTTTGCAGTGGTCGCCGGTGAAGTACGCGAACTGGCCCAGCGGACCAAGACTGCCACCGACGACATCCGTATCATGCTGCGCGAAATCAATGAAGAGGCCGAGCAGGCATCGCTGGGGATGTCCAAACTGGCTGACCGCGTGGTCGAGACTGCAAACGGTATCCAGAAAGTCCATTCCTATTTCAATAATATAGAAAAGTCTGCCGACCAATCCGAAAGCCAGATCAAGCTGATCGCAGAACTGGCACAGACGCATGTGAAAGATGCCCAGTCCATCTCGGTATCGGTCAGTAAAATTCGCGAAGGGATGATAGCGACCGAGGCCAGCCTGCCGCAGGTGATTGCTTCTGCTACCGGTTTGTCGGAGCTGTCCGAAGTGTTGTTTAATGAAATAAGTTCGTTAAATATTGTCACCCAGCATGAGCCTATCAAGAAAGCGGCGCTGGCAACGGTTATAGTGATAGAAAAAATATTTACCGAAGCGCTGCAGTCCGGGCAAATCGGCATGAGCCAATTGTTTGATCGCACCTATACGCCCATACCCGATACCAACCCGAAAAAATTTACCACGGCCTTTGATGCCTTCACGGACCGGGTTTTGCCTTCGATACAGGAGGCACTATTGGCTGCGATACCGCAACTGGTTTATGCCGGAGCGGTAGACAATAATGGTTATTTTCCTACGCATAATAAAAAATTCTCGCAGAAATTGACGGGTAGTTATGAGAAGGACCTGGTGAATAACCGCACCAAGCGCATCTTCGATGACCGCACGGGGTCGCGCTGCGGTTCCAATACCAAGCCATTTTTACTGCAAACCTATAAACGGGATACCGGGGAAGTCATGCATGACCTGTCCGTGCCGATTTACGTTGCAGGAAAACACTGGGGCGGTTTTCGTGTCGGTTACCGCTCTATGGAATAGAATGAAGGGCGTGAAAGCGTATTCAACTATTCAATGCGGAGGTAGTGGATATTCGGGCTCGTAATGGCTAATTGTTAAGAAGAAGGACGGTTTTAATGACAAAGCCTTTAGAAAAAAATAAAACTGAAACATCGAAAGAGTTCGATTTCACCCATCGCGACTTTGACCGGGTCAGAGGCCTGATATACAAAAAGGCCGGGATCTCCCTTGCCGACAGCAAGCAGGAAATGGTCTATAGCCGCCTGGCCCGGCGCCTCAGGGCGACAGGGCTGAGTTCCTTCGTGTCCTACCTGGATAACCTGGAAAAAGAACCCGCGGGCGCGGAGTGGGAAGCCTTCACCAATGCCCTGACGACCAACCTGACGTCGTTCTTCCGCGAAGAGCACCATTTCCCTATTCTTGCCGAGCATGTGAAGAAAAAAAGGGATGGGCTGACAATCTGGTGTTCCGCCAGCTCTACCGGGGAAGAGCCGTATTCGATAGCGATGACCTTGTGTGAAGCATTCGGCAACCTGAAACCGCCGGTGCAGATAGTCGCGACCGATATCGATACCAATGTGCTGGCGACCGCTTCCAAAGGAGTGTATAACCTGGACCGCCTGGACAAGATGTCCCCGGAGCGGGCCAGGAAATTTTTCCTGAAGGGGAAGGGCGCGCAAGAGGGCCTGGTGCGGGTTAGGCAGGAATTGCGTGACTTGATTACGTTCAAACAATTGAACCTGCTGGGCGATAGCTGGCCGGTCAGCGGCGAGTTCGACGCCATTTTCTGCCGCAATGTCATGATCTATTTTGACAAGCCGACACAAGGAAAGATACTCAAGAAATTTGTGCCTTTGATGAAGCCGGACGGACTGCTGTTTGCCGGGCACTCTGAAAATTTTTTATATGTGACGGATGCCTTCAAGTTAAGAGGGAAAACAGTGTATGAATTGGCAAGCGCGCATGAGGCTCGCCATAAACCTATGCCGCGTCATACGGAAAAAGGCTAATCATGAGCCAATTAAGTGAAGAGCATTTCGCGACGAATGTCTATTACGATCGGACCTTCGATTGCGATGCCGCAAAAATTTTGCCTGGCGAGTTTTACTTCACCGGCAAGGATATGTTGATCGTGACCGTACTCGGTTCCTGCGTTTCTGCCTGTATCCGCGATCGCGTTTCCGGCGTCGGCGGGATGAACCATTTCATGCTGCCTGACGGCGGGGCCGACACCGATAACCCGGTTTCTGCATCCATGCGTTACGGCACCTATGCGATGGAGGTATTGATCAATGAGTTATTGAAAGCCGGCGCCAAGCGGGAAAACCTGGAGGCCAAGGTGTTCGGCGGCGGAAATGTGTTGCGCGGTTTTACCGCGATCAACGTCGGCGAGCGCAACGCAAAATTCGTGCTGGATTACTTGCGCACAGAAAGAATGCGGGTGATTGCCGAGGATTTGAACGACATCTATCCCCGCAAAGTGTATTTTTTTCCCAAAACGGGAAAAGTCCTGGTCAAGAAATTGAAAGTTGAACATAACGATACGCTCAAGAAACGTGAACTGGATTATGCCAGCCGCCTTAAAACGGCACCGGTGGGTGGCGAGATTGACCTGTTTTAACGTGTGTAGAGCGTATTGTTACGGCGGAGTGTTTTTATGAAAATCAAAGTATTAATAGTGGACGACTCGGCGCTGATCCGTAGCGTCATGAGTGAAATTATCGGTAGCCAACCCGATATGGAAGTGGTGGGCGTTGCTCCCGACCCGCTGGTCGCGCGCGAATTGATCAAGCAAACCAATCCTGACGTGCTGACCCTGGATGTCGAAATGCCGAAGATGGACGGCCTCGATTTCCTGGAAAAATTGATGCGTCTCAGGCCCATGCCGGTGGTGATGGTGTCGTCGCTGACCGAGCGCGGGTCGGAAATTACCATGCGCGCGCTGGAGCTGGGGGCAGTGGATTTTGTGACCAAGCCCAAGCTGTCGATCAAGAGCGGCATGCAGGAATATACCGATTTGATCGCAGACAAGATCCGTGCCGCGGCCAAGGCCCGCATCAAGCCAAGGGCGCAGCATCTGGCCGAGGCCAACAAGGGGCCGGTCAGTGAATTGCCTATGGTGCGCAATCCGCTGACCAGTAGTGAAAAGCTGATCATCATAGGCGCATCCACCGGCGGCACCGAGGCCATCAAGAATTTCCTGATGCAAATGCCTTCGGACTGCCCCGGGATACTGATTACCCAGCACATGCCGGAAGGTTTTACGCGCTCGTTTGCCAAGCGCCTGGATGGCTTGTGCAAGATTGCCGTAATGGAGGCGGCCGGCGGCGAGCGGGTTTTGCCCGGGCACGCGTATATCGCGCCCGGCCATTCCCACTTGCTATTGGCCAGGAGCGGCGCCAACTATGTCACCAAGCTGGATGACGGCCCGCCGGTCAACCGGCACCGGCCTTCGGTGGACGTATTATTTCGTTCCGCCGCGACTTTCGCGGGTAAAAACGCGGTCGGCGTGATTTTGACCGGAATGGGCAAGGACGGTGCGGTAGGCATGTTGGAAATGAAGAACGCCGGCGCATACAATTTTGCTCAAGACGAGGCAACTTGTGTAGTATTTGGGATGCCACGTGAAGCAATTGCGGTCGGGGCTACCCATGAAGTGGGGCCCTTGAACGAACTGCCGGCCAAGGTATTGAATTATCTTGCTACGCATGGAAGCCGTGCATTGAGGGTTTAGCCAGCGTTTGTCCCAGCTGAGCCGGATCGGACTCGACCAAATTCAGACAAATTTAACTTGTTATGTAATTTGAGCACCACTTCGTAGCAATTTGACCGATAATACTAAATACTGTCTTTAAAGAAATAATGGAGTAATTCATGGCCGATCAGAATCTCAAGTTTTTAGTTGTTGACGATTTTTCTACAATGCGACGCATCGTGCGTAATCTGCTAAAAGAGCTTGGATATTCCAATGTTGACGAGGCTGAAGATGGCGCAATGGGATTGGCCAAGCTGAAGTCGGGCGACTTTGACTTTGTTATTTCGGACTGGAATATGCCGAATATGGATGGCTTGACGATGTTGCAACACATTCGTGCCGATGCTGCGCTGGCCAAGCTGCCGGTGTTGATGGTGACCGCCGAAGCCAAGAAAGAAAACATCATTGCAGCAGCGCAAGCAGGCGCCAACGGCTATGTAGTGAAACCTTTTACCGCCGCGACCCTGGACGAAAAATTGACCAAAATTTTTGAGAAGCTAGGGAAGGGCGCTTAAAAATTAAAACAGGAACAATGAATGCAGCGGTGACTGCATAATGCGGCTATGGCTGCAGCAATGGGACATGTTGCCAAAATGTCTCAATAAGGAGCGGAGATGAGTCAAATTATTGGCGAAAGCGGCCAGCAAGACGATCTTCTGATGCGCGTAGGTCATATGACCAGGCTGCTACATGACAGCTTGCGCGGCCTGGGACTGGATAAATTGTTGGAGCGCGCCGCCGACGATATCCCGGATGCCAGGGATAGACTGGAATATGTTGCGCGCATGTCGGAACAGGCGGCGCAGCGGGTGTTGAATGCAACAGATGTCGCGATTCCCTTGCAAGAGTCCATAGACGCCGGCGCAAAGAAAATTTCTGCCGATTTGCAGGCACTGTTGGGGCAGGCTTCATCGGTGGAGCAATACCAGCAGTTGGCGAACCAGACGCTGGATTATTTGAAATCGGTCAGTGGCAACAGTGCGGAAACCAAGTCGCATCTGATGGACATCATGATGGCGCAGGATTTTCAGGACTTGACCGGGCAGGTAATTAAGAGGGTGACCGAGCTTGCGCAAAACCTGGAACAACAACTGGTGCAGTTATTGATTGACTACTCGCCAGGTGAAATTAAACGTGAAGCAGGGGATGGGCTGATGAATGGTCCGCAAATCAACCCTGTAGGAAACGCCGAAGTCGTTGCTGATCAAAGTCAGGTGGATGATTTGCTGGATAGCCTTGGCTTTTAAGCTTTGGGCCCGTAGCCCGGGCTCTGCCTGACCACCCTGTATATTTATAGATTATCCCAACATGAATGAAGTGAACTTCATCGTCAGAGAACCCTTGCTTGATCCCAAGCAGCGAGTCATTGGTTTTCAATTGTCCTGGCAACAGCCGGCGGATCAGTCCGGCAGTGAAAATGCGGAGGACCTGGATGCGCTGATGACTTTCGTCGCCGAGCAATTGAATGACGACGACAAGGGTTTTCTGCTAGGCGACAACCTGCTGTTCCTGGAAGCGGTGCCAGCTTTGCTGAAGACCGAGGGACTCAGGCTGCTGCCGCCGAAAAATACGGTATTGATTTTATCGAAGCGGTATTTCGTTGAAGGCCCGGATCTGGACCTGATCACGGAGATTCGGCAGCAAGGCTATGGAATCGCGGTACGTGGCGGTGATCTCAGCGGCCTGGATCGCTCCTTGCTGTCGCAAATTTCGCATATAGAAGTGCAACTGGGTGCGGCCAATTTCGCCGCCCAGGCCAAGACCTATGCGGCGCTGAAGCAATCGTCCGTGCGCATGGTGGCACGCAAAGTCGCCACCTGGCAAGACTATGACGCCTGTTCCGCTCTGGGCCTGGATAGCTTTGTCGGCAAGCTGCATTTGACGCCTCGCCCCAGCAGCAATCAAAAAGGCTTGAATTCATCGCAGACCACCATTTTGCAGTTGATGGAAATGGTCAGGAAGAACGCCGACATCCAGCAACTGGAAGCGGTGGTAAAGCGCGATGCAACACTGGCTTATAAGCTGCTGCGGTATATCAATTCAGCCGGTTTTGGCTTGCGTACCGAGGTGCAGTCACTGAAGCACGCGGTGCAAATACTCGGATACAGTCCTTTGTATCGCTGGTTGTCGCTATTGCTGGCGACTGCCAGCACCAGCGGTTATTCCCCGGTATTGCTGGAAACAGCGATCGTGCGCGGACGTTTTGCCGAATTGCTGGGCCAGGCCCAGATGTCCAAGAGCGAAGCCGAGAATTTGTTTGTGGCGGGGATGTTCTCCTTGCTGGACAGGTTGCTGGGCTTGCCTATGGAAGAAGTGCTGTCCACCATACAACTGCCGGACGCGGTCACCGAGGCATTGATTTCCAGGGGCGGCATTTACGGTCCGTATCTGGCGCTGGCGGAAGCTTGCGAATTGAATAGCATGCTGGTCGGTTCGCTGGCCGAGTCGTTGCGCATCAGCCCTGCTGACGTCAACAAGGCGCATTTGTCTGCGCTGGTCTGGGCCAAGAACATCGCGACGGCCGCCTAGGCTGTTTGCTGCAAATCTTGCCGGAAACAGCGCGCTGTTTTCGGCAATTCCTTCTCCTTCCTTAAAAAAATCCCCTGCTAGGAACTGCAGCGACGCGCTGGCTAGGCCGCCCGCGTTCTGTCCCTATTCTTTCAAAAAAATCAAAATTTTTCCTGGTGGAAAATATTTCAGTATTTTCAAGTGAATTGGTGAAGCGAAATAAAGGGTAAATTTGCGCCTGTTCCCGGCATGAACTACTCCTGCTTTCAACAATAATCTTACCTGTAAAGCCGCCCATGCGACGTGTTGTACGCAAGGCGGGAAAGAACGGGAGTCGGCAATGGCCGAAGAAAGTGATCTTGAAAGAACCGAACCGGCGTCGCCCAAGCGCCTGGAGCAAGCTCGTGAAGAGGGCGACGTCCCCCGTTCGCGAGAACTTTCTACCTGTACGATTTTGTTGGCTGCCGGCGGCTCGCTGTGGGCGATGGGCGACGGCTTGATCCGCCAGTTGAGACAGGCGCTGGTGGCCGGTTTGAGCATGGACAGGACGCAGGCTTACGACCCTGCAGCGCTGTTTGCGCATATAGGCGCTACCCTGATGGACGTGCTGGTCGCATTTGCCCCTGTCGCCGGTTTGCTGGTGCTGGTGGCGCTGGCCTCGCCTTTGCTGATAGGCGGCTGGCTGTTCAGCGCCAAGGCGCTGCAACCCAACTTCGGACGCCTGAATCCTTTGAGCGGCCTGGGCAATATGATCTCGGTGCGCGCCGGCGTAGAGCTGTTGAAGGCGATCGGCAAGACCGTACTGGTCGGCGGCGTCGCATGGATCGCCATCATGGGCCAGAAAAATGCCATCTTCGGACTCTCGGTGGAACCGTTCAGGGACGGCCCGGCCCATGTCGGGCATATGCTCGGCGTCTGTTTCCTGTCCATCGTTGGCGCCCTGGTGCTGATCGCCGCGATTGATGCTCCCTACCAGATGTGGCATTACGCGAATAAACTGAAAATGACGCACCAGGAAGTCGTGCAGGAATCCAAGGAAGCCAATGGTAATCCGCAAATCAAGGCAAAAATCCGCGCCCAGCAGCGCGAAATGGCCCGCCGCCGCATGATGTCCGAAGTGCCGACCGCCGACGTGGTCGTCACCAACCCGACCCACTATGCAGTGGCCCTGAAATATTCCGACGGCAGCATGCGCGCACCCAAGGTGGTGGCCAAAGGTGCAGACGCGGTCGCGGCAAAAATTCGCGAACTGGCTGGCGAGCATAATATTCCGCTGCTGGAAGCGCCGCCGCTGGCGCGTGCCCTGTACAAGCACGCCGAGCTGGGCGACGAAATTCCCGAGACCCTGTACGCCGCCGTGGCCGAGGTGCTGGCCTATGTATTCCAATTGAAAACTTTCCGCCAGCGTGGCGGTGCCCGACCTGTGCAACCGAATGATTTGTATGTCCCTCCAGAACTGGATCCACATAATCAGCCCGCAACGCCTGCTGCCGGCGGTACTGGAGCAAGCGCATGAATAGCCTGAAAATGCCGGCCTGGCTGCAAAGCTTCGGCAATAAAGCCTTAGCCGCGCCTATCCTGATCGTCATGATGCTGGCGATGATGGTGCTGCCGTTGCCGGCTTTTGTGCTGGATATCTTCTTCAGCTTTAATATCGCGCTGTCCATCATCGTACTGCTGACCAGCCTGTACACCGTCAAGCCGCTGGACTTCATGGTATTCCCTACCGTGCTGCTGGTCAGCACCATGCTGCGCCTGTCGCTGAACGTGGCATCGACCCGCGTCGTGCTGACCGCCGGGCATACCGGGCCGGACGCTGCCGGCAAGGTAATTGAAGCCTTCGGCCACTTCCTGATCGGCGGCAATTACACGGTAGGTATCGTGGTGTTTATCATCCTGACCATCATCAACTTTACCGTGGTCACCAAAGGTGCGGGCCGTATTGCCGAGGTCGGCGCCCGTTTTGCCCTGGATGCGATGCCCGGCAAGCAGATGGCGATTGATGCCGACCTGAACGCCGGCCTGATCGCCGAACAGGAGGCCCGCCGCCGCCGTACCGAAGTCGCGCAGGAAGCGGAATTCTACGGCGCCATGGATGGTGCCAGCAAATACGTACGCGGCGACGCGGTCGCCGGCATCATGGTAACGGTCATCAATATCGTCGGCGGCCTGATCGTCGGCATCATCCAGCACGACCTGGATTTTGCCACCGCGCTGAAGAACTACACCTTGCTGGCCATCGGTGACGGCCTGGTGGCGCAGATTCCTTCGCTGATCATCTCCACCGCTGCCGGTATCGTCGTATCCCGGGTCGCCAGCGACCAGGATATCGGTGGGCAGTTGATAGGCCAGTTGTTCGCCAAGCCCCAGGTCCTGTATATCACGGCAGCCATCGTCGGCGGCATGGGGATTATTCCCGGTATGCCGCACGTCGCTTTCCTGCTGCTGGCCGGTTTGCTGGCGGGCGCCGGGTATCTGATAACCAAGAGAAGCAAGATCATTGAAAAAACCGAAGAGCCGGTGAAGGCGCCCGCTGCGCCGGAAATTGAAGAAGCCACCTGGCAAGACATCATGCCGGTGGATACGCTGGGCCTGGAGGTGGGGTACCGCCTGATACCGCTGGTCGATAAAGGGCAGGGCGGCGAATTGCTGCGCCGTATCAAGGGCATACGCAAGAAGTTCGCCCAGGAAGTGGGCTTCCTGTCGCCGCCGGTGCATATCCGGGATAACCTCGAATTGAAGCCTTCGGTGTACAGGATTACCCTGAAAGGGGTAGAAGTCGGTACCGGCGAAGCGATTACCGGCCAATTCCTGGCCATCAATCCCGGCATGGTGTCCGGCCCCTTGCCTGGCGCCGAGACCACGGACCCAGCGTTCGGCCTGCCTGCGATCTGGATCGATGCCGGCATGCGCGAGCAGGCGCAATCCATGGGCTACACCGTGGTGGACGCAGGAACCGTGATCGCGACCCACCTGAATCACCTGATCACTTCGCACGCGGCCGAGTTGCTGGGACGTCAGGAAGTGCAGTCGCTGCTGGACCATGTGTCCAAGGATTCGCCCAAGCTGGTGGAGGACCTGGTGCCCAAGCTGATACCGGTAGCCACCTTGCAAAAGGTCTTGCAGAATCTGCTGGTGGAGGGCGTGCATATCCGCGATATGCGCACCATTATTGAAACCTTGTCGGAACACGCGATGCAAACCCAGGATGCCGGCGACCTGACCATGTTTGTACGGATTGCGCTGGGCCGCGCGATCGTCCAGCAGATCTTCCCGTCCACTAATGAGTTGACCGTGATGACCCTGGATAACCGCCTGGAGCGCCTGCTGATGCAAGCCCTGCAAACCAGCGGCCCGGACGGTTCCGGTATCGAACCTGGCCTGGCCGATACGCTGGCCAGCCAGACTGAAGTCGCTGCGCAAAACCAGGAAAAACTGGGCCTGACGCCGGTATTGCTGGTGCCCGGACCCCTGCGCGCCTTGCTGTCGCGCTTCCTGAGACGGACCTTGCCGCAGCTGAAGGTGCTGTCGCATGCAGAATTACCCGAAACAAAAACGATTAGAGTCACCAGCCTGGTTGGAGGGCAATCATGAACGTAAGGAAATTCACCGCTAACACATCACGTGAAGCGATCAGGATGTTAAAGGACGCACTTGGTCCGGATGCAGTCATCCTGTCGAACCGGAATGTCGGCGGCAAGGTCGAGATACTTGCGATGGCCGATGAGGCCATTGCATCGATTGCGACACCCGAACATGAGCGCATGCTGGTGCCCGAAGTGACCAGGATCACGCCGCGCTTTGCCTCCCCATCCCAGGCACAACCCCAGCCGCAGCCGGCGGCCCAGCCGATTATGGTCAGGCAAGGCGCCAGGCCCGAGGCCACCGCTGCCGAGCAGGTCGGCAATCCGGCCCGCAACACGGACCAGGTAGGCGTGGCCGAGATGAGCAAGATGATGAGCGAGATCCGCTCCATGCGCGGCATGCTGGAGGCGCAGCTGGCCGAGCTCTCCTGGAGCAATACCCAGAAGCGCCAGCCGGTCAAAGGGGAAATCCTGAAAGAAATGCTGGCAACCGGCTTCAGTGCCAGCCTGGCGCGCTACCTGGTGGATAAATTGCCCGACACGGAAACAGTCGCCAGCGGCATCGCCAGGATCAAGGCCATCCTGGCGCATAACCTGGCGACCGTGGGCAATGAAAACGAGATCCTGGAAAAAGGCGGCGTGTACGCCCTGGTGGGGCCGACCGGGGTAGGCAAGACCACCACCACCGCCAAACTGGCAGCGCGTTGCGTGATGCGCCATGGTCCGGCCAAGCTGGCCCTGATTACCACCGATGCCTATCGTATCGGCGGCTACGAGCAACTGCGCATCTACGGCAAGATACTGGGCGTGATGGTCCATTCCGTCAAGGATGAGAGCGACTTGCGCATCGCCTTGGCCGAGCTGAAGAACAAGCACACCGTATTGATCGATACGGTGGGTGTAGGCCAGCGCGACAAGATGGTCACCGAGCAGGTGGCCATGCTGTCAGGCGCCGGCAGCGATGTCAAGCGCCTGCTGTGCCTGAACGCGACCTCGACCGGCGAGACGCTCAGCGAAGTCGTGCGCGCCTACCAGGGCGCGGGGCTGGCGGGTTGTATTTTGACCAAGCTGGACGAGGCGGCAACGATAGGCGGGGCGCTCGACATCGTGATACGTCAAAAGCTCAGCACCTACTATGTCGCCAGCGGCCAGCGTGTTCCCGAAGACCTGCACGTGGCAAACAAGAACTACCTGATCGACCGGGCCTTCAAACTGAAAAGGGAGACCGCGCCGTTCATGTTCAAGGACGATGAGTTGCCCATGCTGATGTCTAATGCTGCTGCGATGAACAGCCGCCTGAATAACCGGGAGGTGAGCTTTGGCTAGATTCGATCAGGCAGAGGGGCTGCGCCGCTTGCTGGAAGGCCCCAAGCCCCGGGTGGTGACTTTTTTATCCGCCTTGAGGGAAGAGGAAAAGAGCAGCATGCTGGTCAACCTCGGGGTTTCGCTGGCGCGCCAGGGCAAGAACATCCTGATGGTCGACGCCAGGGCCACTTCCAGCAGCGTAGGGGCATGGTTAAATGCCAATCCTGAGCAGACCCTGTTGGACGTTGCCAGACAACAGCGTACAATGCAAGACGCGATTAAAATAGTGTCTTCTGGGCTATCTGTGGCTATGCTTGCAAAATATGCTCCGGTATCGTCCAGCATTCCAACTGAAAATTCCCGGCGCTTGTCGCGGGTTTTTGACGTGGCTGTAAATCGCTCGGATTTGGTGATTGTCGATAGTGAAATTGACATCAATGACGCATTTCCTCTGGCATCCCTGGATGAAAGTGAGGTCGTAATGCAGGTATCAGCGAATCCAACAACAATTAAAACGGCCTATGGCTTGATCAAGCGGGTGAATAGTCGAATAGGCAGACGCTCTTACGGAATACTCGTGTCCGGAGCGACCGAGAAAGAAGCAAAATTGGTGTATACCAATATGGCGCAGGCAGCCAGCAGATACCTGGCTGTGCCTTTGCATTTCGTGGGTTATGTGCCCGAAGATGAGCATATGAAAAAAGCAGCGCATTTGGGGCGGTCTGTGATTGACGCCTTCCCGCTTGCCGGGGCATCGCTCGCTTTTTACAAGCTGGCCGAGCAAATTGCGCTGACCGCCCGTTCGACTTTAAGTTTGCAGGGTTTGCCAGAGATAGGTGTTCGTCTCGGAACGTAATTACTATATGTACACCGCCAGCGGAAAATCGGATAAAAATTTCTTACTTACGGAGCACGCTCCACTGGTTAAGCGGCTCGCTTACCAGCTAAAAGCCAGGTTGCCCCCCAGCGTCGAGGTGGATGACCTGGTGCAGGCTGGCATGATAGGCCTGCTGGATGCGATCAACCGTTATGAAGACAATCACGGCGCCCAGTTTGAAACCTATGCCGTACAGAGGATACGGGGCGCCATGCTGGACGAGTTGCGCAATAGCGACTGGCTGCCGCGCGGCGTGCGCCAGAATATGCGCAAGATAGAAAATGCAATGAACGCCTTGCAGCAAAAACTCGGCCGTCCACCGCTGGAAACCGAGGTGGCCAAGATGCTCAAGCTGTCCCTCGGCGATTACCAGGACATGCTGGGCGATAGCGGCGGGCATCAACTGGTGTACTACGAAGATTTTCATGATGCCGACACCAAGGAGCATTTTCTTGACCATTATTGTTCGGACCAGTCCGGCGATCCTTTGCAGGACTTGCTGAACGGTGATTTTCGCGACGCTGTCATCCATGCGATAGACAGCTTGCCCGAGCGGGAAAAGTTGTTGATGGGTTTGTATTACGAACAAGAGCTGAATTTGAAGGAAATCGGTGCGGTGATGGGGGTTTCCGAATCCCGTGTATCGCAGCTTCATAGCCAGGCAGTCGCCCGACTCAGGGCATCTTTAAGGGACAGAGCGTGGACTGGGCTAGCTTAATAGGACTCATACTGGTCGTCGGCGGCATCCTGTTTGGCCAGGTGCTGGAGGGCGGCCGCTTATCCTCGCTGATACAGCCGGCGGCGTTTGTCATCGTGGTAATCGCTACCATAGGCGCCGTCATGATACAAAGCCGGATGCCTAACTTCATCCGCGGCGCGCGGATGTTGAAATGGATATTCCAGGCGCCCGAAGACAATACCAAGAAAACCATACAGGACGCGATGATCTGGAGCAGCGTCGCCCGCCGCGAGGGCTTCCTGAGCCTGGAGCGCTATATGCAATCGTCCAAGGACCCGTTTATCGCCAAGGGCTTGCGCTTGGTGATAGACGGCATCGACCCCGCCAGGCTGAAAGATATCCTGGACGTCGATATTTCCCTGTATGAGATGGAACAGCGGCAGGCCGTCAAGGTGTGGGAGTCTGCCGGCGGCTACTCACCCACCATAGGGATTTTGGGGGCGGTGCTGGGCTTGATACACGTGATGGAAAACCTGACCGACCCCAGCAAGCTCGGTAGCGGCATCGCGGTGGCCTTTGTGTCGACGATTTATGGCGTGGGCCTGGCCAACTTGTTTTTCATCCCCATCAGCAACAAGCTGAAAGAGATCGTCACGCGAGAAGTCACCCGCCGGGAAATGCTGGCCGATATTTTCTTCAGCATCGCCCTGGGCGATAGCACCCGCATCGTCGAAGAGCGTCTCGCCAATCACCGGCAAGCGTAAAACATCATGGCAAGGAAAAAATACCAGGAAGAGCCGGACAACCACGACAGGTGGCTGGTTTCCTACGCCGATTTTATTACCTTGCTGTTTGCATTTTTTGTCGTGATGTATGCGATTTCCTCGCTCAATGAGGGCAAGTACAGGGTGTTGTCGAACGCCCTGACCGGGGCCTTTGGCAAGGTCATGCTCGTGACCCCCAAGCAGCCGGAAATCGCACCTTCTCCTACCATCAAGCTCGACCCTCTGCCTATCGTCAAAAAGAATACCGAGGCCTTGCGCAAGGAGCGCGAGCAGATGACCGGAGTCGCCAGGGATATCCTGGCGGTACTGGAGCCGCTGGTGCGCGAGGGTAAGGTGCGTGTGACCCAGACCAGTCGCGGCGTCACGATAGACATCAATGCCAGCGTCCTGTTCGCCCCCGGCGAAGCGCGGCTGACCGACGACTCCAGTCAGGCGTTGAAGGCGATCGCCTCGGTCCTGAAAAGCGACAACCATGCTATCCAGGTGGAAGGCCATACGGATAATATCCCGATCAAGAATTCCAGCTTCCCATCCAATTGGGAATTGTCGGCGGTCAGGGCCAGCACGGTGGTCAGGCTGTTTTCCGAAAACGGCGTCGACGAGGGCCGCCTGACGGCGGTAGGGCAGGGGCCCAAGCAACCGGTTGGTTCCAATGACACCGCCGAGGGCAGGTCCCGCAACCGTCGTGTCACCGTTACCATCCTGGCGCTGTTGCCCGACAGCCCGGTCGATGTTCCGCTGGCCAACCCCGGCAAAAAAAACGGGAACAATTAACACTTATTGTTCCGCAAATTGATTTCAGAGCCACAATGTCCATCGGACTTGCCTGATCAACAGCACCCGCTATCCAGAGTTCAGGAAATCTTGAGATAAGGCCTAAACGGCACTGGACTCTTTTCTAAAGAGCAATAATTTCTTATTGAAAATCTTAATACCGGGTAAAAAATCGTCGTTGTGCAATGTCTTGTATCAGCGCGCAGGAGAGGCTACATTTCAGACATAAAAGTCGGCCAGAGTTCGGCTATAAACAGGCTTTCGTCACTGGAGAGCATCATGTCTGCCCA
Source organism: Pseudomonadota bacterium (assembly GCA_040390485.1). Classification (GTDB taxonomy): domain Bacteria; phylum Pseudomonadota; class Gammaproteobacteria; order Burkholderiales; family Burkholderiaceae_D; genus Undibacterium. Next base: position 39,260 of record JAZJYH010000047.1, read on the forward strand.
ACTGTACCAAGGATCCTGCCATTGCGGCGCCGTCAAGTTTGAAGTCCGCACCAGCTTAAGCCCGGCTACGCGCTGCAATTGCAGCTTGTGCCGGCGCCGCGGCGCTTTGATGTCTCCCCCTTTCGAAGAACAGGAGCTGCGCATACTCAGCGGGGAAGACGCGTTGACGCTGTATCAGTTCAATACTCGCGTGGCCAGGCATTTCTTTTGCAAGCACTGCGGCATCTACCCATTTCACCAAACCCGCCTGAGTCCCAAGCTGTGGCGCGTCAATCTCGGTTGTCTGGAGGGAGTCGATGCCTTGTCGCTGGAAGCCGGCATTGCCAACGGCGCGGCCCTGTCTGTGGTGGAGGACGCATGAAACGCCTGCTTGCCATTTTTGCCTTCATTGCGGGCGGCTTCAGCGCCGAACTGGCGAAGCCAGTCAACTGCTCCCTCATTCACACCCCAGCGTCGCGCAGTCGGCGCCGTCACCATTGAGCTGAATATGGAAACCAAGGATCACATTTTGATCGTCGACGACGATCGCGAAATCCGCGAGCTGCTTGCCACCTACCTGGAAAAAAATGGCATGCGCGCGACTGCGGTTGCCGGCGGACGTCAGATGCGGGCAGTGTTGGAAGAGGGGCCGGTGGACCTGATCGTGCTGGACCTGATGCTGCTGGGCGAAGACGGCTTGCAGCTATGCCGCGAGCTGCGCGCCGGCAAATGGCGGGCCACCCCGGTGCTGATGCTCACCGCGCTGGACGAGGAAACCGAGCGCATCATCGGCCTGGAAATGGGGGCAGATGATTACTTGACCAAGCCGTTTGCGGTGCGAGAACTGCTGGCGCGCATTCGTTCAATACTGCGTCGGGCGCGCATGCTGCCGCCTAATCTTGAGCAAGCCGATGTGGTGCAAATGCTGAGTTTCGGAGACTGGCAGCTGGATACCATGGCGCGCCACCTGGTCGATACGAAAGGTACGATGGTCGCGTTGAGCGGCGCCGAATACCGCCTGCTGCGGGCTTTCCTCGATCATCCCCAGCGCGTGCTGACCCGTGACCAGCTGTTGAATTTGACGCAAGGCCGGGACTCCGACCAATTCGACCGCTCGATCGACCTGCTGGTCAGCCGGCTCCGCCAGCGTTTGCAGGATGACGCGCGCGAGCCGCGCTACATCAAGACCCTGCGTAGCGAGGGTTATATCTTCGCGGCTCCGGTAGAGATCCGCGAGTTGGGCCAATGAAGCCGGCAAGCTGGAGCTGGTGGCCGCGCACCCTGTTTGCGCGCCTGACCCTCATCCTTTTCGCCGGCCTGGTATTGGCACACGCCTTATCGTTTGCCTTGATTGTCTACGAACGCACGCAGGCATCGACCACCATGATGATAGGCTACATGGAGCAGGACCTCGCGAGTTCGGTTGCCTTGCTGGACAGGTTGCCTGCCAGCGAGCGCGAGCAATGGCTGCCGCGCCTGGCACGCCGTACCTATGGTTTTATCCTTGGTCCCGGCACTGCAGGCGTCCCGCCGGATGAAAAATTGTCTGCCAGGCTGGCCGCCTCGGTGGAAGAGGCGATCGGCAAGCGCTATCATCTCACAGCCAACGCATTGCCCGGAGAAAATGAACATTTGCAGGTGCATTTGCAACTGTCCGACGGCGCTCCGCTGACCATAGACATCCGTCCCAAGATCCTGCCGGTGTCGACCTGGTTGCTGGTGGGCCTGTTTCTGCAAATGGCGTTGCTGGCTTTATTTTCCTGGCTGAGCGTGCGGCAGGCGACGCGACCTCTGTTACAATTGGCGTCGGCGGCAGATGCACTTGGGCCTGACCTGGCGCCGACCCGCCTGCCGGAAGATGGCCCAACGGAAGTCGCGCGCGCGGCCACCGCTTTTAACGCGATGCAGGACAGGATTGCGAAATATATGACGGAGCGCATGCAGATTCTGGCCGCCATTTCACATGACCTGCAAACGCCGATAACGCGCATGCGATTGCGCGCCGATCTGATGGAAGACCGCGAGCACCGCGCCACGCTGCAGCGAAATCTGCACGAGATGGAAGTCCTGGTGCGCGAAGGCGTGTCGTATGCACGCACTTTGCAAGGCACTTCCGAGCAGCCGCGCAAGCTCGACCTGGATGCCTTGCTGGATAGCCTGAAGTGCGATTATGTTGACGCCGGCGAGGCCGTCTCGCTACATGGAATAATCGGCGCACCGCTCACGACACGTCCGCTCGCGCTGCGCCGCATACTCACCAACCTGATTGACAATGCACTGAGCTTTTCAGGCAGCGCCGAGCTGTCGGTGACGGCGCCACAGAATGGCAGGCTTAGCATTTCTGTCATGGATCGCGGACCGGGCATTCCGGAAGATCGGCTGGAAGCAGTTTTTCAGCCTTTCTACAGGCTGGAAACCTCGCGCAATCGCAGCACCGGCGGCACCGGTCTGGGCCTTGCCATTGCACGCCAGCTGGCGCTGGCAATGGACGCCAGCTTGACGTTGCACAACCGTCCAGGCGGTGGCTTGGAGGCGCGCCTGGCCTTGCCGGCTGTCGTCGGCAATTGATCATGGCCTGGATTGCTTCGGGCGATCCAGGCCATCCGAACTAGGCGGCCCCACCTAGGCGGCCCCATCGAATGCCTGCTGTGCCGGCTTGCGCCGTATCCCGCATAGATCTGCAGCACTCGCTGTCATGGATGAAATGGGTTCCCGAGCCAGGGCTTTTTATCAGCACCGACACCGTCTTTGGCATGACATAAACGAGATACATGGCGCGGATATTATCCGTCACATCCGAATGGATCGGATGCGGTGGCAATACCCACCTTTCCCATTATTGAAAAGGAATCACCATGAACCAACTCGACAAAGTACTCTACACGGGCAAGACCCACACTTCCGGTGGCCGCGATGGCGCGTCCCGCAGCACTGACGGCCGTCTGGACATCAAGCTTTCTTCTCCTGGCGCCTCGGGCAGCGGCACCAATCCAGAGCAGTTGTTCGCCGCCGGCTGGTCGGCCTGTTTCATCGGCGCGATGGGCCTGGCTGCCGGCAAAATGAAGATCGCCCTCCCGGCCGACCTGGCCGTGGACGCCGAAGTGGACCTGGGCACAATAGACGGCGCTTACTTGCTCCAGGCTCGCCTCAACGTCAGCCTGCCGGGGTTGGAGCGCGAAGTCGCCCAGGCCGTGATAGACACAGCGCACCAGACCTGCCCGTATTCCAAACTGACACGGGGTAATATCCATGTCGAGATTAATCTGGTCTAAGTCGGCTGGTCTAAGCTGGCGGCTCCAAGGACGATCTGTCGCGGAGCCGGCCTGCCTGGGCTGATCGGGCAGGCTAGCCCTCGGCGGACTTTGTCGCTGAGGTGATAGGAGTCGCCGTAAGCATTACCACGGATGGCGGACTCAAAGTTTTTAGGCAGCGTGGTCCGCCTCCATCCTGGAGGCGGACCACTTTCACACCTGTTTCAACTGTTACAGTCCACTAGTATCCGGCGACTTCGATGACCGCGTCGGCGAAGGCTTGCGGCGCTTCCTGCGGCAGGTTGTGGCCAACGCCCTTGATGATGCGGTGGATCCGTTTCCCCGTAAACTTCCTGGCATAGGATGTGCCGTCCGTGGCCGGTGCGACGCCATCGGAATCACCGTCGAGGGTGATCGTCGGCACGGCGATGACGGGGCCTTCCGCCAGCCGCCTTTCCAACGCGTCGTATTGCGGCTCGCCTTTGGCCACGCTCAGCCGCCAGCGATAATTGTGGATGACGATGCTGACGTAGTCCGGGTTGTCGAAGGAAGCTGCGCTGCGGCTGAACGTGGCCTCATCGAAGTTCCATTGCGGGGAGTTGACCTTCCAGATCAGGTTTGCAAATTCGCGCCGGTTCGCCTCGTAGCCCGCCTGGCCACGTTCCGTGGCAAAGTAAAACTGGTACCACCAACCGTGCTCGGCCTTGGGCGACAGGGGCATCTTGTTGCGTTCCAGGTTATTGATCAGGTAACCATTCACCGAGACCATGGCCTGGCAGCGCTCCGGCCACAGCGCCGCGATGATGTTGGCCGTGCGCGCGCCCCAGTCATAACCGGCCAGGATCGCCTTCGGTATCTTGAGCGCATCCATCAGGGCGATGATGTCGAGTGCCACCACCGATTGCTGGGCATTGCGGAAGGTTGCGCTGGAAAGAAAGCGCGTGCTGCCGTGGCCACGCAGATGCGGGACGATTACCCGGTAACCGGCCGCCGCCAGCAAGGGCGCGACATCGACGAAGCTGTGGATGTCGTAAGGCCAGCCGTGCAGCAGGATGACTACGGGGCCATCGGCGGGACCGGCTTCAGCGTAGCCTACATTCAGGACGCCGGCATTGATCTGCTTCAGCAAGCCAAACGAGGCATTGCTTGCCGGCTTGAGCGCGGGCAGATCCGCCGGTTTGGTCCTGCTGGTCTGTGCGTTCGCGGAAGCTATCATGCCTAGCTGGGCAGCGGCGAGGCTCATGCTTGCAGCGCCAAAAAGGCGGCGGCGGTGTTGGTTGATTTCTTCGGGCATTTCTTTCTCCAGTGGTGAGGTGATGCCGGCCGTCACAGTGCCTGGCATGAGTCGTAGTTTTAGGATCACTCTGGTAAAGAGCCCTAACAGGGGGCTTCGCCGGGAAGGCCTGATCTGTAGGAATGGTAGGGCCTGCGTGTATCTGAAGTGTGTCATGCACACAGGGTTTGGTACGCCCGCGTATCTATTCGGGCCGTTGGTACAAGAGAGTACAAAGACCCTGGCCTGATCTTCGAACACCGGATTTTTGTGTCCGAATGTACGCAAGCCGGGGGCTGATACAAAACATTGCACTGGCGCTCACTAGTGACACAAGCCAGATACGTGCGGGGGATTAAATACGGTCATGTCAACCAGAGGACCGTACCATGTATAACTTGATAGAAGCGCCGATTGCCTTGCTGGCCGGCGTACTCACCATCGCGTCGCCCTGTGTACTGCCGATTCTGCCTATCGTGCTGGGAACGGCGATCCAGCGCAGCAGCCGGGCCGGATTGGCTCGCCCGCTGTTTATCGTCCTGGGATTTGTGTTGAGCTTCGCAGCCCTGGGCATGCTATTGGCCAGTGTCTCGCAGTCTGTCGTATTCGCCCAGGATACCTTGCGCCAGGCCGGCATTGCCATGCTGGCGCTGGCCGGCCTGTCCATGCTGTGGCGCCGCCCCTACGACTGGCTGATGGCGAGCTTGAATGAGCGCATCTCCAGCCTTGGGGCCAACGCAGGCAATTCAGGCGATGCAGGCTCGGGAAATCTCGGCGGATTCGTCATGGGCATGTCCTTAGGCGCAGTCTGGACGCCATGCGCCGGTCCCGTGCTGGCCTCTATCCTGGTGCTGGTTGCCAAGGCGCAGAACCTCGGCTGGTCCGCGACGCTGCTGACGCTGTATGCGATAGGTGCAGGTATCCCCATGTTGCTCATTGCCTATGGCGGCCAGTTCGTGACGGCACGGGTACGTTTTGTCGCCAACCATACCCAGCGCCTGCAACAAATCTTCGGCCTGCTGATCATCTTGACCGCCTGCGCCATCTTTTTTCAATACGACACGCTGATTTATGCCTGGATATCCGATGTATTCCCCACCCTGAAAGGACTTTAAAATGAAATTATTTTTCAAAACCATGCTGGCCACCACCTTGCTATGTGCTGCAGCCGTGCAGGCACAAGCTGCAGCGGGTGCCCAGGCCCCCGAGTTTGCCGGGATAGAGAAGTGGCTGAATTCTGAGCCCCTGAGCATGCAGCAGTTGCGCGGGAAAGTGGTACTGGTCGACTTTTGGACCTATTCCTGCATCAATTGCGTGCGCACCCTGCCATACGTGAATGGCTGGTACGACAAGTACAAATCCCAGGGACTAGTCGTGGTCGGCGTACATACGCCTGAATATCCGTTTGAACGCTCCACGCCAAATGTGGCGGCGGCCATGAAAAAACTGGATATTCACTATCCGGTCGCCCAGGACAACCGCTATACGACCTGGAGCGCGTACAGCAATCAGTACTGGCCCGCCAGCTATTTGATCAATAAGAAAGGTCAAATTGTCTATACCCACTTCGGCGAGGGAAATTACCAGGAAACGGAAGCGGCGATACGCAATTTGCTGGCACAGCCGGGTTGAGCCGCCTCCGCCTGATAGCGGAAAGCCTGCGGCACAGGCCTTGTTTCGTAGAGAATGGGAAATGGGGCAAGGCAGCCATCCATCGGATAGCGGCGGGGCCGTGTTCTGGGACGATGCGGTCAAGCCGGGCCGATTGATTGCAGGCGGCCAAAGTATAGGCACTTAGTCAATGAAGAGAGTGGCAGCGCAAGGGCAGGGCGTCTGAAAGGCAGTTGGGCTTTGATTCTTGTAGCGGCAGCGCGTGGGCCCCGATCTACGATGTAGAACAGGTTTTAGCGCGCGGCGAAACCGCGACCGGTAACCTTGCCGACAGTGGCGAGGCCGCTGGGGCCGTAAAACGATCCGGCCGGATCGTTCTGTTGCAGTATCTTGAGGGCGCTCTGGGTGTTATTCATGTGCTTGTTGATCAGGATGCCGTTGGTGCGGTTGTCCTGATTTGCCGCGGCCGTCACTTGCAGCAGTGCGGTCCAGCATTGGCCAGTTTCCGAGTCCGCCGGTACCTGACCCAACCATGCCTGCACGCCGGCAGCGTCGGCGGAATAGCCCAGGCTCAGTAAATGCCTGTTGCGGCTCTTCTCCAGTTCTGAGATATCGCCGATGAGCCGGGTCTTGTTCAGCGTGAGCTGGGTCAACTCTTCCACTTTGCCGCTGACGAGTACTGTCTGCTCCATCTTCAGCAATTCAGCCAAAGATGTCATCGCCTTCACTTCTTCTTGCAGGCACGCATGCAGACTAGTCGTTGTCAGGTTCATTGTTAGCGTTTTCTGGAATTTAAGAGATCTTTAACCGTGTCCAGGAGTCCATCAGCGACCTTTTCAGAATTGACCTGGAAACGGCCCTCTGAAATTGCCAGCTTGATTTCTTCCACTTTCTTTGTTGCAAATACGGCACTGCCAGCCTGCGCACTTTGCAGACCCTGCAATTGCGTGGACAGATTGGAAATCTGTACGCTATGGGAAGGGCTGCTGGCAACCTCAGCCTTATCCGCCGATTTCTCGGTCCGTGCTTGCGTCGGGCTACTAACTGGTAGTCCGGTCGTCTTTTTCAGTGCGTCATCAATTTTCACAGCATTACCCTCACTTATGGGATTCATATACATCTACACCATGTATATCGGCTGCGTTATTTCAAACTTTAACATTACTTGAGGAAATAATTTGTTACTCTGCCATGGCCGCTTGTTACATATTTGCAGCCGCCGACTAATAAGTTACTTCCACCAGGCCGCCAGCCTTGGCAATCCCGCTCAATACCTGGCCGGACAAAGTCCTCGCCTTCACAATTTGGCCTTCGCCGGCATTATTCAGCGCCTGGGCGTCGGTAGAAACCTGGAATCCCGGTCCCCGCGTTGTCACGCGCACGGACTGGCCTTGCTGCACTACAGGCGCGCTACGCAAGTTGTCCATCCGTAACAAGCTGCCGGAGGGGATGGACATAGAAATTGTACGCCCTATCGCCTGCGATGGGCTAGTGATTGCACTGGACGGCAAGCTGGCCAGGTCGCCCTTGACCTTGCTCAAGTCCGCGGCGCTGATTGTTTGCCCTTGGGAAATTGGCCCTGCGGCAACATAATATTCGCCAGTCACGCGCACATTGGCCGTCATGTAGATGGTCCAGGGCGTTGGCGCGGCGCAGCGAACCCCCATATTGATCTTGCCCCAGGGTTTGCTGCCCTGGGGGAGAAATGGCATCAGATTGGCGCAGGCGGGGAGTTTGAGGCGGCTGTCTATCTGGCCCAGGCTGATCTCGACTTCACCGGGCTGTCCCGCCGATTGCTGCTTCAGGAAGTCTTCCGCTGCGATGCGTATTGCCGCCTGGTCTTGCATGGGGGTGCTTGTCTGTGCCCATGCAAGTTGGCATAGTGACATTAACACCAATGCGCTTATTTTTTTCATGTTTGCCCTTGCTGCCGCTCGCCGAATGGCCCTAGCGATAAAACCGTATGGCTAGATTCTAGGGTTTGACCGCCGATTTGATGCGCTGAATAGATGGGGTTTTGCGGTCTTTATCTGCCGATCGGGCTTGAGCGCGGGTGCTTACCATGCAAGGTATCGAAAACCGTTTTTGATGGCTGCGGCGAGAAGCGCGGTCCTCAGTCAGGGAATCTGGAGGAAACATGATGAGCAAACTCGACGATTACATGCGCTTTCACTCGACCGCCTTGAGTGTGCGGGGTGACAGGCAGCAGTTGATTGCATCCAATATTGCCAATGCGGATACGCCTAATTATAAGGCCAAGGACATAGATTTTGCTTCTGCAATGAACAATGCGTTGAATCGTAGCGGCAGCCAGCCGCCATCCGCGCTGGCCAAGACCGCAGCTCAGCATCTCGATACCAAGGCTAGCGCCGGTGGCGAGCAGACTCTGTACCGCGGCACCGTTCAGGGCGCGATCGACGGCAATACGGTGGATATGGATGTGGAACAGAACCAGTTCACCGACAATGCCTTGCGCTATGAGG
>JAZJYH010000048.1:0-75352 GCA_040390485.1 Pseudomonadota bacterium
TAACAGTCCGTCGCTCTACCAACTGAGCTATCAGGGAACAGAGACAAAGATTATAAGGGGCTTTGTTACTCTTGTCAAAAACTTTTTGCTGGAAAACTCTTGTCCGGGAAAAATTTTCCAGCCCGGCGTTTAGCCCTGGCCTGGGTCTGCGTTACTGCCGCTACTTGATCAGGCCGGGGCCGTTCCTTAGTGTCTTACAAGACCTTGGCAATTGCATCAATCACGGTATTGATGTTCTTGCTGTTCAGGGCGGCGACACAGATGCGGCCTGTATCTACGGCGTAGATGGAGTTGTTGTCGCGCAGTTGTTCCACTTGCGCCTTGGTCAGGCCGGAGTAGGAGAACATGCCGCGCTGCTTGATCACGAAATCAAAATTGTGCGCAGGCGCTTTCTCTTTCAACTGCTGTACGAACAGCTGGCGCATTTCGCGGATGCGCACGCGCATGCCTGCCAGTTCTTCTTCCCACAAAGTGCGCAGTTCCGGCGTCGCCAAAACGGTTGCCACGACCTGGCCGCCGTGGGTAGGCGGGTTGGAGTAGTTGGTGCGGACGACACGCTTCAACTGCGACAATACGCGTGCGGCTTCGTCGGCGGAAGCGGCGGCAATGCTCAGCGCGCCCACGCGTTCGCCGTACAGCGAAAAGGATTTGGAGAAGGAGTTGGACACGAACAGGGCGCCGCCGGCTTCTGCGAAGCGGCGTACCACCTTGCCGTCGGCTTCTATGCCGTCGCCAAAGCCCTGGTAAGCCATGTCCAGGAAAGGCACCAGGCCGCGCTGGGTGACGACCGCTATCACTTCTGTCCATTGCTCGTCGCTGAGGTCGGCGCCGGTAGGATTGTGGCAGCAGGCGTGCAGCAGTACGATGGAGCCGGCTGGCATGGTTTTCAGCGCAGCTAGCATGCCGGCGAAGTTTACGCCGCGAGTCGCTGCATCGTAGTAGGGATAGTTGTTGACGGTGAAGCCGGCTGTTTCAAACAGCGCGCGGTGGTTTTCCCAGCTAGGGTCGCTGATCCATACTTGTGCGTCCGGCGCAAAGCGTTTCAGGAAGTCGGCGCCGATTTTCAATGCGCCGGTGCCGCCTATGGCTTGCACGGTGACCGCGCGTTTTTCTTGCACCACGGCGCTGTCGGCGCCGAAGACCAGTTCTTGCACTGCCTTGTCATACGCGGCCAGGCCTTCGATAGGCAGGTAGGTGCGCGGCGCCAATTTTTCCATCAGGATGGCTTCGGCCTTGCGTACGCATTCCAGCAGGGGCACCTTGCCGTTGTCGTCATAATAGACGCCTACGCCCAGGTTGACCTTGGCAGGATTTTTATCGGCGTTGAAACCTTCGGTGATGCCCAGGATAGGGTCGCGCGGCGCCATTTCTATGGCGGAAAACAAGGGGGAAGAAGTAGGAGCGGTCATCGTGATAGTATGGAAAATTGTCTAAGAAGACAGGTTGATATAATGCTAAAGAAAATAGTGGCGTTGCAGATTTCCTAGAGTCGCCGTAAGCAGCGAAATGATTCGGCTAGCGGCAGATATTGAGATATTTCCTCACTGCGGGAACTAATGATTAAGCGGGGCTCTAAACGGGTAATAGAGATCGCAGCCAGGCAGGTGAGCATCACGCCAGCCGCGAATCTTGTAAACTCGCAGGCCAAGGATGGCTCTATGCAGCAGATTGATAAATCTGATATTAATCAAGGGTTCCAAATTCCAAAGCGTATTCTAGCAAAGGTAAGACTAAATGGCTGATTTATCAGAGATTTCCAATAGTGTCGAAGAAGCAAAATTCGTTACTTTTCCCGATTCGCCGTATCAATTGTGCCAATTGTTTCCCCCGGCGGGCGACCAGCCGGCCGCCATTGAAAAGCTGGTGGAGGGCATAGGAGACGGCTTGTTCTTCCAGACGCTGCTGGGTGTGACCGGCTCCGGCAAGACCTATACGATGGCGAATGTGATCGCCAGGACCGGCAGGCCGGCCATCATCTTTGCGCCGAACAAGACGCTGGCGGCGCAGTTGTATAGCGAATTCCGCGAATTTTTCCCGCGCAATGCGGTGGAGTATTTCGTCAGCTACTACGACTACTACCAGCCGGAAGCCTATGTGCCGCAGCGCGACCTGTTCATCGAAAAGGATTCCGCGGTCAACGAGCATATTGAGCAGATGCGCCTGTCCTGCACCAAGTCGCTGATGGAAAGAAGGGATGTGATCATTGTCGCCACCGTATCGGCGATCTACGGTATCGGTAACCCGAACGAATACCACCAGATGATCCTGACCCTGCGCGCCAAGGACAAGGTCAGCCAGCGCGACGTGATCGCGCGCCTGATACAGATGCAGTACACCCGCAATGAAGTGGACTTCGGGCGCGGCACCTTCCGCGTGCGCGGCGACACAATAGACATCTTCCCGGCCGAACACGCCGAGCTGGCGGTGCGGGTCGAGATGTTTGACGATGAGATCGAGAACCTGCAATTGTTCGACCCCCTGACCGGCCGCATACGCCAGAAAATCCCGCGCTTCACGGTCTATCCGGGTTCGCACTATGTGACTCCGCGCGCCACGGTATTGCGGGCGATAGAAACCATCAAGGTCGAGCTGCGCGAGCGGCTGGAGTGGTTCCGCAAAGAGAATAAACTGATAGAAGAGCAGCGCCTGGAACAGCGCACCCGCTTCGACCTGGAGATGATGACCGAGATCGGCTTCACCAAGGGCATCGAAAACTATTCGCGCCACCTGAGCGGCGCCCAGCCCGGCGAGCCGCCGCCGACCCTGGTGGATTATTTGCCGGCCGATGCGCTGATGTTCCTGGATGAATCGCATGTGCTGACCGGGCAATTGAACGGCATGTACAACGGCGACCGCGCGCGCAAGACCAACCTGGTAGATTACGGCTTCCGCCTGCCTTCCGCACTGGATAACCGGCCCCTGAAGTTCGCCGAGTTTGAAAGCAAGCTGAGGCAAACCGTGTTCGTGTCGGCCACGCCGGCGGAATATGAAAGGACCCATTCCGACCAGGTGGTGGAGCAGGTGGTGCGGCCTACCGGCCTGGTAGACCCGATGATCGCAGTGCGGCCGGCCATGACGCAGGTGGACGACCTGATGTCGGAAATTACATTGCGCGTGAAAAAGAACGAGCGCGTGCTGGTGACTACGCTGACCAAGCGCATGTCCGAGCAACTGACCGAATTCCTGGGCGACAACGGCATCAAGGTCAGGTATCTGCACAGCGATATCGATACGGTGGAAAGGGTGGAGATCATCCGCGACCTGCGCCTGGGCACCTTCGACGTGCTGGTCGGGATTAACCTGCTGCGCGAGGGCCTGGACATTCCTGAAGTATCGCTGGTGGCGATCCTGGATGCCGACAAGGAAGGCTTCCTGCGTTCAGAGCGCAGCCTGATCCAAACCATAGGCCGGGCCGCGCGTAACCTGAACGGCATGGCCATCCTGTACGGCGACAAGATCACCGATTCCATGCGCAGGGCCATCGACGAAACCGAGCGTCGGCGCAACAAGCAGCTGGCGTTCAACCAGGCCAACAACATCACGCCTATCGGTATCAAAAAGCAGATCAAGGACTTGATCGACGGCGTCTACAGCCAGCAGGAAGCCAGGGCGGAAATGGAAGTGGCGCAAGAGCACGCCAAGTACGAGATGATGAGCGAGAAGCAGATAGGCCGCGAGATCAAGCGCCTGGAAAAGCTGATGCTCGATCATGCGAAAAACCTGGAGTTCGAAAAGGCGGCGCAGGTGCGCGACCAGCTGGGCCATTTGAAGGACCAGGTATTCGGCCCCGGTGGCCACGACAATATAGCGTCGCTGGCCGGCAGGTAATGCCGGCGTGGGCGGCTTGCCTATGTCAGCAAACCGCCCACGCGCGCTTTCAGCAAGGCGACCAGCTCCGCTTGCATGAAGGCGTAATTATCCGGAATATCCAGGCAGATAATCTTCTTTCCTTTCAGAAATTTCCCAAAGCCCTGGTTGAGTTTTTTGCGGTGGGTTTTTTCCATGACGAAAATGAGATTCGCCCATGCAAGTTGCTCGCTGGACAGTTGTGTCTCGGCGTCATCAGCCAGGCCGGCCGAATCTGTTTCCACATTCGGTAGCCCGGAAAAAATTTGCTCAGCTGTAGGGCTACGCAATTTATTCCTGCTGCAGATAAATAAGACACGTTTCATTGGCTAGTCAGTAAGAGTTGGCAGCAGGCATTTTAGCGGCCGTGTTACAGCCCGGACAAGCAATTCTTTTTTGCAAAGCGACTAGGCGCGACCACTTATCCTCAATGTAGTAACCGGCAATTACCCGCTGGGCTGCAATCAGGCAAACAATAATGACTCCATAAAATGACGAATGAGGAGACATCATGGCTGCCAAGAATCTGTTGTTGCTGGTGGGAGATTTTGTTGAGGACTATGAAACGATGGTGCCTTACCAGGCGCTGCTGGCGGTCGGGCACAATGTGCACGCGGTGTGCCCGGACAAGAAGGCCGGCGACTTTGTCGCGACCGCGATCCATGATTTTGAGGGGCAACAAACCTATACCGAGAAACCGGGGCACCGCTTCACCATCACCCATGATTTCGACAAGGTGGATGCCGCCGCCTATGACGGCTTGGTGATACCCGGCGGCCGCGCGCCCGAATACTTGCGCCTGAATCCCAAGGTTATCGCCCTGGTTCAGCATTTTGCCAAGGCCAATAAGCCTATCGCCGCGGTATGCCACGGGGCCCAGATTCTGGCTGCCGCCAAGGTGCTGGAAGGCGTCCAGTGTTCGGCGTATCCGGCCTGCCGTCCCGAGGTGGAGGCCGCGGGCGGGCATTATGCCGATATCGCCGTAACGGAAGCCGTAACGGATCGCAACTTTGTCACCGCTCCGGCCTGGCCTGCCCATCCGGCGTGGATCTCGCAATATTTGAGCCTGCTGGGCACCAAAATTTCGCTGTAATACGGCAAGCGGCCGGGAAAGAGGGCTGAGGTATATAATTGTTCACACTTGCCTCTTTCCCTCACCTGGAACATGCAATTTTCCTCCAGGCAGCCTGGTCCTCTAGGAGTGCTGTATGTGTGAAATTTTCGTTAAAGCCGATCCCGCGCTGTATGCATCCCGCGCTCGTTCCATCCGCCTGCATGGCGCGGTCACCTCGATACGGCTGGAAAATCTGTTCTGGCAGGTATTGCAGGAAGTGGCCGAGCGCGACGGCATGAATACGAACCAGCTGATTACCAAGCTGTACGATGAATTGCTGGAGTATCGCGGCAGCATCGACAATTTTTCATCGTTCCTGCGCGTATGCTGTCTGCGCTATTTGTCGCTGATGGTGGAGGGGGATATTTCCACCGACAAGAGCTTGCCGCTGGCAACTGCCAGGGCGGCAAAACTGCCGGCGCTGGAGGGTTTTCTTTCCATGCGTACTGGCTGAACGCAGCCTTCAAATCCCTGGTTTACAAATGACAAATGCCGGACGAACCCGGCATTTGTCTTGCTTGCAGTAGTGGATTGCTCAGTGCCTTAGCTATTTAAGCGCCTGGTTTTCAGCGATGCGTTTCGCGATGTGCGCCAGCGCCTCTTCCACCTGGTCGATCAGGATCAGGCACAGGTCGCCTTCCGACAGTCGCCCCATGGCGGTATCAATTGCGATGAATTCGCCATTGATCTCGTCTACCAGCTTGGTGCGACTGGCATTTGCCAGGCCGGCCCTGAGCAAGGCCACGACTTCACCGTCGGCCCGGCCGCGCTGGCATTGGTCCTGGTATAACACCACATCATCAAAGGCATCACCGAGGATTTCAGTCTGCTGGCGTATGTCCTGGTCGCGGCGGTCGCCGGCGCCACTGATGACGACGGAGCGGCGTTTGGCCGGCATGCTTTCCACCGCACGCACCAGCGCCAGGATGGCGTCCGGGTTGTGGCCGTAGTCGGCGATCAGGGTGGCGCCGCGATAATTGAACACATTGAAGCGTCCCGGCGCATTGTCGCTTTCATTGGCGAAGGATTTCAGGCCCGCGCGTATCGCCTCCCAGTCTACTCCTACACCCCAGGCGGCGGCGACCGAGGCCATCACGTTCTCCACCTGGAAGCCTATACTGCCGTTGCGGGTGATCGGCACCTCGGCCAGCGGGATCACGTGCTTGGTCTTGCCTTCGGCGGCAACCAGGTTGGCGCCGTCGACATACACCACGCGGTGGCCCTGGGCCTTGTGGGCGGCCATTTCCGGCAACTGCACGTCGTTGGCGAAGAAGGTGACCGCGCCGCGGCAGTTGGTCGCCATGCCGGCGACGATAGGGTCGGCGGCATTCAACACCGCGACGCCGCTGTCGGCAACGTTTTGCACAATGACGCGTTTTAATACCGCCAGGTCTTCCACGGTCGTGATGTAGTTCAGGCCCAGGTGGTCGCCGGAACCGATGTTGGTGACCACCGCTACCTGGCAGCGGTCGAAGGCCAGGCCTTCGCGCAACACGCCGCCGCGCGCGGTTTCAAATACCGCAGCGTCGACGTCGGGATGCAGCAAGACATTCCTGGCGCTGCGCGGACCGCTGCAATCGCCGGAATCGATGCGGCGGCCTTCGATATACACGCCGTCGGTATTGGTCATGCCGGTACGTAGGCCGCTGGCGGTCAGCAAGTGGGCGATCAGGCGCACCGTGGTGGTCTTGCCATTGGTGCCGGTGACCGCAACGACGGGGATGCGGCCGTCGTCGCCGTCTTCAAACATCGCGGAAATGATGGCTTCGCCTACCGGACGGCCCTTGCCGTAAGATGGCGACAAGTGCATGCGCAAGCCTGGCGCTGCATTGACTTCGACGATGCCGCCATGCTGGTCTTCTATTGGTTTCAGCACGCTGTCGCAGACCACGTCCACGCCGCAGATATCCAGACCTACCATTTGCGCTGCCGCTACCGCGCGCGCCGCGACTTCCGGATGCACGTCGTCGGTGACGTCGGTGGCCGAGCCACCGGTGGACAGGTTGGCGTTATTGCGCAGGATGACCCGCTGGCCCTTGGGAGGGATGGAGTCGGCCACATAGCCCTGTTTGGCCAGGCTGGCCAGCGCAATGTCGTCAAAGCGTATCTTGGTCAGCGAGGTGGCGTGGCCGCTGCCGCGACGCGGATCCTTGTTGACTTGTTCTACCAGCTCGCGCACCGAATGGGCGCCGTCGCCGACGACTTGCGGCGGGTCGCGCCGCGCGGCGGCGATCAGCTTGTTGCCGACCACCAGCAGGCGGAAGTCATTGCCGGGCAGGTAGCGTTCCACCAGGATGTCGTCGCGGAATTCGATCGCGGCGGCGTAGGCGGCGTTCAGTTGTTCGCGGGTCGTGACATTCACGGTGACGCCCTTGCCCTGGTTGCCGTCCTTGGGCTTGACCGCGACCGGCAGCCCGATCTCGCAGGCGGCGGCCCAGGCATCGTCCACGTCGGCCACCGAGCGGCCCAGCGGCACCGGCACGCCGGCTGCATCCAGCAGCTTCTTGGTCAATTCCTTGTCTTGTGCGATGGCTTCCGCGATGGCGCTGGTGCCGTCCATTTCGGCGGCCTGTATCTTGCGCTGGCGGCTGCCCCAGCCGAACAGCACCAGGCTGCCGTCGGTCAGGCGGCGATAGGGGATGTTACGGGCGACGGCGGCTTGCACGATGGAGCCGGTGCTCGGTCCCAGGCGTACGTCTTCATCCAGGTCGCGCAATTGCGCCAGCGCGCCGGGCAGGTCAAACGGCTGGTCTTCGATGGCGGCGCGGCACAGCGCTTCGGCCAGTTCCAGCGCCAGGCGGCCGACGACTTCTTCCGAATATTCGACCACGACCTGGAAAATGCCCGGTTCCAGGGTTTGCGTAGTGCGGCTGAAGGTAACCGGGCAACCGGCCTGCGCCTGCAGGCCGAGGGCGGTCAGTTCCAGCACGTGCGCCATGGGGATGGCGTCATTGTGGCCGGTCGGTTGCAGCGGACTGATCTCGGGGAAACGGGCACGCAGGCGGACTTCAAAACCGGGCATGTCGCCAACCGAAAGCTCTGCATTGGTGCAGCTGACGATGGCCTCTACCGCGGTATGATGACTCCATAGATTGGGGCCTCGCAGCGCCCGTATGCGTGATACTTCCATAAACCTTGATCCTCTATATCAGTGCTGTCAAAAGCCGCCTTGGACCTGCCGCGCCTGCTCATGCTTGCGCATGAATGGATGCGTGGCGATGTCGCTACGGCTTTTTAAGATTGTTTGCCGGCGGATTCCCGCCTGTGGCAGGAACCGCGCTCTTTGTTGCTTCGATTGGTACGATTAGTAGTCCGTCTTCTTCGGGTTGGAATCAAACGTCCTCAGGCCTGCGCCTATCAATTCAGGCGAAATATCCAGGGCCCAGGCGGCAGCGACGGCGGCCATGATGCTGTCCGGCTGCGCTGCCTTGGCCGGCTTCAGCGAAGACAGCGGCAGCAAGGCCGTTTCTTCGTTGCCGTTGGCCAGTACTATGCTGTTGTCGCGCAAGAAAACCACGCGTTCGCCGGCTGCCCGGTGCTGCGCGATGGCGTCCAGTTCGGGATCCAGGCCGTAGAAAATGACCTTGCCGTCGCATAGCTCCGCCAGTTCCGCCACGCGCGGGTCTGCCGCGTTGAGCACGGCCACGCCATGCGGCAGGATCACGTCTACCTGGGTGCGCACCACATTGAACATCTGCTCATCTTCGTGGATAAAGAACTCGGCCAGTTCCTCGTGGCCGTCCATGTCGGTGACTACGCCTACCGCGCATTTGTCATAGGCCAGGCCCTCCGCCAGGATGGTGCGCGCATTGCTTTCAAATACGGCAGCCTGCACCGAGCGGTTCAGTAGCAAACGTTGTCCTGCGTCCCAATTGATGCAATTGCCCTTGACGACCTGGCGGCTATCCAGGTACAGGCCCTGGCCGCAGGCGACGCCCACGTGCTTGCCGCTGATCTGCAATATGCTGGCGATCAGGCGGGAAATCAGGCTGGTGCCGTGGGTGCCGGTGACGCCGACCACCGGGATGCGGCCGCTTTCTTCAGCGGTAAACAGGTGGTTGATGATGGCGGTGCCGACCGGGCGCGGCTTGCCCTCGGCCGGTTTCAAATGGGCCAGCAAGCCGGGGCTGGCGTTGACTTCTATGATGGCGCCGCGCTGCTCTTCCAGGGGGCGGGAAATGTCTTCCGCCACCAGGTCGATGCCGGCGATATCCAGGCCGACCACCCGTGCCGCCAGCGCTGCCGCATGCGCGATACTAGGATGGATCTGGTCGGTGACGTCGATCGCCACATTGCCGTTGGGCTGTATCAGGACTTTTTGACCGTCCAAAGGAATCGAGTAGGCGGTCAGGCCCTGCCTTTCCAGCTCCAGTATGATTTCTGCGCCTTTTTCCGGGGCCAGCGCGTTCAGCGGCGAATCTTCGCCGGTGCCGCGACGCGGGTCGGTATTGATCTGGCTGTCCACCAGTTCGATGATATTGGACTTGCCGTCGCCGGTGACCCACAGCGCCTCGCCCTTGGCCGCTGCGACCACCTGCTTGCCGACCACCAGTATCCGGTGTTCGTTGCCGGTGACGTAGCGTTCCACCAGCACGCTCTTGCTGTCGCCCTTGCGGCTGGCCAGGTGATAGGCGGCCTCGACGTCGGCCTGCGTCATCAGGTTCAGCGATACGCCGCGCCCGTGGTTGCCGTCGTAGGGCTTCACCACGACCGGCAAGCCTATGTCCTGCGCCTCTTCCCAGGCTTCTTCCGCGCTCTTGACCAGGCTGCCTTCCGGCACCGGCACGCCGCAGGACTGCAGCAGGGTCTTGGTCAGGTCCTTGTCGCTGGCGATGCTTTCCGCGATGGCGCTGGTGCGGTCGGTTTCTGCGGTCCAGATGCGGCGCTGGCTGGCGCCGTGGCCCAGTTGCACCAGGTTGCCGTCGGTCAGGCGGATGGAAGGGATGCGCCGCTCGGTGGCGGCGTCGACGATATGGGCGGTGCTGGGCCCCAGGCAGAGGTCATCCACCATGTCGCGCAGTTCGGTGACCTTGGCGTCAAGGTCAAAAGGGGTATCGTTGATGGCCGCCATCAGCAGGTCGCGGCCCACGTTCAGGGCGGCGCGGCCGACCTGTTCCTGGCGGGTGCGGAAGGCCATCTTGTAGACGCCGTGCTGGTTGGTGGAACGGGTCTTGCCGAAACCGGTGCGCATGCCGGACAGGTTTTGCAATTCCAGCACCACGTGTTCCAGCACATGGCCGGACCAGGTTCCTTCGCGCAGGCGCTCCAGGAAGCCTCCGCGTTCACCGACGCCGCAACGATGTTCTACCAGGCCCGGCAGCCAGGCGATCAGGCGCTCATACAGGCCGGGCAGGGTATTGGAGGGATATTCTTCCAGCTCGCCTATATCCAGCCATGCCTCGATCACCGGGCGGTAGGTCCAGATATTCGGTCCGCGCAAATGCGTTACTCGGAGAAATTCTATGTCTTTCTTCTTCGTCGTCATGTATTTAGTTTCTTGATAACAGAATAGTTGATAAACGACTATCCCTTAATCTATTAGAAGTTTCTTTCAAAATGAGCAGCGGGCCAAAACTAAAAATGTGCGGCCGCAGGAATATTTTGAAAAAATCTTCTCAGATGGCTTTCCAGATGCAATGCAGGCCAATTTTCTTGGCTGAAACAAGGACGTTCCGAAACTCTTACTGTATACTTGCGCTTTAGCGCAAACGCAATGCATCCTCTTGGTCAGGTTTTTGTCTGATTATTTTCTTTCGATAGAATACCGTAAATTGCTGCTGTAGTGCCATGTCAACGAGACTCGCCCGTCGCTCGTTAGCGATGCGGACTGGCCAATAGCCACCGGCTTCCTTAATTTTTCAATATCACCGTTCCTACCGGGGACAGATATCGGGCATAAGCCCGTTTAATAATGACAACTAATCAACTAAGTTTCGATAATCCTCTGAATTCGCTGCCTGAACGCTGGCGCCTAGATCTAGAAAAACAACTTACCGCAGAGGAAAACGTTTTAAGTGCGGTTGAGGTTGACCTGGATTCCAAACTGCATTTTGTGAAAGGCTTAATCGCCATTACCGGGCACCGCCTGTTGAGCAAGGCGCCCGGCGAAACCGAATGGAAGGATTGGCCGTATGCCGCAGGCTTGCAACTTCGACATCACGACCATGCAGGCGTAGGCCACCTGGAATTGTTGAACGCTAGCGGCCGCCTGGCCAGCTGGCGTTTTACGCTGGGCCAGAATTTGCTGATGATACGTTTGCTGGATCAGTTCAAGGAGCAATTGCAGAGCCACGTGACCGGCTTGCCGGTGCAGCGCGCAGAACAGAATATTTGCCCCAGCTGCAAGGCCATACTGGAGCCGGACCAGGAAGAGTGCCCGGTCTGCACCAAGGTGATCTACACGCCGCCGTCGACCTGGACCCTGTTCCGCCTGTGGCGCTTTGCCAGGCCCTATCAGTGGCAATTGCTGACCGGCTTCCTGCTGATGTTGCTGAGCACCGCCGCCCACATGATACCGTCCTACATCACGATGCCGCTGATGGACAATGTGTTGATCCCTTATCAGAGCGGGAAAGCAGTGGACCCCATGCTGGTGCCTATGTATCTGGGGGCATTGGTCGGCGCGGCTTTTTTTGCCTGGGTGCTGGGCTGGGCCAAGACCTATGTGTTGGCCCTGGTGTCGGAGCGTATAGGCGCAGATTTGCGGACCGCCACCTATGAGCATTTGCTGAAACTATCGCTGGAATATTTTGGCGGCAAGCGTACCGGCGACCTGATGTCGCGCATAGGCAGCGAGAGTGACCGGATTTGTGTGTTTCTGTCCTTGCATCTGCTGGATTTTGCCTCCGACGTGCTGACCATCGTGATGACCAGCATCATCCTGTTCCGCACCGACCCCTGGCTGGCGCTGGTGACCCTGGCTCCCTTGCCTTTCATCGCCTGGATGATACACATCGTGCGCGATAGGTTGCGCACCGGCTTTGAAAAGATAGACCGGGTCTGGGGTGAAGTCACCAATGTGCTGGCCGATACTATCCCTGGCATACGCGTGGTGAAGGCGTTTGCGCAAGAGCAGCGCGAAGCGACCCGCTTCCGCGAAGCGAACAAGCATAACCTGGCGGTCAACGACAAGTTGAACAAGGTCTGGTCGCTGTTTTCTCCCACCGTATCGTTCCTGACCGAGCTGGGTTTGCTGGTGATCTGGGGCTTCGGTATCTATTCCGTGTCCAAAGGCGAAATCACTGTCGGTACCCTGACCCTGTTCATCGCCTACAGCGGCCGCTTCTACGGTCGCCTGGATTCGATGAGCCGCATCGTCTCGGTGACCCAAAAATCCGCATCGGCGGCAAAAAGGATCTTCGATATCCTAGACCATGTGTCCAGCGTTCCCGACCCGGTGCAGCCAGTACAGTTGACGGAAGTCAAAGGGCAGATAGATTTGCGCGAAGTCGGTTTCCGTTACGGCAACCGCGCGGTCAATCGCGGCATAAATTTGTCGATCAAACCGGGTGAGATGGTCGGCCTGGTGGGGCATAGCGGTTCCGGCAAGAGTACGCTGGTCAACCTGATTTGCCGCTTTTATGACGTCTCCGAGGGCGCGATCATGCTGGATGGCGTGGACATACGCTCGTTCCCGGTAGCCGATTATCGTCGCAACATCGGCCTGGTGCTGCAAGAGCCCTTCTTGTTTTTCGGCACGATTGCGGAAAATCTGGCTTACGGCAAACCGCATGCCACACGTGAAGAGATCATCGCCGCTGCGCGTGCCGCCCATGCGCACGAATTCATCCTGCGCCTGCCGCAGGGCTACGATTCTATGGTGGGCGAGCGCGGCCAGGGCTTGTCCGGCGGCGAGCGCCAGCGGATCTCGATCGCAAGGGCCTTGCTGATAGATCCGCGCATTCTGATCCTGGATGAAGCCACTTCCTCGGTTGATTCCGAGACGGAAAAAGAAATCCAGAAAGCGCTGGACAACCTGGTTCAGGGCCGTACCACGATCGCCATCGCCCACCGCTTATCCACCTTGCATAAGGCCGACCGCCTGGTCGTGCTGGACCGCGGCGTGGTGGTGGAAGAGGGCAGTCATGACGACTTGATGGCGCGAGAGGGTGCCTATTTCCGTCTGTATGAGGCGCAAGCGCGCAATGTGGACGTGGACATGGGTGACAGGGAAGAATGATGACAACGACAAAATTTCAATTGAGCCGAAATGCATTCGGCGAGCTGGTGCTGACCGACGATGGGGGCCAGGTGTACGAAAAAGTCAGCCCGGTGCGCGCCTTTCCGATACAGGCGCCGGAAGACGGCATTTCCATGGTGCTGACAGACGGCAAGGAAGTCGCGTGGATAGACCGCCTGGCCGACCTGTCCGCCGCCAATCGCGCTTTGCTGGACGAGGAACTGGCCGGGCGCGAGTTCATGCCGGAAATCCGGCATATCGTCGGCGTGACCAGCTTTGCCACGCCCTGCACTTGGCATGTGCAGACCGACAGGGGGGAGACCCACTTCGTGCTGAAAGGCGACGAAGACATACGCCGCATAGGGCCGACCTCGCTACTGGTAGCCGATAACCACGGCATACACTTCCTGGTACGCGACATGTTTGCCATCGACAAGCACAGCCGCAAAATCCTGGATCGCTTCCTGTAACAGAGACTGCTTGCAGTCGCCGGTAAGCCCCTTCTCCCGCACACGGGAGAAGGAATGCCCGCTATAGCTTGAGTAGCAAATTCTAATTGCCGAACTGGATATCAGCCGCGTTGACGGCGCTGATCACCGGGCCGAAGCTGCTGATATCCGGCAGGGTGGCATTGTGGTGCAAGCGTATTTGCGCAGCCGTGGCGTGCGCCTTGTCATGCGTGGTGTGCGCATCGGCCGCGAGCAGCACTTCATAGCCGAGTGCCGCCGAGCGGCGAGTCGTGGTATCCACGCAAAATTCTGTCGCGTAACCGCACAGCACCACTTTTTCGACGTCCAGCGACAACAGCAATTCCCCCAAGTTCGTGCGCAGGAAAGAGTCCGGCGTGGTCTTGCGGATATGGTGGTCGCCAGCCGCCACCTGCAATTGCTGTTCCAGGTCCCAGCTCGGCGTGCTGTATTGCAGCAGACCTTCGGCGCGCTCGTGCTGGACAAAGATCACGGGCACATGGGCGGCGCGTGCTTTCGTGGTCAAGCCGTTGATGCGGGCGATCACTGCATCGGCATCGGCAGGTCTGGGCTCTGCATCAAACAGGCCTCTTTGAACGTCAATCACGATCAGTGCGGATTTCATGGTTTTCCTTGGAAGTAAGTGGCATGCATGGCGCTTTAAAAGTGGTAGGCATACAGCCGGGTTTTCCTGGTCTCGCCCTTCAGCACCACCAGCTTTTCCAGCTTGAAGCCCAGCTCTTCCAGCAGGCTGTAGGAGCCATGATTGCTGGGCGAGGTGATGGCGAGCAGCCGCTTCAGGTCAAAGCTGTCCTTTCCATACTTGAGTACGGCGCCGGCGGCTTCGCGCGCATAGCCGTGGCCGCGAAATTGCGGCAGGAAGGCATAGCCGATATCGATGTCGTCCAGCGAATCGCGCTTGATCAATCCGCATAAGCCCATGGGTGCGCCATCCAGTTTGCGTTCCACCACATACAGGCTGAAGCCCAGCCTTTGTTGCATGTCGATCGGACCGTTCTTGAGAGATTCAAGCGCCCCGTCCAGGGTCCGGATGCCCTTGTCGCCTATATTTTTTATCCATGAGGGATCGTTGATCAGTTCCAGGTAAAACGGTGCGTCGTCGAGATTGACGGTGCGCAGGCACAATCTTTCAGTTTCAAGAATTATCATATCGCGGTTGCCTTGGTGGGTATTTACAGACTCGATGTTTACGGAGCTACTCCAAGTATTGTATCTTTGGTAAGCAAACTTTGCTGAAAGCTTTCTTTGCGGCTAGCAATTGTACCGGCAGCGCCATTCCCCCACTTCTGCGACACGGATATGCCGTGTTCGCAATCCGCGACTGCAAATTTATCGTCCTGGTGCGCTTTTACCAGGAAGGCAAGCTAAGGCAAGAGCATACGGTGAATGACAAGGGGAATCGCGACAGGATCGCTCGCGGCTTGGCCGCCGATTTCCAACTGCTGCGCCTGGCCGGACGCATTTCTCAGCAGCTTCGTTATGGCAGCATCGCCGACAATTCTTGCGCGCCGCTCTGCAACACCGCTAAAAAATCCTCGCGCATGCGCTTGCCGCTGACCCTGGTCGCTTGCGCGCTGACGTTCAACGCGGCGGTCACCCTGCCGGAGGCGCCGCGCACCGGCACGGCCATCGAGCGCAGGCCGATTTCCAGTTCTTCCTCGACGATCACATAGCCGTTCTGGCGGATGTTGGCAAAGATTTCCATTAATTTTGTTTGCGACACCACGGTCTTGTCGGTGTAGGCGCGCAGGTTGACGTTGTCGAAGTATTGCGCCAGCGCCTCGTCCGGCATATGTGCCAGGATGATGCGTCCCAGCGAAGTGCAGTAGGCAGGCAGGCGGCTGCCTACGTTCAGCGCGACCGACATGATGCGCGACGTCGCCGAGCGCGACACATACAGCACTTCATTGCTGTCCAGCACAGCCAGCGAACAGGATTCGTTCAGGATGCGGCTGATATTGTTCAGGCAGGGCTGGGCCGATACCGCCAGTGGCGTCGACGACAGGTAGGAATAACCGAGCGTCAGTACCTTGGGCGTCAGCCGGAAATTATGCGCCTCGGAATCGGCGTAACCCAACTGCTTCAGCGAATGCAGGCAGCGCCGCACGGCGGCACGTGGGATGCCGGTCTTGTGGCTGATCTGCGAAATCGTCAAGGTCCGCTGCTGATCGCTGAAAGCGCGTATCACCGCGATGCCGCGCGCCAGCGAGGACATGAAATTGGGGTCGCCGGTCATCGCATCTATTTCTTCAGAGATAGTCAGCGCGGATTTTGCAGTGGATGGTGATGTAGGCATAGACCCTCGGATCCTGGTGGCTTGTGCGGCGACCGCACACAATTTTCTGGGCTTATATTGACGAATTCCTGCCCGCTTGCATACACTGAAGCTGTTCTATAAACAAACATTAGTGCGATTATCGAACAAATTTCATAAAACGTCTTCCCATGAATACCGTTACCAAAAAGCCAAGAGGCAACAATTGATCAATAAGATAGTGGGGTCGCTGCAGGCGGCAGTCGCGAATATCCATGACGGTGCGACGGTCATGATAGGCGGATTCGGCAATGCCGGCATGCCGTCTGCGCTGATAGATGCGTTGATAGAACAGGGCGCGCGCGAGCTCACCATCGTCAACAATAACGCCGGCAATGGTGAGACCGGCCTGGCTGCGCTGCTGAAGGCAGGCAGGGTGCGCAAGATCATCTGCTCGTTTCCGCGCCAGGCCGACTCTCAGGTCTTTGATGCGCTATACCGTGCCGGTAAAATCGAGCTGGAGCTGACGCCGCAAGGCAATCTGGCGGAAAGAATACGCGCCGCCGGCGCCGGCATAGGCGGGTTTTTTTCACCGACCGGTTACGGCACCCTGCTGGCAGAGGGCAAGGAAACCCGCCTGATCGATGGCAAGCATTATGTGCTGGAGTCGCCTATCCATGCCGACTTCGCGCTGATCAAGGCATTACGCGCCGACCGCTGGGGCAACCTGGTGTACCGCAAGACTGCGCGCAATTTTGGCCCGGTGATGGCAATGGCGGCCAAGTGCACGATCGCCCAGGTCGGCGATATCGTGGAACTGGGAGGGCTGGATCCGGAAGCGATCGTCACCCCGGGCATTTTTGTGCAGCGTGTCGTCCAGGTAGGAGCAAACTAATGGCTTATCAGCGTTTAACCCGCGATCAAATGGCGGCGCGCGTCGCCCGCGATATCCCCGAAGGCGCCTACGTCAACCTGGGCATAGGCTTGCCGACCATGGTCAGCAATTACCTGCCCAAGGACAGGGAAATTATTTTGCATAGCGAGAACGGCTTGCTGGGCATGGGGCCGACGCCGCCGGCCGGCGAAGAGGACGAGGACCTGATCAATGCCGGCAAGCAGCCGGTGACCTTGCTCGACGGCGGTTCCTATTTCCACCATGGCGACTCGTTCGCGATGATGCGCGGTGGTCACCTGGATATCTGCGTGCTGGGCGCCTTCCAGGTGTCGGCCGACGGCGACCTGGCCAATTGGCACACCGGCGCCCCGGATGCGATTCCTGCGGTGGGCGGTGCGATGGACCTGGCGATAGGGGCCAAGCAGGTGCTGGTCATGATGGAACACCAGACCAAGCAGGGCGACAGCAAGATCGTACCGCAATGCAGCTATCCGCTGACCGGCATAGGCTGCGTCGACAGGATATATACTGATCTGGCGGTGCTCGATGTCACCGCCGAGGGCCTGGTGGTCCACGAAATGGTGGCCGGCCTGACATTTGACGAGTTGCAGGCCGTGACGGCGGTGCCGCTGATATCGGATTTCCAGAAAAAAGATGCATGAGGCTGTGCCGAGTACCGTGCAACCCATGATGTTTGAGACAACCCAAAATCGAATGCAAAAAAAATGACTGATGCTTTTATCTGCGATGCAATTCGCACCCCGATAGGCCGCTACGGCGGAGTGTTGAAAGACCTGAGGGCCGACGACCTCGGGGCGCTACCTTTGCGCGCATTGATGCAACGCAATCCGAATGTGGACTGGGCCGCGGTGCAAGACGTGATTTTCGGCTGCGCCAACCAGGCCGGCGAGGATAACCGCAACGTCGCCAGGATGTCGGCCTTGCTGGCCGGCCTGCCGCTGGAGGTGCCGGGTTCTACCGTCAATCGCCTGTGCGGTTCCGGCATGGACGCGGTCGGCACCGCCGCGCGCGCCATCAAGTCCGGCGAGACCGGCCTGATGATCGCCGGCGGTGTGGAATCGATGACCCGCGCGCCGTTTGTGATGGGTAAGGCGGACAGCGCATTTTCGCGCAATGCGGCTATTTTCGACACCACGATAGGCTGGCGCTTCGTCAATCCCTTGATGAAGGCGCAGTATGGCGTCGATGCGATGCCGGAAACCGCCGAGAACGTCGCGACCGATTACCAGGTGAGCCGCGCCGACCAGGATATGTTCGCGCTGGCCAGCCAGAACAAGGCCTCCGCGGCGCAGGCCAATGGCACGCTGGCGCAAGAGATCGTCGCGGTCAGCATCTCCCAGAAAAAAGGCGATGCCGTGCTGATCACGCAGGATGAGCATCCGCGCGCGACCTCGCTGGAGGCGCTGGCCAAGCTGAAGCCCATCGTGCGTGCCGACGGCACGGTCACCGCCGGCAATGCCTCCGGCGTCAACGATGGCGCTTGCGCCTTGTTATTGGCGAATGCCGACGCTGCGCAAAAATACGGCCTGACGCCCAGGGCGCGCATCGTCGGCATGGCAACGGCCGGCGTTGCACCGCGGGTGATGGGCATAGGTCCGGTGCCGGCCGTGCAGAAGCTGCTGCACAGGCTGGGCATGACGATAGGCCAGATGGACGTCATCGAGCTCAACGAAGCCTTTGCCGCGCAGGGCCTGGCGGTGCTGCGCCAGCTGGGCGTGCGCGACGACGATCCCCGGGTTAACCCGAACGGCGGCGCGATCGCGCTCGGCCATCCGCTGGGCATGAGCGGCGCCCGCCTGGTGACCACGGCGATGTACCAGTTGCAGCGTAACGGCGGCCGCTTTGCGCTATGTACCATGTGCATAGGCGTGGGGCAGGGGATTGCGATAGTGATCGAGAGGGTCTAGTCTAGTAGCTACTGTTGGCGAAACGCGCAAGATTTCCTGATTGGGACCTAGACCTTATGAAAAACAGCAGCTCCCTGACTTCCCTGATCTCGTCCAGCGAGCCCATGCTGGCGGTGTTCTCGGACCATAATTGCATAGCCTGCATGCTGGATGTAGAGGCGGCGCTGGCGCGTGCCGAGGCCAGCCAGCAAGTGATCCCTGCGCAGGCACTGGCAGCGATCGAGGCGGCTTGCGAAGTGGAATTGATTGACTGCGCTTCATTGGCGCATGCCGCCGCCAGTGCCGGCAACCTGGCGATACCGCTGGTCAAGCAATTGACCGCCAATGTGGCAAAGGCGGATCCGGAGGCCGCCAAGTATGTGCATTGGGGCGCGACCAGCCAGGACGTCATGGATACGGCGCTGGTATTGCAATTGCGGCAGGCGCTGGACCTGGTCGACGCCGACTTGCTGCAACTGAATGCAGGGCTGGCTGCACTGTCCGGGAAATACCGGCACACACCCATGGTGGCGCGCACCTGGATGCAGCACGCGCTGCCGACCACCTTCGGCCTGAAAGTCGCCGGCTGGCTGGATGGCATGCTGCGGCACCAGCAGCGCTTGTCCGCGGTGCGGCGGCAGGCGCTGGTGCTGCAATGCGGCGGCGCGGCGGGCACCCTGGCCAGCCTGGCGGACAAGGCGGCCGGCGTGTCGGCGGCGCTGGCGAAGGAACTGGGGCTGGGTTTGCCGGACATGCCCTGGCATACGCAACGCGACCGGGTGGCGGAAGTCGCCACCGTGATGGGTTTGCTGACGGGCTCGCTGGGCAAGATGGCGCGGGACATCTCGCTGCTGTCGCAGACCGATGTGGCCGAAGTGGCGGAGCCGGAGCAAGCAGGGCGCGGCGGCTCGTCGGCCATGCCGCACAAGCGTAATCCGGTTGGCTGTGCGGTAGCCCTGGCGGCCGCGGTGCGGGTGCCCGGCCTGGTGTCTACCATGTTGTCGGGCATGGTGCAGGAAAATGAGCGCGCGCTGGGCGGCTGGCAAGCCGAGTGGGACACGCTGCCGGACATCCTGCGCCTGGCCGCTGGTGCCCTGGCGCAAATGAAGCAGGTGGTGGCCGGCTTGACGGTAGACGCCGCCCGCATGCGGCACAACCTGGATGCGACGCAAGGGCAGGTCATGGCCGAGGCGGTGAGCCTGGCGCTGGGCAGCAGCATGGGCCGCATGGCTGCGCACCAGCTGGTAGAGCGCGCCTGCCACGAGGCCAGCGGCAAGCAGCAGCATTTGCGCGAAGTCCTGCTGCAGGACGCGGGCGTTGCAGCGCATTTGTCGGCGGCCGAGCTGGATAGCTTGTTCGACCCGGCGCAGTACACCGGGCAGGCAGCGCATTTCGTGGACCAGGTATTGGCGCGCTGGGATGCGCAGGGCAAGATGAACTAAGGATACTGCCAGGCAGGCAAATAAGCAGCACAAAATAGACAGTAATCAACAATAACAAAGCGACGAAGAGACAAGGACGGCAAGCATGAGTAGCGGACGTATCAACTATAAGCTGGAAGGCAGGGAGGATGCGCCGGTGCTGGTGCTGTCCAATTCCCTGGGCACCACGCTGGAGATGTGGCAACCGCAAATGCCGGTGCTGCTGCAGCATTTCCGCGTATTGCGCTATGACACGCGCGGGCACGGCCTGTCCTGGGTGACGCCGGCGCCGTACAGCATTGCGCAGATGGGCGGCGACGTGATCGCCTTGCTGGATCAGCTGGGCATTGAGCAGGCATATTTCTGTGGACTGTCGATGGGCGGCATGACCGGTATCTGGCTGGGCGCCTGCCACGCGCAAAGATTCCTGAAGCTGGCCCTGTGCAATACCGGCGCCAAGATCGGCACGCCCCAGGTCTGGAATGCGCGCATCGACCAGGTGATACGCGAAGGCATGGCTGCGATTGCTCCTACGGTGATAGATCGCTGGTTCACCGCCGGCTACCAGGCCAGGGAGCCGCAAAATGTGGACTTGGTGCGGCAGATGCTGTTGCACGCCGACCGCATAGGCTATACCGGCAGTTGCGCCGCCGTGCGCGACATGGATTTGCGCGACGCGCTGCAGAATATCCACCTGCCTACGCTGGTGATTGCCGGTACGCATGACCAATCGACCCCGCCGGCAGAGGGCAGGCTGATCGCGGACGGCATTGCCGGGGCCCGCTATGTGGAGCTGGATGCAGCCCATTTGTCGAATTGGGAACAGGCCGATTTGTTCAACCAGCACTTGCTGGCTTTTCTAAAAGACTGAATATCATGGATGAACAAGAACGTTATGCCAAGGGTATGGAAGTGCGTCGCGCAGTGCTGGGCGATGCGCACGTGGACCGGACCCTCGGCAATCTTAGTCCGCTCAATGAAGAATTCCAGGAGCTGATCAGCCGCTACGCCTGGGGCGAAATCTGGACCCGCCCCGGGCTGCCACGCCATACCCGCAGCCTGATCACGATAGCGATGATGGTCGCGCTGAATCGCAGTGAAGAATTAAAGCTGCATTTGCGCGCAGCATCCAATAATGGCGTCAGCCGCGAGGAGATCAAGGAAGTGCTGCTGCAAACCGCGATTTATTGCGGCGTGCCGGCGGCAAATTCCGCCTTCCACCTGGCCGAAGAAGTATTCAGGACGATGGATGCAGCAGCCGGATAATTGACGGCCGGCGTTCCATCGCCAACAAATCAGGCAGCTTGGCAATTAGACCACCCTACGCAGGCGGCAGGGCCTGGCTGTGCAATAAATATAAACAAGGAGACGGAAATGAATATTCTATACACCCGGCCCGGGAGCGCGCGACCATGTTGAGCAACCTGGCTGGCGTTCTATTCGACGGCATAGCTTATGGCTCATTGCTGTTTTTGATCAGCGTAGGCCTGTCGGTAACGATGGGGCTGATGAATTTCATCAACCTGGCGCATGGCGCTTTCGCGATGCTGGGCGGTTACGTCTGCGTGCTCGTGATGAACCGGCTGGGCGTCCCCTTCCTGTTGTCGCTGCCGCTGGCCTTTCTCGCCAGCGCAGTCGCGGGGCTGGTGCTGGAGCGGGTGCTGTATCGCCGCCTGTACAAGTCCTCGCACCTGGACCAGGTGCTGTTTTCTATAGGCCTGACCTTCATGGTGGTCGCCGCCTTCACCTATGTCTGGGGACCTAGCCAGCAGCCGGTTAACTTGCCATCCTGGCTGCTTGGACAGGTGTCGGTATTGGGGCTGGATGTCGGCGCCTATCGCCTGTTCCTGATCGCGGTCGTCATCGTCGTGACCTCGGCACTGGCCTACCTGATAGAGCGCACCCGTTTCGGCGCGCAGATACGGGCCTCGGTAGACAATAGCATGGCCTCTGCCGGCCTGGGCATCAATGTCAGCCGTGTGTTTTCACTGACCTTTGCCCTGGGTTCCGGCCTGGCCGGCCTGGGCGGCGGCTTGGGCATCGACGTGTTGGGACTGGACCCCACCTTCCCCATCAAATACATGGTGTACTTCCTGCTGGTGGTGGCCGTCGGCGGCGCCGGTTCGATCAAGGGGCCCTTGCTCGCCGCCTTGATACTGGGCATCTTTGACGTTGCCGGAAAATACTATGTGCCCGCGGTCGGCGCCTTCGTGATCTATGCGCTGATGGTGGTATTGCTGATCCTGTTTCCCGCAGGCTTGATGGGGAAGAAGTCATGAGCCCATTGCTTTCCCTACCCAATGACCGCTGGACCAGGCTGGAAATCCTGTTCTGGCTGATCCCCGTCGTCTGTTTTTTTGCCTTCCCCAATTACCTGATACTGGGCAGCCAGATACTGATCATCGGCCTGCTGGCCGTATCGCTGGACCTAATCCTCGGCTATGCCGGCATCGTGTCGTTGGGGCATGCCGCGTTCTTTGGGCTGGGTGCCTACACCGCCGGCTTGCTGGCTGTGCACGGCTGGGGCGAGCCGGTCAGCGGACTATTGGTTGCCGCGCTGGTGGCCGCCGCGTTCGGCTTTCTGGTCAGCTTCCTGGTGGTGCGCGGACACGACCTGACCCGCCTGATGGTCACACTGGGCGTGGGCCTGATGCTGTACGAAGCGGCCAACAAGGCAGCCTTCATCACCGGCGGCGTGGACGGCTTGTCGGGCATGATCATGTGGAAGCTGCTCGGTGCAGAATTTGACCTGAACGGGCAAACCGCCTACTGGTATAGCCTGGCCGTATTATTCATCCTGTTCGTGGTGCTGCGGCGCCTGGTGCATTCGCCGTTTGGCCTCAGTTTGCGCGGCATCAAGGAGGGCGGCAAGCGCATGCCGGCGATAGGCGCTAACGTGAACCGGCAACTGATCACCATCTTCACCGTCAGCGCCGGCGTGGCCGGTGTGGCGGGCGCCCTGCTGGCGCAGACCACGCAGTTTGTCGGCCTGGATGTGCTGGGTTTTCCGCGTTCTGCCGAATTGCTGATCCTGCTGGTGCTGGGCGGCAGCGGGCGCCTGTACGGCGGCCTGATAGGGGCGGCAGTGTTCATGCTGGCGCAAGACTATATCGCCGGCATCAATCCGGCCTACTGGCAATTCTGGATAGGTTTGCTGCTGATACTGATTGTGCTGTTTGCGCGCGGCGGCGTGCTGGGCGGCTTGGACAAACTGTATCTGCATTTACGTTCGCGCTTCAGCAAAGCAGGAGGGCCGCGCGCATGAGCACCAAGTCCATCGCACTAAGAACCGAAGGCTTGTCCAAGCAGTGGGGCGGCTTCAAGGCGAATACCGATATTTCGCTGTCCTTCGAACAGGGTAGCCGCCATGCGCTGATAGGGCCGAACGGCGCCGGAAAAACCACATTCATCAACCTGCTGACCGGCTCGTTTCCAGCCAGCGCAGGCCAGGTCTTCCTCGGCGAAGAGAATATCAGCAAGCTGCCGCAATACCAGCGCGTCAAGCGCGGCATGACGCGCACCTTCCAGATCAATACCCTGTTTGCCGGCCTGAGTGTCCTGGAGTCGGTGGTGCTGGCGATTTGCGAGCGCCAGGGCATCAGCCGTCGCTGGACCTCGACCGTCGCCAGTCAGCACACCGTGATCGACGAGGCGATGGACTTGCTGTCCAGCTTGAAGCTGGAGCAGGACGCCGGCCAGATCACCTCCAGCCTGCCCTATGGCAAGCAGAGACTGGTGGAAATTGCGCTGGCGCTGGCCACCAAGCCCAGGGTGCTGCTGCTGGACGAGCCGGCCGCCGGCATCCCGTCGGCAGAGAGCGCGGAATTGTTTGAGGTGATCGCGCAATTGCCGCGCGACGTCACCATACTTTTTATCGAGCATGACATGGGTTTAGTGTTTCGTTTTGCCGAAAGGATTACGGTCCTGGTAGGCGGCAAGGTGCTGGTCGAGGGTAGCCCGGCAGAAATCGCATCCGATCCGCGGGTCAAGGAAGTTTATCTGGGAGAGGCCGATCATGACTGAGTTGCTAAGAGTGGACAAGCTGACCGCCGGCTATGGCGAATCGGTCGTACTGGAAGATATCTCTTTCAGCATGCAACAAGGCGACAGCCTGGCACTGCTCGGGCGTAACGGCGTGGGCAAGTCGACCTTGCTGGTAAGTCTGATGGGCTTGACCAAATTACATGGAGGGAAGATCTCCTGGCAGGGCAGGGATATCAGCCGGGTGGCCAGCTACCAGCGGGCGCACGCCGGCCTGGGCTGGGTGCCGCAAGAGCGCTGCATGTTCCCATCGCTGACGGTGGAAGAACATCTGACCGTGGTGGCTCGCCCCGGCCCTTGGAACCTGAAGAAGATGTACGACATATTTCCGCGTCTGCAGGAACGCCGCAGCAATATGGGCAACCAGCTGTCCGGCGGCGAACAGCAGATGGTGGCGATCGCGCGCGCACTGATGACCAATCCCAGCCTGCTCTTGCTGGATGAGCCTATGGAGGGCCTCGCGCCCATCATCGTGCAAGACCTGGCCCGGGTGATACGCGGCCTGATCAGCGACGAGGGCTTGGCCGTGATAGTTGTGGAGCAGCATGCAAAGCTGGCGCTGTCCATGACCAGCAAGGCGATGGTGCTGGAACGTGGCCGGATAGTGCATCAATCGGACAGCGCCAGCCTGATGCAGGATACGGATACCCTGAGCCGCCTGGTTGCCGTGGCTGCCTGACT
This sequence comes from Pseudomonadota bacterium, assembly GCA_040390485.1. Taxonomy (GTDB): domain Bacteria; phylum Pseudomonadota; class Gammaproteobacteria; order Burkholderiales; family Burkholderiaceae_D; genus Undibacterium. Next base: position 24,827 of record JAZJYH010000048.1, read on the forward strand.
AAGAGGAGGCGGGGTTAAAAATTTCTTGCCGGATACTATGCTCGCTAGCGCACATACAGCTGATGGCGCCAGTGCTATAAATAGGATTCAAAGTCCGCTAAGGAGAACCAAATGATCAAGAAACTTCTTTTGGCCGCAATGCTGGCAACTTCGCTGGGAGCCGTGACTGCTCCCGCAAGCGCCGACATCGTGGTTCAGGTAGCGCCGCCACCGCTGCGGGGCGAACCCATTCCAGAACCGCGTCGAGGTTTTATCTGGGTACCCGGACATTGGGACTGGCGCGGCAATCATCATGTGTGGGCGCGAGGGCAGTGGGTACGCGAGCGTCATGGCTACGTCTACCACGAACCCAGGTGGACGGAGCGGGAAGGCCGCTGGCATTATGAACAGGGACGATGGGGACGCGGCGACAGTGACCATGACGGCATCCCGAATCGGGTGGATCGCGATCGCGACGGCGACGGTGTACCAAACCGTGCGGACCGGCGTCCCGACGACCCCTACCGTAGATAAGAAAAATGCCGGCATCTCCCAGGAGATGCCGGCATTTTTTTGATGCCCTGGCGCTTACTTGCCGGTGTCTTTCATGTCGACAAACTTGTCGAATTCTACATTGAACAATTCCGTACCGACTTTCTCGACCTTGCGCACATACACGGTCTGTATGATGTCACGGGTCGCCGGGTCTATCATGATGGGGCCGCGCGGGCTGAGGATTTTCATGCCTTTCAAGATGGCCATGGCCTTGTCGCCTTCGATCTTCCCATTCAGTTTTTTGCTGACTTCATAGATTGCGGCCATGCCGTCATAGGCGGCGACTGCCATGAAGTTGGCGCGGCCGGCGCCAGGGTTGGCGCTGGCAAAATTCTTCAGGAAAATCTTGTTTTCCGGTGAATTGTGGTTGGCAGAATAGTGGAAGGTGGTGATCACGCCCAGGGTGGCGTCGCCCATCGCCGGCAATACATGGTCATCGGTCAGGTCGCCAGTGGCGATCACCTTGATGCCGGCTTCAGCCAGGCCGCGCTCACGGTAACCCTTCATGAAGGCCACACCCTGCTCGCCAGCCGGTACAAAAATGAACACGGCTTCCGGCTTGGCATCCTTGATGCGCTGGATGAAGGGTGCAAACTCAGGGTTACGCAAAGGTACGCGTATCGACTCCACGATACTGCCGCCACCGCCGATGAAGTTGGTCTTGAACGCGGTTTCCGCATCGATGCCGGGACCATAGTCGGCCACCAGGGTCACCACTTTCTTGATGTTATTCTTCACCGCCCAGGTGGCCATAGGGCCCGATACCTGCGGCAGCGTCATCGAGAAGCGCGCGATGTAATTGGACTTGGTGGTGATGATGGAAGTGGCCGCATTCATGATGATCATTGGCTTCTTGGCTTGTTCGGCGATAGGGGCTACTGCCAGCGCTTCCGGCGTCAGGCCGAAGCCAGCCAGGAAATCCACCTTGTCCCTGACCACCAGTTCTTGCGCCAGGCGCTTTGCCACGTCAGGGGCGGGGCCGGTCGTGTCCTTGATGATCAGTTCTATCCTTTTGCCGGCAACCTTGTCGCCATGCTGCAGCATATAGGCCTTGATGCCGCCTTCTATCTGTTTGCCGTAGTCGGCAAACGGACCGGAAAAAGCGGCGATCACACCGACCTTGATCGTCTCTTCCGCATATGCCGCGAAGCTGGACAGGCTGAGGGCGATGGCACTTGCTACAGGAAAAAACAGTTTTTTAAGGCGCATTCTTGTCTCCGGTTTGGATGCTGACGACGTTGTATCACGTTTAATTATTTTTTGTAATCTTGGACCCATCTGGTGCTTAATTTGCTCAAATTCGGGCAATAAGACTAGATCTAAGGCTAGACATGTAGCGGATTATTATCTGCATACTTCGTTCGATAAGCAACTTGTTGTGCGAATAACGAACATCATTTGCGGTCTTTTTTACTGACGGGAAATGTAATACGGCGTAATATAAATTATCGAAATAGAGCTTTATATCCCGATTTCCCCCTATTTTTACCAGTTTCCTTTCAATTTCTAGCTTGCAGCATCAGTAAAACGATTTCATTACCTGTCCCTTTACGCGTAAAAGGAAGCATCATGAATTCTTTGAAAGCCAGGCTGATAGTCGCAATAGGGCTGCTGGTAACGGTGTGCACCGTGATCCTGACCATAGGCAGCTATGCCAGGATGAAAACCCAGATCGAAACTGACCTGAATAATGAAATGCGCGGCGTCTCGGCCGGTTACAGCGCGGTGCTCGGCAACTGGATACAGACCAATCTGGCGATGGTCGAAAGCCTGGCCCAGGGCCTGGGCGACGGCGCCGACCTGAAGGCCAGCCTGACCATGATGCGCGCCGGCGGCAATTTCCTCAGCGTATACCAGGGCCAACCCGACAAGCAATTCACCAATATTCCTCCCGATCCGCCGCCTGCCGGGTTTGACGCCACCGGACGGCCCTGGTACAAGGCCGCGATGGAGGCTAAAAAGGCCATCGTGACTTCGCCGTATATGGGCGTCGCCCCCCCAGGCCTGATGATTACTTTTGCCGCGCCGGTCAAAGGCGGCGAGGGCGGCGTGGTCGGCGCCGACGTATTCCTGACCAAGATAGTCGAGCAGATCCTGAATATCAAACTGGCCGGCGGCGGTTATGCCTTCCTGCTGGACAAGACCGGCCAGGTGCTGGCGCATGCCGACCAGGGCAAAGTGATGAAGGCGGCCAAGGAAATTGCGCCCGAGTTAAGCCTGGATAACCTGAACAAGCTGGCGGCGGAAAAAGACCCGGTCCAGATACAGATTGCCGGCAAACCGCACTTCCTGACGCTGAGGCAGATTCCTAATTCGGACATCTACCTGGCCCTGGTGATCGATAAAAAGAAAGCGCTGGAAGCGCTGGACCAGTTGCTGCTGATCTCTGCGGTAGTGCTATTGCTGATACTGGGCGTGATGCTGCCTTTGTCCACCTGGCTGGTGGGACGCATGCTGTCCGGCCTGCGCAGGGTGAGGGATGCGATGACCGAGATTGCCCAGGGCGGCGGCGACCTGAGCAGCAAGATCGACGTCGACGGCCAGGACGAGGTGGCGCAGACGGCGCAGGCTTTCAACAAATTCATCCAGCAACTACGGATGATGGTGGTGGACGTGCGCAAGGCCAGCGATTCCATCACGGTAGGCGCGACCGAGATCGCCGCCGGCAACCTGGATTTGTCCGGCCGTACCGAGCAGCAGGCGTCTTCACTGGAGGAAACCGCCGCCAGCATGGAACAGCTGACCAGCGCGGTTAAAAACAATGCAGATAATGCCAAGGAGGCCAACAAGATGGCGCTGAACGCCTCCGGTGTGGCATCCCACGGCGGCCAGGTGGTCGGCAAGGTCGTGCATACCATGCAGGGCATTACCGACAGCTCCAACAAGATCGTCGACATCATCAGCGTGATCGAGGGCATCGCGTTCCAGACCAATATCCTGGCCCTGAATGCGGCGGTCGAAGCGGCCAGGGCCGGCGAGCAAGGCCGGGGCTTTGCCGTGGTTGCCAGCGAGGTGCGCACGCTGGCACAGCGTAGCGCGGCAGCGGCGCAAGAAATCAAGACCCTGATCGAGGATTCGGTCGGCAAGGTGACAGAAGGCTCGGCGCTGGTGGACCAGGCCGGCAAGTCCATGAGCGACATCGTGGGGGCGGTCAAGCAGGTGGCCGAAATCATCAATGAAATCACCACGGCCTCGATGGAGCAAAGCGACGGCATCCAGCAAGTCAATCTGGCGCTGACGCATATGGATGAGGCTACCCAGCAGAATGCCGCGCTGGTGGAGCAGGCTGCGGCGGCAGCCGGTTCGCTGGAAGAGCAGGCCAATTTGTTGAAGACCGCGATGTCGGCCTTCAGGATGGAAAAATAAGGGGGCGGCATCTGCCCCCCGGCCATCCGCTAAAACTCTTCCCAGCCGTCGGTGGACTCGGTCTGCATGGATTTCTTCGCCAGCGACGAGTTTGCCGCTGCCAGTTTCTTCACCGGCGCAGTCCTGCCGGATGCAGGCTGGGGAGCCGGCCGCTCTATTTTCGATATGGCGGCGATCACCGGTTTTGAGACCGTGCGATTCAATTTGAATACGCTGACCGCCTGTGCCAGCGCTATCGCCTGTTCCTGCATGCTTTCGGCGGCGGCCGCCGCCTGCTCCACCAGGGCGGCATTTTGCTGGGTCATCTCATCCATCTGGGTAATCGCCAGGTTGACCTGTTCTATGCCTGAACTCTGTTCCTGGCTGGCGGCGGTGATCTCGCTCATGATGTCGGCGACATGCTTGACCGAAGACACGATTTCATCCATGGTCTGGCCGGCCTGGTCTACCAGCCTGCTGCCGTGATCGACTTTTTCTACCGAGTCGCCTATCAATTCCTTGATTTCCTTGGCGGCGCCGGCGCTGCGTTGGGCCAGGTTGCGCACTTCGGCCGCTACAACCGCAAAGCCACGGCCCTGCTCGCCGGCCCGCGCCGCTTCCACCGCCGCATTCAGCGCCAGGATATTGGTCTGGAAGGCGATGCCGTCGATTACGCCGATGATGTCGACGATCTTGCGCGAGCTTTCCCTGATCGAACCCATGGTGCTGACCACCTGGCCGACCACGGTGCCGCCTTTGACTGCGACATCCGATGCTGATACCACCAGCTGATTGGCCTGGCGTGCATTGTCGGCATTCTGCTTAACGGTGGAGGTCAGCTCTTCCATCGAGGAAGCGGTCTGTTCCAGCGAACTGGCCTGGGATTCTGTGCGCGAAGACAGGTCGGCATTGCCGGACGCGATCTCGCCGGAAGCGCTGGAGATGGTCTCGGTGCTGGCATGCACCTGGCTGATCGTCATTACCAGGCTGTTATTCATGTCAGCCAGCGCGCTCAATAATTGGCCGGTCTCATCCCTGGACTTGATTTCTATCCTGCCGGTCAGATCGCCGTCGGCGACCCTCCTGGCGACGGCCACCGCCTCGGCGATAGGTGCGGTAATCGAACGGCTGATCCATACCGCGAAAAATACACTGACGAGCAGGCCGGCAAAACCCAGGCTGAGTATCAAGGTACGTGAAAAGGAGATATCGCTGGTGATCTTGTCGCCGTTGCTGTCCATGCCCTTGTTTTGCAGTTCCAGAATGAGGTTCAGGTCTGCCAGCACGGCTTCCAGGGCAGGAAAGGTGGCGTTGGACATCATCTTGGTCGCCTCATCGCGCTGGTCTAGCTCGATTAAGTCCGCCACTTTGGTAAAGGAGGCGACGAAGGCGCCGCGCGATGCCTTGAACTTCTCCAGTGCGGTTTTTTTCTCCGGCGTATCGGCTAATTTGGACAAGACTTCTATGCCTTCGGCGATTTTTTTCTTGTTGTTGTCTATCGCAGCATATTGCTTGATCCTGGCGTCTTTGTCCGTCATCAGGAAAAGTTCCACCGTCCTGCTGCCGTTTTCGCGAACCAGAGTATTGATCTTGAATGCAGCCGAGGCGGAGGGCCAGTTGTTGCTAGTAATGCTGTGGCTGGCGTCGCCTATCGAGGTCAGGCGCAAGGCGCTGACAGCCAGCATCATCAACAGCACCAGGATTACGCTGCCGAATGCGATAGCCAGGCGAGTCCCTATCTTGAAATTATTGAAGTTCATTTTTCTTCCTTGTTAACGAAGGTTTGCGCCACTACATAAGTCACGCGCATCATGGAGGGTATGCATGTACGTGGAAAACGGAGAAAGACGGGAATGAAAAACGAACCTGATACGCGGGGAGGCGCTGCCTAGCCATCCAGAGCGAACAGGAAATGTGCCAACAGCAAATTAATTGTAGGTGCCGGGTCGGAATTTGGCAATCCCGAAAGTCAATCCGTGAATATTGCTTTTTGGTAATATTTTGTGATTCACGTTGGTGTGATCTCTGTGCACATCCATACAAATCCATGCAAATCCGGGATCTTGGCTGGCAGGGCGCCAGATCACTCCATCCTCCGTGTAGAATTCGGCTATACCGTAGCGCCGGCAAGAAAAATGACTGGGCGCTGCCGGAATCACTCCCGATAAAACCAGAGAAAAACTTAAAAATGAAACTTGCTACCCTCAAAGACGGCAGCCGCGACGGCCAACTGGTGGTTGTATCGCGCGACCTGAAGACCGCGCAAATAGCCGACGGCATTGCCCCCAGCCTGCAAAGGGCGCTGGACGACTGGAATTTCATCGCGCCGCAACTGGAGCAGGTGTACCTGCAGTTGAATGCGGGCAGGGGTAGCAATACCTTTGATTTCGACCCCAAGAATTGCATGGCGCCGCTGCCGCGCGCCTTCCAGTGGGCCGACGGCTCTTCTTATGTGAATCACGTGGAACTGGTGCGCAAGGCGCGCAATGCCGAAATGCCGGACAGCTTCTGGCATGATCCGCTGATGTACCAGGGCGGCAGCGACGAGTTTATCGGGCCCACCGACGATATCGTGCTGGGTTCCGAAGACTGGGGCATAGATTTTGAGAGCGAGATAGCGGTCATCACCGATGACGTGCCCATGGGCGTCAAGATACAGCACGCGGCCGAGCATATACGCCTGTTGATGCTGGTCAATGACATATCGCTGCGCAACCTGATTCCTGCGGAGTTGGCGAAAGGTTTCGGTTTCTTCCAGTCCAAGCCCGCCTCCAGCTTTTCTCCGGTGGCCGTGACGCCGGATGAACTGGGCGAGGCCTGGAAAGACGGCAAGGCGCACCTGCCGCTGCGCTCGACCTGGAACGGTGTGCAGGTAGGCCAGCCGAATGCCGGCGTGGATATGGTGTTCTCGTTCCCGCAACTGATCACGCATTTGTGCAAGACCCGCAAGGCGCGCGCCGGCAGCATCATCGGTTCCGGCACGGTATCGAACAAGGACAGCACCAAGGGCTACAGCTGCATCGCAGAAAAACGCGCGCTGGAAATGATTGCCGACGGCGAGCCAAAAACCCCGTTCATGAAATTCGGCGACACGATCAGGATAGAAATGCTGGACAAGAACGGCAAGTCCATCTTCGGCGCGATAGATCAAAGCCTGGTAGAAATTGAACGATAGGCGAAGCTAGCCAAAAAAAGGAAGCGACTATGCAACTGTATTATCGACCACTTCAGCGCCCAATTTGCCGTCCGATTCGGCGTCCAATTCGGCGTCCAACTTACCGCCCATTGCTGTCAGGCCTGGCCGCAGCGGCGCTGTCTTTGCTGGCGGCGTCGGCGGCGGCCCAGATCAAGGTAGGCGTCAACCTGTCCACCACCGGGCCGGCAGCGGCAATAGGCGCCACTTCCAAGAACGCCGTCCTGCTATGGCCGAAGGAAATCGCCGGCCACAAGGTCGAATACATCATCCTCGACGATGCCTCTGATCCCGGCAATGCAGTGCGCAATGTGCGCAAGCTGGTGACGGAAGAAAAAATCGATGTCCTGGTCGGCCCGAACACCACGCCGAACGCGCTGGCCCTGCTGGATGTGATCGCCGAAACCGAAACGCCCATGGTGAGCTTGGCCGCCTCGGCGTCCATCGTCGAACCGATGGACGCCAGACGCGCCTGGTCGTTCAAGATGCCGCAGAACGACACCCATATGACGACGATCCTGACCCAGCATATGGCCGACAACGGTATCCGGACGGTAGCCTTCATCGGTTTTGCCGATGCCTACGGGGAAAGCTGGTGGAGGGAATTTTCCAAGCTGGCGGAGTTGCGCAAGATAAAAATCGTGGCCAATGAGCGCTATGCGCGCACCGACACCAGCGTCACCGGGCAGATATTGAAGATCATCTCCGCCCATCCGGATGCAGTGCTGATCGCGGCCTCTGCGACACCGGCAGTATTGCCGCAAAAGACTTTGGCGGAGCGCGGCTATAAGGGGCATATCTACCAGACGCATGGGATTGCCAGCCTGGAATTCCTGAAGGTCGGCGGTAAGGACGTGGAAAACACCTTGTTTCCTACCGGGCCGGCGGTGGTCGCCAAGCAACTGCCTGCCGACAATGTCGTGAAAAAGACGGCGCTGGATTTTACCCGCCGCTATGAGGCAGCGTACGGCGTCGATACCATGACCCAGTTTGCCGCCGACGCCTGGGGTGCCTACCTGCTGGTCGCCAACGCGGTGCCGCAGGCTTTGAAGACTGCGCAGCCGGGCACCAGGCAGTTCCGGGCCGCGCTGCGGACGGCGCTGGAAAGCACCAGGAACCTGACCGTGCCGCAGGGCGTGATCAATATGAGTCCGACCGACCACGTGGGCCTGGACCAGCGCTCGCGGGTGATGGGCAAGATACAGGGAAACAAGTTTACCTATTCCTACGGCGGTTAGCCCGTACTTTCCCCGGGTAGGGCTTGCGCGATGCAAGCCCGAGTAAAGCAGGCCGCCGCGATACTGGCCTGCTTGGCCTGCTTGGCCTGCTTGGCCTACTGCCTTCCCAATTGGAAAAACACGCTCTTGTTGCCACCATTGCCTACCGCAAAGCCCAGGTAGATAGGTCCGATAAAGCTGCTGAAGCCGGCGAACAGGCTCAAGCTCTTGCGGGTGGATCCCAGCGAGATCTCGCTGCGCTTGTCCCAGGTATTGCCGACCTCCAGCGAAGATCCTAAAAACAGGCTCTGGCCGGCGAGGTCGAAGTTGACCGCGCGCAGCAGGTAGGTCGCGCTGCCGTATAGCTTGTAGTTGCCGGAAAACTGGTCTTGCTGAAACGCCGATAATTGCTGGAAGCCGCCCAGCGTTGAACCGAGGCCGCTGATCTCATCGCCGGACTGGAACAGGCCGGCGGCGCTGAATTTCAGGTTGACGCTATGCTTGCCCAGGCTGCGTGCCCATAGCGCGTTCATGTCCAATTCCTTGTACTTGCCGGCGGACTGCTCCAGGCCGAAAAACACCCGCGCATCGAGCTTGTATCCTTCGCGCGGAAACACCGGGGCATCCAGCTGGTCGATGACGAAAGCGGCTTTCAGCCCGGCCTGCTTCAGCTCGGCGCTAGGCAGCGGCGTCAGGTCGAACGTGCCGTCTTTGCGCGGGGTCAGCAAGCCGCCGATATTAGGCCTGACGACCAGGCGATTCGCACTGACCCCTATGCGCGCTTCGCCCAGCGTGCTTTGGCTGCCCAGCGGGATGCCCAAGTCCACGCCGACCTGTTCCGAGCGCAGCCGGTATTCGGCAACCCGGGTATCTCCTTGATACAGGTTGCGCGTATTTTGTTTGAAATCGACATAGGGCGCGGCAAACATGCCTTCGCGCTCAAACAGCGGTTGCCTCAATTCCGAGTGCAGCTGCAGCGTATTGCCAATTTCCAGGTCATTGCGCCACTCCAGCCCGCCCTCGGTCAGCCAGGGGCGGCGATGGCCGATCTGCAAACGGTAGCTGCCGGTGCCGTCCAGGCCGCTGGAAAGCGCCAGGCCGAAGCGCAGGAAGTGCGGCCCCCAATTGCGGCCATTGGCATTGATGCGTACCCCGTATTCGCCGTCGCGCTGCACCAGCTCGTGGTTGATGCTGTCATAGTCGCGCGAGTTATTCAGGATGGCCAGCTTGCGGTTGATTTCCTCGGCGTTGTACTGGCTGCCTTTAGTGATGTCCAGTTGCCGGCGGATGTCGCTTTCCGGAATGGCGCCATTGCTGGCGATATCGACAAAGCCGATTTGTATGGTCGGCAGCTGCGGATTCAGGCGGGCCTGCTGCCTGGCCACATACAGGTGCGGCGGCAGGCTGAGCGCCAGCAGTTTTTCCTGGATTTGCTGGGCCGCCTGTTGTCCCACTGCGGCAGCTTCCGCCGAGCGGCCGAAATCCATGAAGGAGATGGAGCCCAGATTGGGCTCTATCAGGATATCGGTGCTGCGCAGGCTGGCTTTTTGCGTTTCCACGTTTTGCTCGGTCAGGATGTTCACCATCTGCTGGCTGATATTGAAAAAGGTCTGCAATTGGTCGCGCGGTAGTAGTGGCGTGCCGATATTGACTGCAATCACGATATCCGCGCCCATGCTGCGCGCAATGTCGACCGGCAGGTTGCGCACCAGGCCGCCATCGGTCAGCATGCGGCCATTGACCTGGATAGGGGCGAATACGCCGGGCGCCGCCATGCTGGCGCGGATCGCCGTATGCAAGGGACCTTTGTCGAATACCACCATCTTGCCGTTTTCCAGGTCGGTGGCCACCGCGCGAAAGGGGATGGGCAAGCGGTCGAAGTCGATATTGGACGGTATCTTGGCGGTCCAGTTCTGCAGCAATTCCAAAAATTGCGTTGCCTGCACGACGCCGGTAGGCAGACGTACGCCATTGTTACTGACGCCGACGGTGGCGCCCAGCGGGTATTGCTCATCTTCCTCGCGCAGCGGTTGCGGCAGCGCCCGCCGATCGACCCGGTCCAGCGCTACGTCATTGAGCTTCAGTGCATCCAGCCGCTGTTCTATTTCGGTGGCGGACAGGCCGGCCGCATACAGGCCGCCCACCACCGCACCCATGCTGGTGCCGGCGATGCAATCTATGGGCACGTTCAGCGCTTCCAGCGTCTTCAACACGCCTATGTGGGCAAAGCCGCGGGCGCCGCCGCCGGACAAGGCCAGGCAGATTTTTGGCGGCCTGGCGTCCGGCTTGGCACCGGCGACCACGGCGGTCTGCGCGTGCACCGCAGCACTCGACAGGCAGAGGAAAATGAGGATGGAAACACAAAATTTTTGCATGGCTGGAGCGTAATCATGGATTGCCGGCTACTTTACAAGATATCGCCGCCTAAAGTAAGGAAACAATGGGCGGCAACGCCGAAAATGCTTTTTTAGTATAATTGCCGGGCCGAATAATTCGGTACGTAGTACGTCTTCAGGGCGGGGTGAAATTCCCCACCGGCGGTAAGTCCACGGCAATTGCCTGGACAAGCCCGCGAGCGCTCGTTGCATGAAACGCTCAAATCCTCCGCGGATTGATCGTCTTGTGATGCGAGGTCAGCAGATCTGGTGTGATTCCAGGGCCGACGGTCATAGTCCGGATGAGAGAAGATGTGCCACGCACACACGTCCACAGCGATTCCTTCGCTGCGGTCGCGTGCGCCTGGCTATTCAAACTATTTCCCTGAAACGTCTTTTGCTAATTTTTGCCGGAGCGTTTCAATCATGACCAACTTAGTATCTGTCCCCAGTTCTACCCCCTTGCATCCGAAACATGGCGCAAGCGCAGTCTCGACCGCACAGCCGATCTTTGCCGAGCGATTGCGACGCGCGCTGTCCGATATGCGTGAAGGTCGCCCGGTCTTGCTGATGGATGATTTTGACCGCGAAAATGAAGCGGACCTGATCATCGCCGCCGAAAAAATTTCTACCGAGAGTATGGCCATGCTGATCCGCGATTGCAGCGGCATCGTTTGCCTGTGCTTGACCGATGAGAAATTGCAGCAACTGGATTTGCCGCCGATGGTGTCCAATAACGGCAGCCGCTACGGCACCGCGTTTACGGTGACGATAGAGGCTGTCCAAGGTGTCACCACCGGCGTTTCCGCGGCAGACCGAGTCACTACCATCATGGCGGCGATCGCCGACGATGCACAACCGCAGGACTTGGCCCGCCCCGGCCATGTGTTCCCGCTCAGGGCCGCACCCGGCGGCGTGCTGAGCCGCCGCGGCCACACCGAAGGTTCGGTCGACCTTGCAATGATGGCCGGCCTGAAGCCTGCAGCGGTGTTATGCGAATTGATGAACCCGGACGGCAGCATGTCCAAGGGCGAAGATATCGTGGCCTATGCGAAAAAGCACGACCTGGTGATGCTGACTATAGACGAGTTGGCGACTTATCGCCTGCAGCAGGCGGCCTGATAGAGTGATAGGGGCAAGGCCTGCTTGCTGTTTGCAGCAAGACAGGCCTTTCCTACTACTCAAACTTGATAAAGGTCGCCGACGACCAGACCTTGCTGTCGTCGCGCTGGCGGCCGAAGAAGTACACCGGCCGATGGCCGAAGTTTGCATTCTCCGCCGCGACCTTCAGCGAACCGGCCAGTTCGGCCGGCAAGGCCCTGTCCGTCAGGCGCTCCAGAGCCAGGAACAGTTCGGTCCCGCCCAGGTCCAGCCTTAATCCACCTTCATCCAGCAAGTCTGCACCGCTGATCTCCCAGTGAAAATCTGGCTGGTGCACGAAGGGATTGCATTTCAGTGGATCGCCCACCTTCACATAGCTGTCTATCGTGCCCTGTACGGTAATCGTGCAATGACGCAGGTTGCTGAGGTCAATTTCCACGCTGTCGGCGTCGCCATAAGTGTCGCTGCGAAAGCTGATCTCGGTCGGCCCGGAGCGCCAGCAGACTTCCTCGCTATGCTCGAAGCCGCGCGACTGCACGCGGTTGATGGTGCCGTTGCGTATCGTGATGCTGCCTTTCCATACCGCCCAGCGGTAACGGTCGGGGATGCGCGCGCCGCCCCAGCGCAGGCGTATCAGTCGGTCCGAATAGCCCAGTTCCTGATGCAGGTTGCGCTGCCATAGCAGTCCGTTGTGGTCGTAGGCCGCAATCTCTTCCCAGCCGGCTTGTCCCAGGAAGCGGTAGTCCAGCCTGGCGTCGCCATGATGGCTAAAGGAATCGCCCTGGATATGCTCGCCGCAGCGCACCAGCAATGCTGTATGTTCCCCGGTAGTGGCCCAGGTGTGGCGCGCGCGCAAGGCCTGGCCTATGCTGCGCCGGTCCAGGCTGTCGGCAATCACGCCGGTCAGGCCGCCGTGCACGCCGAGGACCTGGGTGCCTGGCGGACCGCCGCCGGGGCGGCCGCGGTGCTCATCACCGGACGCCGCCACCCCTATCTGGTAACCGCGCTGTATCACGTCCTGGTACAGCCAGCCGAAATGCCCCCAGCTGGAGGCAATCTCCACCAGCCGTTCCAGCTCCGGGTGGTGCCAGTCCGGGATGTAGCGGCGTCCGCCCACGTGCGGCATGATCAGGTGTTGCTCGGGCGCGCCGACATAGGCGGCCCACAATTCCTCCACCGGCCAGCGCCCCAGCTTGACCGCGCTGCCCTTCATGTCTTCATTCCAGACGAAGGTGCGGTTGTGTTCGCCGCGCTGGTTATACGGGAAGCCCGGTTGGCCGTCGTCCAGGAACACGACATTATGATCGCCGCCGGCGGTCGAGCTGCCGCACCATTCCTGTACCGGATAGCAAACAAACTTGCCGGCCTGGTTGAATTCTTCCACCGTGGCCACGCCCAGTTGCCAATTTTCATCGGTAATCTGAAAGTCGTTCGCGGTATAGCCCAGCACGTCTATACCGCCTATGTCGCGCGCATAGGCGGCATTGTAGGCCGGGCTATTGGTGCCCACCGTATCATGTGCATGCACATGCAGGTCGGCATACCAGGAGCGCGGCGCAGGGAAGGACGGGTCAAAGCTGATCAGTGTCGTGACCGGTGCGACATCGCGGCTGTCCGGCACGCCGGCCACCAGCCGCAGGGAGCCGGTATGGCTAGGCAAATCCTGCACCCCTATGCTGGCCCAGCCCTGCGACGGCAAGGCATGCCGCTTGTCGTACACCAGCTTGTCACTGGCATAGGCTTGCAGCTGGATGCTTCCGCCGTTGGCGGCGCAGGCATTGCCCCATCTGTCCTGCAGTGAGAGGCGCACTGCATACTTCTGGTCAGGCCGGGCGAAGCGCGGGCCGTTGACCAGCAGCCGGGCCGGGGCGCCCGCTGCCACGTCGATCACGATATCGCCCGGCACCGGCACGAAGCGCGAAGTGCCCAGCGGGTCCACGTAGCAACGGAAGCGGAACTGGTCTTCGACAAAAGTCTGGACCCGGGTGCCGGGGCCGCCGCCGCGCCGGTCGCCCAGGCGGATGATGATATGGTCGCCGGCATTCAGGTAGCCGTCCACCACATCGACGATGATCGCCTTCTGGAACGGCCTTTCGTGGCCTTTCTGGTCGAAGCGCACGCTCAGCGACTGCACGCTGGCCGGGCTTTGTCCGGGCACCAGCGCACCGGCCTGGTACTCTGCCGTCACGAAATTGGCGGCAGCCGGATCGCTGGTCTGGAAGATGGCCCAGTCGGAATAGAACTTGAAGGTCGCCTTGAACCAGGCGCCGTCGGCCAGGCCGGAGGCGCCGACCTCATAGTCGAGTACGATCTCATGCCAGCTGCCGGCTTCCACGCGTTCCACACTGCAGCTGACGCTGCCGACGAAGGGCAATTGTTTGTTCTTCAGGTACAGGCCTTGCGGGGCATAGTGCAGTCCCAGCTGGTCGCGCAGCAACGCATAATTGTCGGCTGCGACAGGGTCTCGTTCGCTCATCATGAATACTCCGTAAGGTGTAGCTACATAAACAGGAAATCAAAACGGCCACGGCGCGGCGGGATTCCACAGGGGCAGGCCGAGCAAGGCATACCAGGGGGCCATGACGATGATGCCGTACGCGACCGCGATCAATACCGACACTACGCCTACCCTGGCGTAGTCTTCGGTAGTAAAGGCGCCGCTGCCATAGGCGATCACGGCGGCGGTGATCTGGGTCGGCAGGATGTAGGCAAAGCTGTCGGTATCGGCCACCAGCATCGTGAAGGCGACCGGGTGCAAGCCCAGTTTGGGCGCCAGCGCCAGCAGCACCGGAGCCAGCATGGTGACCGCGGCGACATTCGACAGCATGCCCAGCCGTATCACATGGGTACCGAGCATCACGATCAGCAAGATGCCCCACCACGGGTGGCCTTGCGTGATAGCCTGTATCTGTGCCGCCAGCCATTGCGCCAGCCCGGTGCCGCTGATCGCCGACGAAATGGACAAGGCCCCGCCCAGCAAGAACACCGTGCCCCACATGGTGCGGTCTTGGATGTCTTTCCATTTGAGGTGCAGCAATCCGGGCGTAAACATCGCCGCCAGGCCTAGCAGGGCGACGATGTCGGTAGGCAATTTATGCCATTGCTCGGTGGCCCACAGCGCGGCAACCAGGCCGAAAATCAGCAGTATGGATTTATCCTGCTTGCCCGCCTTGGGCAGCGCTGCTTTTTCAGCTTGTATCGCTTGCTGGCCGCCAGGCAGGCTTAGCCGGCGGGTGCGGAAGTAGTATTGCACCCACCATTGCGTCAACAGGAACATGCCGAGATACGGCCATTGCAGCTTCAGCCAGGTCAGGTAAGAAATGTCCAGCTTCAGCTCGCTGTGGAACAGCCCGCTCAACACCAGGTTGGGCAGGTGGGCCGTCAGTATGCACATGCCACTGATCATGGAGCCGTATACCAGGGTCTGGATCACGATCGCTTTCTTGGCATTGCGCTCTTGTTCGCTATTGCCGAAGAAACCGGTCAGGCCGTTGACTACCGGCAGCAGGGTGGCGGCGCGGGCATTGGCGGCCGGCACGATGAAACACAGCACCAGATTCACGCCGAACATGGCCCAGATCAGCCCATTGACCGTCTTGACCTTGATCTTGTCCAGTATTCCCAGCGCGATGCGCCGGTCCAGGCCGGCTGCCTGCATGATGGATGAAAACAGGAAAGCCACCAGGCACAGGAATACGACCGGGCTGGTAAAACCGGCGGCCGCCTTGGGCAAGCCGGGAATGGCATTGCTCAGCACTAGCAGCATAGGGATCAGCAAGCCGGAAACCGCCACCGGCAAGGCTTCAAAGATCCAGATGATGGCGGCCCAGGCCATGACCGCCAGTGTTGCCTTGCCGCTCGCCGTCATGCCGACCGGCAATGGCAGCCATTTCAGGATCAGGAAAAGCACGGCCCAGGCCAGCACAAATCCGGCCAAGGCTTTGCTGAGGGTTCGCTGTTGTGTCGTCGCATAGCCGGGCAGGACGCCCAGCCAAGGGAATTTTGCTGTGAATGTTGCCTGTGCTTGCGCCAGTTCGTTGCTCATGGTTTTGCCTGCAATGTGTGAGTCGGTGGCGGGAATATGGCCGCGCTGCTGCCTGCATCTCATACCCCGAGGAAAAAAAGGGTAACAGCATGCAGACGGGAAAAAAACGTATATAAACGCATATCCATATGCGCGTTTTGATTGGAGCATCTGCACACGAACCGAAAATAAGCTATATTTCTTTTTACAAATTCACCACCCATAGGGAGCCCGGCCCCGGCTCCCTGAAGTAAGTCATTTCAGTAGCGCAGCGGGTTTTAGCCAAGCATTCACAAACGGAGTTGTTGCACAGCGTATTTTTGCGACAAATCCCCAGCCAACAAACCAACGGGAGCAGCAGATGGTCACACTGAATATCAATGGTCGCGACAGCCAGGTCGACGTGGATCCTTCCACGCCCATCTTGTGGACTTTGCGCGACAGCCTGCACATGACGGGAACCAAGTTCGGCTGCGGCGCTGCTTTGTGCGGGGCCTGCACCGTGCATCTGAACGGCCAGCCTATACGCTCCTGCGTTACCCCTATCTCTGCCGCCGTCGGCCAGAAAATCACCACGATAGAGGCGATGTCCGCAGATAAGGTGGGCAAGGCGGTGCAGGATGCCTGGGTCAAGAATGACGTGCCGCAATGCGGCTACTGCCAGAGCGGGCAGGTGATGAGCGCGACGGCGCTATTGAAAGTCAACAAGAATCCCTCCGACAAGGATATTGATGAAGCGATGAGCGGCAATATTTGCCGTTGCGGTACCTATCAAAGGATACGCGCAGCGATCAAGGACGCTTCCAAGACTCTGGCCTAGTGACATTGATATCGAAAGAAGGAGCAAGATCATGCGTACAGAATGGATGAGTATTTCAGCCCCCGCGTTGACAGCGCCCCCTGCAATGTCGCGCCGGCGCTTCCTGAAAGCCTCCGGCGTCATCGGCGGCGGCCTGGTATTGGGCTTTTACCTGCCCGGCGGCAACCGCTTTGCCAATGCGCAGGCGCCGGCGCCGGTATCTGCGCCGAATGCCTTCTTGCGTATCGCGCCGGATAATACCGTCACGATCGCCGTCAATCGCCTAGAGTTCGGCCAGGGCGTGCATACCAGCCTGCCTATGCTGCTGGCAGAAGAGCTCGATGCTGACTGGTCGCAAGTACGCAGTGAATTGGCGCCGGCCGGCGAGGCCTACAAGGATCCGGCTTTCGGCATGCAAATAACCGGCGGCTCAGGTTCCATCGCCCACTCGTATATCCAGTACCGCGAAATTGGCGCCAGGGCGCGCGCGATGCTGATTGCCGCCGCCGCACAGGAATGGAAAGTCAAGCCGGAACAATGCAAGACCGCCCAGGGCATGGTGCTCGGCCCCGCCGGACAAAAAGCCAGCTACGGCTCGCTGGCGAATGCCGCGATGCAGCTGCCGGTGCCGGAAAAGGTCAGCCTGAAAGAGGCCAAGGATTTTCAATTCATAGGCAAGCCGACGCCGCGCCTGGATGCGCGCGCCAAGTCCAGCGGCACCCAGCAGTTCGGCATCGATTTCAGCCTGCCAAATATGAAGGTGGCCGTGGTGGCCAGGCCGCCGGTGTTCGGCGCCAAGGTCGCCAGCTTCGATGCCAGCAAGGCCAAGGCGATACCGGGCGTGGTCGATGTATTGCAGGTGGCGACCGACAGGGGCGGCCAGGGCGTGGTGGTGATCGCCGACGGCTACTGGCCGGCCAAGCAGGGGCGCGAGGCGCTGCAAATCAAGTGGGACGCCAGCGGCCTGGAAAAAATCAGCAGCGAGCAGCAATTCGCGGCTTTCAAGGCCCTGGCTAAACAGCCTGGCGTGGTAGCGAAAGACGCCGACATCTCCAAACTGGCCGGCGCAGCCAGGAAAATTACCGCAGAATACCAGTTCCCTTACCTGGCGCATGCGCCGATGGAACCACTGAACTGCGTGATCGACCTCGGCGCTGACGCCTGCACAGTATGGGCCGGCACCCAGTTCCAGACCGTGGACCAGGGGGCGATCGCGCGCACCTCGGGCTTGCCGGTAGAAAAGGTTACTTTGCACACGATGATGGCTGGCGGCGGTTTTGGCCGGCGGGCGGTGCCGACCTCGGATTACCTGGTAGAAGCGACCAATATCGCCAAGGCCTATCGCGCCAGCGGCAAGAGCGGCCCGCTGAAAGTGATCTGGAGCCGCGAAGATGATATCAAGGGTGGCTATTATCGTCCTTCGCATTTGCACCGGGCAGAGATAGGCCTGGACAGCAAGGGCAATATCATCGCCTGGAACCATACCATAGTCGGGCAGTCGATCCTGACCGGCACGCCTTTCGAAGCCTTCATGGTCAAGAACGGCGTCGACTCGACGATGGTGGAGGGCATGGGCGAACCGTATGAAGTGCCATTGAAGCTGTCAGTGCACAATGTGAAAGCCAATGTGCCGGTGCTGTGGTGGCGTTCGGTAGGTTCCACCCACACCGGTTTTGTGATGGAAACCTTGATAGACGAGGCCGCGCAAATTGCAAAAATGGATCCGGTGGCCTATCGCAAGAAGCTGATCGGCGACAAGCATCCGCGCCACCTGGCTGCGCTGGACCTGGCCGTCAGCAAATCGGGCTACGGCAAAAAGGCGCTGCCAAAAGGGCATGCCTGGGGCGTGGCGGTACACGAATCCTTTGGTACCGTGGTGGCCTATGTGGTCGAAGCCTCGGTGACCAAGGGCGTGCCAAAATTACATACTGTGACGGCCGGCATACACTGTAATCGCGCCATCAATCCTCTCAGCATAGAAGCGCAGGTACAAGGCGCGGCCTTGATGGGCTTTGGCACTACCTTGCCCGGCGCGGCCATTACGCTGAAGGACGGTGTGGTGGAACAGCAGAATTTCAGCGACTACACCGTCGCCAGGATGAACGAGATGCCGAAGGTTGCGGTACACATCGTGCCGTCTGAAGATCCGCCTTCCGGCATGGGCGAGCCGGGGTTGCCGCCGCTGGCCCCGGCCTATGCCAATGCCATCGCCAAGCTGACCGGCAAGCGCTTGCGCAAACTGCCGTTTGACCTGGCGACTGCATGAAACTCGGCCCTGCCGCTGCAATGGCAGGGGTGACGCTGACATTGGCGCTCAGCGCCGTGTCGGCGGCTCCGGCCGCTTTTTATCAATGGCGCAGCAAGCTCAATGGTGTCCTGGTCTGTTCGCAGACCAGCCCCGGCGAGGGCTGGAAACAAGCTGCCGGCCCGTATAAGGATGCGCAATGCAGCAAGCTGAAGGACCGCTAAACGGCGCAAAGGTCCTTATTCATATCATTGGCTGATTTCCAGAAATACCAGGTGGCCCTGGCCGGCATCCCAGGTTCGGCCTGCAATCTGTTCGCCATTGAATTCGGCGCTGATGCTGCGTTGTTCGCTGCTGGATAGTTTCAGTTTACTGCTGGACAAACCGGCGCCCGAGGGCGGCAAACCGGGCGGCATTTTTCCATCCAGCAGCATCTTGTCGCGCTCCGCATCCAGGTAGCCGCGCGGACGCGTCAGTGTCACGATGGCTTTCGCGTCCTGGTCGCTGCCGGCTATCCTCTCGGCGCGCAGGTGGATGAGATCGCTGGACCTGGGGAAGGGGCTGCGATAGATATGGGTGGTGGCATAGCCCGGCGCTGTGACCACAAATTCGTAGGCGGTTCCCGGCTTGGCCTGAAACGGCCCCCACAGTCCGTCGTCGCCGACCTGTTTGGTATAGGCTGCGGCGCCTATGCGCGCGCCGGCTTCCGGGGCCGGGCTTGAACTTACGGCGTAGATTTCCAGGCGTGCGCCCGGCAGTGGCAGGTTATTGGCGAAGTTGCCCGAGGCTGCATCGTTCGAGGCGACGCCGAGGCCGCTTATCTTGCCGCTCAGGCGGAGATCGGATTCTGGCGTGATGCCGGTGGTGATAGGCGCATTTCCGGTAATGAATCGATACGCGGCGGCGAAGGCAGCAGGACTATATGAGGTCTCCCTGTGGTCTATGCCGACAATGACGAGGTTGCTGGCGCCTTTCAATTCCGGTCCCGCGTAGCTGATATTGGTCGGCGTACCTTTGGCGCCTATCCAGACTCCATCCGGCTGCGCGTATTTATCATTATGGTCCGAGCGTACCGTCATCCACCTGACCGGCCCGCTCACTTCATCGCCCGCTGCATTCTTTGGTGCATTCAGCATAGTCAGGAAGGGCCCGGTGCCGGAAAATTCATTGGCTTCGCGCATGCCCTTGACCGCCCATACGCCATGATTCGGCGTGCCGCCCAGAATCGCATGGCTCACCTTGATGGCGGCAGGCCCCGCCTGGTATTCTGCCTGCACCAGGTTGCGCACCGCATTGCCGCCGCGCGAATTGGCAATCAGGACGACCTTGTCGGTGCCGCTGGCCTTGAGCACCTTGTCCACTTCCGATTGCAGGTAGGCCATCTGTTCGCTAGTGGACGTGCGTCCCGGCTGGGCCTTGTCGTCTTCGTCGCGCGCCAGCGGATACGGGAAGTCGATCGCATACAGGCGGTCGCGCGGCCAGCCGTTCGACTCATAGCGCCACAGCGTGGTTTGCCATAATGCGGCGCTATCGCCATTGCCATGCACGAAGATCACCACCGGTTTGGTGCCGGCCGATGACTCAAATTTGGGCGGGGAGGTGCAGGCCGCCAGTAGAGCCGCCTGCGCCAGTATTAAAAGCATGCGCCGTTTTTGCATCATCGTGGTCTCCTGTTGCGGTTGGCCGTATGGACAAATTTGTCCTGCTCGCGTAACGTTGGCTATTGTTGTGTATTCATCATAAACAAACATCGCGCACAAGTCACGATGACACTATAAGAAAAAGGAGCCTAACTTATGCACGCTATTATGCACGCCGTCATGCACGCTTTTAAAGTCCGCCTCGGTTTGCGCAGCCTGATGGCAGCGCTGGCGCTATACGGTGTTGCTGCCGGCGCCGGCGCTCCCGCGCTGGCAAAGGGAGTGCTTGTCAAACCAACGATGGCCGACCTGGTCAAGGCCTCTGCTCCGGCCGACTGGCGCCCGCTGGACCCTGACAACACCGTGTATCTGGAGCTGCCGCAAGGCAGAGTGGTGATAGAGCTGGCACCCGATTTTGCGCCGAACCACGTCAGCAATATCAAGGCGCTGGTACGGGAAGCCTACTTCGACGGCCTGGTGATCCTGCGTGCGCAAGACAACTACGTAGTGCAGTGGGGTGATCCAACCGAAAAGCGCGAGATCAAGACCGCCCGCAAAAACCTGCCGGAAGAATTCACCGTTCCCTACCCGGCGAAGCTGCCGTTCACGCGCTTGCCGGACGTGGACGGCTATGCGCCGCAGGTCGGGCATGCGAACGGTTTCCCGGCGGGCCGTGACCCCAAAACCGGGCGCGCCTGGCTGGCCCACTGTTACGGCATGCTCGGCGCTGGCCGCGACAATGACGCCAACAGCGGTGGCGGCACGGAATTATATGTGGTGACCGGCCATGCACCGCGCCACCTGGACCGCAATGTGACCTTGGTGGGACGGGTGATGCAGGGCATGGAACTGCTGTCTTCGCTGCCGCGTGGCAGCGGCCAGCTGGGCTTCTACGAAAAACCGGAACAGCAGGTGCCGATCAAGGCGATGCGGATCGCCGCCGACCTGCCGCTATCCGAGCGCAGCAAGCTGGAAGTAATACGCACCGATACGCCCATGTTCAAGGCCATCGTCGAGGCGCAGAGGAATCGCGGCGGGGATTGGTACAAGTTCGCTGCCGGGCACATAGAATTATGCAATGTGCCGGTGCTCGTCAGGGTTCAGAAGTAAGGCTGGCCCGGCTCTGGTGAGTCAGGGCAATGCGTCAGGCACTGCCCTGGCCGGTCAAGCCGTAGGCTTTATTGTGCCGGGTTGTTGGTCTCGGCGTGTATCGCATTGATGGCGGTGATGACTTCCTCGGACAGGCTTACATCATAGGCGTCGATATTTTCCTGCAATTGATCGAGGTTGGTCGCGCCTATGATGGTGCTGGCGACGAACCAGCGCGAATAGCACCAGGCCAGCGCCAGTTGCGCCGGCGTCAGGCCGTTGGCGCGCGCCAGATCTGCATAGCGTTTGGTGGCAGCGAAAACGCTGGGGCGCATATAGCGCGGGCTCCAGGTCGGCGGGAAGATGGTCAGGCGGCCGTGCGCCTTGGCGTCGTCAACATATTTCGCGCTGAGCTGGCCGAAGGCCAGCGGACTGTAGGCCAGTAGGCTGACCTGGTCGCGGAAGCAGGTTTCATCCAGGCCTTGCTCGAAACTGCGATTCATCAGGTGATAGGCATTCTGGATAGAGACGATACGCGCCTTATGCTGTTTCTCGGACTGTTTGATGAATTCGCTGACTCCCCACGAGGTTTCATTGGAGACACCGATCTGGCGTATCTTGCCGGCCTTCACCATGTCGTCCAGCGCGCCCAGGGTTTCCTCTATCGCGACCGAAGGGTGTTCCAGCGTAGGGTCAAAGATTTTTTGGCCGAAGATGGGCGCGTTCCGGCTGGGCCAATGCAATTGGTACAGGTCGATGTAGTCGGTTTGCAGCCTTTGCAGGCTGGTCTCCACCGCGGCGCGGACATTGGCCGGCGTCAGGTCGGTGCTGCCATTGCGTATCCAGCCGAAGCCGCGGGAAGGGCCGGCGGCCTTGGTCGCCAGGATGAGGTCGCCGCGCTTGCCGGATTTTTTCAGCCAGCTGCCTATATACCTCTCGGTTGAACCCTGGGTTTCGGCGCGCGGCTGCACCGGATACATCTCGGCGGTGTCGATGAAGTTGATGCCGCGCCCGGTCGCATAGTCCAGCTGGCTATGCGCTTCGGCTTCGGTATTTTGCTGGCCGAAGGTCATGGTGCCCAGGCAGATTTTGGAGACTTGCAGATTGCTGGTGCCGAGTTGGATGGTTTGCATGTGTATGTTGGACTAGAGGATGAGCGCTACTTTATCTGGATTTGCGCAAGGCTGCAGCGCACTCCCTGACCAGGGCCGGGCCGCGGTAGATCAGGCCGGAATACAGTTGCACCAGCGAGGCGCCCGCCGCCATTTTGGCAGCCGCATCTGCGCCGGACAAGATCCCGCCCACGCCGATGATGGGCAGGGCGTCGCCGAGTTCCGCCTTGAGCGCCTTGATCACGGTATTGGACAGTTCAAATACCGGTGCGCCGGACAGGCCGCCGGTTTCGGCGCCGTACTGCATATCCTTGACGGCATCGCGCGTGATCGTGGTATTGGTGGCGATCACGCCGTCTATCTTGTGCCTGAGCAGCGCTTCGGCGATATTCTTGACCTGTTCACTATCGATGTCCGGCGCGATCTTCAGCGTAATCGGCACATAGCGCTTGTGCTGGTCGGCCAGCCTTTGCTGTGCCCCCTTCAATTGCGACAGCAGGGCATCCAGTTCGCTGGCGCCCTGCAACTGGCGCAGGTTCTTGGTGTTCGGCGAAGAGATATTGACGGTGACATAACTGGCGTAGGGGTAAACCTTGGCCAGGCAGTGCAGATAGTCTTCCGCGGCTTTTTCTATCGGGGTGTCCGCATTCTTGCCTATGTTCAGGCCCAGCACGCCTTGCTTGTCCTGGTAAAAGCGGGAGGCCTGCACATTGCTCACAAAGGCGTCGACGCCGCCATTATTGAAGCCCATGCGGTTGATGATGGCATTCGCGGCGGGCAGGCGGAACATGCGCGGTTTGGGATTGCCGGCTTGCGCGCGCGGCGTGACGGTGCCGATTTCTATCGAGCCGAAACCCAGTGCCGCCAAGCCGTCTATATAGGCTCCATCCTTGTCCAGGCCCGCCGCCAGGCCGACCGGGTTAGGAAAGCTGATCCCCATCACGGTGCGCGGATCGGCCGCCGGCTTGGCTATCAGCCGGGCCAGGCCGAGTGCTGCAGCGCGCCTCAGCGCCGGTAGTGTGAAGTGGTGGGCGTCTTCTGCGTCCATGAAAAACAGGACGGGACGTGCCAATGCATATAACAGTTTGTCGGACATAAATAAAAAATGAAAGGGGAAAAATGATTCAGGACAGGTGTGCCGGCCTGCGTAGCGCAATGAGGTGCATCTGCAATTAAACCTGCAAATCCTGCCATTGACCTAGCTGCAGCGCATCCAGCGGCTTGAAATTGGTTTTATACGCCATCTTCGGACTGGCCTTGATCCAGTAACCCAGATACAGGTAGGGTAGGTCCAGTTCCCTGGCTTGCCGGATTTGCCACAGCACGTTGTAGGTGCCATAGGAAGCGCCGGCATCGTCCGGGTCGTAGAAGGTATAGACCGACGACAGGCCGTCGTTCAGCACGTCGATGATGCTGACCATGCGCAACACGCCGTGCTCGTCGCGAAATTCCACCAGGCGGGTATTTACCCGGCTTTGCAGCAGGAATTGCGCATACTGGTCGCGGCTGTCATGGTCCATGCCGCCGCCGGCGTGCCTGGCGTTCTGGTAGCGCAGGTAGAGCACATAGTGCTCATGCACGTAGGCCAGCGTGGTAATCCTGGTGGTCAGCCTGGCATGCCGGTTTTCTGCGCGGCGCTGGCTGCGGTTGGGCACAAATTCCCTGGCCCTTACCCTGACTGGCGTACAGGCATTGCAGCCGTCGCAATGTGGCCGGTAGGTAAAGATGCCGCTGCGGCGAAAACCGTTTTTTACCAGTTCGGAATAGGCATCGGCATTGATCAGGTGGGCTGGCGTGGCGACTTGCGAACGGGCCTGCAATCCATCCAGGTAGCTGCATGGATAGGGCGCGGTTGCATAAAACTGTATGCTGGAAAACGGTAATTCGTTGAGTTGGCTCACTTGTCACTCACTTGTGTCACTCATTTGTCACATCGCCATGGCACGGGCTTCCAATCGGCGATGGCTGGCGCAGCGATAGCTTGTTGCACCCAATCAATAAATTCTGCGCGCGATATCGGTGATGCTCCCAGGGAGGCCAGGTGCGCGGTCTCTTGTTGGCAGTCTATCATTTTCACGCCATTCTTTGCGAGGAAATAAACCAGGTGCGCCAAAGCAATCTTGGACGCGTCAGTGACCCGGGCAAACATCGATTCGCCATAGAACATGCGCCCTATGCATACCCCGTAGGCTCCGCCTACCAAGACACCATCCAGCCAGACTTCGGAGGAGTGGGCGTAACCGCGACTATGCAATTCGGTATAACCGGCCACGATTTCTTCTGAGATCCAGGTGCCGGCGCCATCCTTGCGCGGCGCGGCACATGCCCGCATGACCCGCTCGAAGGCGCTGTCAAAGCGGATTTCCCAGTGGTGGTCGCGGTTGATTTTTTTCAGTTTTTTTTTCAGGCTGTCGGACACCTTGAAATCGGCTGTCATCAATACCATGCGCGGATCGGTCGACCACCATAGTATAGGCTGGCCTTCGGAGAACCAGGGGAAGATGCCGTGCCGGTACGCATCCAGCAGGCGATCTGCCGATAAGTCCGCGCCTGCGGCCAATAAGCCTGCCGCGCCGTCTTCATCCTTTAATGCCAGCGCGACATCGGGGAAGGGAGTGTCAACTTCCAGCCAGGGGATCAAGGCATGCTCCAGTTCGCGCGGTGGATGCTAGTGTGGAAGTCCTGCAATTTACAGGGGGCTGCGCATGGGTCTGAAAATATCCAGCGCATGCAAGCCGTAACCACCAACCCCATCCCTGATCCTGGCCAGGTCGGCAAAGAAAAATTTCAGGGTATGGCTGACGGTGGGAAAGGCAATGTCGTCCCAGGGAATGTCCTTTTCCGCAAATAGCTGCACGTCCAGGCTTTCTATGCCGGCCTTATAGTCGAGGTCCAGCAGCGTGGCACGATAGAACAGATGCACCTGGTGCACGTGTGGAACATTGAGTATCGAAAACAATTCATGCAACTGTATATTGGCGCCGGCCTCTTCTTCGGTTTCCCTTTGCGCAGCCTGGCTGGTGGTTTCGTCGTTTTCCATAAAGCCGGCCGGCAGGGTCCAGTAGCCATAACGCGGCTCTATCGCGCGCTTGCACAGCAGTACCCTGATCACGCCGTCTTGCTCCCAGACCGGGATGGAACCGATCACCATTTTCGGGTTCTGATAATGGATAGTGCCGCACGCAGGGCAGACGTAGCGTTCGCGGGTGTCATCGGCCGGAATTTGCAGTATTACCGGTGTCGCGCATTCGGAGCAAAATTTCATATATCAGTGTGAGGTAAACGATAGAGGGCTGGAATCCATTTCAGCCATGGCTTGGTGAATTGCGGGCTGATACGGGAGTGTATCACTGCATCAGGAAATTTCCAGTTGCAGGGAGCCCGTTTGCCTTTGTGTTTGCAGCACACATACGAAGGCAACACGCTAACGAAGCTGCGAAAAAATTCATGCAGCCGGCTAAGCAGGACAAATCTTAGAAACAATTTGCGCAAAGCAGCAAAGTCATGTATAGTTTCATTCTTCAGACGCGGGGTGGAGCAGTCTGGCAGCTCGTCGGGCTCATAACCCGAAGGTCGTAGGTTCAAATCCTGCCCCCGCAACCAAATTAAGATACGCGCCACCGGAAATTAACAATTTCTCGGTGGCGTTGTCGTATTCAGCGTAGATACCGTCTTCTTCCTTGGTTATCTGGATGTCTCCAAACAGGTCGCCAATGATTTTTCTGGCTTGCTGAGTGTCTTTGTCCAGGGTGTTCCGCAAATTGAGCAGGATGCGCTTAATACGCGATGCAATTTCTTTGTTCTGACCTTGCTCTGACTGCGTTGCAACCTGATCCAGTTCCGACTGGAGGCGTTTTTGTTCAGCTTCGGCTGCGGTGAGCCTGGCTTTCAGCGCGTCGGATATGCCGATTGATGCAATCGCGTCGACCAATCGCTTAATTTCCCCCTCTAATTCTGTAACACGTGACTTTGCAGCAACAATATTGCAATCATCGCTATGTTTACGCTCAGTCAATACTTTTTCTATCTGGGCCTCCAAGCCGCGAAGCGCCGTCGGTGAGAGAAGTTCTTCAGCGATAACACCCAGCATGCGGCTATCCACATGCTCTCGTGAAATATTGATACCTTTGCAAATCTCTGTGCCACGATCTTTTCGCGTGTTGCAGCCATAGCTCCGGGCATTAACGGCAATCATAGCGCCGCCGCATAAAGGGCACCTCATCATGCCCCCGAAAAGAGTACGGGCGGGCGAGCCGGAACCACGACCACCTCGCACCCTCGGGCCGTCCTGGCGCTCGCGCACTATTTTCCAGGTTTCCGCGTCGATAATCCGAAGCTCGGGCAGCATTGTGACTTTCCATTCTTCCTGCGGCCTGTCGATGCGTTGACGCTTTCCGGAGTCCGGGTCTTTTACCCATTGCGAGCGATTCCAGATGTACCGGCCAGCATAAAGTTCGTTGTTGAGAATGCCGCTGCCTTTCTTAGGGCATCCGTAGAGGGCAGAGACCGCCCAAGTGCTGTCGCGGGGCGAGAGGACGCCTATCCTGTTGAGTTCCGCGGCAATGCGCTGCACACTCCAGCCGCACGCATACTTATCAAAAATAAAGCGTACCCAGCTAGCCTGCGATTCGTCGATTTCATAAGTACTGCCACTGTCTGTTTTGACAATCCTGTATCCAAATGACTTTCCGCCGGCAACGAATCCTCGTTCTACCTGGCCAGACTGACCACGATGGGTTTTGTGGCGCAAATCGTCCAGATATAATTCATTGATCAACCCGCGTACGCCCCGCATGATCTTGCGGCCGCCCATGCGGCTATCGTAGCCATCGGCTACGCCCAGGATCAAAACACCTCTGTGCTCCAAGCGCCGCACGATGCGTTCCTGTTCCACCTGGTCCCGAGAAAGCCGGTCAAGGCTTTCAACTATCAGGACGTCGAAGCGATCAGCCAGCGCATCGGCTAAGAGCCGTGCGCCACCTGGTCGTTGTTGTACTGGAGTACTTCCTGATATGCCGTCATCGCTATGAGTTGAAACGATGTCAAAGCTTTGTGATTCGGCAAGGCGCCGGCAGCTTCCTGCCTGGTCCTCGATGGACGATTCCCGTTGTTTATCGGTGCTGTATCGAGCGTAAATGGTTGCGCGCATGATTTTTAGTGTTTGTTGGTTTATTACTATTATCACGCAAGTCGGAATCCGACTCACCACCTGACATAATATCGTCGGCGATGGGCGTGGGCGTGTTCCAGATCGTCAGTAAATTCTTCCCGCAGGCGACGGCGTTCAGCTATTCCCCCGAAGTCAAGACGCGCCTAGTGCTGAAAGCGCAAAACGTGATCAGCAAGCAGCGGCTGGAATTCGACGCCGGCTGGACGGACATCGCGCAGGCCTTCATGGCGATCAAAAAGACACTCACCGCCAGCGGCAAGCACGTGACCTATGACGCTGGCCGCAACGACGAAACCGGCCACGCCGACCTTGCTTGGGCGGTCATGCATGCGCTGGCAAACGAACCGCTGGACGGCGAGACAGAGAGCACCCAATCATTTATGGAGATTTTTACATCATGAAGCGAGACAGCCGTAAGGCGTACCGGCATGCAGCAGACAGCTCAGCGGAGGCGATGCAGACCGCTGTTGCCACCACGGCGGATGCGCAGGCATTCACCTTTGGCGAGCCGACCGCCGTGTTAGACCGTAGCGAGATTTTGGACTATATCGAATGCTGGATGAATGGCCGCTGGTATGAGCCGCCTATCAGTTGGGATGGCCTGGCGAAGTCGTTCCGCTCTAGCGTCCACCATAGCACAGCGATCTATACCAAGCGCAACTTGCTGACATCCACTTTCATACCGCACAGGCTGCTGTCGCGTGAGGCCTTTAACAAGTTCGCGCTGGACTATCTGGTGTTCGGCAACGCCTATCTTGAAAGGCGCATCAGCCGCCTGGGCAACGTGCTGAGTTTGGAACCCGCGCTGTCCAAGTATGTGCGCCGTGGCGCCGTTGATTTGAGCCAATACTTCTTTGTGCGCGGCTGGCAAACCGAGCATGAATTTGCCCAGGGCTCTTTATTCCATCTGATGGAGCCGGACATCAACCAGGAAGTGTACGGCTTGCCAGAGTACCTGAGCGCCTTGCACTCTGCCTGGCTGAACGAGGCGGCGACGCTGTTCCGGCGCAAGTATTACAAGAACGGTTCTCACGCCGGCTTTATCTTATACATGACCGACCCGGCCAACAATCAAAAAGACGTGGACGCCTTGCGCGATGCCCTGCGCAACAGCAAGGGGCCGGGCAACTTCCGCAACGTGTTCATGTATGCGCCGAACGGCAAGAAGGATGGGATTCAGATTTTGCCGGTATCCGAGGTGGCGGCCAAGGATGAGTTTTTCAACATCAAGGGCGTGACGCGAGACGACATGCTGGCCGCGCACCGGGTGCCGCCGCAACTGCTGGGCATCATGCCGAACAATACGGGCGGCTTCGGCGCCGTGGAACCGTCGGCCCTGGTGTTTGCGCGCAACGAACTGGAGCCGTTGCAGGCGCGCTTTCAGGAGATAAATAACTGGCTGGGTGAAGAAGTGATCAAGTTTGATAAATACGTTTTAGGGATAGCGGCAGGGGGCGCCAAGCAATGAGCGATATCGTAGATAAATCTGAATGGCTGATTGAGGCCTCGTTGCAAAACAGCCTGCGCAAGGTGCGGCAGGCTGAGCGGCTATTTGGGAATGGGAGGTGTTTGTTTTGTGATGAGGCGGGGCCGCATGATCGGTTGTTTTGTGATTCGGATTGCCGGGATGATTTTGAGCGGGAGCAGAGGGCGCTGAGACGTACAGGACTTTAGCCTATTTATGGAGCGTTGGGTTAGGCGATGCGCAAAATCTCTTCAGAACTGCGTATTACCGCGGGCCGTGTTTCCACAGCCTTCCCTTCCTGTAATGTCACCACCCGCTCTGCTGCATTGATCGTCTCCGGTCGGTGGGCCACCATGATGCGTGTCAGACGCATATGGCTCAATGCCAGGTTGACTTTCTGTTCATTGGCAATATCCAGATGGCTGGTTGCCTCATCCAAAGCCAGGATCTTCGGTTTTTTATATAAAGCCCTGGCTAGCAGCAGGCGTTGCTTTTGACCGCCTGATAAGCTGCTGCCCATATCGCCGACCAGAGTTTGGTAGCCCATCGGCATGGCGCTAATCTCCTCGTGCAGCGCTGCTAGTCTTGCACATTGCTGCACCCGTTCCTGGCTGGTATGCGCATCAAAGAAACTGATATTGTCTTGAATCGAACCAGCCAATAAGACATCGTCTTGCATTACCGTGCCAACCAATTGCCGATAGGCCTTGAGGCCAAGTTGCTGGATCGGGATGTTATCGATAAGGACTTCCCCTTCCGTAGGATTTAGCAACCCGAGTAGGATTTTGCATAAAGTGGTTTTGCCGCAACCGCTGGGTCCCACTAGGGCGATGCTTTGTCCAACAGGGATTATCAGGTTAATTTCGTTCAAGACCCAGGGCTCGCCTTCGGCGTAACGAAATTTGAGATTCTTCAGCGTGATGGTCGGTTGGATACGTGCCAAATCGGTTTCTTGCATGGCATCTATTTCAGCTTCTTCTAGTACGATGTCCGCCAGTCGCTCGCTGTGCAGGCCCAACATTTTAAGATTGACCACCAAATCAATCAGACTGAAGAAGCGTCCGGAAAAAGTGCTGGAATAACTGGAAAAGGCCATCAGCATGCCCACCGTCAATGCGTTTTGCATGACTTGCCCGGCGCCGATATAAAACAAGGCTAAGCCCTGGATGCCGAACAGAGTCGTGTTGGTGATTTTGAACAAGATGGATAATTTCTGGGTTTTGATGTCACGGTTTTGCACATCCATCTTCAGGTTGAGCCAGCGTGCGCGTCTTTCTTCTTCCCGCCCAAACAGCTTGAGCGGCGAAATCGCGCGCAACGTTTCCAGAAAATGGCTGCTTTCTTTGGATGACAAGACCAGCCGCTCTTGCGAGGCTTCTCGGAAGGGCTGATAAAATACCCAGCGCAGGCCCGCATAGACCAATACGGTCGCCAGCACCAGGGCAGATAGCCTGACGCTGTACAAAAGCATCATGCCCAGCGCCAACAAGGCCATCAGCCCATCCAAGGCGCTTTCGACAAATAAGCTGGTTAGCGTATTCTGTATTGCCCCTATACTGCCAAAGCGGGACACGACATCACCCAAATGTCGCTTTTCGAAGAAAGACACTGGCAAATGTGTCAAGTGGGCGAATACGCGCGCGCTCCACTGGAAGCTGATATCCATGCTCCAGCGCATCAGGAACCAACTGCGCGCCAGGCCGATGGCGGTTTGTGTCACCATTAGCAGGGCGAAACCCAGTACCAGGACAGTGAGCAATTCCCTATCCCCGCTAACGATCGCTTCGTCCACGACAAATTGATTGAACAAAGGTGAAGTAATCGCAAATAGTTCCAAGGCAAACGCCAACACCATGACTTGCACCACCGCTCGGCGCAAACCGAAGATATGCCCCGTCAGATCGCGGATCGAGATCTTCTTCCGCTCATCCTTGGACTTAAAGGCAGCGCTGGGACAGAGTTCGCAGGCGACCCCGGTGAAATGCTCTGACGCCTCCGCCAGGGAAACACGACGTTCCCCTACTGCAGGATCAAGCAGGATCAAAGTGACTTTGCCTTGCCAGTTCTTGCGGACTTTTTTTAACACTACGAAGTGATTCAGGTTCCAGTGCAAGATGCACGGCGTCTGCAATTGATCTAGTTCTTCTAGTTCTAGTCGTAAAGGGCGGGAGGACAATTGCATTGCTGATGCGTGGCGCATCAGTTGCGCCAGTGTGGCGCCTTTGAGGCTGATCGAAAATTGACGGCGTAGATCAGCCAGATCGGTGTGATGGCCGTAATACGAAGCAATCATTGCGAGACAGGCTAAGCTGCATTCGCTGGATTCTGTTTGAAGTATGGCATGCATGATAGCGTTCCAGCGCGTCACTCAGCGATTGATATTCCTAGATCTTGAGGCTTCAAGCCCTTGATAGCTTCGCATGGGCGGCGAAGTTCTTTCTCTTCGCCTGTGCAAAAGAAAATTTGACTTATTCCGTCATTCGTTGCCTTGGCTTCGCGAAGTATATAAAGTCCTCCTCCTGAATTCTTCGCTTCATACATTTTCTCCAAAAATGCAAGGGTAATTTTCCCCTTACTTTTTGCCACAATCTTCTTAAATAATTGATCTGTGGCGCCGTAATTAATCTCTCCAGTTTGATTACTTCTTTGGGCATGGAGCATCAAATGCGTAGGTGTCGTATCCATCGAAGGTAAAAGCGTCCTTTCCTCTCCGAGTAAAAAAGCGTTTGCACAGGCAGACGCACATTGACCGCGTGCAAAAGTTTTTAGTTTTTTCATTTCGATTTGAGATTCAATTTCTTTCACAATGATGCCTGCAGAAGCAGCCGCACCACTTGATTTCCGAAACTCAATCGCCGTCACCATTTTGGAATTTTTAAGCGCGTCACTAAAATCATGCAAGGAATTTAAAGTCAAGTCGCCAACCCAAATATACCTTGAATTCGCGGTATTTTGCGCGACAGAAACCTGACTGCAAAAGAAAAGTGCGATAAAGCATATTTTTGCTAATTTCGTATTCATACAGAATCTTATTTTTATAGGTCTGATGCGTAATGCAGAAACCATGCAAGTGATGGCTTCTGCACATGTTTCACTAATTTAAATCACTGGCTTAAGGATTGTTCGGATATAAAGTAAATAGTCCAGGAATGCAGGCAGGAGATCCTTGTGCACAATTATCGATGATGGTTGCTTTCGCAGTTTGTTGATTATCAAATTCTGCTTTCTCTTCAGGAGTCATTCTTTCCGAAGTAATCACTACTACTTGAACCGGCGGTTCAGAACTCGTAGCCGGTAAGTCTGCCTGACCAAATGGTCCAACATAGTCTCCCATTGGGTTGTAGTAGGGCTGGTCTTCGAAGTCGGAGAAAGCACCACCCGCCACTGCTACCAATTCTTCTTTTGTAATCAAACGCATTTTTTGCACTCCTGTACATAGTTGGGTTTAACCATGCCATATAGCATGGCGCTGTTGTCCCGTCCTAGGCCTTTATAGCCTTGAACGGTTTTCGGACCTGGGCATGGGGGTTGCCCTCCATGCTCAGTGCTCGAAGTCTTCTATTGTTCTAATTCCTAGCTCGCATGAGTGATCGCCAACAATGGTTCCAATATCCACTCCCAAATCTTGCGATTATCCTGCAAGACATCCGCCTCTAAGGTCATACCTGGTTTCAGCGCCTGTGCTTGCCCGTACGTAGTGATGGTCTGCTTATTCAGCTTGACCTTGATCCGGTACAGAGCCTCATTGCTGTTAAACCCCAAGACGCTTTGCTGCGCATTGCTCAAGATGGTGCTGGCTAGGCTGGGAGGCAGTTCATTGGGGGCGAATGGTGTTTTGCTTACGTCTGTCACAGTGCCTCGTTGCAGGCCGAATTTTTGATAAGGGTAGGCTTGGTAGCGAATCAGCACGGCCTGGCCATTGGCGACGAAACCTGCGGTGCGGCTGGGAGCATAGAGGTGTACTTCGAGGGGCGTTGCTCCATCTTGTGTTGCATAGTCGAATGGTGCCTGGCCTGGTTCTGTGGACGTGGATGGAATCAAGGTCGCCAAGGCTTGCCCTGCACTGACGGACTGGCCGGTTTGATAGGAAATGGTCGTTATCGCACCTGCCTGACTGGCAATGATTAAACTAGTCTTGCGGCTGCCGTTTTCTGCGATCTCCTGCTGTAGGCTAGCGAGTGCCCGTTGTAACTGCGCCTGGTCGTTGGCAAGGCTGTTATTCAGATCTGCATACTCCGACTGTAGGGCCAACTTGTTGGCTTGCAATTGCAGCTTGTTGCGTTGTAGAACGGAGAGACGCGTCGCGAGATCGATTAAGTCTTCTTGCTTTTGTTGTGTTTGCGCGCCAGAGACATAACCGCCAGCTTGCAGGGTCTGGTACCTGCTGAGGCTTTCTTGCGCCATCGCTTGGCGACGTTGCCCCAGACCTATTTCTTGGTCTAATTGTGCCGCTTCATTGCTGAGATTATTCAAGCGTGAGTTGATCGCCTGTTTCTTTTCATTTATTTGATTTACACGCATGCGCAGCTCGCTTCCCAGGCTTTGCTGGCGCGCCAATAGTTGCTGGCCGACCAGAGCGGTAATCTCGCCCTGATCGCCTTGGCGCTCAGTGGACAATTCAAACAAGGCCTGACCTTTGGTGACGGTCCCCCCCTCGCGCACCAGGCTACGCACCAGGGTGCCTGCGTTCGGCGCAGTGATACTGATGCTGCCTCCGCGGGGAACGATGATGCCGGTAACACGGGCTTTTTTTGTGATGCTGCCTAAGGTGATATAGGCAATCAGGGAGCATGCAACGATGAAGGCCACGCCAACAATTAACCAAGCAGACATCGGTTGGGCCAGACGTATTGCTCCCAGCCATTGTTGGCTGTGGGAACCGGTGACTTCTAGGCGAAACAGAGGCGTCGATGAAGCGGGTGCTTTGTCTGAAGTTGTCATTGCTTACCGTTAAGTTTTCGATGTCTAACTGAGATGTTCAAGATTTCTTAAAAATTGCTTAATTAATAATGGATAAAATAATAACTGCTAGTAGAGAAATTAGCAAATTGAAAATTAATGTCAAATTGAAAATTATTAAGGTGGCATGTTTTAGTGCTATCAGTACTGAAATTTAATACTGCCGACAATATTGCTTCTATTGTTGACAGCGTAGCGACCTTATCAACTGAAGTTCTGAGCTGGGATCGACCTAATTCGACGGTGTCATGTGATGGCGCGCAGTCATCCCCCCACCTCGCCTGCGCGCTACTTTGGGTCCTTTTCATTCAAATCTGCATCCATAAGTAAAACCAAGCCAGCATTGGCTTCAGCGCCACAATAAGGCCTTGGAAATGTGATGCAGATTGATGCATCAATTCACCGTTTTTGAGAGTTTTGAAGTCAGAAATTTGATTTCTCTTTTTTAGGTTCGACTCGGGAAAGAGGTAATCCCGGTAACCGGTTTGAGAATGGTTTTATAACTCTTTGATTTATATAGATAAATATGGTTACCCCTAAAAGGTAATCTTTGGTAACCGAAAAGGTAGTATTTATGTAAGTCATTGTTTTTAATAGATATATATTTTCAATGAAATTACTATTTATCGAGGTAACCTAGTTACTCCTAAATTACCTTTTAGTTACCTTTTGCCTGTTGGTCGCAAAGCCTCATGCTGCTTACGTTTTCGCTGATTTTGTGAGCGCAGGTTACCGAAGTTACCATTTTCCCGAGGGGTACTTTATTTTAGATTTTGCGCGGTTTATACGTGCGCAAAGTCCCTGGCCGTGATATCCTCGCGGCCTCACTTGAATTACGGTGGGGATGTGTTTCTGGGAGGGGTGGCCTACTCTCTAGGCTTTGTCTGCGTACAGATTGGGAACCATCGCTCGGTCTGCAATGAGGATGCGCTGTCTACAATGTACGGTGCGCGCCCCCGCAACCAGTTATAATAAAAAAGCCACGTAATGCGTGGCTTTTTTATTAGCTGTACCATTATTTTTTGATCAGAATAGAAAATCTGGACTACAATCCAGTGTCTACTAAATTGATCTGCTGTCCCCGCGACTGACATGGTTATTATCATTTCAGTCTGCCGGTGAGGGAAGACGGTATTGATCCAATATTGCCTAAGTGGCACACGCTGGCGGTACGCCATTGCACCATTGATGGCGAATACAGTGAAAAATAACAGCATTGGTATTTTCTGGGGCTATTTGCTAGCTTCATTCAATGCTTACGTTCTGCTTATAAACTAAAGAGTTTGCATGAATACTGCTGAGGCCAAGCGAGTCCTCGAAACTGCGTTGCTATGCGCGCATGAGCCGCTTACCATCAATACGATGAAAAAACTGTTTCTCGACAGTGATGATCAAAGCGATATTGTCGGTGCGGACACCATTAAATCGATGCTGGAGCAATTGCGCGGCGATTGGTCTGACAAGGGCATAGAGCTGGTCGGTCTGTCTACCGGCTGGCGCTTCCAGAGCCGGCCCGAGATGCGGTCCTATATAGACAGGCTGAATCCGGAAAAGCCGCCGAAATATTCGCGCGCCACGCTGGAAACGCTGGCCATCATTGCCTACCGGCAGCCGGTAACGCGCGGCGATATCGAAGAAATCCGTGGCGTCACGGTGAATTCGCAAATGGTTAAAACGCTGGAAGATCGCGGCTGGATAGAGACCATAGGCCATAGGGATGTACCCGGCCGGCCGGCCTTGTTTGCGACTACCAAGCAATTCCTGGATGACCTGGGCCTGGCTTCACTCGATCAGTTGCCGCCATTGCAACAAGTCAGCAAGGAAAATGTTGCCGGTGCGGAAGCGCCCGAGCTCGATGCGCTGGAAGATGGCATGTTTGCCAATGCTGTCCAGGTGCCGGTCGCTGAAGACAGTGCCGCAACAGATGCTGAGAGCGTGGCACACCAGCCGGCAACAGACATGGAGCAAGCGGAGCAACTGGTGGCGCAGGCGGGAGAGCCGCTTGCCGAACCCTCAGCAGAACAGGAAGCAAAACAAGAGTTGGAGCAAGGCAGTGCGGCGCAAACCGTCGACGCTGTAGAGGAAGAGCAGGACTCGACCCTCATTGAAACCGAGATAGCGCTTGTTAGCGACGTTGCAGGCGAAACTGTAATGAGCTCGCAGAATGAAGACCTTCACGACCCCGTCTCAGTAGTGATGGCGGCGGAAATTGAAGCGCCAATTAACAACCTGGCAGAGGAAGTCGAAGCAGATGCGTCGCTTAGCCAGCCCAATATAGAATCAAATGATGAACTCAAATAATCCAGACGACGTAACGGCAACGGCCGGCGCAACTGCCCCTGAATCCTCCTCGAGCGGGGATACGGCTGCCAAGCCGGCCAAGCGTGGAGTCAGGGGCCCGAGGAATATGCGCCGTTCGCGCTCCAAGTCCGAGACCACAGCCGCTGAGCCAGTGGCGTCGACTGAGGTCCAGTCCGCTTCCGGCGAGGCTGGCATAGTTGCTGATGCGGCGGTTGAGGCAGGCAAGCCGCGTACGCGTAATCCCAGGAAGAAGGGCGAAGCAGGCCAGCGTACGGATAGGGCGGACAGGGAGCCGCGCGAGCCTCGTGCGCCGCGCAGCGAAAATCCTGAAGCCCGTCAGCAAAATGCCGGCAACAAGCGTTCCGGGCAGCAAGCCAGGGGCGCGCGCCAGGGCGGGCGCCCTGCCGCCGGCGGCGCCGATGAAGTATTTTCTTTCGTCACTTCAGAAGCATTCGACGCTGCACATGCAGAAGCCGATGCCAAGTCGGGCAAGGCGCGCCAGGCCAAGCCTGTGCGGCGCGACCTGACTGCAGATGATGATGCGCCAAAATTACATAAGGTATTGGCGGAAGCCGGCCTGGGTTCCCGTCGCGACATGGAAGACCTGATCGTTGCCGGCCGTGTCTCTGTCAATGGCGAACCGGCTCATATCGGCCAGCGCATATTGCCGACCGACCAGGTGCGTATCAACGGCAAGCTGATACAGCGTAAAGTGAGCAAAAAACCGCCGCGGGTATTGGTGTACCACAAGCCGGCGGGCGAGATTGTCAGTACCAGCGATCCAGAGGGCCGTGCATCGGTATTCGACAGCCTGCCCACCATGAAGGCCGGCAAATGGCTGGCAGTCGGACGCCTGGATTACAACACCGAAGGTTTGCTGTTGTTTACCACCTCCGGTGACCTGGCGAACCGCCTGATGCATCCTCGCTACGGCATAGAGCGTGAATATGCGGTCCGGACCCTGGGCGAGCTGGAAGAGGGCATGCGTCAAAAGCTGTTGAGCGGCGTTGAGCTGGAAGACGGTTTGGCGCAATTCTCCAAGATCATGGATGGCGGCGGCGAGGGTGTGAACAAATGGTATCGCGTGATTATCGGCGAAGGCCGTAATCGTGAGGTGCGCCGCATGTTCGAGGCGATAGGCTTGACTGTATCGCGCCTGATCCGCACTCGCTACGGCGCCATGACCCTGCCTTCAGGCCTGAAGCGCGGCCGTTGGGAAGAGATGGAAGAGGCGGCGGTACGTGATTTGCTGAAAATCAGCGGCCTGGAAAAAGCCGGCGGTGACAAGCAGGGTGCTGCGGCGTCCAAAGGCAAGGGCGGCAACTTCAGGCCGGACGGCAATAAGGCGCGTGCGGTCGACCCATTTGGCCGGTCCTTTGACAAGCCCTATAGCAAGCCTTTCGGTGCGCCTGTTTCTCGGGGCGGCGGCGACTTTGGCAACAGGGACGTGGGCAATAAAGATTTTGGCAACAAGAAGCCAGGCGGTGGAGGACGCAGCCGCCAGCCCGATCCTTTGCAAACCGCCCTGGGCTTTCCTGATGCGGCGCACAGGCGCGGTGGCACGATGCGCGGTAGCGGCCAGGCAATTGGCCAAGGTATCGCGCAGCGCAGGCGGGCCAGGGGTAAATAAAACGAGGAATTCTGCTTTATTTTTTGTAAATTTCGCATGATGAAATGATGCAATCCAGAATTATTTGCAAGATATTCGCCTGATTTTTTGTTAATACAAAGAAAATGTTATCGGCGCTTGTTGGCTTTGGCGAAAATTTTGTTTGGGAGTCCGTTGTATCGTCCCGATAGAGATGTTTTGTCATTGCGATAGAGTAAATAATCGTTTATAATCTTGTAGTTAGCAGATTTTGCCTGCATTGAATGCGTCATTGGTTCATAAGTCGTTTGTGTGGCATTGCATTAAAAAGATGGGCTTTGCCCATTTTTTTTTGGCGCAGCGATTTGAGCATGTTATGGGCACGTACGTTGTTTGCCGGTGACGCCAGTTAGGGCTTGATGGCGATATTTGCATTTTTGGAGAATAGTTTGCAGTTGCTGGACTTAATAGAGAAAACCGTCAATGGCACTGGTTATGACCTGGTGGACTTTGAGCAGGCCGAGCGCGGCTTGTTCCGGGTATATATTGATTTTTTACCCGAGGATGCCGAGAAGGGCAATATCACAGTCGAAGACTGTGAGAAGGTCAGTCATCAGTTGTCCCATGTATTGACGGTTGAAAATGTAAATTACGAGCGACTGGAAATTTCTTCTCCCGGCCTGGACCGGCCCTTGAAGAAGTTCGGTGATTTTGTGCGTTTTGTCGGCGAAAAAGTAACTATCAAACTACGCCTGCCTATGCCCGGAACATCGAATCGCAAGACATTTGAAGGTGTATTGCATGAGCCTGAGGGCGATACGCTGAAGTTGGAATTTGAAGGTAAAGACGGGGCGGCAATGCTGGAGTTTACGCTCGCCGATGTGGATAAGGCACGTTTGGTGCCGCAAGTGGATTTTAGGAGTCGCAAAGCATGAGTCGCGAAGTTTTGTTATTGGTTGATGTGCTGGCGCGTGAAAAAAACGTCGACAAGGATATCGTCTTTGGTGCACTAGAGCATGCATTGGCGCAAGCAACCAAGAAGCGCTACGAAGGGGAAGTTGATATCCGCGTAGCTATTGATCGCGAGTCCGGCGAGTTCGAATCCTTCCGTCGCTGGCATGTCGTGCCGGATGACGCTGGCCTGCAATTGCCCGATCAGGAAATTTTGCACTTCGAAGCAGTAGAGCAGATCCCTGACATCGAAGTCGATGAATACATAGAAGAAGCGATCGAATCAGTTGATTTCGGCCGCCGCTTTGCACAAGATACCAAGCAGGTTGTGTTGCAGCGCATCCGTGATGCGGAACGCGAGCAGATCCTGGCAGACTTCCTGGAACGCGGCGATTCACTGGTGACTGGCACCATCAAGCGCATGGAGCGCGGTGAGGCGGTCGTTGAATCCGGCAAGATAGAAGCACGCTTGCCGCGCGACCAGATGATCCCCAAGGAAAACCTGCGCGTAGGCGACCGGGTTCGTGCCTATATCCTGCGCATAGACCGCAATGCCCGCGGTCCGCAGGTGATACTGTCGCGTACCGCGCCTGAGTTCATCATGAAATTGTTTGAGCTGGAAGTGCCGGAGATAGAACAAGGTTCGCTGGTGATCAAGTCGGCAGCCCGCGATCCCGGCGTGCGCGCGAAAATCGCGGTGTACACCAATGACAAGCGCATCGACCCTATCGGTACTTGCGTCGGTATGCGCGGTTCGCGCGTACAGGCTGTTACCGGCGAGTTGGGCGGCGAACGCGTGGATATCGTCTTGTGGTCGGAAGATCCGGCGCAGTTCGTGATCGGCGCGTTGGCGCCGGCCAATGTCTCCTCCATCATGGTGGATGAAGAGAAGCACGGCATGGACGTTGTCGTCGATGAAGAAAACCTGGCGATTGCGATTGGCCGTAGCGGTCAGAACGTACGTCTGGCTGCCGAATTGACAGGCTGGCAGATCAATATCATGACCGCAGAAGAATCTGCGAACAAGGCTGCGCAGGAAACTGCCGGTATTCGCGTCTTGTTCATGGAGCGACTGGACGTGGACCAGGAAGTCGCCGACATCCTGGTGGACGAGGGTTTCTCCAGCCTGGAAGAAATTGCCTATGTGCCTATCAGCGAAATGCTGGAGATAGACGCGTTTGACGAAGATACAGTCAACGAATTGCGCAATCGCGCAAGAGATGCGCTGTTGACCGAAGCGATCGCCTCCGAAGAGGGTGTGGAAGGCGTGGAAGATGCGCTGATCAACCTTGAAGGCATGAGCCGTGTGACAGCCGGTAAGTTGGGCCTGGCAGGAATCAAAACGCTGGAGCAGTTTGCTGGCCTGGCGTACGACGAGTTTGGAGCGATTTTGGCATTGTCGGCTGATCGTGCGCGCCAATTGATTAAAAATGCATTTGAAGATGTGACCGATGATGAGATGAAGCTCATCGACGCTAAATATGATGAACAGGCCAAGGCGTTGTTAGCCAAAGCCTGGAAACTCGTAGAAGCCAAGTAGTAAAAACGAGTTTAATTATCATAACGCGCACATAGAAAAAGAGGACTGAATGGCGAGTAACAATGTAGCCCAATTTGCCACCGAGCTGAAGATGTCAGCGGATTTACTGCTCACGCAATTGCGTGCCGCAGGCGTCAGCAAAAGCTCGACGTCCGATTCGTTGTCGAAAGAAGATAAAGATCGGCTGCTGGATCATTTGCGTCGTTCGCACGGTGTATCTGCCGATGCTGAAAAGAAAAAGATCACGCTGACACGCAAAGAAACCACAGAGATCAAGCAGGCTGATGCCACCGGCAAATCACGCACGATACAAGTGGAAGTTCGCAAGAAGCGTACTTTTGTAAAACGCGACGAGCCGACAGCAGAAGAGCTGGCGCATCGTCCGGCAACTGCCGCCGATGCCGCAGAAGCTGCGCCTAGCGAAGAAGATATCCGCCGCGAAGCGGAGCTGGTTGCACGCCAGGAAGCTGAGTTGCTGGAAAAGCAGGCGCACCTGGCCAAGCTGGAAGCCGAGAAAGAAGCGCAAGCGCAAGCCATGCGTGAGGCTGAACTGGCCGCTGCCGCCGAAGCCAAGGCTGAAGCAGAAGCTGAAGAAAAAGCGCGTGCAGAAGCTGCCGCCGCCAAAGGCGATAAGGCAGAAGCCAAGCCGGCCGCAGATGCCAAGCTGGTGGAAGCCAAGCCTGCAGAGGTGAAGGTAGCCCAGCCTGAAGACGACAAAAAACGTCTGGCCGCTGAAGAAACCAAGAAAAAAGCTGCGGTGGATGCCAAGGAAGCCGCCGAGCGCGCTGCCGCCACTGAAGTTGCCCGCAAGAAGGTTGCCGATGAAGTAGCGCAGATCAAGGAAATGATGAATGCGCAGCGTCGTCCGGTGAAGGCTCCTGAGCCAGCGCCTGCGGCTGCGCCGAAGGTTGCGGAAGGCACCCTGCATAAACCTGCAGACAAGAAGCCGACCGACAAGAAGCCGACCGACAAGAAAGACGAGAAAAAACCTGTTGTTGCAGACAAGAAGTCGATCAAGTCGGCGAATGTTTCCTCCACATGGCAGGATGATAAGAAACGTGGTAGCGGCGGCATCAAAACCCGCGGCGACGCTTCTGGCGGCCGTGACGGCTGGAAGAGCGGCAAAGGTGGCCGTCGCAATAGCCATCATGACGACCGCGAATCCAATTTCCAGGCTCCGGTAGAGGCGATAGTCAAGGACGTCTACGTTCCGGAAACTATTACCGTCGCCGAGCTGGCGCACAAGATGTCGGTCAAAGCATCTGAAGTCATCAAGCAATTGATGAAGCTGGGCCAGATGGTCACGATCAACCAGGTACTGGATCAGGAAACTGCATTGATCCTGGTGGAAGAGATGGGCCATAAGGCTTTCGCTGCAAAACTGGATGATCCGGAAGCGATGCTGGCGGATGGTACTGAACACGCTGATTACGAATCCTTCCCGCGCGCACCGGTTGTGACGGTAATGGGTCACGTCGATCACGGTAAGACTTCCTTGCTGGATTACATCCGGCGTGCCAAGGTTGCCTCCGGTGAAGCTGGTGGTATCACCCAGCACATCGGTGCATACCACGTGGAAACGCCGCGCGGCATGATTACTTTCCTGGATACCCCGGGCCATGAAGCCTTTACGGCGATGCGTGCCCGTGGCGCCAAGGCGACCGATATCGTTATCCTGGTAGTGGCAGCCGATGACGGCGTGATGCCGCAAACCAAGGAAGCGATTGCGCATGCGAAAGCAGCGGGCGTGCCTCTGGTGGTAGCGATCAACAAGATCGATAAGCCGGGCGCCAACCTGGATCGCGTCAAGCAGGAACTGGTCGCGGAAAGCGTTGTGCCGGAAGAATACGGCGGCGACTCGCCATTTGTGCCGGTTTCGGCAAAGACAGGCGAAGGCATAGACGCGTTGCTGGAACAAGTGTTGCTGCAAGCTGAAGTACTGGAATTGAAAGCGCCGAAAGATGCACCGGCCAAGGGTCTGGTGGTTGAAGCCCGTCTGGACAAGGGCCGTGGCGCAGTGGCAACGATACTGGTTCAGTCCGGTACGCTGAAGCGCGGCGACGTGGTATTGGCAGGTTCTTCCTATGGCCGTGTTCGTGCGATGCTGGATGAAACCGGCGCCAATATTTCGGAAGCCGGACCTTCTATCCCTGTAGAAATCCAGGGCTTGACCGATGTGCCATCGGCAGGTGAAGAAGTGATGGTCATGACCGATGAGCGCAAGGCGCGTGAAATTGCCTTGTTCCGTCAGGGTAAGTTCCGCGACGTCAAACTGGCCAAGCAGCAAGCTGCCAAGCTGGAAAACATGTTTGAACAGATGGGTGAGGGCGAGCTTAAGAACCTGCCTATCATCGTCAAGACCGACGTCCAGGGTTCGCAAGAAGCATTGGTGCAGTCCTTGCAGAAATTGTCCACCAGCGAAGTGCGTGTACAAGTGGTGCATGCAGCAGTCGGCGGCATCTCTGAGTCGGACGTCAACCTTGCGGTTGCGTCCAAGGCGGTCATCATCGGCTTTAATACCCGTGCCGATGCATCCGCCCGCAAGCTGGCTGAATCCAATGGCGTTGATATCCGTTACTACAACATCATTTACGATGCCGTAGACGAAATCAAGGCTGCGCTGTCAGGCATGTTGACTCCAGAGAAACGCGAGCACATCCTGGGTATGGTCGAAGTTCGCCAGGTCTTCCTGGTCAGCAAAGTCGGTGCGATTGCCGGCTGTCTGGTGCTCGAAGGTTTGGTCAAGCGCGGTTCCTCGGTACGCCTGTTGCGCAACAATGTGGTGACCTGGACCGGCGAACTGGATTCCTTGAAACGTTTCAAAGACGACGCAAAAGAAGTTCGTGCAGGTATCGAATGCGGTCTGTCCTTGAAGGGTTACAACGATATCCAGATTGGTGATCAGTTGGAAATATTTGAAGTACAAGAGGTAGCGCGTACGCTGTAATTCGTCGGGCTCCCGGCAGGTGCCGGGAGCCGTCGTTTATAGTGTGTGATGAAAGTTTATGGCAAAACATAGTAAAACTATCCCCGGTCGCGGTCTGCGTGTAGCGGACCAGATACAGCGTGACCTGGCGGAAATTATCTGGTCCGAGTTAAAGGACCCCCGCGTCGGCATGATCACGATGACTGAAGTCCAGTTGACGCCTGATTATGCGCACGCAAAAGTGTATTTCACTACGCTTACCGATGATGCTGCTGCCATCAAGAATACGGTGGAAGCGCTGGCCAAGGCCTCCGGTTTCCTGCGCGCCCAGTTGGGTCTGCGTCTGCATATCCATACCCTCCCTCAGTTGCATTTCATCCATGATACGTCGACCATGCGCGGTATCGCGATGTCCAAGCTGATTGATGAAGCCAATGCAAGTCGCGCCAAAGACGCTGACGAAGACTGATTCATAGCCGGGGCGGGACACTAACTGCCCGCCCGCTATTACTCAAATTGAAATGACATCTCCGGTTAACAAAAGAATTCGCGTTCCCGTGCACGGCGTATTGCTGCTGGATAAGCCTGTGGGCCTGTCCAGCAACGACGCCTTGATCAAGGCCAAGCGCCTGTTCAATGCGCAAAAGGCGGGACATACAGGCACGCTCGATCCTTTTGCGACCGGCTTGCTGCCCTTATGCTTCGGCGAAGCCACCAAGTTTTCCCAGGATTTGCTGGAAGCCGACAAGACTTATCAAACGGTCGTGCATCTGGGCATTGCGACCACTACCGGCGACACCGAAGGCGAAGTCATTGAAAACAAGCCGGTGACGGCGACCGTGGATGAAATCCAGGCGGTGTTAAAGCAATTCCTTGGCGAGATACTGCAGGTGCCGCCCATGTACTCCGCATTGAAACGCGACGGCAAGCCCTTGTATGAGTATGCAAGGGCCGGCGTGACGTTAGAGCGCGAAGCGCGCGCCGTCACGATACACATGCTGGAATTTATCAGCTACGAAGCGCCTTTCCTGACGCTGAATGTACGCTGCAGCAAGGGCACCTATATCCGCGTGCTGGGCGAGGACA
The DNA here is from genome assembly GCA_040390485.1 of Pseudomonadota bacterium. Lineage (GTDB taxonomy): Bacteria > Pseudomonadota > Gammaproteobacteria > Burkholderiales > Burkholderiaceae_D > Undibacterium. The sequence continues at coordinate 69,487 of JAZJYH010000048.1, forward strand.
TAGGCAATGCATTGGGATGCGGCGCCCATTTGCAGGCATTGCGCCGCACCCAGGTCGGCCATCTGGTCTTGTCGGAATCGATTACGCTCGATGCCCTGGGTGAATTGCCGGAGCAGCAGCGTTTGCCTTTGCTGGCGCCGGTGGATGCTCTGTTGTCCAGTTTCCCTAAAATTGATCTGGACGATGTTTTGGCAAAACGCTTTTTGCAGGGGCAGCGCCTGGCATTGGCCAAGGAAGCGCTGCAATTGCCGGGGCAGCCGGGTCGGGTGCGCGTATATCGCGAGTCTGACGGGCAACTGTTGGGATCTGCGCAATTGCAGGAATACGACATCCTGGCCCCGGAAAGATTGATTGCCACAGTGCAAACTTCGTAAGTTTTCTCCCTGATATACCGAAATTGGCAATTATAGATACTAGAATACAAGTAACTCATTGAAGTTATTGATGTTTTAGATTTCTTGCATCGCAGCATGCTATAATTCGAGGTTATCTGAATCACCCCCTCTCTATCGCTATCATGTCAAATATAAAACGCGCTATACGTAACATCGCCATTATCGCCCACGTCGATCACGGCAAAACTACCCTGGTTGACCAGTTGCTGCGTCAGTCCGGCACCTTCCGTGAGAACCAGCAAGTGGATACCCGTGTCATGGATTCCAACGATCTGGAAAAAGAACGCGGCATTACGATTTTGGCGAAGAACTGCGCGGTTGAATACAACGGCACGCATATCAACATCGTTGATACCCCGGGCCATGCTGACTTCGGCGGCGAGGTTGAGCGCGTATTGTCCATGGTGGACAGCGTATTGTTGCTGGTCGATGCGGTTGACGGCCCTATGCCGCAAACCCGCTTTGTGACACGTAAAGCTTTGGCCCTGGGCCTGAAGCCTATCGTGGTTGTGAACAAGGTTGATCGTCCAAGCGCGCGTACTGAATGGGTAGTGAACCAGACTTTTGAATTGTTCGACAAATTGGGTGCGTCTGACGAACAGCTGGATTTCCCGGTAGTTTATGCGTCCGCGCTAAACGGTTACGCCAGCCTGGATCCGGAAGCGCGCGGCGGCGACATGGATCCTTTGTTCGACGCAGTATTGCAGCACGTTCCTGTGCGTGAGGATGATCCTGACGGTCCTTTGCAATTGCAAATTTCCTCGCTGGATTACAACTCCTACGTCGGCAAGATCGGTATCGGCCGCATCACCCGTGGTCGCGTCAAGGCATTGCAGGACGTGATCATCATGGACGGTCCTGACAGCACGCCACGCAAGGCGCGTATCAATCAGGTATTGAACTTCAAAGGCCTGGAGCGCGTACTGGTAGATGAAGCCGTTGCCGGCGACATCGTCTTGATCAACGGTATTGAAGAACTGGGCATCGGCACCACCGTATGCGCAGTTGATACTCCTGATGCCTTGCCTATGCTGAAAGTGGACGAGCCTACCTTGAACATGAACTTCATGGTCAACAACTCCCCATTGGCCGGCCGCGAAGGCAAGTTCGTGACCAGCCGTCAGATCCGCGATCGCCTGGATCGTGAATTGAAAGCCAACGTGGCTTTGCGCGTTACCGATACCGGTGATGACACCACGTTTGAAGTTTCCGGCCGCGGCGAGTTGCACCTGACTATCCTGATCGAAAACATGCGTCGTGAAGGTTACGAGCTGGCGGTTTCTCGTCCGCGCGTGGTCTTCAAGATGGTGGATGGCGTGCGTCACGAGCCGTTTGAAATGCTGTCGATCGACGTAGAAGAAGTCAACCAGGGCGGTGTGATGGAAGAGTTGGGCCGTCGTCGCGGCGATCTGCAAGACATGCAACCGGACGGCAAAGGACGTGTACGTCTGGAATACCGTATCCCTGCACGTGGCCTGATCGGCTTCCAAGGCGAGTTCATGACATTGACCCGCGGTACCGGCTTGATGAGCCACATTTTCGACGAATACGCTCCGGTGGATAATTCCAAGGGCGAGCTCGGCGGTCGCCGCAATGGCGTGCTGATCTCCCAGGATGACGGCGCGGCGGTTGCCTACGCTATCTGGAAACTGCAAGATCGCGGCCGTATGTTCGTCAGCCACAATGATCCAGTGTATGAAGGCATGATCATCGGTATCCATTCCCGTGACAATGACCTGGTGGTAAACCCTATCAAGGGCAAGCAATTGACCAACGTGCGCTCTTCCGGTACGGATGAGGCGGTGCGCCTGGTGCCACCTATCCAGATGTCGCTGGAATACGCGGTTGAATTTATTGACGACGACGAGCTGGTAGAAATTACGCCTAAGAGCATTCGTCTGCGCAAGCGCTTCCTGAAGGAGCACGAGCGTAAAAAAGCCTCGCGCGACGCCGCGTAATAGGTAAGTCGCTACCGGATGCTAAGAATTTCTAGCCGTCCGGTAAGAGAAATGAAACCCGTTTTGCTCTGCCTTGCTATGGCAAAGTTAAACGGGTTTTTGTTTTTCTGAAAACTAAAAAATAGACAATTACAAAAACAGATGACATCCAGAGCTTCCCATCGCAAGGCCCTTTTCCTGATGATTTCTGCCGCCAGCCTGTGGAGTATTGCAGGGGTGCTGACGCGCCATCTGGATGTCGCCCGCAGTTTCGAGGTGACATTCTGGCGCAGCCTGTTTGCGGCGCTATTTGTTGCGCTGGCCATGCTATGGCAGCACAAATCGCAAGCAATCAGGAAACTGGCGTCGGTAGGGAGGTTTGGCCTAATTTCTGGCGTCATGTGGGCAGTGATGTTTTGCTGTTTCATGATCGCGCTGACCATGACCACCGTGGCCAATACGCTGATCGTGATGAGCGTGTCACCGCTGCTGACTGCACTGCTGGCATGGGTAGTCCTGCACCAGAAGATCGTGCTGCGTACCTGGCTGGCCATTGCGGTGGCCCTGGCCGGCATGCTGTGGATGTTTGCCGGCGGCATGTCCAGCGTGGACGCCACGGGGCTGGCAGGTATGCTGATCGCGATCGGCATACCGGTCGCGGCGTCGGTGAATGTGATCACCCTGAAAAAGGCAGGCCAGGCAGTCGACCTGATTCCTGCAGTCTTGATAGGCGGCGTCATCTCGGCAGCCTTGATGCTACCGCTGACCTTGCCCTTGCAGGCGTCAGTGCATGATATGGCGATCCTGGCGGTGCTCGGGGTGCTGCAACTGGGTTTTCCCTGCATGCTGATGGTCAGCGCTTCCCGGACCTTGTCCGCGCCTGAAATTTCCTTGCTGGCCCTGCTGGAAGTGTTGCTGGGACCGATCTGGGCCTGGCTGGGAGCTGGCGAAGTGCCGGCGCAGGAAACCCTGGTAGGCGGTGCGGTGGTGCTGGCAGCCCTGGTGTTCAATGAATTGCTGGCGCTCAGGGAAGACGATTAGCCTGTTTTCCTGAACCGCGCTCCTGTATCATCCGCAGTGCCGGCCGGCTTTGCTTGCCGCTCATTCACCTTTCACGCCCACATCATGTCAGACAGTTCACGCCTCGCAAAACACCTCGCCCTTTCCCTGGCTTGCTCACGGCGCGAGGCTGAGCAATACATAGAAGGCGGCTGGGTGCTGGTCGACGGCATCGTCGTCGAAGAGCCTGGCTTCAGGGTGGCGGCGGCACAGAGAGTGGAACTGTTGCCGGGCGCCAGTCTGCAAGACATAGAGTCCGTCACTATCCTGCTGCATAAACCGGCGGGTGTGGGCGGCATGCCCGGTGCCGATGGCGCCGCTGCCTCAGCGGGATTGATCATCGCTGAGCATCTGGCGCCGGATGACCGGTCCGGCTTGCGTTTCCTGAAGCGGCACCTGGTCGCTTTGAAACCGGTGGACAAGTTGGAGTCTATGGCCAGCGGCTTGCAGGTCTTTACCCAGGACTGGCATGTGGCGCGCAAGTTGGTCGATGACGCGAGCAAGGTTGAATACGAATATATCGTGGAGGTTTCCGGCAGCTTGCAGCCGGACGGGCTGGCCTTGCTAAACCACGGACTCAGTTTCAACGGCAAGCCGCTGCCGCCCATCAAGGTCAGCTGGCAAAATGAAACCCGGCTGCGCTTTGCCTTGAAGACGCCGCCGCCAGGGCTGATACAGCATATGTGTGAAAAGGTCGGCTTGACGGTAGTGGCAATCAAGCGCATCCGCATCGGCCGCGTGCCGATGGCGGGTTTGGCGGTGGGACAGTGGCGCTATTTGCTCGGCTACGAAAGGTTTTGAAGGCTTGGCCGTGCTCCCGGATATTGCATCGGGGAGCACGGCCAGCCAAGCTGGCTTTCTTATTGCGCTTTCAGCACATTGGCGATGGAGCCAAACAATTGGTCGATTTGCGACTTGTCTATGATCAAGGGCGGCGACAAGGCGATGATGTCGCCGGTAGTGCGTATCAGCACGCCCTGTTCCCAGAAGCACTTCAGGAACACGTCGAAAGCACGGGTGCCCGGCTTGCCGGCAGCGCTCTCCAGTTCTATGCCGCAGACCAGCCCCAGGTTACGGATATCCTTGACGAAAGGCAGGCCCTTCAGGCTATGCGCCGCATCTTCAAAATAGGGTGACATTTCAGCGGCGCGCGCAAATAATTTCTGCTCCTTGTACACCTCCAGCGTCGCAATTGCCGCCGCGCAAGCGAGAGGGTGCGCGGTATAGGTGTAGCCGTGGAAGAACTCTATCGTATTCTCCGGCGCGGCCGACATGAAGGCATCGTGGATTTCCTGCTTGACGATCACGGCCCCCATCGGCACTGCTGCATTGGTCAGGCCTTTGGCGCAAACGATCATGTCGGGTATCACGTCAAAGTGGTCGGCCGCAAAGGCGCTGCCCAGACGTCCAAAGCCGGTAATCACTTCATCAAAAATCAACAGGATGCCGTATTTGTCACAGATGCCGCGCAGCTTTTGCAGATAGCCCTTGGGCGGCAGGATCACGCCGGTCGATCCCTGCAGCGGTTCGACGATCACCGCAGCCACGGTCGCCGGGTCATGCAGCGCCAGCAAGCGCTGCTCCAGTTCATCCGCCAGTTCCGCACCGTGTTCCGGCAGGCCGCGGCTATAGGCGTTCCTGGCGATATTCAGCGGATGGCGCAGATGGTCCACGGCGGGCAGCGCAGGGCCGAAATGTTTGCGGTTGCCGGCGATGCCGCCGACCGAGATGCCGCCGAAACCGACCCCGTGATAGCCGCGCTCGCGGCCTATCAGCCGGTGGCGCATGCCGTCCCCGCGTACGCGGTGATAGGCCAGTGCGATTTTCAGGGCGGTGTCCACGCCCTCGGAACCGTCATTGCAAAAGAACACGCGGTTCAAGCTCGGAGGCGCAATCGAGGCCAGGGCAGTGGCCGCTTCAAATGCCAACGGATGGCCCATCTGGAAGGTCGGCGCAAAATCCATTTTCGCCGCCTGTTGCTGGATGGCGCTGACAATTTTCGGATGGCCATGCCCCGCATTCACGCACCATAAGCCAGCGGTGCCGTCCAGTATCTTGCGGCCGTCATCGGTGGTGTAGTGCATGCCTTCGGCCGCGACCATCAGGCGCGGTTTGGATTTGAACTGCCGGTTGGCGCTGAATGGCATCCAGAAATGTTCAGTGTTCAGTTGAGTGCTCATGGGGTTCATCCGATGAAAAGTGGAAACAATATTTTATCTATCAGGCAATGATTCTGACAGCAAATGCTTCGATTGATATATTCAACAACTAATATACCCCGTAATGAATTGTGCTGTTGCCTGGCTTGGCTGTTCCGGCTTGAAAGCCTGTGCGCCCGGAAATAAAGAAGGCGCCCACTTTGCAGTGTGGCGCCTCGGCTCCATCGCCCGGGATGGACTCAGTCAAGCATGGTCTGGGCCAGCCAGCTATGCAAATCATCCCTGGTCATGGGTTTGGCAAACAGATAGCCCTGGG
>JAZJYH010000049.1:0-76804 GCA_040390485.1 Pseudomonadota bacterium
TAATTGAGAATTCGATGAATAGTGTAAAGAAAACGACACAGCACCTGATCAAGAAATATCCGAATCGCCGTTTATACGATACGCAGACTAGTAGCTATATTACTTTGGTCGATGTGAAGCAATTCGTTTTGGAGAATGATGATTTTGCTGTCATCGACGCCAAGACCAATGAAGATTTAACGCGCAGCATCCTGTTGCAAATCATCCTGGAAGAAGAAGCGGGCGGGGCGCCCATGTTCTCCAGCGTGGCCTTGTCCCAGATCATCCGCTACTACGGGCATGCAATGCAGGGCATGATGGGTTCTTACCTGGAAAAAAACATCCAGGCCTTTATTGATATCCAGAATAAATTGGCTGAAAACTCCAAGGGCGTCTATGAAGGCAAGCCTTTCAGCCCGGAAATGTGGGCCCAGTTCATGAGTGTGCAGGGACCGATGATGCAGGGCATGATGGGTAATTACATCGAACAGAGCAAAAACCTGTTTGTGCAAATGCAGGAACAGATGCAGAGCCAGACCAAGAATATTTTCGGTGTTTTCCCGTTTGTTCCTGAAGATAAGAACAAATAAGCAATAATCAGCAGACAATAGCGGTGATTCTGCCTAATTATTGGGCAGTCCCCAGTCAATGATGAACATGAAAGGGGTACAATAGCGGATTCGTTTATCCGCTTTGTACCCCTTTTTTATGTCTATTGAACAAATAACAAGACCGGGCGCTGCCGCCAATCCTAAAGTAGGTTTCGTCTCTCTGGGCTGCCCGAAGGCTTTGGTCGACTCTGAACAGATCCTGACGCAATTGCGTGCAGAGGGTTACGACACCGCCAAATCCTATGACGGCGCCGACCTGGTCATTGTTAACACCTGTGGTTTCATCGATGCGGCGGTGCAGGAATCGCTGGACGCCATCGGCGAGGCACTCAGCGAAAACGGCAAGGTCATCGTGACCGGTTGCCTGGGTGCTAAAAAAGATGCGAGCGGCAACGACATCATCATGTCGGTGCACCCCAAGGTACTGGCCGTGACCGGACCGCATGCGCTGGGCGAGGTGATGGACGCGGTGCACCTGCACCTGCCCAAGCCGCACGAACCCTTCATCGACCTGGTGCCGGCGCAAGGCGTGAAGCTGACGCCCAAGCACTATGCCTACCTGAAAATTTCCGAAGGCTGCAACCATCGCTGCAGTTTTTGCATCATCCCGTCCATGCGCGGCGACCTGGTATCGCGCCCGATTGCCGACGTCATGCTGGAAGCGGAAAACCTGTTCAAGGCCGGCGTCAAGGAATTGCTGGTGATCTCGCAAGATACCAGCGCCTATGGCGTCGACATCAAATTCCGCATGGGCTTCTGGAACGGCAAGCCGGTCAAGACCCATATGACGCAACTGGTAGAGGCGCTGGGTGCGCTGGCCAAACAATACGGCGCCTGGGTGCGTCTGCACTACGTGTATCCGTATCCGCACGTGGACCAGATCATTCCCATGATGGATGGCAACGTGCTGCCCTACCTGGATGTGCCGCTGCAGCATGCGCATCCTGCGGTGCTGAAGCGCATGAAGCGTCCGGCTAGCGGGGAAAAAAATATAGAGCGCATCCGCGCCTGGCGTGCAATGTGTCCAGACATCACGATACGCTCGACCTTCATCGCTGGTTTCCCTGGCGAAACGGAAGAGGAATTCGAGTACCTGCTGGACTTCCTGAAGGAAGCGGAGATCGACAGGCTGGGCTGCTTCGCCTATTCCCCGGTGGAAGGTGCAACCGCCAATGAGCTGGAAAATCCGGTGCCGGAAGAAGTGCGCGAAGACCGCCGCCGCCGCGTGATGGAATTGCAGGAGGGAATCTCCAAAAAACGCCTGCAAGCCAAGATAGGCAAGACCATGCGCGTATTGATCGACGAACTGGATCGCAGCGGCGGTGTAGGGCGCTCGTTTGCCGATGCGCCGGAGATCGACGGCGTGGTCTATGTCAAGCCGCCTTACGAGCCGAACCGGAAATTGAAGGTCGGCGAGTTTGTCGACGTCACCATCACTGCAGCCGATGCGCACGACTTGTGGGGCGACGCGAATTGATGCGTTCACGCCAGCCTGATCGCGTGACTGGTTCACTATCATTGTTGTACCGGGGGCTGGCGGCGCTCGCGCTGACGGCCGCGCTGATGGTCGCACCTTCGTTCGCGGTATATGCGCAGCAAAGCGCTTCCGCGCCATTGCCTGCATCGCTGTTTTCCCATCCTGTGGTGTTGCGCGGCAAACTCGGCAACGACACGGTACAGATGCGCCTGCAGCCTAAAGTGGAAGACGCCGACAGCGTCGAAGGCGAGTACTTCGTCTTTGGCAGGGGCAATAAAATCTTGCTGGCGGGCGAAGTCTCCGGTAAGGCCCTGACCATGGAAGAGTCGGAAGACGGCGTCGACGTCTCGGGCCAGTGGGACGGCAAGCTGGATGGCAAGACCCTGCGCGGCAGCTGGGTGTCGGACGACGGCTCGATCAGCAAAGAATTTATACTGGAAATTCAAACTGCGGTTGCCCTGCCTGTCAAGGCCGCCCGTAGTTCCAAAAAATCTGCGCCCTAGCTGCAAGCCTTAGCCTGGCCTGTTACCATAGCCGATAGAACATTGCCATGCGGTCGCATGGCAATTGTGCCCACTCTATCTCATCCAGGCTATGACAGACAAACTCCATCTCAATACCTCCCTCGTTCATAGCGGATATTCTGCACCGCAGGGCTTTGGCGCGCTGCAAACAGCAGTGCACCATGCATCCACCGTGATATTCGACAATGTCGCGGCGATGCGCTCGCGCGACTGGCAGGACAAATCGGCCTATACCTATGGCTTGCATGGCACCCCCACCAGCTTCACGCTGGAAGCCCGGCTGGCAGAGATAGAGCAGGGCAGCTATTGCCTGCTGGCGCCGAGCGGCCTGGCAGCGATTGCCATGGTGGATTTCGCACTGTTGCAAGCCGGTGACGACGTCCTCTTGCCCGACAATGTGTACAACCCGAATCGCGAGCTGGGCGACTGGCTGGCCCGCAGCTTTGGCATCAGCGCGCGCTATTACGATCCCCTGGTCGGCGGCGCCATCGCAGAATTGATACAGCCCAATACCCGCCTGATCTGGGCCGAGGCCCCGGGCTCGGTGTCGATGGAAGTACCGGATATTCCTGCCATTTGTGCCGCGGCGCACGCCCAAGGCGTGCTGGTCGCGTTGGACAATACCTGGTCCGGCGGCATCGCGTTTGCCGCATTTGCGCACGGCGTGGATATCGTGATGCAGGCGCTGACCAAGTACCAGTCCGGCGGCTCTGACGTGCTGATGGGTGCGGTGATCACGCAAGACCAGGCCCTGAACGCCCGCCTGCAGGCAGCGCATATGCGCCTGGGCTTCGGTGTAGGCATGGACGACGCCTATCTGGTGTTGCGCAACCTGCCCAGCCTGAAGCTGCGCTTCGATGCGCATGACGCCGGCGCGCGCAAGATTGCGATTTGGCTGCAGGGCCGGTCTGAGATTGCCAAGGTGCTGCACCCGGCGTTGCCTGATTGCCCGGGCCACGATATCTGGCTGCGCGACTTCAGCGGTGCCGGCGGCCTGTTTTCGGTTTTGTTTGATCCGCAATACAGCGAAGAGCAAACCGATCGTTTTGTCGACTCACTCAAGCTGTTCAAGATAGGGTATAGCTGGGGCGGTGCGCACAGTTTATGCGTGCCTTACCGCATCAAGCATATGCGAAAAAACTGGCCATATGAAGGCAACCTGGTGCGCTTCAATATCGGCCTGGAAGCTGCAGAAGACTTGATTGCAGATATTGAGCGGGCATTTTGTCAGTTGTGAGTCAGCAATTGCTGTGGCAGCACGTCTCCAGATCATCCTGTTACTGGTTGTTCTTCAGATCGTTTCCCAGCTTAAAGAATTCCTAAGGTGTGGTATTTTTCCTTGGTATCACATCTTGCCCTTTAGCGCTCCTTCGACTGCAGTCCGCGCGATAGCCATATCACATTCTGTAAAGAAGTGACCGCAGTTGCCTTCCAATACCGTCGTGTTGGCATGGATGAGCTTGGCGAAGTCGAGCGCGGCGGTAGGGTTGACCAGATGGTCCTGGCGTGCTGCGATGACGTGCACGCGGGCGCGCACTTTCTTGGCGGCGTTTTCCAGCGATCGTGCTTTGTTGCCAGCTTCCGCTGCTGCTTCCCCTATGTCCTGGCCCAGCATCGCACGGATTTGCCAGAGCGAATCATTGGCATCGGCCGCGTCGGGACTTGACGCCTGGGTCTCCCGGTAATATTTTTCAAACGCTGTGGTCGGCGTGTTGGCGACGCGGTAGGAGGGGGAGGTGGCGTTCATATCAAAGACCAGCTGGAACATCGGCAGCTTGGGATTGTGTGTGTAGTCGCCGTTGGCGTAATCCGGGTCGGACAGCATGGCGGTTTCCAAGATATGCCACAGCAACAAGTCGTAGCTGGATTGGCGCGGGGTGCCGGCGATAGGGATTGCTACATCCATAAAGCCGGGATGGCTGACTATCCACTGGAAGGTTTGCAGGCCGCCCATGGAATAACCCACCACGGCATGCACATGGTGAATTCCCAGTTTTTCTGTCAGTAGCTTATGTTCAGTCTCGACCATGTCGCGAATGCTGAAGGTGGGAAAGGCGGTGCCGTGCTGGGTCTGGCTATTGGAGGGTGAACACGAGACGCCGTTGCCGATCGCATCCACAATGACTACAAAGTAGGGCGAGGGATCGAACAGAGCTTTTGTGCCTAACATGGACAGCGCTTCCTCACTTTTACCGGTGTGCCAGGTAGTGAACAGGATGGCGTTGGAACGCTGTGCATTCAGGCGGCCGAGAGTGCGGTAACCGATCGCGCAATCGCGGATAACTGTCTGGTTTTCAAGTTTCACGTCGCCAAGTTGGGCAAATTGCTGCGGTGCTGCGATAGGTGAGGTTTGCGCGCGTGCGGCAGACATCCCGACCATGATGCTTAGATTGAAGAGAAGTGCAAGACAGATGCGAACGTGCATGATGCGACTCCTGGTGAATTTACCAATATCAAGATAGGATCGTTACCGAAGCTTAGGGGTTGACCGAATTTCAGCCCCTCCATCTGACTGTCACCGGTGGGATAAGTTCACATCGCGCAGCGGCACCTCATCGCCTTGCAATGCAAGATGGCATTAAGGAGGGAGTAAGACTGCGCTGAAGGGAAGCGCGGTCGAGACAGCCCGCAGCATGCACAGGGTATGCATGTTTGATCCACCATGTCGCATCCCTTCGGAAACGGCTATTTGCCGGCTTCCGGAGCGGTGGGGGTAGATGCCGCGGGAGCGGAGGACTCATGCGCCGTGCCGTGACCGGCTTCCCCCTGCATATCTATCTTGTCGCCCGACTGGAACAGGAAAAACATCGCCGCGCCGGCAAAAACGACGAAGGCTGCCAAAATTTTCCACATGCTAACTCCTTGCTAGGTTTGATTGAAATCCGTGACTGGGGCGCGAGCCCTTAGTCTGGAAGCTAGCTTAGTGCTGCAGGCTTACAGCATTCTTGCAGCGCCAGGCCAAACAAAATAAAAGGGCAGGATTTCTTGCGAAATCCTGCCCTTGTCTATATCAGCCCCGGTGTCAGGGGCTGAGTCTGGTTTTGCTTAAGCCGCCAGCAATTGGCGCAATACGAACGGCAGGATGCCGCCGTGCTTGTAGTAGTCCACTTCTATCGGTGTATCGATGCGCAGCAATACTTTGACGTCTTGCTTCTGGCCGTTGGCGCGGGTGATGACCAGGGTCACTTCCTGTTGCGGCTTGATATCGTCCTCGATACCTTTCAGGTCGAAGCTTTCATTGCCGGTAATGCCCAGGCTTTCTACGCTGTCGGAACCGATGAATTGCAAAGGTAATACGCCCATGCCGACCAGGTTGGAGCGGTGGATACGTTCAAACGAGCGCGCGATCACAGCCTTTACACCCAGCAATTGCGTCCCTTTGGCGGCCCAGTCGCGGGAAGAGCCGGTGCCGTATTCTTCGCCGCCGAAGATCATGGTCGGTACGCCGTCGGCCACATACTTCATGGCTGCATCGTAGATGAACATTTCTTCGCCGCTAGGCTGGTGTATCGTCAGGCCGCCTTCCACGCGCGAACCGTCCGGTTTGGCCGGGATCATCAGGTTCTTGATACGCACGTTGGCAAAGGTGCCGCGCATCATGATTTCATGGTTGCCGCGACGTGAACCGTAGGAGTTGAAGTCGGCTTTCAAGACGCCGTTTTCCTGCAGCCATTTGCCGGCCGGGCTGGATTCCTTGATCGCGCCGGCAGGGGAAATGTGGTCGGTCGTGATGGAATCGCCAAATACGCCCAATGCGCGCGCGCCAGAGATGCCGGTAGCGGCAGCTTTAGGCTCCATCGTGAAGTCGGCGAAGAACGGCGGCTCAGCGATGTAGGTAGACTTGGGCCAGTTGTAGACCTGGCCTTCGGCCACGCCCTTGATGCCTTCCCACAATTTGCCAGGAGCGCCTTTGACGTCGGCGTAGTTTTCCTTGAAGGTCTTGGAATTCATCGCGAACTTCATCAGCTTGGAAATCTCGGCGCTGGTGGGCCAGATGTCGCCCAGGAAGATATCCTTGCCCTTGACGCGGCCAACCGGCTGGGTCATCAGGTCGGTCGTCATATTGCCGGCGATCGCGTAGGCAACCACCAAAGGCGGGGAGGCCAGGAAGTTGGAACGGATGTTCGGATGGATGCGCGCTTCAAAGTTGCGGTTGCCGGACAGTACGGCCGAAGCCACGATGTCGTTGGCAACGATCGCCTCGTTCATTGCTGGCGTCAGGTCGCCGGCATTGCCGATACAGGTCGTGCAGCCGTAGGCAGTCACGCCGAAGCCGAGTTTTTCCATGTAGGGCAGCAGGCCGGCCGCTTCCAGGTACTTGGTGACGACACGGGATCCAGGCGCCAGCGAGGTCTTGATATGCGGCGAGACTTTCAGGCCGGCTTCCACCGCTTTCTTGCACAACAGGCCGGCTGCCAGCAAGACGCTAGGATTGGAGGTGTTGGTGCAGGAAGTGATGGCAGCGATCAGCACGTCGCCATTTTTGACTTTAACGCCGTCCGAATTGACGTATTGGGCGTCCAGGTCTTCCACTTTCTTGTTGAAGCCGTTTTCAGCGGTAGGCTTGCTGAACAGGTCGGCAAAGGTGGCGCGGACATTGCCGATTTCGATGCGGTCTTGCGGACGCTTAGGGCCGGCCAGCGACGGTGCTACGGTATCCAGGCTCAGCGATACTTCAGTGGTGTAGTCGATCTCGCCGGCCTTAGGGATGCCGAACATTTTCTGCGCCTTGAAGTAGGCTTCAAACGCGGCGATCTCCGCCTTGGTGCGGCCTGTGCCTTCGAAGTAGTCGATGGTTGCTTCGTCTACCGGGAAGAAGCCCATGGTTGCGCCGTATTCAGGCGCCATGTTGGCGATGGTGGCGCGGTCTGTCAGCGTCAGGGAGCGTGTGCCTTCGCCGAAGAATTCGACGAACTTGCCGACGACCTTGGCTTTGCGCAGCAGTTCTGTGATGGTCAATACCAGATCGGTGGCCGTGACGCCTTCGCGCAGTGCGCCGGTCAGGTGTACGCCGACCACGTCCGGTGTCAGGAAATAGACCGGCTGGCCCAGCATGCCGGCTTCCGCCTCGATACCGCCCACGCCCCAGCCGACTACGCCGATACCGTTGATCATGGTGGTGTGGGAATCTGTGCCAACCAGCGTATCAGGGTAGTACACTTCATTCTTGCCGTCTTTCAGCTTGTGCACGCCGCGCGCCAGATATTCCAGGTTAACCTGGTGCACGATGCCGAAGCCTGGAGGAACCACGCCGAAAGTGTCAAATGCCTGCATGCCCCATTTCATGAACTGATAGCGTTCATTGTTGCGGGAGAACTCCAGCTTCATGTTCAGGTCCAGCGCTTTTTTCTCGCGGAAATGGTCAATCTGCACCGAGTGGTCCACTACCAGGTCTACCGGCACCAGCGGTTCGATATTCTTAGGTTTTTTACCCATCTTGGCGGCAACGTTACGCATTGCGGCCAAATCTGCCAGCAAAGGAACGCCGGTAAAGTCTTGCAGCACGACGCGGGAAACGACGAAAGGAATCTCGTCGGTACGGGCGGCAGTTGCGCCCCAGTTGGCTAATTGCTTGACATGTTCTTCGGTGACTTTTTTGCCGTCGCAGTTACGCAGGACGGATTCCAGCACGATACGAATGGAAACTGGCAAACGAGAAATGTTGATGCCCAGTTTTTTTTCCAGCGCAGGCAAAGAATAGAACTTGCCTGTTTTTGTATCTGAAATCTTGAAATCTTTCAGGGTTTTAAATGCATCTTGGCTCATGGCTGTTCCTTATTATACAAAACGATGATCGAAAAACATGCTTACTGCAAACTATGAAACTGGAAATACTAAATCTTGACTGCCAAATCCTGTTTGCTGACCGCTGCCGGCTTACTTGGTTGCCGGCGCTTGGGTCGCGGTCGTGACGGCGGCCTCGGTCGGCGCTACGGCAGGCTCAGGGGTCTTGCATTCGTTGGCCAGTTGCTGGCCGCGGATGGAGTCCAGCAGCAAGCCCTTGGCCGGAATGCCGATCCAGACCAGGCCAGCCTTCTTGTTTTCAAAACGATGGGCGCCGGTGGTGGTTTCAATGCGGGTCATGCGGTACAGGCGCTTCTTCCAGCGCAACGCGGCGTGTTTGTCATCGTCGACGTTGGTGTAGAGCGTCAGGGAATTGCCGAGTTCGCATTTGTAGTCGAAAGTCTTGCTTTGGCCGACGTCGGGTTCCATGTCGTCTTCATCCTGGACCGCGGGCGCTGCAGCCTGCTTGGCGGTCTTGGCTTTGGCGGCTGGCTTGGCCTTGGCGGTCTGCGCAGAGGCAACGGATTGCACGCTGATAACGCCCGAAGCGATCACCAGGCACGCTAATAATTTGTACATCTTTTTCACTGCTTTCTCCTCAAAACCTTGGTAAGGTGTTTCTCATGTGTCGCTAATCGTTTTTCAGCATAAATGATCAGCATTTATAGTAACTTAAGTGCAGCTTCCGGCAGCGGAAGTTGGCTCAAGTGGGCACGCTTTAACAGCGTCCAGTAATAACGGTAGCTAGCCCTGTCGTGCAGGCGGCCATTGATTTGTATCGGCCCCCAATTTTCTTGCTGGGCTGTACCCAGGATGGTAATCGCTTCGTTGATCTCGGCGCTGCGCGGCGACAGCGCCTTGACTATCGGTTTTATCTGGTCGGGATGGATGCTCCACATCCGGGTATAACCGCATTCCAGGAAGGCGCGCGTCGCGTCTCCGGCGACGATGGCGGTATCCTTGATCTCGGTGGTGACATTGTGCGACGGCACCTTGCCGTAACGGTGGCAGGCCGCGGCTATTTCCAGCTTGGCGCGCATCACCAGCGGGTGGCTGAATTGCCCGGGCGAGCGCATCCCGGCGGATGGAATGGCGCCGTAATGCGATGAGACGAAATCCATGATGCCGAAAGACAGGCATTCCACTTGCGGCAGGGCGGCAATCTGCTGCACTTCCGCCAGCGCGCCGTGGGTTTCTATCAGCACGTGCACCGGCAAATGCTGACGGCCCGCGGAATGGGCGCAGGTATTGATGTGGGCGATGGCCTGGCTGACCTGGGCTGCGCCCTCCACCTTGGGCAGGACCAGGTAGGCCAGCTTGGCGGCGCCGGGGGCGACGATCAGCGCAATATCCTGCTCGAAAAAAGCGCTGTCGATGGCGTGAACCCTGGCGCCTATCCGATTGAATTTGTTGTGTTCCGAATTGACCAGGGTCGCTACCAGCCTGGCGTGCTCGGCCTCATTGCCGGCGGCAGCGCCATCTTCGCAATCGAAGGTAATGTCGAACACGGCAGCAAGATCGTTTTGCAGCGCCATGGACTTGTGCATCAGTTTTTCCGAACCGGCATAGTGGTCGCAGACCGGCAGGAATACCGGTTGTAACTGATCCTGGAATAAAACTGTAGAAGGATGCATCAGTCGTTTATCTATGGTGTGCTGATTGTTGATACTGTTGTGCTTCATTTGAAAAAAATCAGCGGATTTAATTCCATGCAAGGCATAGAATTAAATCCGCATGCTATTGCTTAGCCTACCAGGTGTTTCACGCCGTCACGCTCGTCTTGCAGTTCCTTGAGTGTGATATTGATGCGTTCGCGGGAGAATTCGTCGATTTCCAGGCCTTGCACAATCTTGTATTCGCCGTTTTCTGTCGTCACAGGGTAACCGAACATGGTGCCTTCAGGGATGCCGTAGGAACCGTCGGATGGAATGCCCATCGTGGTCCATTTGCCGTTCGTGCCCAATACCCAGTCGCGCACGTGGTCAATCGCCGCGTTCGCTGCCGAGGCTGCCGAAGACAGGCCGCGTGCTTCAATGATCGCAGCGCCGCGCTTGCCGACCGTAGGCAGGAATACATCCTTGTTCCATTCCTGGTCGTTGATCAGGTCCTTGACGGACTGGCCGTCCACTGTCGCGAAGCGATAGTCGGCGTACATGGTTGGCGAGTGATTGCCCCAGACGCAGAGTTTTTCAATGGAAGCAACCGGCTTGCCGAGCTTTGCCGCGACTTGGGACAAGGCGCGGTTGTGGTCCAGGCGCAGCATGGCGGTGAAATTTTTTGCCGGCAGGCTTGGTGCCGATTTCATTGCGATGTAGGCATTGGTGTTGGCCGGGTTGCCGACCACCAAGACTTTGACGTTGCGGGATGCGACTGCATCCAGTGCCTTGCCTTGCACGGTGAAAATCTGTGCATTCGCTTCCAGCAAGTCTTTGCGTTCCATGCCAGGACCGCGTGGACGCGCGCCTACCAGCAGGGCGACGTCGATATCCTTGAATGCCGTCATAGGGTCGCTATGGGCAGTCATGCCGGCCAGCAACGGGAATGCGCAGTCGTCAATTTCCATCATGACGCCTTTCAGCGCCTTTTGTGCCTTCTCGTCAGGGATTTCCAGCAATTGCAGGATGACCGGCTGGTCTTTGCCCAGCATGTCGCCATTGGCAATACGGAACAGAAGGGAATAACCGATTTGGCCAGCAGCGCCTGTGACAGCTACGCGCATAGGGGATTTCGCCATGATGCATCTCCAAAGTAGGGTAAAAACGATGTAAACGAGGGTCCTGACCAAACTGCCGCAATGCATCCCGAAAAACCAGGGCCCATCGCGCAGGCCAATCAAAGCTCTCTAAAAATCCGCGCCCGGGCAAATTAATCCAGGCATGCAAACATACAATGATACCGTCGAAAATCGGCACAGTCAGCCAAATTCAGGAGTGCAAACAAAAAATTGACAGCCCAGGCGAGCTGAGGTGTCAATTTGGGGGATACGATTTTCTGGCTTTAACATTGCTTGTGTTCGAACTATAGTGCTTGGTGAATCTGCATTTCAATCTGTATTTAGCTGACGCCAAATAATTATAACCGCAGTTTAGTTTGCAGGAGCTTAAGTGTCAATGAATATCTTATGTCTTATATAAGACATATCACTTGTCACTTTTGTTCTGGACTAAACACAGGGTTTTGTGGTGAAATCGCAGTCTATGAATGCTAACGTGCCATCTGCCAATAACCAGAGTAATAATGCCGCCGGCGCTGGCGCCGGATCTGGCGGAAGCGCAAGCCTGCCATCTGCTGCGACATCCTCTGCGTCGTCGGCATCCCCTACATTTAGTCCACTGTACCAACAGATTAAAGCATTGATCACCCAAGGCTTGCAGTCGGGGGAGTGGAAGCCGGGCGAGTTGATTCCCAGCGAGATCGAACTGGCGGGGCGTTTTAAGGTCAGCCAGGGTACGGTGCGCAAGGCGATTGACGAGTTGTCGGCGGAAAACCTGGTGGTGCGCCGGCAGGGCAAGGGCACTTTTGTTGCGACCCATCATGAGGCGCGTTCGCAATTTCGTTTCTTGCGCTTGGTGCCGGATGAGGGTGCGCCTCACTATCCTGAAAATAAAATCATCGAAGTAAAGCGTTTGCGCGCGCCGGCCGAGGTGGCCAGGTTGCTGGACATTAAGTCCGGCGACTCTGTCGTATTCATTCGCCGCGTACAGTCTTTTTCCGGCGTGCCTACCATTCTGGACGACCTGTGGCTGCCCGGCGCAATCTTCAAGGGTCTGACGGCGGAGCGCCTGAACGAATACAAGGGGCCCATGTACGGGCTGTTTGAAACGGAATTCGGCACCCACATGATACGTGCGTCGGAAGAGATCAGGGCGGTATGCGCCGACGCGGTCGCCGCCGAATTATTGCAGGTGGAGACAGGCGCGCCCCTGCTGAATGTTGAGCGCGTTTCGTTCACCTATGGCGACAAGCCGGTTGAGTTGCGCCGCGGTTTGTACCTGACCAGCAAGCACCACTACAGGAATGAGCTGAGCTAATCGCAGTTCCGTCATTGCACAAAATTGGTGAAACGCAATTCGCGTAGTTGAATTTAGGACTAAGATATCGGTATTTTGTCGAATTCGGATGTTTTTCTTGGTGCAATGCATCAAAAAATAGGCGAAAATTGCAAAGTTCGTTTACAGACTAGTTAATGGGGAGATTATTTATGTCTGAAGTTGTTAAACCTAAGCCGCAGTTTGGAAAAATGCGGCTGATCGATGCAATGGGATACAGGCTGCCGCTGGCCGGCTATGTCTCTATATTGCACCGCGCAAGTGGCTTGCTGATGTTCATCTTGCTGCCATTCATCCTGTTCTTGCTGGACAAGAGCATTACCTCGGAAGTTTCCTTTTCCTATTTCCAGGCCTTTACCTCCGGCGTCTTCGTCAAGCTGGTGATCCTGGCGCTGGCATGGGCCTATCTGCATCATTTTTGTGCAGGCATCCGCCACTTGTTCATGGATCTGCATGTTGGCCTGGACAAAGATAGTGCGCGCAAATCGGCGGTGGGTGTGCTGGCGGTGAGCCTGGCACTGGCTGCCTTGGTGGCGCTGAAATTGTTTGGAGTATTTTAAATGGCAAATAATAATATCGGCCCCAATCGTCTGGTTGTCGGCGCGCATTACGGTCTGCGCGACTGGTTGGCGCAACGCGTCACCGCGATCGTCATGGCGCTGTACACCGTGCTGCTGCTGGCGCTGTTCCTGACCGGTAACAACTTTACGTATGAGGGCTGGGCCGGCATTTTTGCTCAGCAATGGTTCAAACTGGCGACCTTTGCCGTGTTTGTCTGCCTGTTCTATCACGCCTGGGTAGGTATGCGTGATATCTGGATGGATTATGTGACGCATTCTGTTGCTTTGCGTCTGGTATTTCAAATTGCCACTATCTTGTGGCTGGTCGCTTGTGTCGGATATGCGGCACAGATTTTGTGGAGAGTGTAACCGTGGCAGCAATTAAATCCACAATTCCTTCCCGCCGTTTTGATGCGGTGATCATTGGTGCAGGCGGTTCCGGCATGCGTGCTTCGCTGCAGTTGGCTGAAGCCGGCCTGAACGTCGCTGTACTGTCCAAAGTTTTCCCAACCCGTTCGCATACGGTTGCCGCACAGGGCGGCATTGGTGCGTCGCTGGGCAACATGTCCGAGGATAACTGGTACTGGCATATGTTCGATACCGTCAAGGGTTCCGATTACCTCGGCGACCAGGACGCGATCGAATTCATGTGCCGCGAGGCGCCCAAGGTCGTGTACGAACTGGAGCACTTCGGCATGCCTTTCGACCGCAATGCCGACGGCACGATTTACCAGCGTCCTTTTGGTGGCCATACCGCCAATTTCGGCGAAAAGCCTGTGCAGCGTGCTTGCGCCGCTGCCGACCGTACCGGCCATGCGCTGCTGCACACGCTGTACCAGCGCAATGTGCGCGCGCGCACCCACTTTTTCGTGGAATGGATGGCGATCGACCTGATCCGCGACGCCGACGGCGACGTGCTCGGCGTGGTTGCGCTGGAAATGGAAACCGGCGAAGTGATGATGCTGGAAGCCAAGACTACGATATTCGCAACCGGCGGCGCCGGCCGTATCTGGGCTGCCTCCACCAATGCATTTATCAACACCGGCGACGGCATGGGCATGGCGGCGCGTGCCGGTTTGCCGCTGGAAGATATGGAGTTTTGGCAATTCCATCCTACCGGCGTAGCCGGCGCCGGCGTGCTGATTACTGAAGGTGTGCGCGGCGAGGGCGGTATCCTGGTGAATAGCCAGGGCGAGCGCTTCATGGAACGTTATGCGCCTACCCTGAAAGACCTGGCTCCGCGCGACTTCGTGTCGCGTTCTATGGACCAGGAAATCAAGGAAGGCCGCGGCTGCGGTCCCAACAAGGACCACGTGATGCTGGATCTGCGCCACATCGGCGCCGACACCATCCAGAAGCGCCTGCCTTCTATCCTGGAAATTGCGCACAAGTTTGCCAACGTCGATGCGACCAAGGAACCGATTCCTGTCGTCCCGACCATCCACTACCAGATGGGCGGCATTCCGACCAATATCCACGGCCAGGTGATCGCGCCGAAAAACGGCAGCAGCGAAATCGTCAACGGCCTGTATGCGATCGGCGAATGCGCTTGCGTATCGGTACACGGCGCCAACCGCCTGGGCACCAATTCCCTGCTGGATCTGCTGGTGTTCGGCCGTGCAGCGGGCAACCACGTGGTCGCCAGCAAGCTGAAAGAACGCAGCAACAAGGATTTGCCGGCAGATGCGGCGGATCTGGCCTTGTCTCGCCTGTCCAAGCTGGAAAACAGCACCGGCGGCGAACGTGTCCAGGATGTGGCCAATGCGATCCGCAAGACCATGCAGCACCACTGCGGCGTGTTCCGTACCGACGAGTTGCTGCAAGAGGGCTACAAGGAAGTGATGGTGCTCGATGAGCGCCGCAAGCACGTATCGTTCAAGGATAAGTCCAAAGTCTTCAACACTGCGCGTGTGGAAGCGCTGGAGCTGGATAACCTGATCGAAACGGCGAAGGCAACCATCACGTCGGCGGCGGCACGCAAGGAATCCCGTGGCGCGCATGCGCACCGCGATTACGAAAAGCGTGATGACGAAAACTGGATGAAGCACACGCTATGGTATTCCGAAGGCAACCGCCTGGATTACAAGCCAGTGAATACCAAGCCGCTGACAGTGGAAACATTCAAGCCTAAGGCACGTACATTCTAAGAGAAATTCGAAGAGAACCCATATGGCACGCACACTAAAATTTAAAATCTACCGCTACGATCCGGACAAGGATGCGAAGCCCTACATGCAGGATTTGACCGTGGAGTTGCAAGACACGGACAAGATGCTGCTGGACGCCTTGCAGCGCATCAAGTCCGACGTTGATGATTCGCTGGCGCTGCGCCGCTCATGCCGTGAAGGCGTGTGCGGTTCCGACGCGATGAATATCAATGGCAAGAACGGCCTGGCATGCACCACCAACCTGAATGAGTTGACCGAGCCTATCGTGTTGCGTCCTTTGCCCGGCTTGCCGGTCATCCGCGACTTGATCGTGGACATGACGCAATTTTTCAAGCAATACAATTCGATCAAGCCTTACCTGATGAACGAATCTATTCCGCCAGAGAAAGAGCGTCTGCAGACACCGGCCGAGCGCGAAGAGCTGGACGGTTTGTATGAGTGCATCCTGTGCGCTTGCTGCTCGACTTCCTGCCCGTCTTTCTGGTGGAATCCGGACAAGTTCGTCGGCCCTGCGGGCCTGCTGCAAGCTTACCGCTTCATCGCTGATTCGCGCGACGAAGCAACCAGCGAACGTTTGGACAACCTGGAAGATCCATACCGCCTGTTCCGTTGCCATACCATCATGAATTGCGTGGATGTCTGCCCTAAGGGCCTGAATCCAACCAAGGCTATTGGTAAAATCAAGGAACTCATGGTGCGCCGCGCCGTGTAAGCCAGAGTAGAGCGGAGTTTCACCAACGTGAACTCCGCCCTTATTTCATGCGATTTTTGGCGCAATTGATGATAGTGCCTGTGAGTTTGTCGATATTGATTGCGAGTTGATGGCAGGTCTTTGGCGAAGTAGAAGAAGTGCACCAAACTTCGAAAATGCCTTCGCAGTAAAATATCGGCCAGGTTCCAAGAATTGCATGAAATATGCATAGAGATTGAAGAAGCAAAGTATGTCTATAACCCATCAAAGTGATCCCGTCAAACGTGCCCGTCTCAGGTGGCGCGCCCGGCGCGGCTTGCTTGAAAACGATTTGATACTGACGCGTTTCCTGGATGCCCATGAGGAATCCCTGACCGATGATGAAGTCGACGCATTCAGTCGGCTGATGGAGCTGTCCGACAATATTTTGATGGATCTGATCTTGGCGAAAAAGCAGCCGGAAGGGGAGGTCGACCTTCCTCATGTTCGGGCCTTGCTGATACGCCTGCAAGCCGCATGAAATACGGGAACGAATCTTTTCGTGTTTTTTTGATTAACGACTCACCTCTAGGGAAGAGCCATGACTAACTCAGAAACAAAAGCAACCCTATCGTTTTCCGATGGGTCGCCATCGCTGGAAATGCCGATATACAAAGGCACGGTTGGACCGGACGTCATCGATATTCGCAAGTTGTATGCTGCCACGGGCATGTTCACCTACGACCCGGGCTTCATGTCGACTGCAGCATGTAACTCTTCCATCACCTACATCGATGGCGACAAGGGCGAGTTGCTGTACCGCGGTTATCCTATCGAGCAATTGGCGGCCAACGGCGGCGATTTCATGGAAACCTGCCATCTGCTGCTGAACGGCGAATTGCCGAATGCGGCGCAAAAAACCGAATTTGTCGATACTGTGACCAAGCACACCATGGTTCACGAGCAGATGCAATTCTTCTTCCGCGGCTTCCGTCGCGATGCGCATCCTATGTCGGTGCTGGTTGGCACTGTCGGCGCGCTGGCGTCTTTTTATCATGATTCGCTGGACATCAATGATCCGCATCACCGTGAAGTTTCAGCGATACGCCTGATCGCCAAGATGCCTACCCTGGTAGCGATGGCCTATAAATATTCGATCGGCCAGCCTTTCGTGTATCCGCGCAATGACCTGTCTTACAGCGCGAACTTCATGTACATGATGTTCTCCAATCCGTGCGAGCCGTACAAGGTCAATGAAGTGCTGGTGCGCGCGCTGGACCGTATCCTGATCCTGCATGCGGATCACGAGCAAAACGCGTCGACCTCGACCGTGCGTCTGGCCGGCTCTTCCGGCGCCAATCCGTTCGCCTGTATCGCGGCCGGTATCGCCTGCCTGTGGGGTCCGGCGCACGGCGGCGCCAACGAAGCAGCACTGGACATGCTGACAAAAATCGGCAATGTCGACAATATTCCTGAGTTCATCAAGCAGGTGAAGGACAAGAACTCCGGCGTCAAGCTGATGGGCTTCGGTCACCGCGTTTACAAGAACTACGATCCGCGCGCCAAATTGATGCGCGAAACCTGCTACGAAGTGCTGCAAGAACTGGGCCTGCAGGAAGATCCGCTGTTCAAGCTGGCGATGGCTCTGGAGAAGATTGCACTGGAAGACGAATACTTCGTTTCCCGCAAGCTGTATCCTAACGTCGACTTCTACTCCGGTATCGTGCAGCGTGCACTGGGTATCCCGACTTCCCTGTTCACCGGTATTTTTGCACTGGCGCGTACCGTAGGCTGGATTGCGCAATGGAAGGAAATGATTTCCGACCCTGAACAAAAAATCGGCCGTCCGCGTCAATTGTTCGTCGGTTCGCCAACGCGCAATGTGCCGCCAATAGCCGACCGCGCTTAAGCCTGCGGCTGTGCACGGAATGAATGCGTAGTAGAATCAGCGAGCCTATATGGCTCGCTTTTTTTTTGCGTACTGTGCTATGCTTCGGCACGATAGTGAAATTTTAGATCCGCCGTCATTTTTAATTCAAAAAAATTATCTTTTTAATATCGGAAATGAAATTTTTGATTTGAGAATGGGGTAGTTTGAAACAAGCCCTTCCCCACAACTTGATGTGCAATCCGCTAACCGGTCAGGCCGTGTCGCGGAAGGTTAGATTAACCCGCTAATCTCGCGAAACGCGAAGAAAGGTGAGCAAGATGATGCAACAATATAACGCCAACTCCTACCTGTTCGGCGGCAATGCGCCGTACGTTGAGGAGTTATACGAAGCGTATCTCGATAATCCCGGTTCGGTCCCCGACAATTGGCGCGCCTATTTTGACGCGATGCAAAATGTCCCTGCGGTCGACGGCTCCAGCAAACCTGACGTAGCGCACGCCCCCGTGATCGCCTCCTTCGCCGAGCGCGCCAAGCAAGGCCCTGTTCGCGTCACTGCCGGCGCCGATAATGCCGAGATGGGACGCAAGCGCGTCGCAGCGCAGCAATTGATCGCCGCCTATCGCTTCCTGGGCAGCCATTGGGCCAACCTGGATCCGTTGCAGCGCCAGGAACGTCCTAGCATCCCTGAGCTGGAACCCAGCTTTTACGGCTTCAGCGATGCCGACATGGACCTGCAATTCAATATCAGCCACACTTATTTTGGCTCTGAGACTGCGTCCTTGCGTGACCTGCTGAACGCCTTGCGCGACACCTATTGCCGTTCGATAGGCGCTGAATTCATGTATATCAGCGATCCTACCGAGAAGCGCTGGTTGCAGCAAAAGCTGGAGTCGATACGCTCCACCCCGACATTCACGGCAGAAAAGAAAAAGCATATCCTGGACCGGCTGACCGCCGCCGAGGGACTGGAACGCTATCTGCACACCAAGTACGTAGGTCAAAAACGCTTCTCGCTGGAAGGCGGCGAAAGCTTCATCGCCTCCATGGATGAAACCATACAACGCGCTGGCGAGCGCGGCGTCCAGGAAATCGTGATCGGCATGGCCCACCGCGGTCGCCTGAACGTGCTGGTCAACACCCTGGGCAAAATGCCGCAAGACCTGTTTGCCGAATTTGAAGGCAAGCATGGCGACGATTTGCCTGCCGGCGACGTCAAATACCATCAAGGCTTCTCTTCCGATATCTCCACCCCTGGCGGCCCGGTCCACCTGTCGCTGGCATTCAATCCTTCCCACCTGGAAATCGTTAATCCCGTGGTTGAAGGATCGGTCAAGGCACGCATGGAGCGCCGCGGCGACAAGGACGGCGCACAAGTCCTGCCTATCCTGGTGCACGGCGATGCCGCGTTTGCAGGGCAGGGCGTCGTGATGGAAACCCTGAATCTGGCCCAGACCCGCGGTTACGGCACAGGCGGCACGATGCATATCGTGATCAATAACCAGATCGGTTTCACCACTTCCGACCCACGCGATTCCCGCTCCACGCTGTACTGCTCCGACGTCGTGAAAATGATCGAGGCGCCGGTACTGCACGTGAATGCGGACGATCCCGAAGCGGTGGTGCTGGCGACGCAGATCGCGCTGGACTACCGCCTGGAGTTCAAGAAGGACGTCGTAGTGGACATCATCTGCTACCGCAAGCTTGGCCACAACGAGCAGGATACGCCGGCGCTGACCCAGCCGCTGATGTACAAGAAGATTGCCCAGCATCCGGGCACCCGCAAGATGTACGCCGACAAGCTGTCGGCCCAGGGCACCATTGCGGCAGACGGCGGCGACCAGATGGTCAAGGCCTTCCGCGACGCCATGGACGCCGGCAAGCACACCATTGATCCGGTGATCTCCAACTTCAAGAACAAGTATGCGGTTGACTGGATTCCTTTCCTGAACCGTAAATGGACCGACGCCGCCGACACTGCCGTGCCTATGACGGAATTGAAACGCCTGGCCGAGCGCATTACTACCGTGCCGGAAGGCTTCAAGCCGCATAGTCTGGTAGAAAAAGTATTGGGCGATCGCGCCACGATGGGCCGCGGCGAGATGAACCTGGACTGGGGCATGGGCGAGCACCTGGCTTACGCTTCCCTGGTGTCTTCCGGCTACGGCATCCGCCTGACCGGCCAGGATGCGGGCCGCGGCACTTTCGTCCATCGCCACGCGGTATTGCATGATCAAAACCGCGAGCGCTGGGATGCCGGCACCTATATCCCCCTGCAAAACATCTCGGACAAGCAGGCGCCGTTCACCGTGATCGACTCGGTGTTGTCGGAAGAAGCCGTCCTTGGTTTTGAATACGGCTACTCGACAGCGGAGCCGAACACGCTGACCATCTGGGAAGCGCAATTCGGCGATTTCGCCAATGGCGCGCAGGTTGTCATCGACCAGTTCATCAGCTCCGGCGAAGTGAAGTGGGGCCGCGCATCCGGCCTGGTGATGATGTTGCCGCATGGTTATGAAGGCCAGGGACCGGAACACTCATCTGCACGCCCTGAGCGTTTCCTGCAGCTGTGCGCCGACAATAATATGCAGGTGGTGCAGCCGACCTCGGCCGCCCAGATCTTCCACTTGCTGCGTCGCCAGATGATACGCATGTTCAGGAAGCCGCTGGTCATCATGACGCCGAAATCCCTGTTGCGTAACAAGGACGCTGGTTCGCCTTTGTCGGAACTGGCCAAAGGCAGCTTCCATACCGTCATCGGCGAAGTGGACGAGAAGATCGATGCGAAGAAGGTCAAGCGGGTGATCGCTTGTTCCGGCAAGGTCTACTACGACCTGGTCAACTCTCGCAAAGAGCGCGGCCAGACCGATACCGCGATCGTGCGTATCGAACAGCTGTATCCTTTCCCGCATAAGAGTTTTGTCGCTGAACTGAAAAAATTCCCGAATCTGGCCGAATTGGTTTGGGCGCAGGATGAGCCGCAAAATCAGGGTCCATGGTTCCAGATCCAGCACAATATTTTTGAAAGCCTGGAAGACGGCCAGAAACTGGCGTACGCCGGTCGTCCAGCCAGCGCATCGCCTGCTGTCGGTTACTACGACAAGCACTATGCACAGCAAAAAGCGCTGCTGGAAACTGCATTTTCCAAACTCAAGGGCTTTGTCCTGACCAAATAATGACACCGCGGCGCATTAGAAGCTGATGCGCCGCTGGTACAAACCGAAACGGAGAGTAATATGGCAATTATCGAAGTAGTAGTTCCGCAGTTATCAGAGTCCGTCGCTGAAGCGACACTGTTGCAGTGGCATAAAAAAGTAGGCGAAGCAGTTGGCCGCGACGAAAACCTGATCGACGTGGAAACAGACAAGGTAGTATTGGAATTGCCGGCCCCGGCCGCCGGTGTGATTACCCAAATCATCAAGCCCGACGGCAGCACCGTCGTTGCCGGCGAAGTGATCGCAACGATAGACACTGAAGGCTCAGCCAAGGTCAGTCCGCTGCAAGTCGCAGCAGCCCCGGCCGCCACGACACCATCGGCCCCGGCCGCAGCCGACCCGGTTGCCGCCGCGATCAATGCGCTGGCTTCCAAGGCCTCTGCCGGCGTCGCAATGCCGGCCGCCGCGAAAATCCTGGCTGAGAATAGCCTGACTGCCGCGCAAGTCGATGGTACAGGCAAGGACGGTCGCGTGACCAAGGGCGACGCCTTGGGTGCAGTAGCCAACAAGGCAGCCGCCCCGGCAGTCGCACCGATCGCGGCGCCAGCCGCAAAGCCAGCCTTGCAACAGGTAGCCGCTCCTGCTGCGCCCAATCTGGGCGACCGCCCGGAAGAGCGCGTGCCTATGAGCCGCCTGCGCGCCCGTATCGCGGAACGCCTGATCCAGTCGCAATCGACCAATGCCATCTTGACGACCTTCAATGAAGTCAATATGCAACCGGTGATCGACCTGCGCAACAAGTACAAAGACAAGTTCGAAAAAGAGCACGGCGTCAAGCTGGGCTTCATGTCCTTCTTCGTCAAGGCCGCCGTGGCAGCTCTGAAGAAATATCCTATCATCAATGCCTCCGTGGACGGCAACGACATCGTGTATCACGGTTATTTCGACATCGGCATCGCGGTAGGTTCGCCGCGCGGCCTGGTAGTGCCTATCCTGCGCAACGCCGATCAAATGTCGATCGCCGAGATCGAGAAAAAAATCGGTGAATTCGGCGCCAAGGCCAAAGACGGCAAGCTGACGCTGGAAGACCTGACCGGCGGCACTTTCTCGATCTCCAATGGCGGTACTTTCGGCTCCATGCTGTCGACCCCTATCATTAATCCTCCGCAGTCCGCGATTCTCGGCGTGCATGCGACCAAGGACAGGGCGGTCGTGGAAAACGGCCAGATCGTAGTGCGTCCGATGAACTACCTGGCAATGTCTTACGATCACCGCATCATCGACGGTCGTGAAGCGGTATTGGGCCTGGTAGCAATGAAGGAAGCGCTGGAAGATCCGGCTCGCCTGCTACTGGATCTGTAATGTCTATCTCGGACGAAATCAAACGTCTGCACGAACTGCATCTGTCGGGTGCCCTGACAGATGCCGAGTTCGCGCAAGCCAAGGAAAAACTGCTGGCGGCGATAGGAAGCGGCACGCCGGCCTCCGGCCCTGACGAATCCTTAAGTCAGCTGAATCAGTTCCGCCGTTCCAAAAGCGACCAGTGGCTGGGCGGCATTTGCGGCGGCCTGGGTAAGATTACCGGGCTGGAATCCTGGATATGGCGTCTGATTTTTGTCTTGTTCACATTCTATTTCGGCGTCGGCGTTGTGGCGTATGTCCTCGCGTGGATATTCGTGCCAGAAGAAGAATGAATGTGAGTTCCATCAGAAAACACGGGAATAATCCATGAGTAAACAATTTGATGTCGTCGTAATCGGCGGCGGCCCTGGCGGCTATATCGCAGCGATCCGCGCTGCACAATTAGGTTTTTCCACTGCATGTATCGATGCCTGGACCAATGACAAGGGCGGCCCGGCATTGGGCGGCACTTGCACCAATATCGGTTGCATTCCATCCAAGGCGCTGCTGCAGTCGTCCGAGCACTACGAGCATGCCGGCCACGCATTTGCCGACCACGGTATCGAAGTCAAAGGCCTGGGGCTGGATGTGGGCAAGATGCTGGCGCGCAAGAGCACCATCGTCAAGCAAAACAATGACGGTATCGTGTTCCTGTTCAAGAAGAACAAGGTAACTTCTTTCCTGGGCCTCGGCTCCTTTGTCAAGGCGGTCGACGGCGGCTACGAAATCAAGGTCGCGGGCAAGACTGAAGAGACCATCACTGGCAAGCATATCATCGTCGCTACCGGCTCCAATGCGCGCGCCTTGCCTGGCGCCGCATTTGACGAAGAGCTGATCCTGTCCAACGACGGCGCACTGGCCATCGGCGAAGTGCCGAAGAAGCTGGGCGTGATTGGCGCCGGCGTGATCGGCCTGGAGATGGGTAGCGTATGGCGCCGCCTCGGCGCCGAAGTCACGATGCTGGAAGCATTGCCGACTTTCCTCGGCGCAGTGGATGAACAAATCGCCAAGGAAGCGCACAAGCTGTTCGTCAAACAGGGCTTGTCCATCAACCTGGGCGTAAAGATAGGCGAGATCGCCACCGGCAAGAAAGATGTCACGGTCAACTACACCGACGACAAGGGTAATGCCCAGAAAGCCGTGTTTGATAAATTGATCGTGTCGATAGGCCGTACCCCGAATACCGACGGCCTGAATGCCGACGGCATAGGCTTGAAGCTGGACGAGCGCGGTTTTGTCGCAGTAGACGGCGATTGCAAGACCAACCTGTCTAACGTCTGGGCGATAGGCGACGTGGTGCGCGGCCCTATGCTGGCCCACAAGGCAGAGGAAGAGGGCGTCGCGGTTGCCGAGCGTATCGCCGGCCAGCATGGTCACGTGAATTTCAATACCGTCCCCTGGGTCATCTACACTTCGCCGGAAATCGCCTGGGTCGGCCGTACCGAACAGCAATTGAAGGCCGATGGCGTAGCCTACAAGGCCGGCACTTTCCCGTTCATGGCGAATGGCCGCGCACGCGCGCTAGGCGACACTTCAGGCATGGTGAAATTCCTGGCTGATGCCAAGACCGACGAAATCCTCGGCGTCCATATCGTAGGTCCTATGGCGTCCGAGTTGATCTCCGAGGCCGTCGTGGCGATGGAGTTCCGCGCTTCTTCCGAAGACATCGCTCGTATTTGCCACGCCCACCCATCGCTGTCGGAAGCAACCAAGGAAGCAGCGCTGGCGGTGGACAAGCGTTCACTGAACTTCTAACGTAGTGCAGCTTGCCGCTGATGAGTCTCTCATCGGCGGCTTCCCCGTTTTTTATTGCTGACTTATCGCAAGTCAGCATTCTTAGCCCGCTTGATTTTTATGGTAGGCGCAATCCTATCCATCATGAATGTCCTAGAGTTTTATCAAGAAGCCTTGACCCAGCGCGGCTTTCAAGCCGACGCCGCGCAGCAGCGCGCAGTAGATCGTTTGCAGCAAGCCTACGATGAATGGGTGGAATACAAATCCAAGAGGTCGAACCGGCTGACCCGCTTGATCACGCGTCCAGAAGTGCCGCGCGGCGTCTATATGTGGGGTGGCGTGGGGCGGGGAAAATCATTTTTGATGGATAGCTTCTATACGGTGGTGCCGGTGGTGCGCAAGACCCGCCTGCATTTCCACGAATTCATGCGCGGGGTGCACCGCCAACTGGATGAGTTGAAGGGTGTCGCCGATCCGTTGGATGAGGTGGCGCGGCGCGTCGCCAAGAAATACCGGCTGATTTGCTTTGACGAGTTCCATGTGTCGGATGTGGCTGACGCCATGCTGCTGTACAATTTGTTGAATGCCTTGTTCGAGAACGGCGTGTCCTTCGTGATGACTTCCAATTACCAGCCGGATACCCTGTACCCGGACGGCTTGCACCGCGACCGCATGCTGCCTACCATAGCGCTGCTCAAGGAACGCCTGGATGTATTGAATGTGGATTCCGGCAATGACTACCGCAAACGCGCAATGGAGCAGGTGCAGGCCTATTTGACGCCGCTGGGGGCGGATACCGATAAGGCCCTGCGCGCGGCATTCAGCCGCATCGCCGAAATGACCGATGAAGACCCTCGGGTCAATATCGAAGGCCGCGATTTGCGCGCGCTGCGCAAGGCAGGCGGCGTCATCTGGTTTGATTTTGCGACACTGTGCGGCGGGCCGCGCTCGCAAAATGATTACCTGGAAATCGCCAGTCGTTTTCATACCGTGATACTGTCGTCGGTGCCGCTGATGTCGGCGGCCATGTCTTCCGAGGCGCGCCGCTTTACCTGGCTGATAGACGTTTTCTACGATAATAAGGTGAAGCTGATCATGTCGGCTGAAGTTGTGCCGGAAGAGCTGTATACTCAGGGTATGTTATCCAACGAATTCCATCGTACCGTATCGCGTATCATAGAAATGCAATCGAGAGAGTACATGGAAACGGATCAGCGCCATGTCGCCGATTCGATTGCCTGAAGCCCGAGCCTGAAAACCTGAGAAGCCATGAAAATTTCACCGATGATTCGTGCCCCGCAATTGCTGGCGTTGACTTATGTACTGGCGGGCCTGTTGCTGACCGGCTGTGCGACCGCCAACAAGGCGGATACTTCCTATAGCGACGGCGTAGCCAAGCACTTGGCCAGTGAAATTAAGGGATTGGACGCCCGTTATGCACCGGGCAATATCCAGAGCAAGGACGCCGCTGAACAGGCGCTGGCGCAAGCGACGGCTGACGACGCCGCGCTGCAAGGCTGGTACACGCAGGCGGAGCAGGCTTGTGCCGAAAAATTCTTCGTCAATTCCTGCCTGATCGATATCAAGCTGCATAGGCGCGAGTACCACAGCATACTGCAAAGAATCAGTATCGAAGCCAAGGCGTTTCAGCGCAAGCAGCATATCGAGGAGCTGGACAAGGAACTGGAGCAGCGTCGGGCCGGCCGCCCTCAATAAAAAAAAGCAGGGTATCCCTGCTTTTTTTACGTCTATTGCAAGGCCCCGCGGCCGGCGCCGTGCCGGCAAGCGAGGCCGGTTAAATTTGCTGCAGGCGGGCGATTGCGTGTTGCAAGGTTGCATCCTGTTTGGCAAAACAAAAACGCACAATGCCTGATTCTTTCGGCTGGTGATAAAAAGCCGATACCGGTATCGCGGCGACGCCGACCTCGGCGGTCAGCCATTGGGCAAATTCCAGCTCGGGCAGCTGGGAAATCGCCGTATAGTCCACACACTGAAAATAGGTGCCGGCCGACGGCAGCAGGCGGAAGCGGGAATTTTTCAAGCCGTCCCGGAACAGGTCGCGCTTGCGCTGGTAAAAGGCCGGCAGTTCCAGGTAGGGCGCCGGATTGGCCAGGTATTCTGCCAGCCCGACCTGCATCGGGGTATTCACGGTAAACACATTAAATTGATGGACCTTGCGGAACTCGGCCATCAAGGCCGCAGGCGCGGCGACATAGCCGACTTTCCAGCCGGTCACATGATAGGTCTTGCCGAAACTGGAGATAATGAAAGAGCGCTGCGCCAGTTCCGGGTGGCGCGACAGCGATTCATGCCGCTGGCCGTCGTAGACCATGTGTTCGTATACTTCATCGGAGGCGATCAAGACCCGGGTGTTGCGCACCACGTCGGCCAGCGCCTGCACGTCGGCGGCACTCAATACGAAACCAGTCGGATTGTGCGGCGAATTGAGCATGATCAGCCGGGTTTTTTCCGTGATGCTGGCGGCCACTTTGTCCCAGGGGATGGAGTAGCCGTGCTGGTCCAGCTCCATCGCCACGAACACCGGCTTGCCGCCAGCCAGCTTGATGGATGGCACATAGCTGTCATAGGCGGGTTCGATGACGATGACTTCATCGCCGGCATGGACACAGGACAGCAGTATGGTCAGGATGCCCTGGGTGGCCCCGGCGGTCACCGTGATCTCGCTGCCGGCGTCGTAGCGGTGGCCGTAGACGGCTGCTATCTTGGCGGCAATCCTGTCGCGCAGCACCGGCATGCCGGGCATGGGCGGGTATTGATTATGGCCGCTCGCCATGGCGGCCGAGACCGCGGCCGGCAGTGCCGGATCGCACTCGAAATCCGGGAAACCCTGGCCCAGGTTGACGGCATTCTTCTCGACTGCCAGCGTCGACATGATGGAAAAGATCGTGGTGCCTACTTCCGGTAGTTTGGAATGGAGTGCAAACTGGGATGCTGCCGAGGTCGGGGAAGGGTTCATGTCTGAATCAATAGAAGGCTCCCCGTTGCTGGGGAGCCGTACCGGTAAGAAAGTGTTATTTGGTGCCGAACAGGCGGTCGCCGGCATCGCCCAGGCCGGGAATGATGTAACCGTGTTCGTTCAGGCATTGATCGATCGAGGCAGTCACGATGGGCACGTCCGGATGGGCCGCCTGCATGACCTTGATGCCTTCAGGCGCTGCCAACAGGCAGACAAATTTCATCGCAGTGGCGCCGCGCGCCTTCAGTTTGCTAATTGCCGCTACCGCCGAATTGCCAGTCGCCAGCATGGGATCGACCACGATCACCAGGCGCTCCGCAATGTCGTCCGGGACCTTGAAATAATATTCTACCGGTTCCAGGGTTTGCGGATCGCGATACAAGCCTATGTGGCCGACACGTGCCGCCGGCAGCAAATCGAGCATGCCGTCCAGGATGCCGTTACCGGCACGCAACACGGAGATGACGCATAATTTCTTGCCGCTGATGGTGGGCGCTTCGATGGTGGCCATCGGCGTTTCTATCGTCACCGATTCCAAAGGCAGGTCGCGCGTCACTTCATACGCCAGCATCTGGCTGATCTCGCGCAACAGGCGACGGAAGTTGTCCGTGGTCGTGTCTTTGCTGCGCATGAGGCTTAATTTGTGTTGCATCAGGGGATGCCTGATTTCCGTCACATGATCTGACAAAATGATTCTCCATAAATTGGTAAGCGATACTTTGCTGCAGGCTTTGATCATGAGCAGGCTGATGGCCTGTCATATGAAGAAGTAGCATGGCAAAGTGCTGCGTGTGGCTAAGCCCGGCTAGGGCTCAATTTTACGCTGGCGTGCGCTATTACGGAAATGCTTTTATCAAGTCCCGCACGCGTTCAGGATATTTGCATGGGGCCATGTCGAACCGGGGTGGCCCGGCGGATTGGCGGCGTCCACAGGGCGGCGTCGGCCAGCGCGGTAGCGTGGCGAAAATTGTGGCGCGCGCGGTAAACGCAAGGAAAAACGCCTTGCATTCCAGTCATTGTTAAATTTTCTTGCAAAACAACCAAAAACATTGACATATTTGCACTTTGCCGTCTAATCTGGACCTGTACGCTATCGTTTCTGGCAATGCAATCTAGGCGCTGTATAGGGGTGGCTCAGATGACATCAGGCAGTGATCTACCGGGATCCGTTTTTGCCGGCATACGCGCGCGCATGCTGTTGCTTGTACTCGTCATCCTGGTTCCTGTGATTGCGCTGTATATCCAGTACGCCACGGTGACGCGCGAGATTGGCGAGCAGCGCGAGATCAATGAATTGCAGACCATGTCGCGCGAGATGGCTGCGGCGACGGGACGCATCAGCGACGCCACTGCCGTGCTGATAGAGAGCATCGCACGCTTGCCTGAGATACGCCAGCTGGATCCCGATGCCTGCCGCAAGACCATGAGCAACTTGCTGGAAAGGTTGCCGCGCTATGCGAATATCACGGTGTCCGGCCCGAATGGGGATATCGTCTGCGACGGCCAGCCCGGCACTGGCAAGAAGGCCAGTGTCGCCGACCGCGGCTATTTCAAGGATGCACTCGACAGCCATAGCGCGGTGGTAGGTAATCCCACTACCGGCTTGCTGAACGGCGAAGCGATCTTGCCGGTCGCTTTCGCCATGCGCGAGGCCGATGGCCGCGTCCGCTTTGTGGTCAGCAGCTTGATCCGGCTGGGCTGGATCGCCAATGATGAAGCGCGTACCAAGACCAGGACCGGCGTCGCCCTTTTTTTCCTGGATGCGGAAGGGCGGATACTGGCGGGCTTTCCCAGCGAGCAGGACCGGGTGGGCAAGGGACTGGCAGTCGTCAGCCCCCTGTTGCACGGCCAGGAGAGCGCCTTGGTTACCGGCGGCCTGGGATTTGACCAGCGGCCGCGCCGCTATGCGCTAGATCCGGTCAAACTGGGTGATTACCGGTTTTGGGTGGCGGCGACTTTATCCGAGGATGAATTGTTCGGCGCCCTGGAGCGGGCATTTTCCAGGAATATGCTGGCGCTGGCGCTGCTCACCGCGCTTGCCCTGCTGCTGGCCTGGTTCCTGGCAGGACGCCTGGTCAGGCAGCCGCTGGTGCAATTGATCGGGGTGTCCCAGCGTTTGCGCGCCGGGGATTTCTCTGCGCGCGTGGGCGGCCCGCGCATGAGCGGTGAAATCGGCGTATTGATGGCAGAGTACGACCTGACCGCGGCCGACCTGGAAATGCGTGAACAGGAGCGCGGCAGACGCGAGCTGGAGATCAAGGGATTGAACCGGGTATTGCGCATGGTCGGCAATTGCAACCAGGTGCTGGTCCACGCCAGGGATGAGCCGCAGTTGCTGGAAAGTTTTTGCCGGCATATCGCGCAGGATGGCGCTTACTTGCTGGTATGGGTGGGCATGCTGAGGCCGACGACGCGGCTGGGCATCGACATCCTGGCCCATTTTGGGGATGACCAGGGATACCTGAACATCATACAGCTAAGCTGGGGCGACGGCGCCCAGGGGCAGGAACCCGCAAGCAGGGCGGTGCGGGACGCGAAGCCGCTGATAGAGCGCTATTTGCCGAATGAGGGCAATCCTGGTTTCTGGCATGCCGAGTCCGTCAAGCGCGGCTTTCATTCATCGATTGCGTTGCCGCTGTTGAGCCATGGCGAAACTATCGGCGTGCTCTCCGTTTATGCCGCAGACCCGCAAGCCTTCTCGGAGGCGGAAAAACATTTGTTTGAGGAACTGGCCGCTGACCTGGCCTATGGCATCGCGGCCTTGAACAGCCAGGCTGCGCGGGAAAAGGCGGAGGCGGAACTGCGCGAGTATCAGCAATTGCTCGAGCAAAGAGTGGCCGAGCGCACCGCGCAGATTTCCGTCACCAATGATGAGTTGCAAAGGGAAATCACCGATCACCAGATTGCCGAAGAGGCTTTGCGCAAAGCGGCGGCGTATGACCAGACCCAGCGCAAGGCCCTGGCGCTATTCAATAGTGTGCGCGAGCGTAATGAAATCCTCCAGGGTGTGTTTGAACTGCTGGCCACCGAGCAGGCTTTCCCGGTGGCCGCTTATTATGGCTATGATGAGTGGCGCGGCGTTTTTAGTGTGCAGGCGAGCTGGAGCTTGCCGGCAGGCACGGCGCGCGAAGTCCACGTCGGTGAAGGCCTGATAGGGCAAGTCGCACAGACCGGGCAAGCGTTGCTACTGGACGGCATCACGGAAAAAAGCAGCTTGGCGATAGACACCGGCCTATATTCCTTGGTGCCGGAAGCAGTACTCATGGTTCCAGTTGTTTTCCAGCAACAGCGTTTCGGTGTGCTGGTACTGGCTTCCAGTCGGCAACTGGGCCTGCGCGATCGCGATTTTGTTGATCAATTAGCAAGTCAGCTCGGTGTTGCCTTGCATAACCTGAGCCAGCATGAGAATCTGCAATTGCTGGCGTCCCAGTTGAGGACGCGCGGCGAGGAAATCACGCGGCAAAACTTGCAACTGGAGCAGGCTAGCAGGATGAAAAGCGAATTCCTGGCCAATATGTCACATGAGTTGAGGACGCCCTTGAATGCGATCATCGGTTTCTCGGAAATCCTGAAAGAAAACCTGGTGGGCCAGCTGACGCCGCAGCAACAGGGGTTGACCCAGGACATCTATAGCAGCGGCGAACATTTGCTGTCCTTGATCAATGATATCCTCGACCTGTCAAAAGTCGAGGCGGGTTATATGACGCTGGACATGGAGGGACTCTCTATCGCGGCGCTTTGCACCAACAGCCTGTCCATCGTCAAGGAAAGGGCGTTGACGCATCGCGTGCAACTAGAGGGGAAATTTGATCCGGATTTGCCTGAAATCGTCGCGGACCCGAGGAAAGTGAAGCAGATTGTCTATAACCTGCTCTCCAATGCGATCAAATTCACCGCGGAGGGTGGCAAAGTCAGTCTGGATCTGAGACGGGCTTTCCAGCCGGTGGCGCCGGCGGCTGGCACCTATTTTGGCGCTGCCATCCCCGCTGCCGATTATCTGGAGATTGTGGTCAGCGACACCGGCATAGGCATCAATGCCAAGGATATGCCTAGCTTGTTCGAACCCTTCGTCCAGCTGGATTCTGCCTTGTCCAAGCAATACGAGGGCACGGGCCTGGGCCTGGCCATGGTCAGGCGCCTGGTGGAGTTGCACGGCGGCGCGCTGGCAGTACAATCGACCCTCGGCGAGGGGTCGCGGTTTAGCGTATGGTTACCCTATCGGCGAGTGGCTGATATGCCGATAGCCGATGCGCTGGCTGCCGGTGCTGTTCCTGTCTTGTCGGGAGTGGCGGACGACAGCGTTGCCGCCTTCTCGTCAAATTCTCGCAGCCTCCCGCAGGCTGGAGTGCGCGAAAAACGGCGATGCAGAGTATTGATAGTGGAAGACGACGATCAGGCCGCGCAAGCCCTGCGCCTGCAGCTGGAAGCAGCGGGTATCCAGGTAATGCGGGCGATCACGGGTGAACAAGCGCTGGAAACGGCGCTCACGGATCCGCCTGATGCCATTACGCTGGATATCATGCTGCCGGGGATGGACGGCTGGGACGTGCTGGCGCGACTGAAGGGGGCGCCGCAGCTGGCGCATATCCCGGTGCTGATCGTGTCTATCCTGGCAGATACCGGTAAGGGCGTGAGCCTGGGGGCGACCCAGGTCTTGCAAAAACCGGTATCGCGCCAAGACCTGGCCGAGGCATTTGCGCGGATAGGAATACAAACCGGACCGCGCAAGACCGCGCGGATATTGGTCGTGGACGATGACCCCAAGGCGGTTCGCATCATCTGTACCCATCTTGAACAGGATGGCTTTAGTGTGGAATGCGCTTACAGTGGGTACGAGGGCATCGCTGCGGCCAGGATAGGGCGGCCGGATGCGGTGATACTGGACCTGGTCATGCCGGAACTTAGCGGCTTTGAAGTGGTGGAAGCACTGAAGGCTGATACTGCAACTGTTAATATCCCTATAATAGTGATGACATCCAAGATGTTGACCTTAGCTGATCGTGCGGTACTGAACGGTCATATTGCCACAATCATTGAAAAATCTGCTTTCAGGCCGGAAATGCTGACTAATGAAATACATCGTTTATTGCAAATGACGATACCCAAGGAACATCTGACCCAGCCGGCTGGTGTTGCCACCGTATCCTCGGAGAGAGAGTGATGATGAAAGTTCTAGTTGTAGAAGATAACGAGGCCAATATGAAGTTGGCCGTGATCGTGCTGGAAAGCGGCGGTTACCAGGTGGTGCAGGCCGTGGACGGCGCTCAGGGGATAGACCAGGCCAGGCGCGAGCTGCCCGACCTGATCTTGATGGATATCCAGTTGCCCGGCACCGATGGCCTGACTGCAACCCGCATCCTGAAGGCGGATGTGGCGACTAGCCACATACCCATCATAGCGCTGACCGCTTATGCGATGAAGGGCGACGATGAAAGGATGTTTGCCGCCGGTTGCGACGGCTACATTACCAAGCCTATCCACTATCCGGAATTACTGGCCCAGGTAGCCAGGCATCTGGGGCGGGACACCGGTACCTAGTCGGCGCCAGATTGCGGGCGGCATACTTGCCGGAAAAACATGAAATGTTTCAATTAGGGAAGCGACATGTAGCGTATCAAGGAATCAGGTGATTGGAGCGTAATGATGGCTGACACATATTCTCGCATACTCATTGTTGACGATGACGTCCATAATTTGAAATACCTGGAGGCGGTATTGGGTACTGGCGGCTACGCCACCAGGACCGCCTCCGACGGTGAACTGGCGCTGGTGGAGGTCGGCAGCTTCAAGCCTGACCTGATCTTGCTGGACCTGATCATGCCCGGCATCGACGGTTTTGAGGTGGCGCGCCGGCTGAAGCTGGATGCCGGCACAAAAAACATCCCCATCATCATGATTACTTCCCTGGACGACAGGGACTCCAAAATTCGCGCGCTGGAAGTCGGCGCCGAGGAATTCCTGACCAAGCCGGTCGATCGGGCCGAACTGTGGGTGCGGGTCAGGAATTTGTTGCGCCTGCGCGAGTACACCAATTTCCTGGCCAACCATACCCAGATACTGGAGGGGCAGATCAAGCAGCGCACGGCCCAATTGACATCGAGCTACCGCGAAACCATACAGACGATGAACCGGGCCGCCGCCTATCGCGACGAAGAAACCGGGGCCCATGTGAAGCGGATCAGCTATTACTGCGTGGAGCTGGCAGAAACCATGGGCATGAGTGCCGATTTTTGCGAGCGTATCTTTTATGCCAGCCCTATGCATGATGTGGGGAAAATCGGCATACCCGACGCCATACTGCAAAAGCCCGGGGGATTCCAGGCCGATGAATGGGAGATCATGAAATCGCATTCTGCGCTCGGCGCCAAAATGCTGGATGGCGGCGAATCGCCCTACCTGACCATGGGGCGCGAGATAGCGATGTGGCACCATGAACGCTGGGATGGCAGCGGCTATCCGCATGGACTGGCCGGCGAGGATATCCCGCTGGCGGCCCGCATCATGCAAATCGCCGACGTGTATGACGCCTTGCGCTCCAAGCGGCCCTACAAGCCCGCTTTTACCCAAACCAGGACGCTGGAAATCATACTCAATGGCGACGGCCGGGTCATGCCCGGGCATTTTGACCCGCAAGTCCTGGATGCATTCCGTATCAGCGCGCGGCGCCTGCTGGAAATATATGACACCGAATATGAGCATTTTGCCGGCGCCTAGGATTTTTCAATAAGCCGGAAATAGACCGGTTTTCCTGTTCTAATTCGATAATTGTTTGCGTATACCTTCGGTGATAATCCATGTTAGCAAGCTCCGCTGTATGGGGCGACTCTCACAGGAGACACCGAATGGACGCCAAGGCATTGTCAAACAGATTATCTATGGGAAACTTTTCCATGGATGCGCATGCCGATTTAAGGGAGGAATTCCACGCTTCGGATGCCCCGTTTGAGTCCAACTCCCGCATCGATGTCAAGGGTATACGCGAAGCGATTGCTCGCGTGGAGGCCGAGGCGCGCGCTACGGTCGCCGCAGAAAGCCGGATACAGGCAGAAGCCCGCGCCCGCGCCCTGGCCGAAGATCGTGCCCAGGTAGACGCCGAGGCCGCAGCCCTGGCCCAACAAAAAGCCCAGCTGGATGAAGATGTGATTGCCAGCAATCGCGCCCGGCTTGAAGCCGAGCGCCTGTCCCGCATGGCCAGCCAGGCCAGGATCGCGGCCGCCAATGAAGAGACGCAGGAACTGCAGGAGCGGATCAAGATGGATGCGCTGGCGCGGCAGCAGGCCGAAGAACGTACCAAAGCGGAAAAAGAAGCGAACAAGCGCGCCGCCGAACAGCTGGAGGCAGAGGCTGAATTAGGCGCGCGGGCCAAAGTCACAGCGGAAGGCCTGGCTCGGGAAACCCAGAATGCCCGTAATTGGGCAACTGAACGTTTTGCCGCCTCCGATGCCGCTAAACAGGAAGCGGAAGAAAGGGCGCGCGCTGACTTGCGCATTGCCGAGCTGGCAAGGGAGCGTGAAAGACGTGACCGCGACGCGCGCGAAACCGCCGAAATGCTGTTGAAAGTGCGTACCGAGGCGCTGCAACTGAATAAGGAGCGCGACGAAGCCGATGCAATGGCGCTGGAGTTTGCCATCAATCGCGCGCCGATAGAAGTGCGTGCCCGCGAAGGGGCCTTGGCCCGGGTCGCGATGGAGCAGGAGCATGAAGCCATGGCACAGGCGCGCGTTGAGTCGGAACGACGCGCTGCCGAGGCGATACAAATGCGCATGCAAGCCGAGACCGAATTACGCAATGCCGCCGCCAAACGCGAACAGGCAGAACTGATCGCGGCGACCACTGCACAGGCGCGCCGGGATGCCGAGGAAAAGATCCGTCAGGTCACGGAATCGCGCATTGCAGCCGAACGTGAGCTGCAATCCAGCGCAATGTACCGTATAGAAGCCGAGCAGCAAGCCGATGCCGAAGCGCGTGTCAGGCTGGAAGCCGAATCTGCCGCTGCCGAGCAGGCGCAACGCCGCTGCATGCTGGAACAGC
This sequence comes from Pseudomonadota bacterium, assembly GCA_040390485.1. GTDB lineage: Bacteria > Pseudomonadota > Gammaproteobacteria > Burkholderiales > Burkholderiaceae_D > Undibacterium. Next base: position 35,009 of record JAZJYH010000049.1, read on the forward strand.
AAGCGACCCAGACCGCGGAGCTGCGGGTACAGGAAGAGCAAAAAGCGTCCGAGCTCGCGCAAGCGCGGGCCGAGGCAGAGTCTGAATCGCTGGAATTGGCGCGCCAAAAAGCCAATTCGGAGCAACAGGCATTGGCTGCGTCTTCCTTGCAGATCGAGTTGTTGAAGAAGACCAGCGTCGCCGCCGCCGAGGCCGCAGAGCATGCTGTGGAGTTGGCGCGCGCGGAGCAGTTGCGGGTTGAGGCTGAGCAAAGAGCCGTCTACGCCATCCAGGAGAAGCTGCAGGCAGAACAAAAAAAGACCGAGGAAGCGGAGGCGAGCGCCAGGCTGGAGCAGGTAAGGATTAACTTGCTGAAAGAGCAGCAAGAAGTGGAGCAACAGGCCAGGCTGGCACGCGAAATGGAATGCGCCGCCGAAAAGGCTATCCTGGAAAAGAGCCAGGAGCAGGCGGAACTGCAAAAGCAAATTGCCGCCGCTGCGGTCAAACGGGATGAGGAAGCTGCTGAATTATTGCGACTTGAGCAGCAACGTGCCGAGGATGCGCAGAAGGCGATGGAGTTGATGCAGGAAAAGCGTGAAGCGGAGGGCAAGCGTGCCGGTGCGGTGCAGCAAGTCATCCTGGCCACGCAAGAAAAACTCACCATGGAACAGGCGGCACAGGCAGAGGCTGAAGCCCGCTTGCGCGCTGAAGAAGAGGCGCAAGCGCTGGCGCAAGCCAGGGAACTGCATGAAAAAGAGGCCAGGCTGGCGCTGGAAGCCGCCGCCACGGCGGAGCGGCACGCGTTGGAGCAGGCGCAGCAGCAGGCTGAAGTGCAAAAGAAGGCCGCCAAGCTGGCCTTGGTAAAAGCCCGTCAAGCGATGGAATTGTGCAAAGCTGAGCAGGTCCGCCTGCAGGCTGAGCATGAAGCCGTAGTGGCGGCGCAACAAAAGCTCGAGGCTGAGCGAGCCGCCGCGGAAGAGATAATTGCCCGCGCGGTAGCGGATCGTGAACACACGATAGTGCTGCGGGAGCGTCAGCAACAAGAGGCTTTGGCCAAGGAAGCGCGGCAAAGCATGCTGCAAGCCGAGCAATTGCGCCTGGAAAAAATGACCGAGCACGCAGAGTTGCAGCGCGAGACCTCGGTGGTCGCGCAAGCCAAGGCGGCTGAAGCGGTTGAGTTGAACAAAACCTTGCGTTTGCGGGCCGAGTCCGAGAAGCGGGCCCTGGCCCTGGTGCAGCAAAAACTGGCGACTGAAAAACAGTTGATTGCAGAGCTGGAGCAAAAAGCCAGGCTGGAGCAGGAGCAACTGGAGATTTGCGAAGCGAAGCTGCGGTCTGAACAAGACATACTGGCGGCAGTCGCTTCCAAGGTCGAGGCCGAAAAGCAGATACTGGCCAAGAACCTGGAGCAAGCCAGATCCGAGCAAGACCTGGCTTTGGCAATGTGCGCCAAGGCGAGTGTCGCAGAGCAATTGGCCAGTGCGGAACAAGAAAAAGCCCTGGCACAGCAACGCAGCCTGGCGATGATCCAGGAAAAACTGGGCCTGGAGCAGGAGCGGGCCCATGCCGAACAACTGGAAATGCGCGCCAGTGAAGAGCGCCTGAAGGCGGAGCAAATTGCCGCCGCCGCCGCGCAAGCGCGGGGCCAGGCAGAGCAGTTGCAGGCCGAGCTGGCTACGGCGCGTGCCGCAGCGGAACAGGAGGCCAAGGACGCAGCGCAAGCCAGGCTCCTGCAGGAACAGCAGCTGCACGACCAGGTCAAGGCGTTTGCCGATGTCCAGCATAAGGCAAAAGGTTTGCTCGACGCCAAGCTGCACAAAGTGGAAGAATTGGAGAAGGCCGCGCAGGAGCGAATAGCCGCAGATGCGCAAGTGATCAGCGTCACCGAGCAAAAACTGGTGGCTGAGCAGCGCGCGCGCGATGAGGCGAATGCCAAGCTGGATGCCGAACAGTTGTTGAAAAATTATGCGGATGCCAGGGAAAATGTGGAAAGGCAGGCCCGCGTCGCCAATGAATCCTTACTGCGCGCCGAGCAATCCCTCTACCAGGAGATGGCTGCGCACGCCGATGCGCAACACCTGGTTGCGGCCCTGACCGAACAGCGCTTGGCGGATGAGCAGGCGGCTGCCGGCATAGTGCAGCAGCGACTGCAAACCGAGCAGGCTGCCTTGGAACTGCTGGCGCAAAGGCAGGCGGCGGATGCCCTGGCGCAGCGGGAAGCCCAGGACAGGGCCGCTGCGGAGCAAGCACAGCTGGAGCTGGCCCAGGCAAGAATACTGGCAGACACGGCGGCGAAATTAGCCGCTGAAGAATTTAACCAGACGGAAAAGCAATGGGTGGCGGCAGCTTCCGAGGAAGCCTTGCTGAAGCGCCAGGCAGCCCAGGCGCTGAATGAAAAGAACCGCCTATTGGCTGAATCCGCCATCGCCGAGCAAGCCCGTTGCGAAGCCGAACAGCAATTGAGCCTGGAATTGCAGGCCAAGCTGGATACAGAACAAAGGGAAGGCCGGGCAATTCAGCAAAGGGCCGAATTCGAGCGCGGCATCGCCGAGGCGTTGCGCCTGAGGGCAGAGCAAGAAGAGCAGGCCGCTGCCTGCCTCGCCGATAAATATGCCGCAGAGCAAGAATTATTTGCCAAGTCGACCGAACACGCTCAAGTACAAAAGCGTGCGAATCAGGCGGTCCAGGCCAAGCTGCGCGAAGCCAGCGAATTGACTCGTCTTGAAAATGAGCGCGCAGCACTGGAATCGCAAACCCTGAGCTTAATCCAGGGCAAATTGGCGGCTGAGCAATTGGCCATCAACGAAGCCCGCAGCCGCCTGCAGGCAGAGCAGGAACTGCTGGCTGCAGCCGAAGCAAAAGCCAAAGCTGAAACCGAAGCCAACCAGCTTATTCAGGCAAAGCTCGGCAGCGAACAGGAAGCGGCTGAGCTGGCCATGCATCAAGCCGGCATAGAAAAACAGGCTGCAGAACTGGCGGAAATGCATGCCAATGAAATGATTGTATTGCAGCATGCAGAATTGCAGCGTGCCGAGCTCGAACAAAAGAATTTACTGGCTGCCCAACGGCAATTGCGGCTTGAGCAAGAGGCGATCGCGCAGAACCAGGCCGCATTGGCGGCAATAGAGCAAAAAATCGAAGCCGAGAAGTTGATTTTGGCCGCGTCTGAACAGCGCTCGCAACTGGAGCAAGAATTGGCCAGGCAGAGCGAATTGCGTGCCGAGCAGGAACATACCGGCCGCCAGGCTGCGCAAGAAAAACTGGCGCTGGAACAAGAACTCCATACTGCCGCCGCCCAGTTCGCCGAACAGCAAAGACAGGCGGCCGACCAGCTCGCAGCACAATTGCAAGAATACGCGCAACAACAACAGGAACTGGCACAGTTGGAAACCGAGCGGGCCGCGGCACAGCGTCAACTTGCCGAGACCTTGCAGCAACAGCAAATGATGGAAGACGGCTTGCGTGCAGCGGCTGCGCGGCAAGCGGTGCTGGAGTTGGAAAAGAATCATCTGCAGCAGCAGCGTCTGGATCTGGAAGCACAGGCCAAGGCTGCACTGGAGTCAGGCATCGCTGCCGAGCAGGCAGCGATAGCGGCCGAGCAAACCGCGGTGGCCGCGGCGCAAGAGGCTGCAATGCAGGCTACCGAACTGCATCGCCAGCATCAGCAAGAGGCAGAGTCTGCCCGCCGGCAATTGCAACAGGAAACCCAGCAGGCAGAAACGATAGCCAAGGAGCTGCTGGCCCGCTTTACCCAAAAAACCGAACAAAACCTGGTGTGGCGTCATCGGGCTGAGGCGATACTGTCGGAAGCACCTGTCGCCGTAACGCTGCCGGTAAAACGCAAATTGCGTACTTCGGTATTTAGCGGTATCGCAGTTGCCGCCGGCGTCGCCGGGGTCGTAGGCTGGAGTACGCTGGACCTGTCGCATGCCGCCGGTATCAGCGCCAAGGAAGCAAAGTCGGCGATCGTTGCGGCGAGCGTGGCTGCGCCCGTAGTCGCCGACGGCAAGCTGCGTCTGTCCTATCAGCTGGCGGTAGCCCCTGCCACCAGCAGCGAGGTCAAATAAGCAAATTTCCGCGCTTCAGGGAAAGGCGATCAGCACCATGAAGCCGCCATTGGCGTGATTGGTAATCCTGAGTTTGCCGCGATGCCGTTTGACTATCCTTTCGACGATCGCCAGACCCAGGCCTGAGCCATTGGCCTGGCTGCGCGAGGTATCTACCCTGGTGAAGGGGCGCAACAGGCGGGGCAGGTCTGCTTCGGGAACGCCCTGGCCATGATCCCTGAAGCTGAGCATGATGCCTTGCTTCTTTTCCTTGTTCTTGTAGCTGCTGCGGATGTCGATATGGGTAAAGGGCGTATCCGCAGTCTTGCCGTAGCGCCTTGCGTTCTCAATAATATTGGTCAGAAGGCGGTGCAGTTCAACCGTATTCCCCTGAATTTCCATTTTGGGATGGATGGCGGCGCGGATGATGATATCGTTCTGCCGGGAATATTCCTCGACGATCTGTTCCAACATCTCGCTCAGGTTGATAAATTCAAAGTGGACCTCGTCCGTTGGTTTTGCATACACCAGGAATTGCCCTATGATGGCATCCATCTGGTGCAGGTCGGATTGCATGCCCAGCCTGGCGTCCTCAGTTAAATTCGCCATTTCGACTTCCAGTTGCATGCGTGCCAACGGCGTGCGCAGGTCGTGCGAAATTCCCGCCAGGATCACGGCGCGATCAGACTCTATGCGCACCAGGTCTTCCACCATCTGGTTGAAGCTGATGTTGGTTTCCTTGATTTCGTTGGGCCCTGCCTCGGGCAGCGCTTTGGGCTGCTTGCCTTTGGCCAGCATCCTGGCCGCCGCGCTGAGCTTGGCCAGTGGCTCGTTGATCAGCTTGGAAATGAAGGCGGCGCCTAGCAAGGTCAGGAATAGGGTGATGGCGGCCCAGCCCAGCAATTGCAGGCCGGTTGCCGGCTCCAGCCGGCCTTCATCGAGCTTCAGCCAATATTGGTCGCCGTCAATTTCAAAGCTGATCCAGAAGCCGGAGACGTTATTCATCTTCTTGGCGAAGCGGGTGTCTTCACCGAGGCGCTGCTTCACCAGGCCCTGCAATTCCCGATAGATAGCGGTTTCTTCGGGAGGTTCTATCTTGTCCGTGTCTTCCAGCAGATAGATGCGTATCCCCTCGTTGCTGGCGAGGTCTATTAGCAGCTCGGTGCGTTTGTCCGGCGCCGAGTGGGTCAGGGCGGCCCGGGTAATCGTCACGACCGAGACGATTTGCGCTGCAATTTGCTGCGCCCTCGGCGTGCGCTCCACCATGCGAAAGCTGGCGAACCACGCCGCCATGCTGCTCATGACCAGGAAGGTCAGCAAAAAGAAGGTGCGCCAGAAAAGTCCGCTAAGGAGCCAATCAAAACTGTTTAAGTAGGCGCGCATTCAATAGGCTGGCAGGCAAGGTTTTTGTTGCTTTTTTATTATTGACGGGATTGGCCGTCAGGAATGAACACGTAGCCAAGGCCCCATACCGTTTGTATATACAAAGGATTGGAGGGGTCGGGTTCTATCAGTTTGCGCAGTCTTGAAATTTGCACGTCCAGGCTGCGGTCAAACACCTCGTACTCGCGGCCGCGCGCCAGTTCCATCAATTTTTCACGCGACAGTGGCTGTCTTGCATGGCGGGCAAATACCTTCAGTACCGAGAATTCGCCGGTGGTCAGCGCGATGTTCTCGCCGCCTTTCTTCAAGGTGCGGGTTGCCAGGTCCAGTACGAAATCGCCGAACTCAAAAGACTGTGGCCCGTCAGACGGAGCGCCCGGCACTTCGTCTGGCGCTTTTCGTCGCAGCACGGCATTGATCCTGGCCACCAGCTCACGCGGGCTGAAGGGCTTCGGCAAATAGTCGTCTGCGCCCATCTCCAGGCCTATGATACGGTCTACTTCTTCGCCCTTGGCGGTCAGCATGATGATAGGCGTCTGGTCGCCCGCTCCGCGCAGGCGGCGGCAGATGGCCAAGCCATCTTCACCCGGCAGCATCAGGTCCAGCACCAGCAGGTCGTAGCGCTCACGTATCCACAGCTTGTTCATGGCTTGCGCATTTTCCGCACTGACGACATTGAAGCCTTGTTCGGTCAGGTAGCGCCTCAGCAAATCGCGCAGGCGGACATCGTCATCGACCACCAGGATCTTTGCTTTTGGACCGCTGCTTGCGGTGTTGTCGGGATTGTTATCTATAGTATTCATGAGGGTATGTTACTGTCAGAAACAAAATTGATCGTCATATTTTGTTAATTCATTACAAACTGTTACACACTTTACCGATTTGGCTGGAGGATAGTGAGCGGCAGCGCATAAACTAACTACTAGTGATTAATTTAGGTGTTCAGCGTTGGATTTAAGCATAAAATCGACGCTTTATGCTGGTCTCACAAGCTGCAGATAGCGCATAATTACTCCGGTGACACAAAAGATTTCTTGATAATTCAGTACTAGGAATTCGCTCGTTGGCGAATAATGGAATGGACCTAAGACGCTCAAAACTTGTTTTCTTTTTGCTGCTGCAAGCGGCATGCGGGATTGCGCTTGCCGAGCCCGGTCGCTTTGGCGCAGGCTTTTTCTCGTTCGGGAAAAGCCATGCGCCTGAGCACAGGGAAGCGCAACTCCAGCGTGCAGCGGACAAGAAAATGGAGAAAGAAGCGCTGATTGATGAGCGTAACGACAATAAGCGCCATCCTCCTGCCGCCAATCCGGCCAATGGCAATAACGATGCGGCGCAAAAGCGCAGCCGCCTGACTCCCGACGAGCGTCGCGCCCTGCGCCGCCAGATCAATGAAGCCGGACATGACATCTATGTCCCCGGCCGTTAGTTTGACCGCCTTCATTTAATTTAATTCCCTCATTCTTCAGCATGACGGGCGGTCCTGCCCGTCTCCGCTTATAGTCTACTCTCAGCGCCGGTGCTGCTTCATGACTTTTTGCTGCTCTCTTTGCCAGTCGCGTTCTTTTTCGGTTTCCCGCTTGTCGTGCTGCTTCTTGCCTTTGGCGAGGCCGATCTGGCATTTGATCATGCCTTTGCTGAAATGCATGTCCAGCGGCACCAGCGTATAGCCGGCACGCTCGACCTTGCCTATCAGCTTGTTGATCTCGGACGCATTCAGCAGCAGTTTGCGGGTCCTGACCGAATCCGGGTGGATGTGGGTGGAAGCGGTGGGCAGCGCGCCTATATGCGCTCCAAACAGGAAAATCTCGCCGTTACGGACGATAACATAGGCTTCCTTCAGTTGCGCCCGCCCGGCCCGTATGGACTTGACTTCCCATCCTTGTAATACGACCCCGGCTTCGAATTGTTCCTCGATAAAATAGTCGTGAAAGGCTTTTTTGTTGTCGGCAATGCTCATGCAGTTTAAAAAATATTCCCGTTTCGGCCTGAAAAGCCTTGTTTAAGGGCACTTTCGCGTTTTTTTGCAGAGGAAACGAGGTGAGTCGGTTAAAATTTCGAATTATGATTCTACCAAATGGTTCTTATTGATGGCAGTCGTCCATAAAACAGTTTTTGTCGGTTACAGCGCAGAGCAAATGTTTGCGCTGGTAGAGGGGGTAGAAGACTACCCCAAATTTTTGCCGTGGTGCGGTGAAGTCCACGTCACAGAAAGAACCGATGATACATTGATTGCAACGCTATCCATTAATTATCATGGCATCAAGCAGCGTTTTACCACGCAAAACAAGAATAAGCCACCGCACACCATGGAAATGGTCCTGGTGGATGGGCCATTCAAGCAATTGCATGGACACTGGAAGTTTACCGAATTAAGGGCGGATGCCTGCAAAATTGAATTTGACCTGGCCTATGAATTTTCCAGCAAGCTGCTGGAACCCTTGATCGGGCCGGTATTCGGGAAAATCGCGAATAGTTTTGTCGATTCCTTTTGCGCCCGCGCAGAGACTTTATATGGCTGAAACCGGTTTTATCAAGGTCCAGGTTTGTTATTCCACGCCTGAGCAGGTGACTTTGCTTGAGCTGCAAGTGGCTGCCGATGCGACGCCGGCACAGGCTGTCGCGCAAAGCGGCATCCTGCAGAAACACCCGGAAATTGATCTTGCAGTCAATAAGCTGGGTGTGTTTGGCAAATTGAAGCCGGCGGACTGGCGATTGCACGACGGCGACCGGGTGGAAATATACCGCCCGCTAATCGCCGATCCCAAGGAAGCGCGCCGGCGCCGCGCCCAAAAACAAAAAGACGGGCAGGGCGGCTAATAGGACGTTTTTTTGGGGCTACTGGCAGCCCGACAGAGCGCGCTTGGCTTCTGCCGCTTCCTGTGCGCGTTGCTCGTCAGTCAGGTAGCTTCTTTCGCCGTTGCCATCGGTATTGGCGATGCGCACGCCAGAATCCAGGGCGCGTTGATAGGCGCGGGCTCGTTCGCAATTCTTGCTTTTCTCGCCGGCGACACGCTGTTCTTCGCTAGCTTTCTGCTCTTTCTCTGCCTGTTCAGCCTTGCGCTTCATGAAATCCGCATTTCTACTGGCCGTGGTGACCGGTTTTGGCGTCTGTTCGGGATTAGCCGCGGTCGCCGGCGCATCCTGGGCTGGGGCTTCAGTGTACTGTTTGTTGGGCGACTTCAGGATGCGGCTCTTTGGCACCGAGATAGGCGGTGGCGTATCGGAAAACTGCTTTACCCCTTTGTCATCCACCCAGACATACTGGGCGTGGGCTGATGCGCTAATGAAAAATGACATCAGCAGAGTGTAAACCAGTTTTTTTTGATATTTATGCATGGATTGCTATCCCGGTAGGGCTTGGTCAAGGGTTATTGATATTACGGCCTGAAAAACGAAATTCGACGAAATTTGCTAGAGTTTTACACGGTTAAAGACGGCTCGGCAAGTTTTCTGTATAATGCGGCTTTGCGCCTATAGGAAATGCTATGCGTTTACTCCAAAAAGCACTCACTTTCGATGATGTGCTCCTCGTTCCAGCTTACTCGAACATCCTCCCTAAAGATACTTCGCTTACTACGAGCTTGACTCGTAATATTAAACTGAATATCCCTCTGGTTTCCGCCGCGATGGACACGGTTACCGAAGCTCGGCTTGCGATTGCAATGGCGCAAGAGGGCGGCATAGGGATCATCCACAAAAATCTTACGCCTAAAGAACAGGCGCGCGAAGTCGCCAAGGTCAAGCGTTTTGAATCTGGGGTATTGCGTGACCCGATCACGATACCGCCGACCATGAAAATACGCGATGTGATGGCTTTGTCCCAGCAGCACGGCATCAGCGGCTTCCCGGTCGTCGAGGGCAAGACCGTGGTGGGTATCATTACCAACCGCGATTTGCGCTTTGAAGAAGAGCTGGATGCGGAAGCGCGCGCCAAAATGACGCCGCGCGAAAAACTGGTGTTCGTCAAGGAAGACGCCGACCTGTCCGAGGCCAAGCGCCTGATGAACAAGCACAGGCTGGAGCGTGTACTGGTTGTCAACGATTTATTTGAGTTGCGCGGGCTGATCACGGTCAAGGATATTCAGAAGTCGACCGAGCATCCGTTTGCATCCAAGGACGACCAGGGTAAATTGCGGGTCGGCGCCGCCGTCGGCGTCGGTGCCGACAACGACGAGCGCATCGATTTGCTGGCCAAGGCCGGGGTCGACGTGATCGTGGTGGATACCGCGCACGGGCATTCCAAGGGAGTGCTGGACCGGGTGCGCTGGGTCAAGACCAACTATCCGCATATTGAAGTCATCGGTGGCAATATCGCCACGGCCGCCGCTGCGCTGGCGCTGGTCGAGCATGGCGCCGATGCAGTCAAGGTCGGCATAGGCCCTGGCTCGATTTGCACCACAAGGATAGTGGCCGGTGTCGGGGTGCCGCAAATAACCGCTATTGCCAATGTCGCCAATGCCTTGAAGGGAACCGGCGTACCATGTATCGCGGACGGCGGCGTGCGCTTTTCCGGCGACGTCTCCAAGGCGCTGGCTGCCGGTGCTTCCACGGTGATGATGGGCAGCATGTTTGCCGGTACCGAAGAGGCGCCCGGCGAAGTGATCCTGTTCCAGGGCCGCAGCTATAAATCCTATCGCGGCATGGGCAGCCTGGGCGCCATGGCCGACGGTTCTGCCGACCGCTATTTCCAGGATGCCGCCAATAACGCGGACAAGCTGGTGCCGGAGGGCATAGAAGGCCGCGTACCTTATAAAGGCAGCGTGCTGGCCATCTTGTACCAGCTGGTTGGCGGCGTGCGCTCCTCTATGGGATATTGCGGCTGCGCCACGATAGAAGATTTGCGCACCAAGGCAGAGTTCGTCGAGATCACTTCTGCCGGCATGCGTGAATCACACGTGCACGATGTGCAAATTACCAAGGAAGCGCCAAACTATCGCGCCGACTAAGTTGGCAGCTCAATTGGCGGCTCTGCCGGGAAGCCAAGCGCTTGCGTAAAAGAAAATATCCAGTCTCATGACCTCGTGTCATTGGCCTGAGACTGGGTCTTGTGCCAGCCTGCCGGCTGCCACTCAACAAGTCCGGTTTTGAAAAAGGGTTCTGCACGGTATGACCACACAGCTAGATCGTTCAAATCCTGCAACTGTGCTTCAAGCCAACTCTGGTTTTGAGAACGTATTTGCCGAAAAATTCGAGTCCAGGCTGAAGCGTTTCGAGCGGCTCGGCCTGAGGCTGTTTTCGGTTGCCAATTGCCTGGTGAATTTTGTGAATGCCCCTTCAAGATTCGACAAGGGGGAGCGTTCCATGGCTGCGCTGGAAGCGACGTTTTGCGAGGGAATGACGCTCTCGGAAGACCTGGTGGTGGTGCCCGATACCAGGAGCCATGCCGACTTGGCCGCCCATAGGCTGGTCGCCGGCGCGCCGTATATACGTTTTTATGCGGCGCAACCAATCTGGGACCATGCCCAGAACCTGATCGGCAGCGTCGTGCTGATCGACTACCAGGCGCGCGAATTTAGCGACGAAGACCGGCACTTGCTGAGCGACCTGGCGGTCATGATAGAGCGGGAACTGGCGCTGAGCACCTTGTACCATGCGCAGCTGGAATTGATCAAACAAAACCGCAACCTGAAGCGCGAATCGCTGATCGATCCTATCCTGGGGACCTGGAACAAGGCCGCCATCGTACGCTCGTTACGCCTGGAAATGGAGCGTTGCGCCAAAGCAGAAAAGCCCTTGTCGCTGATTTTTGCCGGCCTGGACCAGAGCGTGGCGATACGCGATGCGCATGGCATCGCCGCCAGTGACGTGGTCATGGTCAAGATCGTCAGCCGGATACGCTCCTGCATACGCCCGTTTGATGCGCTGGGCCGTTTCGGCAATGACATCTTCTTGATCGTGCTGCCGGGGGCTTCGCATCTGGTGGCCACTGCTGTTGCCGAAAGGATACGGCTGGCGGTGATGACGCATCCAGACAAGATAGGGGACGAGCCGATTCCTTTGAGCATCACCGCCGGGATGATATCGACCGATACCTTTCCCGATGTAGAACCGGAATTACTGATTAGCCTTGCCGAAAAAGCCCTGCTGTCTGCAAAGAACGCAGGAAATAACCGTGTTGTCCAGGCCACTCCTGCGCAACCTGACATAACTATTTGATCTATGCATTCGAAAATACTCATACTCGACTTTGGTTCACAGGTCACGCAATTGATCGCACGCCGCGTGCGCGACGCAGGCGTTTTTTCGGAAGTTCATCCGTACGACGTCGATGATGAATTCATCCGCAACTACGGCGCGGCCGGCATCATCCTGTCGGGCGGTCCGAATAGCGTGACCGAGGGCGATACCCCGCGCGCGCCGATGGCGGTATTCGAGGCCGGCGTGCCGGTGCTGGGTATTTGCTACGGCATGCAAACCATGGCCGAGCAACTGGGCGGCAAAGTGGAAAACGGCCATGTGCGCGAATTCGGCTATGCCGAGGTGAGGGCGCGCGGCCATACCTCCCTGTTCAAGGACATCAGCGATTTCGTGACCGCCGAAGGCCACGGCATGCTGAAGGTATGGATGAGCCACGGCGACAAGGTCAATGAAATGCCGCCCGGCTTCAAGCTGATGGCATCCACCGACAACTGCCCGATTGCCGGCATGGCCGACGAAGAGCGCCGTTTTTACGCGGTGCAATTCCATCCGGAAGTCACGCATACGGTACAGGGCGAAGCCATCATCGGCCGTTTCGTGCACGAGATTTGCGGCTGCAAGTCGGACTGGAACATGCCCGACTACATCAGCGAAGCGGTGGAGTCCATACGCCAGCAGGTCGGCAGCGATGAAGTGATCCTGGGCCTGTCCGGCGGGGTCGACAGCAGTGTTGCGGCCGCATTGATCCATAGGGCGATAGGCGACCAGCTGACTTGCGTATTCGTCGACCACGGCCTGTTGCGCCTGGACGAGGGCAAGATGGTGATGGACATGTTCAGCAAGAACCTGGGCGTCAAGGTGATCCACGTCGACGCCACCGCCCAGTTCATGGGGCACCTGGCCGGCGTCACCGATCCTGAAGCCAAGCGCAAGATCATAGGCCGCGAATTCGTCGAAGTCTTCCAAGTCGAATCGGCCAAGCTGAAAAATGCAAAATGGCTGGCGCAGGGCACAATCTACCCGGACGTGATCGAGAGCGCCGGCAAGGGCAAAAAAGGCTCGCACACCATCAAGAGCCACCACAATGTCGGCGGCCTGCCGGATACCCTGAATCTGAAATTGCTGGAACCCTTGCGCGAATTGTTCAAGGACGAAGTGCGCAAGCTGGGCGTAGCGCTGGGCTTGCCGCATGGCATGGTGTATCGCCACCCTTTCCCTGGACCGGGGCTGGGCGTGCGCATCCTGGGTGAAGTCAAAAAGGAATTTGCAGATTTGCTGCGCCGCGCCGATGCCATCTTCATCGAGGAACTGCGCAATACCCAGACAGAACCTGCACCTGGCAGCAATGAACAGCCGATGAGCTGGTATGACGCTACCAGCCAGGCCTTTGCCGTGTTCCTGCCGGTGAAATCGGTAGGTGTGATGGGCGACGGCCGCACCTATGAGTATGTGGTGGCCTTGCGCGCAGTACAGACGCAAGATTTCATGACGGCGCACTGGGCGCATTTGCCGCATAGCTTGCTGGGCAAGGTCTCCAACCGCATCATCAATGAAGTGCGCGGCATCAACCGCGTGGTCTATGATATCTCCGGCAAGCCGCCGGCGACGATCGAGTGGGAATAAAATGGAATCCAGGCGCGTTGCCGGAACGGTTTGCGGCGGTGCGCCGTTGTTGAGGTTATGCAGTGACTTATAGCATCAAAGAAATTTTTTACACCTTGCAGGGCGAGGGCAATCATGCCGGTCGTCCTGCCGTGTTTTGCCGTTTTTCCGGTTGCAATTTATGGACCGGCAGGGAAGCCGACAGGGCGACCGCGGTTTGTCAATTTTGCGATACCGATTTTGTCGGCACGGACGGCGAGCGCGGCGGCAAGTTCAAGGATAGCGATGCGCTGGCGGCCGAGATCGACAGCCTGTGGCCGCAGAGCTATGCGGCCAGCAAGTATGTGGTGTTTACCGGCGGCGAGCCATTGCTGCAACTGGATGCGGCGCTGATCGCCAGCATGCATAAAGCAGGGTTTGAAATTGCAATAGAGACCAATGGCACCTTGCCCGTACCAGAGGGGGTGGACTGGATCTGCGTCAGCCCGAAAATGGGCGCAGAACTGGTGGTGCGCAAGGGCAGCGAACTGAAGGTGGTGATCCCGCAGTTCAAGCAGGTGCTGCGCGACTACGAAGCCCTGGATTTCGAGCACTTTTTCGTGCAGGCAATGGATGGCCCCGACCTGGAAAAAAACCTCAAGCTCGCGATCGAGCATTGCAAGCAGAATCCCAAATGGAAGCTGAGCATACAGACCCACAAACTGCTGCAAATACCTTAACCCTATTTGCCCGCCTACTTATTTACTCTATACCTTAAGCCTTAACCCCAGATGCTCACGATTACAAGAAAAGTGGAATTCGATGCCGGACACCGGATTCCCGACCACAACAGCCAATGCCGCAACCTGCATGGGCACCGCTATACTTTGCTGATCACGCTGACCGGTGAAGTGGTGCAGCAGGATGGTAATTCCGACAATGGCATGATCATGGATTTCGGCGACATCAAGGCGCTGGCAAACCAATACCTGGTAGACCTGTGGGACCACGCATTTATCGTGTATGAAAAAGACACGGCGGTCCGCCAGTTCCTGGAAACCCTGCCCAACCATAAAACGGTAGTGATAGATCGTGTGCCTACCGTGGAAAACCTGGCCAAGATCGCCTTTGATATCCTGAAGGATGTCTACCACGACCGCTACGGGCGCGTGTTGTCGCTGCAAAAAGTGACCCTGTATGAAACGCCCAATTGCTGGGCCGAGATAGACGGCTAGGCTGGCTTCATGACAGCCGCCGCAACGACAGCCGCAATGACGGACAGGGATTTCATGGCCCTGGCCTATGCGCAGGCGGAAATTGCCCGCAGCCTGGGCGAAGTGCCGGTCGGCGCCGTGCTCGTCAAGGACGGCATAGTGATCGCGGCCGGCTACAATCACCCGATTGCCCGGCATGATCCTACCGCGCATGCCGAGATCATGGCGCTGCGCGCGGCGGCCGAAGTAGTGGGCAACTATCGCCTGCCTGGTTGCGAATTGTATGTCACGCTGGAGCCCTGCGTGATGTGTTCCGGGGCCATGATGCATGCGCGCCTGGCGCGCGTGATTTTTGGCGCCAGCGATCCCAAAACCGGTGCCTGCGGATCGGTACTGAATCTGTTTGAACAGGATCAGTTGAATCACCATACGGTAGTGACGGGCGGCGTGATGGCGGAAGAGTGCGGCAATCTGCTGAAAGACTTCTTTGCTGCGCGCCGCGAAGCCGCTGCCGAACGAAAACGGCTGCTGCCCGCAGAAAATTCTGTTGACCTCGCCAAGCCTTAAGCTTTAGCCTATCGTTTTTGCTGGTTCTTCATTCATTCGCAACGGAAACCGACCCCTTGAGCTCAAAAACCGGTATTGCAATTGTCGCCGCAAGCAGCGCCCCCATTGATGAAAGCGTGATACAGCGCGGGCTGCAGGCATTGGAGCAGCACGGCTTTGCCGTGCACAACTATTATCAGCCAGGGCAGAAATATCAGCGGTTTGGCGCCACCGATGCGCAGCGCGTAGCCCAGATTCATGCGGCCGCCGACCATCCCGAGGTGCAGATCGTGATGGCTTTGCGCGGCGGCTATGGGCTTAGCCGCCTGTTGCCGCAGCTGGATTTTCGACGTCTGGCAGACAGCGGCAAGCGCTTCGTCGGCCACAGCGATTTCACCGCATTCCAGCTGGCTTTGTTGGCACAAACAAATACCGTCAGCTTTGCCGGGCCTATGCTGTGCGACGACTTTACCCGCGAAGAAACCAGTGCCTACACGATACAGAATTTTATCGACTGCCTACACACGGACCGGCATGCCGTCAGCTTTGCCGCTGCCGGCAACCCGGATGTCAGCGTCGCCGGCACGCTATGGGGCAGCAACCTGGCGATGCTGACGCACCTGGTCGGCACTCCCTTCTTTCCGGAAGTGGATGGCGGCATCCTGTTCCTTGAAGACGTGGCCGAGCATCCCTACCGGGTAGAGCGCATGCTGTTGCAGCTGCACTATGCAGGCGTCTTGCAAAGACAGCGGGCCATCGTGCTCGGCGATTTTTCGGGCTACCAGCTGGGGCCGCACGACAATGGCTATAACTTCGAAGAAATGATCCGCTATCTGCGCGAAACCATTCCCGTGCCAATACTGACCGGCCTGCCGTTCGGCCATATCAAGGACAAGGCGACGCTGGCCTTCGGCAGCAGCGCTCAGCTGGACTGCGCCGACGGCAAGGCGGAAATCAGGATGAGCGGCTGGACTCCCTTAGCCGCCTAGCCCGACGCCGGCAGCAAGAGCAAAAAAAAACCGCCAGGATCAAATCTGGCGGTTTTTTATTGGGGCAGTGTGGGACACCGGAGCCGGTGTCCGCCATAACGCTGATTAATCTGCTGCGTAGATATCGTTGTCCTTGGTTTCCGGTACGAACAACAGGCCAATCACAAAGGTGCCCAGTGCGATGATAATTGGATACCACAGGCCATAGTAGATGTCGCCCTTGTATGCCACCAGTGCAAATGCCGTGGTGGGCAACAGGCCGCCGAACCAGCCGTTACCGATATGGTAAGGCAGGGACATGGAGGTGTAGCGTATGCGGGTCGGGAACAACTCTACCAGCATCGCTGCAATCGGGCCGTACACCATCGTCACATAGATTACCAGGATCAGCAACAGCACGAATACCATGGGCTTGTTGATCTGTGCCGGATCAGCCTTGGCTGGGTAGCCGGCCGCTTTGATGGCATCGCCCAATTCTTTCTTGAAGGCTTTATCCTTTGCCGCTGCCTCATCTTTTGGCAGGCCGGTAGCGTCATAACCCTGGAAGACCTTGTCGCCTATCTTGATGGAGGCGATGGAACCCGCGGGAGCTGCTTCGCTGACATAGCCAACGGAGGCGTTAGCCAGCACGGTGCGGGCGATGTCGCAGGATGAGGTGAACTTCTTGGTGCCGGTAGGGTTGAACAGGAACTGGCATTTGTCAGGATCGGCGGTGACCACGACCGGTGCGCTCTTCAGTGCTGCTTCCAGGGCTGGATTGGCATAGTGGGTCAGTGCATTGAAGATGGGGAAGTAGGTGACGGCAGCGATCAGGCAGCCTGCCAGGATGATGGGCTTGCGGCCGATCTTGTCGGACAGTGTGCCGAACACGATGAAGAAAGGTGTGCCTACCAGCAAGGAGGCGGCGATCAGGATATTCGCTGTGGCGCCGTCTACCTTCAGGGTTTGCTGCAAGAAGAACAGGGCATAAAATTGGCCCGTATACCAGACTACGGCCTGGCCTGCGGTCAGGCCGACCAGCGCCAGGATCACGATTTTCAGGTTTGCCCATTTGGCAAAGGACTCTGTCAGCGGCGCCTTGGAAGTCTTGCCCTCTGCCTTCATTTTGGCGAAGGCCGGGGATTCATTCATGGACAAACGTATCCAGACCGAGATGGCCAGCAGGAACACGGAGACCAGGAAAGGAACGCGCCAGCCCCAATCGGCAAATGCTTCTTCACCGATGGCGGTACGGGTGCCGAGAATCACGATCAGCGACAGGAACAAGCCCAAAGTAGCCGTGGTTTGTATCCAGGCCGTGTATGCGCCGCGCTTGCCCTGCGGCGAGTGTTCGGCGACATAGGTTGCCGCACCGCCGTATTCACCGCCCAGCGCCAGGCCTTGCAAGATGCGCAGGGCAATCAGGATGACAGGTGCGGCAATGCCGATCGTGGCGTAATTCGGCAGCAGGCCCACGATAAAGGTAGATGAACCCATGATCAGGATCGTCACCAGGAAAGTGTATTTGCGGCCTATCATGTCGCCCAGGCGGCCAAACACCAGCGCGCCGAACGGGCGGACGATGAAACCGGCGGCAAAAGCCAGCAATGCGAAAATGAAACCGGTGTTGGGATCGGTGCCGGCAAAGAATTGTTTAGCAATGATGGCCGCGAGTGAGCCGTACAGGTAAAAGTCATACCATTCGAATACGGTGCCGAGAGAAGATGCAAAGATAACCTTGCGTTCCTCCGCCGTCATGCCGGACGACGCCGGGGCCATGCCGCCTGACGTTGCAATTGGTGCTGTCGCCATGCTTGTCTCCTTGTAATGTTTTAAAGTATGTGCAATGAATTACTTTTTGCGCCTTGACAGTCTGCGATGCGAAACTTACATCACGCTTTCTTGAATCTTACAGAAACTTACATTCCGATTCATGGACGGGTGGTGGATGTGCTCTACATTTCCGCAGAAAAGGTGTACAAAAGAGCTTGCAAAATAAGTTAATATTTTTGCGAACGGTCGTACTAAAAATATGTTATTCTGGTATTCGTCCATGCACACTAGCAGGTCGGATAGCTCAATGTTGTCTGCTCTTGGTTCTGGTAATTCGCGTTTGAGCAGGCCTGCAAGAGATTTGCAGCTTAATAATAATGCTTCAATAAATTAACTTTATATCTATTAGGAGACAAACATGTCTGATGCAGTCATCGTATCTACCGCACGTACCGGTCTGGCAAAGTCCTGGAAGGGTGCCTTTAACATGACGCACGGCGCGACGCTGGGCGGTCATGTGTTGAATGCGGCAATTGGGCGCGCCAAAATCGAAGCCGGTGAAGTCGAAGACGTCATCATGGGCTGCGCCACGCCGGAAGGCGCGACAGGCAGCAATATTGCACGCCAGATCGCCTTGCGCGCCGGCTGCCCGGTGACGACTGCCGGCATGACGGTCAACCGTTTTTGCTCTTCCGGCCTGCAAACCATCGCCCTGGCTGCGCAGCGCATCATCGCCGGCGAAGGCGATATCTATGCCGCCGGCGGTGTCGAATCCATCTCCTGTGTACAAAACGAAGCCAATTCCCACATGATCGTGGAAACCTGGTTGAAAGAACATAAGCCGGAAGTGTACTGGCCCATGCTGCAAACGGCCGAGACCGTAGCCAAGCGCTATAACATCGCACGCGAACGCCAGGACGAATACGGCGTGCAAAGCCAGTTGCGCGCCGCAGCGGCGCAGGCTGCCGGCTTGTTCAACGCAGAAATCGTGCCTATGACCACGATCATGGGTGTGGCCGATAAAGCGACCGGCATGCTGGTCAGCAAGGAAGTGACTATTTCGGCAGACGAAGGCATCCGTCCTGACACGACCTATGAAGCGGTTTCAAAAATCCGCTCCGCCGTCCCCGGCGGCGTGATCTCTGCCGGTAACGCCAGCCAATTCTCGGACGGCGCCTCGGTCGCCATCTTGATGAACAGCAAAGTTGCAGAAGCAAAGGGCTTGCAACCGCTGGGCATCTTCCGCGGCTTCGCGGTTGCCGGCTGCGAGCCCGATGAAATGGGCATAGGCCCGGTATTTGCAATTCCTAAATTGCTGAAAAAGGCCGGACTGAAGGTAGAAGACATCGGCCTGTGGGAATTGAACGAAGCCTTCGCGGTGCAGGTGCTGTATTGCGCCGACAAGCTGGGCATTCCCATGGATAAGCTGAACGTGAACGGCGGCGCAATCGCGGTCGGTCATCCTTACGGCGTATCCGGCGCCCGCCTGACCGGCCACGCGCTGATCGAAGGCAAGCGCCGCGGCGCAAAATATGTGGTGGTCACCATGTGTATCGGCGGCGGCCAAGGTGCGGCAGGCTTGTTTGAAGTAGTCTGATCGCCTGATCAAGAGCAATAACAAGGGCCGCTGAGGCTGCAGCGGCGGCCATGGCGGGCATGGGAGGGGTATGCTGCTTCCTGCCCGCCGCTTGCTGATCCGCTTTCCCGCGGGCGCCCCGTGCCCGCGAACACTCTCACCCAATTGAGCAGGCTAGCTATGCAATCAAAAATCATCCCCAGGCGCGACCTCGATTTTTTGCTGTATGAGTGGCTGAATGTCGAATCCCTGACCGAGCGTCCCCGCTTTGCCGACCATAGCCGCGAAACTTTCAACGCCGCCATGGATACCTGCGAGCAGATCGCCACCGATTTGTTTGCGCCGCATAATAAGAAAAACGACCAGAATGAGCCGCATTTCGACGGCGAAGTGGTGCACATCATTCCCGAAGTCAAGACTGCCCTGAAGGCCTTCTGCGAAGCCGGCCTGATGGCGGCCGGCCAGGATTTCGACGTCGGCGGCATGCAACTGCCCTGCGTGGTAGAGAAGGCCGGTTTTGCCTATTTCAAAGGCGCCAATGTCGGCACCTCGTCTTACCCCTTTCTGACCATAGGCAATGCCAATACCCTGATGAAGTGCGGCACGCCGGAGCAGATAGAACTGTTTGCCAAACCCATGCTGGAAGGCCGTTTCTTCGGCACCATGTGCCTGTCGGAGCCGCAAGCCGGCTCCAGCCTGTCCGACATCGTCACCCGCGCCGAACCGCAAGCCGACGGCAGCTACCGGCTGACCGGCAACAAGATGTGGATCTCCGCCGGCGAGCATGAATTGTCCGAGAACATCGTGCACCTGGTCCTGGCCAAGGTGCCGGGCGAGGACGGCAAGCTGATACCGGGCGTCAAAGGCATCTCGCTATTCATCGTGCCGAAAAAACTGGTAAATGCCGACGGTACGCTGGGGGAAAGAAATGACGTCGTGCTGGCTGGGCTCAACCACAAAATGGGCTACCGCGGCACCACCAACTGCCTGCTGAATTTCGGCGAGGGCAAGTTCAAGCCGCAGGGCAAGGCCGGCGCCATAGGTTACCTGGTGGGCAGCTTGCACAAGGGCCTGGCCAATATGTTCCATATGATGAACGAGGCCCGCATCGGCGTGGGCCTGGGCGCCGTGATGCTGGGTTACACCGGCTACCTGCATTCGCTCGACTATGCGCGCAACCGTCCGCAAGGCCGCGCCCCGCAGGCAAAAGATCCGGCCGCTCCGCAATTGCCTATCATCCAGCACACCGACGTCAAGCGCATGCTGCTGGCGCAAAAGGCCTATGTAGAGGGTGGCTTGGCGCTCAACCTGTATTGTGCGCGCCTGGTCGACGAAGAGCGCAGCGGCCTGACCCCGGAAGCAAGGGCGCACGCCTTGCTGCTGCTGGATATCCTGACGCCGATCGCCAAGTCCTGGCCTTCGCAATGGTGCCTGGAAGCGAACAACCTGGCGATACAGATACACGGCGGCTACGGCTATACCCGCGAATACAATGTAGAACAGTTTTACCGCGACAACCGCCTGAATCCCATCCATGAAGGCACGCATGGGATACAGGGCCTGGATTTGCTGGGCCGCAAGGTGGTGATGCAGGACGGCGCGGCACTGCAAGCGCTGAGCGCGGAAATCCAGAAGACCATCGCCAGGGCGACGCTGGAACCGCAACTGGCCGGATATGCCAGCGCGCTGGCCAAGGCCTTGCAGCGCGCGGCCACCGTCACCAGGCAATTGTATGCCGCAGGCGACCTGAACAAAACGCTGGCGAACGCCTCCCTGTACCTGGAAGCCTTCGGCCATACGGTGGTGGCCTGGATCTGGCTGGAGCAGGCGCTACTGTCCCTGAACAAGGAGCAGCAGCATGATGCCGACTTCTATGCCGGCAAACTGCAAGCCTGCAAATACTTCTATCACTGGGAATTGCCCAAGGTGCATCAGCAATTCGACTTGCTGGCCAGTATAGATACCACTACGTTGGAAATGCAGGATGCCTGGTTTTAATAGCTAAAAATCGCTTTACACTGAAAATAACAGGAGACAACATGACAACCACACGCACAGTAAAACAATTATTCGACCTGGCCGGCAAGACCGCCCTGATCACCGGCGGCTCGCGCGGCCTGGGCTTGCAGATGGCCGAAGCGCTGGGCGAGCAGGGCGCAAAAATCGTCTTGTCGTCGCGCAAACAAGCCGACCTGGACGAGGCGGTCGCCCATTTGAAAAGCCGCGGCATAGACGCCAGCGCGATTGCCGCCGACCTGTCCCAGGAATCGGCCATCAAACCGCTGGTGGACGAAGCCCTGCAGCGCCTGGGCCACATCGACATCCTGATCAACAATGCCGGCGCAACCTGGGGCGCGCCAGCCGAAGATCATCCGGTGGAAGCCTGGGACAAGGTCATGAACCTGAACGTGCGCAGCATCTTCCTGGTGTCGCAAGAGGTCGGCAAGCGTTCGATGATACCGCGCAAGCAGGGCCGCATCATCAATATCGCCTCGATCGCCGGCCTGGCAGGCAATGGCCCGGGCACCATGAAGACCATCGCCTACAATACCTCCAAAGCTGCGGTCATCAATTTCACCCGCGCGCTGGCCGGCGAGTGGGGCCCGTACGGGATTACCGTCAACGCGATTGCGCCGGGCTTCTTCCCTTCCAAGATGACCAAGGGCTTGCTGGAGCAATTGGGCGAAGAAAAACTCTCCAGGGAAGCGCCATTGCAACGCATAGGCGACGATGAAGACTTGAAGGGTGTCGCGATGCTGTTCGCGTCCGACGCTGGCAAGCATATTACCGGCCAGACCCTGGCGGTGGACGGCGGTGTATCGGCAGTCTGAGCGGGGTCCATCA
The DNA here is from genome assembly GCA_040390485.1 of Pseudomonadota bacterium. GTDB lineage: Bacteria > Pseudomonadota > Gammaproteobacteria > Burkholderiales > Burkholderiaceae_D > Undibacterium. The sequence continues at coordinate 57,057 of JAZJYH010000049.1, forward strand.
AGATGAATCGTCCTGATAATCTCCCGCCGAAGTTGCCGTCGAACTTGCCAATTGCCCAGCCCACCCAGGTATTGAATCCTTTCCTGCATGATCTCGGGGTCGAATTCCTGGAAATGGAGCAGGGGCGCGCCAGGCTGGCGCTGGACCTGACCGAGCGCCATATGAATAGCTGGCAAGTCACCCATGGCGGCATCACGATGACCATGCTGGACGTGGTCATGGCGATGGCCGGGCGCTCGCTATGCGAAGACCTGAAAGGCGTGGTCACGGTCGAAATGAAGACCAGCTTTTTGCAGCCGGGCGGCGTTCCAGGCGGACGCATAGAGGCCAGGGGGCACGCCTTCCACCGCTCTTCCACCATGTGTTTTTGCGAGGGTGAAGTCTGGAACGGCGACAAGCTGATCGCCAAGGCGATGGGCACCTTCAAATACCTGCGGCGCCTGAAGTCCGGGGAGAATATGAAAAAACTCTACGGCAGCGACTAAACCAAGCAAGCCCGGCATGTCCGGGCTCCAGCCTTGGAAACCAGGGCTAATTACCTATAGAAATGAGTTCATCATGACCGCAACTTATCAACGCATCGTCCTGGCATCCCGTCCCAAGGGTGCTGTTGCTCCTGAAAATTTTCGACTGGAAAGCGTGCCGGTTCCCGAGCTGAAGGATGGCGAGGTCTTGATACGGAATCATTTCCTGTCGCTCGACCCCTATATGCGCGGGCGGATGGAAGACGCCAAGAGCTATGCCGTGCCGCAACCGATAGGCGAGACCATGATAGGCGGCACCGTGGGCGAGATTGTCGCCAGCAAAAATCCCAAATTTGCCGTCGGCGACAAAGTGGTCGGCATGTCGGGGTGGTCGGAAATGGGCGTGTCGGACGGCGTCTTGCTGCGCAAGGTAGATACCACGCATATCCCCCTGTCGGCCTACCTGGGCTCGGTGGGCATGCCGGGTATGACGGCCTGGTACGGACTGACTCAGATCATGCAGCCGAAAGCGGGTGAAACCGTGGTCGTTTCGGCTGCCAGCGGCGCGGTCGGCAGCGTGGTCGGCCAGTTGGCCAAGCAAATGGGCTGCCGTGTGGTCGGCATTGCCGGCGGCGCCGATAAATGCGCCTATGTCGTCAATGAGCTGGGCTTTGACGCCTGCGTAGACTACAAGGCAGGCAAGCTGAAGGACGACCTGGCTGCGGCCACGCCGAACGGCATAGACGCCGTATTTGAAAACGTGGGCGGAGAAATTTTTGACGCCAGCCTGGAGCGCATGAACCCGTTCGGCCGGATCGCACTGTGCGGCATGATCGCCGGTTACGATGGCCAGCCCCTGGCGATTACCAATGCCAGGGTGTTCCTGACCATGCGCCTGACGATGCGCGGCTTCATCGTCTCCGAGCATATGGACCTGTGGCCGAAGGGCTTGCAGGAACTCGGCACGCTGGTCGCTACCGGCAAGCTGAAGTTCCGCGAGTCGGTTGCGCCCAACCTGGCGGCGGCGCCGGAGGCATTTATCGGTTTGCTGAAGGGCAAAAATTTTGGCAAGCAACTGGTCAAACTTATCTAGGGCGGCGTATGTCAGACATCATTTTCCATCATTTCCCGATCTCGCCGTTTTCGGAAAAAATACGCCTGATTTTCGGCTTCAAGCAATTGAGCTGGCGCTCGGTGATGATCCCTAGCATCATGCCCAAGCCGGACGTGACCGCATTGACCGGTGGCTATCGCCGCACGCCGGTAATGCAGATCGGCGCCGACATTTATTGCGATACGGCCCTGATCGCCGACGTGCTGGAAAAATTGGCGCCCACGCCGTCGCTGTATCCGGCGCCGATTGCCGGCCTCAGCCGTACCCTGGCGCAGTGGGCCGATACCAGTCTGTTCTGGACCGCCATCGCGTATACCTTCCAGCCTGCCGCCATCCAGGGCATCCTGGGGGATATCAGTCCCGAGCAGATCAAGGCATTCAGCGCAGACCGGGCTGCCATGCGTGCGAATGCGCCGCGCATGTCCCTGCCGGAGGCATCGGCGCAATTGCAGGAATACCTGCGCCGGCTGGAAGACATGCTCAGCGATGGCGCCAGCTACCTGCTCGGCGCCCAGGCCAGTATCGCCGATTTTTCCGTGTATCACGGACTGTGGTTTATCCGTAGGGTACCCGCCGTGGCCGGCATACTGGATGCGTATCCCAATGTGCTGGCGTGGATGGATACGCTCGCTGCCCTGGGTCAACACAGCTTTGAAAAAATGAGCAGCGCGCAGGCTATCGAGGTCGCGCGCAATTCCAGTCCAGCCAGCACCGAAGGCCATCGTTTTGTCGATACCCACGGCATTGCGCTGGGCGAGCGGGTGGCGGTCATGCCTAGCGACTATGCGCTGGACCCGGTCGTCGGCGAGCTGGTGATCGCCAGCGAGAACGAGTTTGCCGTCAGGCGCAGCGACGAGCGCGCCGGTACCGTAGTGGTCCATTTCCCGCGGATAGGCTTCCAGATGAAGCGTGCCGAGTAAAAACAAGGTATACAAATACCAACCCTATATACCAACAGGAGACAAAATGAAAAATTTCAAAGACAGGGTAGCCGTCATTACCGGCGGCGCCAGCGGCTTTGGCCGCGAATTCGCCAATATCGGTGCCAGGCTGGGCATGAAACTGGTGCTGGCCGACGTGCAGCAAGATGCGCTGGACAAGGCCAAGGCCGAACTGGAGGCGCAAGGCGCCCAGGTGCTGGCCATGCGTTGCGACGTGCGCCACCCGGCAGAGGTGCAGGCCCTGGCCGATGCGACCATGCAGCGCTTTGGCGCGGTGCACCTGGTGTTCAATAATGCCGGCGTAGGCTCCGGCGGCCTGGTGTGGGAAAACACCCAGGCCGATTGGGAGTGGGTGCTGGGCGTGAACCTGTGGGGCGTGATCCACGGCGTGCGCATCTTCACTAAGCTGATGCTGGAATGCGCAAAAACAGACCCGGGCTATGAAGGCCATATCGTCAATACCGCGTCGATGGCGGGCTTGCTGAATGCGCCGACCATGGGCGTATACAACGTTTCCAAGCACGCCGTGGTTTCCTTGTCCGAAACCCTGTACCAGGATTTGAAACTGGTCGAAGCGCCGATAGGCGCATCGGTATTGTGCCCTTACTTCGTGCCTACCGGCATCAGCCAGTCGCAAAGGAACCGCCCGGACGACGTCGCCGCGGCCGCGCCAACCGCCAGCCAGCGCGCGGCGCAGGCGATGGGGGAAAAAGCCGTATCCTCCGGCAAGGTCAGTGCTGTCGATGTGGCAGAGATGACCTTCAATGCGATACGCGATGAACAGTTTTATATCTATTCGCATCCCGGCGCCCTGGGCAATGTGCAAGAGCGCATGGAAGCGATCATTACCCAAACCAATCCAGGCGATCCTTACAAGGCAGCGCCGCATATCCGCGACATGCTGCGTGAAAAATTGAAGGCGGGCTGACGTCGGCTTGGCCGGTACGGGTAAGGATGGGCATGTGTTTCTGGTCGACGCACATGCTCATTTTTTTGAAATTGCGGAAAACAGCCGAGAGAGCCCATGAGCACAACTATCCAGTCTAACCAGTTCGCCTCCTTGTCCAATGGTACGCGCCTGCACTATGCCAGTGCCGGGACGCCGGGCCGGCCCCTGATCCTGTTCGTCCACGGCTTTCCTGAGTTCTGGTATGAATGGGCGGCGCAACTGGCAGAGTTCGGCCAGGAGTATTTTGCGGTAGCCCCGGACCTGAGGGGCTTTAACCTGTCCGACATGCCGGCCGACCTGGCTGCCTACAAGGCCAGGCATATCGTCGATGATTTGCGCTTGCTGGCGGCGCAACTCGGTTACGAAAAGTTCGTGCTGGTCGCGCATGACTGGGGCGGTGCGATTGCCTGGAATTTCGCGATTGCCTTGCCGCAGTTGTTGCACCGGCTGATCATCATCAATTCGCCCCATCCCTACTTGTTCATGCAGGCGCTGGCCAGCGATCCCGCACAAAAAGCCGCCAGCGAATACATGAACTGGCTGCGGGCGGAAGGATCGGAGGCCGCACTGGCCAAGGACGATTTCGTCTTGATGGATGGCTTTTTCAAGGGCATGGGACAGCCGCGCGCCGACTGGTATGACGCGGCGACCCAGGCCAAATATCACGAATGCTGGTCGCGCGGCCTGACCGGGGGCGTCAATTATTACCGGGCCTCGCCCCTGCATCCGCCTACCGACAGCAATCAAGGGCCGCTACAACTGCATTTGAAACCGGAAGATTTTCAGGTAAAAGTGCCTACCCGCGTGATCTGGGGCGAAAGCGACATGGCCCTGCCTGCCAGCCTGCTGGTCGGCCTGGAAGCTTTCATTCCCGACCTGCAGATTGCCCGCATCCCTGAGGGCAGCCACTGGATCATTCACGAACAGCCGGACCGGGTCAACCAGCTGATCCGCGGATTTATAGAGGCTTAGCCCGTATGGCGCGTTCCGATTTTACTTTCTTCCATTCCTTGCGCGTGCGCTGGGCCGAAGTGGATATGCAGGCCATCGTTTTTAATGGCCACTACCTGACCTATTTTGACGTTGCATTCACCGAGTATTGGCGGGCCACCGGCCTGCCCAACGCGGTAGTGCAGGCAGCGGAAGGCAAGGAAATGTTCGCCCGCAAGGCCACCATAGAATACATGGCGCCGGCCCGTTTCGACGACGTGCTGGACATAGGCGTGCGCTGCGCCGGCATCGGCCGCTCCTCTATCCGTTTTGTAGTAGAAATCTACCTGGGCGAACAGCACCTGATCTCCGGTGAATTGTCTTACGTCTATGCGGACACCGCCGTGCGCAAGGGGGTTGCCATTCCCGCGCACTGGCGTGAGATAATACGCGGCCTGGAAATTACCTTGCCTGAAGATTTGTCGGCCCCGCCGGCAAATACGGCCACACATTCATCATGAATCAAGATTTACACGTCAAGCTGGGCGACTGGGCCAGTTTGCAAAAAGAAGCACAGGCAATACGCTATGAAGTTTTTGTCATCGAACAAAAAATCCCCGCCGAGCTGGAGTGGGATGTCATGGATGCGGCATGCCTGCACGCGCTAGCCTATGACGGCCAGCAGCAGGCCCTGGGAACCGGGCGCCTGCTGCCGGATGGCCACATAGGGCGCATGGCGGTGCGGCAGTCTGCGCGCAATCGCGGCGTCGGCGCCGCGATTTTGCAGGCGCTGATGCAACAGGCGCAGCTGCGCGGCGACCGTGAGGTCAAGCTGAACGCACAGATATCGGCAGAAGCCTTTTACCGGCGCAATGGCTTTGAGCGCGCCGGCGAGGTTTTTGAAGAAGCCGGTATCCAGCACCTGCATATGGTGCACACCTTCCCGGCATCGGCTGCGGAGTAAAAGTTCCCCGATGCAAGCTCTCCGGCTTGCGTCAGTCCATCAGTCTGCATTGCCGATGCGTTCCCGCTGACGGAACGCTTGGCGAGTCTGCACCACGAATCTGCACCACGAGTCTGCACCATTTTCGGGAGCCAGGCTCTTGCCGGATTTTCTCCTTCATCCATGTTGCTAAATTTAAAAAAATTGTGATATTCGCATCGTAATCCGATTTTTATATTGGTAAAATGAATATACATATTTGAAATAAATATATGTATCACCTGCTGTCCTGAAATTTTCGGCGCATCAAAAATTGTCGTGTGGTTTCGTACCTTTATTCAATATCCGGCTTGCAATATAAGCGGAGAGGATCAAACATATAAAAATACTTGCCTTAAGGAAATATTTTGCATATCTTGATTCTATCCGGCCGGAATATCCATAAGAGGAATGTATGAGCATAGGGAATATGAAAGTTTCCACCCGCCTGACAGTTGGTTTCGGCCTGGTGCTGGCCTTGTTGCTGATCGTGATATTTTTGTGCATCAGCCGCATGGCGCAAATGCAGAGTCGCATGGAAGAGATCGCCAACGTCAACAATGTCGAATCCAGACTGGCTTCCGCGATGTACCTGACCATTACCGAACGCGCACTGGCCTTGCGTAATCTGATCCTGCTCAGCGAGGAGGCCGAAATCCAGATCGAAGTCTCGCGCATCAAGGCGCAGGCGAAGAAATACGGCGAGGCTGAAGACAAGCTCAGCAAGATGCTGAGTGAAGACAGCAACGCCAGTCCCGAGCAGCTCGCATTATTCAATAACATCAAGGAACAGGCCAAACTGGCCGAGCCGTTTGTCAACAAGGCGGCCGATCTCGGCTTGCAAAAAAAGGGCGATGAAGCCTACAAGATGCTGCGTTTTGAATTCAGGCCGGTGCAAAAAAAATGGTGGGACATGCTGAATGAATTCCTGGCCGTGGAAGAGAAGCAGAATAGCCAGGCCATCCTGGAGGCTGAGAAAGCGTATATCGGCGCGCGCATTTTCATGTTCATGTTTGGCGCGATAGCCTTGCTGGTTGGAATTACTGCCTCCGTACTGATTACCCGCAGCTTGTTGAAGCAACTTGGTGGCGAGCCGCAATATGCAGCCGATATTGCCGGGCAGATTGCCGCAGGAGACCTGGCGGTGGAAGTGCACGTCGCCGAAAACGATACCACCAGCTTGCTGCACGCGATGAAGGAAATGCGCGACAGCCTGGCCAATATCGTCGGCCAGGTGCGTACCGGCACCGATACCATCGCCATCGCGTCGAGCCAGATTGCTTCCGGCAACCTGGACCTTTCTTCGCGTACCGAGCAACAGGCCGGATCGCTGGAAGAGACCGCCTCGTCGATGGAAGAGCTGACATCTACTGTCAAACAAAATGCCGACAATGCGCGCCAGGCGAATCAACTGGCGGTATCGGCGTCCGAGGTAGCCGTCAAGGGCGGCAGCGTAGTGGCAGAAGTGATAGGCACGATGGGTTCGATCAATGATTCGTCCAAAAAAATCGTCGATATCATCGGCGTGATAGACGGGATTGCCTTCCAGACCAATATCCTGGCGCTGAATGCCGCGGTAGAGGCCGCCCGTGCCGGCGAACAAGGTCGGGGGTTTGCCGTGGTGGCGACCGAGGTCAGGAACCTGGCCCAACGCTCGGCCCAGGCCGCCAAGGAAATCAAGACCCTGATAGGAGATTCCGTGCAAAAGGTCGACACGGGCACCAAACTGGTGGACCAGGCCGGCGCCACCATGCAGGAAATAGTCGCCAGTATCAAACGCGTGACCGATATCATGAACGAGATCATGTCGGCCACGCATGAACAGACTGCCGGCATAGAGCAGATCAATGAAGCCATCATGCAGATGGATGACATGACCCAGCAAAACGCCGCACTGGTAGAAGAGGCTGCCGCGGCCGCCGGTTCCCTGCAAGGCCAGGCGAACGGACTGGCGCAATTGGTCAGCACCTTCAAGCTCAACGGCAAGCATTACGACGCTGCCGGCGGGACGGCCGTTTCGCCTTCCGCGGCAAGGGAAAACATTATTTCGATGGCGAAGAAAGCGAAGCCCGCGCTGTCCAGACCCGAGCTCAAGCATGTCAAGCGGGTAGCAAATGCAAAACCAAGCAGCGATCAAGATTGGGAGGAATTTTAGGCCAGTCGCGAACGCTACACCGTATTTCCACGCTGATTCATTTCGTAACACCTGTAAACAATGCTAGGAGCTAGTGTACTGCGCTAGATAGAAAAATTGTAATGGCAAAAATTGCAGGGACAGACAAGTCTTGATAATTTGTGGAGCGAAACATGTCTAACGAAGCGCAGACACAGGAGGTAAGCCCCTCCGGCGAGGGGAGTGAGGGGGTGGGCGGCAATGTGAAAAAGGCCGCAGGCGACAGTAACGCCGGTGCGCCGCGCCCGGGAAGCAATGAAGCGCGGACTCCGAATATCTCCTGGTATCCGGGTCATGCCTTGTCCGATGTGCGGCTGTCGCTGCTGCGGCAGCGCCCCGCCACAGTCTGGCTGACAGGCTTGAGCGGCGCCGGGAAATCCACGCTTGCCAGCGCGCTGGAAAAAGATTTGCTGGAGATAGGGCAATGCTGTTACGTGCTGGACGGCGATAACCTGAGGCACCACCTGAATCGCGACCTCGGATTTTCCGCCGCGGACCGCAGGGAAAACATACGGCGCGCAGCGGAAGTTGCCTACCTGATGAACGAAGCCGGCTTGATCGTGATTACCGCCCTGATTTCGCCGTTCAGCGATGACCGCGCGATGGCCAGGGATATTATCGGCAAGGACCGCTTCATCGAAGTGTATGTCAGCACCTCGACCGAGGTATGCGAGGCGCGCGATCCCAAGGGTCTGTATCGAAAAGCACGGGCAGGGGAGATTCCGGAATTCACCGGCGTGTCCTCTCCGTACGAGGCCCCGCTGGCGCCGGCAATGGAGCTGAATGCCGAATCCATGTCGGTGCGTGCGGCGACCGGCAAACTATGTCAATATTTGACGGAGCATTGTTTTGTCAGGTAATAGCATGGACCAGGATAGACCAGCGCATCATTTGCACAATCGCGATTTCGACGTATTCAACGGCGATGCCGACGGCATTTGCGCCTTGCATCAGCTCAGGCTGGCCGAGCCGCGCGACGCAACATTGGTCACCGGCGTCAAGCGCAACATCCAGCTGTTATCCCTGTTATTGCCAGCCCCTTTGTCAGCACCTTTGCCAGCCCCTTTGTCCGCACCTTTGTCCACTGCCTTACCCCCAACTTCGGAGCATGCCCCCACAAGCGGCGACCGGGTATGCGTGCTGGATGTGTCGCTGGATTCCAACCTGCAGGCGCTGAAGGCATTGCTGGAGCAGGGGGCAAGCGTCACGTATTTCGACCATCATTCCGCCGAGTTTTCTTTCAGCCATCCGTTGCTTAGCCTGCACTGGGATGAGTCTCCCGAGGTTTGCACCAGTATCCTGGTCGATAAATTTTTGCAGGGCAGATTTCGGCTGTGGGCGGTGACCGCTGCGTATGGCGACAACCTGGTCAACGTTGCAGACAGGATGGCCCGGCAGGCCGGCTTGTCGGGCGCTGCAAGCGCACAGCTCAGCGAATTGGGAAATCTATTGAACTACAACGCCTACGGCGAAAGTGTGGCAGATCTCCACGTGCCGCCTGCGTCGCTGTACCAGGACCTGCATCAATACCTTGATCCTTTTGATTTTATTGCCGGTTCCGGCAATTTTTCCTTGCTGAAGCAGGCCTATCAGCAAGACATGGGCTTGCTGGAGGACCTGCAGCCGCGATGGGAACAGGAGAACGGCGCCATCTACGTTTTGCCCAACCAGGCATGGGCGCGCCGCATTTCCGGATTGCTGGCCAATAAACTCAAGATTGCGTGTTGCGACAAATCCATAGCGGTGCTGACTGAAAAGGCCGACGGCTGTTTCGTCGTTAGCGTCCGTTCTGCCGCGCCCATGCAAAAAACCGCCCATGGTTTCTGTTCATCGTTTGCGACCGGTGGCGGCAGGCAGGCGGCTGGCGGCATCAACTCTTTACAGACTTGCGACGTAGAGGATTTTGCCGCGAGATTTTTTTCTTATTTCTGATTGTTCTTGTCCATAAAAGTTGACCGTCAAGGAGCAAGCATGGAGACGTCGAAAGCGGTTCATGATTTGTCGGCAGCCGGTGCTGCGGTAGCCGGCGCTGCGCCAGTCAAGCCCAGGCCCAGGCCTGTACTGATGATACCTTTACGGCGCTGCGGCAGCCATGCCTTGCGTTTGCGCCTGAACAACAGCAAGGAATTCTATTCCCCCTATCCTTTGCATATCGTGGACTTCATGCCCTTGCTGGCGCGCTATGGCGACCTGTCGGACGACAAGGCCTATTTCAAGCTGGTGGTCGATATTGTCGGCCTGCAAGCCGCCAGCATGGTGAAATGGAAAGACATCGTCTTTGACCCGGTGGAAATTTTTGAAGCGCTACGCACGCAAACGCGCAGCGTGCACAGGATACTGTGGGAGTTATTGCTGCGCAGCGGCGAGCGGCACCATGCCACGGTGGTCATGGATAAATCGCTGGACAGTGTGCACTACGCCGACGAACTGCTCAGCCTGTTCCCCGATATGCTGTTTCTGAATGTGGTGCGTGATCCGCGCGCCCAGGTGGCGTCCATGAACAAGGCCATCATCCATGACTACGACGCGGGCTTGAATGCCATCGCCTGGCTGGAAGCGCACCGGGCGGCCAGGTCGCTGGTGGAGCGCTATCCTGAACGGGTTTTGACGATACGCTATGAAGATTTCCTCAGCAACCAGGAGGCGGTATTGAGGAGCGTATGCAATTTCTTTGGGATCGCCTTCCTGCCGGAAATGCTGGACGTGGCGCAATCGCATGAGGCGCAACAGATATCCCGCATGTCTGCACTGTGGGAATCGAACGCCTTTCCGCCCGTCATGGCCAATAAGGATAAGTTCAAGCAGCAGTTGAGCGGGGATGAGATAGAGCTGATAGAGACCCTGACCCAGGACTACATGCGCCTGTACGGCTATGAAATGATGACCAGGGCGCAGGCCGATATTTCTGCCAGCAGCATCCAGCGGGCGATAGAGAAATCAAGCCAAGCCAGGCAGCAAGCTTGGCAGGCCCTGGAGAAAAATAATTTCAAAGACTATATCTTGCGGCGTTTTCGCGCGGACTATCTGGCCAATATCAAACTCAGCTTGCCGGAACCGGTCAAGGCCGGCGAGAGCAAGCCCGAGGTAGCCGCGAAACTGACTGCCGCATAAGCCGGGAACTAAAAGCGTGTTTGATATTCGCAACGAGCATTACGCACGCGCGCGAATAGTGAAGAGAAACATGGTCCACGAAAGACACGAAAAACACGAAAAACACGAAAAAGGAAGCATGAAAAACATGGATCAGAGTTCTGTTGCTATCTGAAGTTAATGCTCGCAAGATTGCGTTGGAAATTTTTTCGTGATTTTCGTGCACAGGCGAATATGCGGCAGGTTCTTACACCGGCTGGAAAGGGATTTTCCCGGTCAGCAGTTGCCAGTACATGACCCAGTCGCCCATGAACGAATACAGGGGCTGCTTGAATGAGGCCGGCTTGTTCTTTTCAAACACAAAATGGCCGATCCAGGCAAAGCCGTAGCCGCACACCGGCGCTGCCAGCAGCCAGCTCGCATTGCCGGTGGCAATAAACAGCGCGACGGTGCTCAGCACCAGGCTGGACCCCAGGAAATGCAATTGACGGCAAGTGCGGTTGGAATGCTCGCTCAGGTAAAACGGATAGAACTCGGCGAAGCTGGTATATGTTTTTGTTGTCATGTCGGTCTCCTTGGCAAATCTTTACACGGCTGCCACCAGCACGCCCGCCGCCAATACCAGTGTACCGGCGATTCTTTCCGTGATCACGCTATATTTGGGCTGCGTGGCCCAGTGGCTGGCCTTGCTGGCCAGCATGCCGTATCCCAGCAAGATAAAGAACTCGGGGATGATGGAGCAGGCCGCGAGTATGCTCATTTGCAGGCCCACGGGCTGATGCGGGTCTATGAATTGCGGCAGGATGGCAACAAACATCAGCAGGGTCTTGGGGTTGGTCAATTGCAGTATCAGCGCATTGGCATAAATCCGCCTGCCGCTCTGCGGCTTGCCCTCGATGCGCGAAATCGTAATCGGCGATGGCCTGCCGAAGATCGCGGACAGGCCCAGATACACCAGGTAGGCCGCCCCGGCCCATTTGATTGCCGTGAACAGGCCGGGTGAGGCCAGGATAACCGAGCCTATGCCGGTGGCCGACACGGCAAAATAAAAGGCATTGCCGCTCAGAATGCCCAGCGTGACAAACAGCGAAGTGCGCCAGCCCCGGGAAATGCCATACGCCACTACCATCATGACTGCCGGTCCCGGCGACAGCGACAGGGCTGCCTCGGTCGCGGTAAACAGCAACCAACTCTCCAAAGTCATCGCCATTACTCGTTCCTAAGCTTTTACAAATGAAAACAGGGCTGCCAGTACCGCGTCCGGCTGCTCCGCCATCAGGGAGTGGCCGCAATTTTCCACCAGCGTGACGCTGGAGTGCGCAATCGCCTGGCGCAGGGTCGCAGTGGCCTTGGGCGGCGTCATCATGTCTTTTTTGCCCAATAAAAACAGCGTCGGGCAGGCCACGGTTTGCGCCGCCTGTTCGCCGTTGGCGTAGGCATTGCAGGCGGAAAAATCGGTATAAAACACCTTGGCCGGATTGATGGCCGAGATGCGCTGCATCAGGCGCTGGCTGCCGCCCATTACATAGAAGCCGGGCCCCGGACTGGAGGGTTTATGCGCGATGCTGGTGTGCGACCAGATATTCACCATGTCTATCGCAGTCTGCTCTTCATCTCTGGCAGCGTTCAGCAAAGTATCCGATACCTTCATCGGATAGGCCGTGCCTACCATGGCCAGTTTAACGATGCGCTGCCTGATGCGGGCGCAGGTTTCCAGCGCGATCAGCGAACCCATGCTATGGCCGATCAGGCTGGCTTGCTGCACGCCGGCGGCATCCAGCAGCGCAATCAGCCAGTCCGCCATCTGCTCTACGCTGGTCAGCGCTGCGCCTTTGCTACGGCCATGGCCGGGCAGGTCGACCGCCAGTACGCTATAGCCGTGGTGGGCAAAATAGCGGGTCTGCAAGATCCACACCGAATGGTCGTTTTGCGCACCGTGGATGAAAACCACGGTCGGCAGTTCCGGGTTGAAGGCCTTGCCCCCGGTATAGCAATAAGCCTCATGTCCTTGTACATTCAATAGCATCTCAAGCCCCTTTCTGAGCGGCTTTCAAGCCACGCGCCAAATCTTCCAGCAAATCGTCGATACTCTCCAGACCCACCGACAGGCGCATGGTGCCCTCGGTGATGCCGGATGCCGCCAGTTGCTCGGCCGGCACCCGGAAGTGGGTGGTCGATGCAGGGTGGATCACCAGCGACTTGGCGTCGCCCACATTGGCCAGGTGCGAGAACACACCCAGCGATTCGACAAAACGCTGCCCGGCAGCCCGGTTGCCCTTGATGCTGAAAGAGAACACGGCGCCGCAACCCTTGGGCAACAATTTTTTGGCCAATTCACGATCGGGGTGGGATTCCAGTTCCGGATAGGACACCGCGTCCACTGCAGGATGGGCGGCCAGGAACTCGACCACCTTGCGGGTATTCTGCACATGCCTGTCCATGCGCAGGCCCAGGGTTTCTATGCCTTGCAGCACCGCAAAGGCATTGTGCGGGCTCATCACGGCGCCAAAATCGCGCAAGCCTTCGCGCCGCGCGCGCAGCGAGAACGGCGCTACCGTCGATTCTTCCGAAAATACCATGCCGTGGAAACCGTCATACGGTTCGCACAGTTCGGCAAAACGGCCGGTCTTTTCATAGGCTTGCTGCCAGTCGAAAGTGCCACCGTCCACCAGCAAGCCGCCTATCGCGGTGCCGTGCCCGCACAGGAATTTTGTTGCGGAATGAAACACCAGGTCGGCGCCATGCTCGAAAGGGCGCAGCAGGTAAGGGGTGGTGAAGGTGGAATCCAGCATCAGCGGCAGGTAATTTTCATGCGCGATGGCGGCGACTTCCGGGATGTTCAGCACATCCAGCCCGGGATTGCCCAGGGTTTCCCCGAACAGGACCTTGGTATTCGGGCGTATTGCACTGCGCCACGCGTCCAGGTCGCGCGGATCGACGAAGGTGGTTTCTATGCCGAAACGTTTCATCGTATACGCCAGCAGGTTTTGCGAACCGCCGTACAGCGCGCGCGAGGCCACCACATGGGAGCCGGCGCCGGCGATGGTCGCCAGGCCCAGGTGCATGGCGGCCTGGCCGCTGGCTACCGCGATGCCGGCGACGCCGCCTTCCAGCGCCGCGATACGTTCTTCCAGCACCGCATTGGTGGGGTTGGAGATGCGCGAATACACATGGCCGGCCCTTTCCATATTGAACAGCGAGGCCGCGTGGTCGGAATCCTTGAAGACGAAGGAAGAGGTGAAATGGATAGGCGTGGCGCGTGCGCCGGTCGCCGGATCGGGGGCTGCACCCGCGTGCAGGGATAGGGTGTCAAAGCCTGGATAGTGCGGTCCGCTCATGATGATATTATTCTCCTAATTGCAGTGCGCCAATGCTACCATTTATCCGCCTGCTTTTGAGCGCCTCCCGGGCGGCGCGCCTTGCCAGGAAGACATTGACAAACACGTGTAAGATCATGGCTATTGTTGCATTGCCTGCTATTACGGCTTAAAGCTTGGCTAAAGCTCGGTTAAGCGCTAGATTTTTTCAGGTGCTTGGGATACATTGCAAAGAATACATATAATAATGATGATATAGAGGAGGAAACCATGAAAGTCTCTGAAATTCTCCAGGTTAAGGGCAATATCCTGTTCACCGTGACGCCGGACACGCTGCTTGTGGATGCGGTCAATGCGATGGCGGAAAAGGATATCGGCTCCCTGGTCGTAATGGAATATGGCGACCTGGTAGGCATGCTGACCTTTCGTGAAGTCATCAAGGTGATACACGCAAACAAGGGTTCGCTGGCCGGCGGCACTGTGCGCAAGCATATGGACGATGCGCCATTGACGGTAACGCCCGACACCGAGGTCAATGAAGTGCGCCGCATGATGCTGGAAAAGCATTCCCGTTACCTGCCCGTGATGAACGCCAAGACCTTGCTCGGCGTGATTTCTTTTTACGACGTCGCCAGGGCGGTGCTGGAAGCGCAAAGTTTTGAAAACAAGATGTTAAAGGCCTATATAAGGGATTGGCCGGTTGAAGAAAGTGAAGAATAAACTGGCTACTGTAAACTACTGATGCCAGACAAATCCGACAAAACCGCTCGCAGCGCTTGAGTGCCCGAGCGGTTTTTTGTCGCCGTTAATTTCGTCACGTTCAATCACCTCAGGATAGATCACCATGCATATCGCCATCGTAGGAGCAGGTATTTCCGGTCTGACTTGCGCACGCCAATTGCAGTCGCAAGGGCATCACGTCACCGTGTATGAAAAGAGCCACGGGGTCAGCGGGCGCATGAGCACGCGCCAGACCGAGCTGGGCGGTTTTGACCATGGCGCGCAATACTTTACCGCGACCACCGAACGCTTCAAGAAAGAAGTGGCCGACTGGCGCAAGGTAGGCTGGATAGCCCCGTGGGACGGCAAGCTGGCCAGCCTGGACAACGGCTCCGGCAAGCCGGCGGGCAACGGCACCAAGCGCTTTGTCCCGGTGCCGGGCATGAACACGCTGGGCAAGCATATCGCGCACGGGCTGGACGTGCGCCTGGAACAGCAGGTGGTCGGCATGGAGTTGCTCGACAAGCGCTGGCTGTTGTCGGTCAAGGCCGATACCGTCCCGGTCAGCGCGACCGCCGGGCCTTTCGATGCAGTCGTGCTGGCGATGCCGGCGGACCAGGCCATTCCCTTGCTGCAGCTGGCCCCGGCTTTTGCCAAGCAGGCGCAAAAAGCCAGGCTGGCGCCGTGCTGGACCCTGATGCTGGGTTTCCAGTCGCCGCTGGAGCTGGACTACGACGGCGCCTGGGTAAACCAATCCCGCCTCGGCTGGATCGCCCGCGATACCGCCAAGCCCTCGCATCGCGCCGGTGAACGCTGGGTATGCCACGCCACCGCAAGCTGGAGCCTGAAGCATCTGGAAGACGACCCTGAACGCGTCAGGGAAAAACTCAGCAAGGCTTTTCACGAAGCGACCGGCTCGTATATCCAGCCCATCCATGCCGTGGTGCACCGCTGGCGTTATGCGCAGGCGGTGCAGCCGCTGGGTGAAGATTGCCTGTGGAACGGCAAGCAGCGCATAGGCGTGTGCGGCGACTGGTTTGCGGTCGGGCTGGACGGCAGCGGCAGGGTAGAGAATGCCTACCTGAGCGGTCTGGCGCTGGCCAAGGCGATCGGCTGAATCAAGTAATGAGTATTGCAAATCAGTAGTTCAAATCTGATCGGGGATGTGCAAGAATTGCATCCCCGATCAACCACGTTTCCATCTCCTATGCAGGAATATCTCGCTGCCGGCGAATACATCGACTGGCGCCATCCGTCCATCCTCAGCAAGGCTGCCGAACTGGCGGCAGGCGCTACATCACGCCTGGCCCTGATAGAGGATAGTTTCAACTTCGTGCGCGACCAGATCAAGCATAGCGTGGACTACCAGATGAACCCGGTCACCTGCCGCGCCTCCGACGTGCTGCTGCACGGCACCGGCTACTGCTACGCCAAGAGCCACTTGCTGGCCGCCTTGCTGCGCGCGAATGAAGTGCCGACGGCCTTATGCTACCAGCGTCTGGCGCTAGGCAAGGCGGGGCCGCCGTATTGCCTGCACGGCTTGAATGCGGTGTACCTGGAGCAGGTCGGCTGGTACAGGATGGATGCCAGGGGCAACAAGCCCGGGGTGGACGCCCGCTTTTGCCCGCCGCTGGAGCGCCTGGCGTTTCCGGCCGCATCCGCCGAAGAGCGGGACCTGCCCGGATTGTGGGTCGAGCCCATGCCCGAGGTAGCCAGGGTGCTGAACCAATACGCGACGATACAGGAGGTCTACCTTCACCTGCCTGACCTGCCTGACCTGCCTGACCTGGCGGCCTGAAAATTCAGCCGCCCAATTAACAATTAACAATTAACAATTAACAATTCATTCAGCAGGAGTTTCCTCTTGAGCATCCACATCCGCGACGCGACGCCGTCCGACGCCAGCCTGATCCTGGGCTTCATCACCGAACTGGCGATTTACGAAAAAGCCGAACACGAAGTCGTGGCCGGTGTCGCCGATATCGAGCAAAGCCTGTTCGGCCCCGGGGCACCGGCGCGGGCGCTGATCTGCAGCGTAGACGGCCAACCGATAGGCTTCGCCGTGTATTTCCTCAGCTATTCGACCTGGCTGGGGCGCAAGGGCTTGTACCTGGAAGACTTGTATGTCTCGCCCAGCCATCGCGGCTACGGCGCCGGCAAGCAGATGCTGCGCCACCTGGCCAGGCTGGCGTGCGACAGCGGCTGCGGCCGCTTCGAATGGAGCGTGCTGGACTGGAATGAGCCGGCCATCCAGTTCTACCGCTCCATCGGCGCCAGTCCGCAGGACGAATGGGTGCGCTACCGCATGGCCGGCGACGCCTTGAAGAATTTTGCCTACGGCGATAGCTGAGATAGCTGAGATAACAGAGAAAGCTCAGGCGACGGCGGGGCGCAGCAATTGTATGCTGCCGGCGTTGGCGTCTATCTCCACTTCGCTGCCTACCGGCATGGTGAACTTGCGCTTGATGTGGCCTATCATGGCGCCGCTGAACACCGGGACATTCAAGGGCAGGAAGTAGTCGTCGAATACTTCATCCAGGGTCAGCGTGCCGTAGCCTTCGCCGGGAGTGCACTTGGTGAACTTGCCTATCACCACGCCGCGCACCTGCTGCAAGGCGCCGGACAGGCGCAGCTGCGACAGCATGCGGTCGACCCGGTAGATATACTCATTGACCTCTTCCAGGAACAATATCGCACCGCGGAAATCCGGCCAGTACGGCGAGCCCGCCAGCGAGGTCAGCACCGCCAGGTTGCCGCCGACCAGGGTGCCGCGGGCCCGGCCGCCGCGCAGGGTATGGATGCGGTCCTGGGTCTGCACCAGGTTGTCGCCGCGCTCCTTGGCGTCGCTCGGGTTGCGCAACATGGCGGCCTGGCCTTCCATGACCATGGCGCGAAAATGCGCCACGCTGAATTCATTCCATTCCGACGCACCCATCGGCGAGTGAAAGCTCACCAGCCCGGTCTGCGCCTGTATCGCGTTGACCAGTGCGGTGAGGTCGCTATAACCGCCGAAAAATTTTGGGCGACTGCGTATCAGCGCGTAATCCAGTTTGTCGATGATGCGGTTGCAGCCGGAACCGCCGGTCAAGGCCAGTATGCCGTCCACGCCGTCGTCGGCGAACATGCTGTTGATGGCTTCTGCGCGCTGCGCATCGGTGCCGCCAAAATGCCCGTAACGGGCGCGCAAGGTCGGGCTCTGCCTGACCTTGAAACCCAGCGCCTGCAAAGTCTCGATAGCGATCTCCACCGGTTCGCGCTCATAGGTTGCCGCCGCCGGGCTCACCAGGCCTATGGTGTCGCCCGCTTTCAGGCGCTTGGGATAGATGGGCGCAGGGCGGGGCGTGGGGTGGGGAGCAGGGCTGGAAGCGGTTTGCGCGTGGGCGGGCGTGCTGCCCAGTGCCAATGCGCCGGTGGCGGCGGCCAAGGTCTGGGCAAACTGACGACGGGATGGGCTCATGTGTTTTCAAGAATAGTGGATGACGACCGGATAGGCGGGTATGGCGCTACAGGCTCCGGACCTGCTGCCGGAGCAAGCCATTCTAATTTAAGAAATGCATTTAAAAAATGTTTGCATGGGCTTTATTTTGATGGTTCCGGCGATGGCAGCGCCGGGGGCATCCGGTGGCGCCTGATGTTGCGGCAGTCCGGGGCACATTGCGGAAACGAATAAAAAAAGGACTGCGAAGCAGTCCTTATAGCGATGGCCCGGTTTAGCACTAATATTGGCGCTAATATTAGTGCTAATTTCGCTAATATTTTGTTGGGGCGTTGGCGTTATACGCCAGGCGCATGGTTTCTTCCTCGTCCGGAGCAAACAAGGCGACCCGGTTCACGACATCCTTGCCCAGCACCAGCCTGAGATCGGAGCTGCTGCGCAGGTGTTCTTCTTGCACCAGCCTTGGCGTCTTCAGGAATTTTTTGCCCAGCAGGAGGGCTTGTTCCTGATAGCCTGCACGATACTGTATAAGCGTCTGCGGCTCTTGATAAGGCTTGATGTTGGTGAGCCTGGCAACCGGCAAGCCTTGCGACACCAGCGTTTTCCTTACTTTGGTCGCCAGGCCGGTGACGCCATTGCCGTTGGCGATTTCCAAGCGGTAGGCCTTGGCTTGCTCCGGGCGGCTGGCTGGCGGGTAGCTGATCTCGCTCTCGGCGGCAGCGGAGAACAGCTTGCCGAGTGCGCGATCAAATTTGACGCTGAGCAGCGCCGGCCTGGCCAGCTCAGGCTTGCTAAGGCTTCCCAGCGTCGGCTCCGGCGGTGGGATGAATTGCTGCGACAGCTCTACCGGCGTGGGGAGTTCGGCAAGTGTCGTGCTGCCAAATTTGCCATCGTTGCCAAGCGACAGAGGCGGCAGGCTAATACTATCGCTCGATATCGGCAGTTGGTAAGCCACTGTCGCTCCGGCCAGCGATATTGAAGCTGGAGCGTTTGCCACGTCTGCCCTGGTCACAAGTTCGACGGCTAGGGAGGCAGGGGCAGGGGCCGGCAATTTTTCATTATTCGCCGTTGCTGCTGGCAAATTCAAGCCTTCCGCCCGCTGGAAGGCCAGGCGCGATTTTTCCGCATCCCCTAGCTTGTCGTAGGCTACGCCCAGATTATTATAGGTGCGCGGATTGCCCGGTTCCAGCGCAATGGCCTTTTCGTAGGCGACTACCGCCTCGGCAAAATTGCTTTGCAAATAGTAGGTATAGCCCAGGTTGTTATACACGCGCGCCAGGTCGGGCACGATTTGCAGCGCCGTGCTCAGTTCGGCAATCGCTTCGTCGAACTTGCCCTGTTTCGAATACACGGTCCCCAGCGCATTGTGCGCGTCAACATAACTGGCGCTAAGCCCGATGGCCTTGCGATAGGCCTCCGCCGCCTGCTCCAGCCGGTTCTGGCCCTGGTAAAAACGGCCCAGTTTATAGTAGCCGAGGGAGGTATCCTCGGCGCCGCTCGCCTGCATCAGCGGTTCCACGCGCGCCGCCGACAGGGCAGGCGCAGTGGCGGGCGTGCTGCAACTGAACAGGGCGGGAAGGCTGGCCAGCAGCGGCAGCAGGCAGTATTTATTTTTCATGATTTTCACCTACA
>JAZJYH010000050.1:0-61887 GCA_040390485.1 Pseudomonadota bacterium
GCAAGGTGCCGGTGGTCGGCATCGTGCATGGCCGCTGCTTTGCCGGCAATGCCGCCCTGCTGGGCTGCAGCGACGTGATCATCGCCACCAACCACAGCAATATAGGCATGAGCGGCCCGGCCATGATAGAGGGCGGCGGCCTGGGCAGCTACAAGCCGGAAGAAATCGGCCCCAGCGACGTCCAGTCCAGCAACGGCGTGATCGATATCCTGGTGCCGGATGAAGCCCATGCGGTGCAGGCGGCAAAACAATACCTGTCCTACTTCCAGGGCCGCATCAATGAATGGGAATGCGCCGACCAGCGCGCGCTGCGCAACGCCATCCCGGAAAACCGCCTGCGTGTATACGACGTGCGCAAGGTGATGCAAGGCCTGGTGGATACCGGCTCGCTGCTGGAGTTGCGCGCCGGCTTCGGCGCCGGCCTGATCACCGCGCTGGCCCGCATCGAGGGCCGCGCCATCGGCATCATCGCCAACAACCCCAAACACCTGGGCGGCGCCATCGACGTGGAGGCGGCCGACAAGGCGGCTCGCTTCATGCAGCTATGCAATGCGCACGGCTTGCCGATAGTCTCGCTGACCGACACCCCCGGCTTCATGGTCGGCCCCGACATAGAGGCGCAAGCCCAGGTTCGCCACGTATGCCGCATGTTCGTCATCGCCGCCCACCTGCGCGTGCCCTACTTCACCGTGGTGCTGCGCAAGGGCTACGGCCTGGGCGCACAGGCCATGGCCGCCGGCGGCTTTGACGCCCCGGTATTTACCGTCTCCTGGCCCACCGGCGAATTCGGTGCCATGGGCCTGGAAGGCGCAGTCAGGCTAGGCTACAAAAAGGAACTGGAAGCGGCAGCCAGCGCGGAAGAGCGCGATGCGTTGTTCAAGAAACTGGTGGCGCAGCAGTATGCAAACGGCGAAGCAGCCAATATGGCCGCCACGCTGGAGATAGACGCAGTAATAGACCCGGCCGATACGCGCGCCTGGCTGGTGCGTGGTTTGCAGAGTGCGAAGGCTGTGGTGAATGACGGGAATTTGTTTGTGGATACCTGGTAGGGGTAAACGAATAAGCGTTTGGGCTGCTGCGTATTTGCAAAAATATCTGCAAAAACACTTGGCGGGCAATGCCGGCCACATCAAATTGATTGCTGGCTCATTGCTGGCTCAAGCAGGGCCCACGTCTCGTTCTTTTCCGCCAATGAAAAGAAAAGGAGTATCATTTCCTGCGTTTTTGGTGCGCCGCTTCGACGGATCACGCGCCATACCACTCCCGGCATAACGCGTTATTCGCCTGACCCGAAATAAAAAAAGGAGTCGCCTGCCGATGAATCAGCCACAACGCCTGTATGCCCTGGATAACCTGAGAGCCGCCGTCATGTGGCTAGGCATCGTTTTGCATGTCTCCCTCAATCATTTGACGGCAACCAATACCTCAGCCCCCTGGCACGACCGCGCCACCTCTGTCGTCGCCGACCTCACTTTATTGTTCATTCACGCCTTCAGGATGCCCGTCTTCTTCATCCTGGCCGGCTTCTTTGTCGCGATGCTGGTCGAGCAGCGTGGCTATGCCGGCATGCTAAAACACAGGTTGAGGCGGATCGGCTTGCCCTTCCTGATTTTCTGGCTGCCGCTGGTTGCCGGCACCATCGTACTGGTCATGCTTTACGTTCACATGATGGTCTATGGGACCCCAGGTTTTGACCCCACCATCATGCCCCACGACTCAAGCCACCCCGCCATCAATACCATGCATATGTGGTTCCTGTACTACCTGCTGTGGTTCTGCGCCCTTACTGCCTTGCTGGGCCGGCTCGGGAAATTTTTGCCGGACGCCGTCAAAACCGCCGTCTCTCGTGCGTGGCATACGTTGGCAACGCATTGGTGGGGCTTTCTGGTGCTCGCCATCCCGCTTGGCTTGCTGGGTGAGCTCACCAAGATCGGCCTGGTGCAAGCGAGCGGCTCCTTTATGCCTCACTTTGATGAAATCATCCAGAACGGCATATTCTTTGCGTTCGGCTGCTACCTGTATCCATACAGGGAAACCGTGCTGCAGCGCTATGCAAAGAGCTGCTGGCTTTATGCGGCGGCAGGCATGTTTTTCTTTATCGTATTTCTGGGATTGAGCAAGCGCTTTCAAGGCAACCCGGAAGCGATCCCTTATATCAAGGATTGGCTTGCCTTTTCATATGGCTGCGCAAGCTGGTTGTGGAGCTTCGCCTTAATCGGCGCTTTCCTGCGCTATCTGCCGACGCAGAATCGGCTATTACGCTACCTGTCCGATAGTTCCTACTGGGTCTATCTGGTGCACATGCTAGGCACCATCGGTTTTGGCGTACTCCTGTATAACGCACCGTTCAATGCTTTGACCAAGATGCTGATCAACATCAGCGCCACAACGGCCACCTGCCTGCTGACTTACCAGCTTCTAGTGCGTTACACAGCGATAGGCACGCTACTAAACGGACGCCGCTTGAGACTGGGACAAAAGCAAGGAGCCGGCAAAGAGATGCCGGCGGTCTGATTGGCAAAGATATAGGACCGGAGAAATTCATCTCATACGACGCAATACGCCACGCTATTGACGCCCTGCCCGCCCCCTGCGGTCTTATCACTTCTGGCAAGTCACGACTTGAAAGACGAGTGAGCCGCATAGCGTCGCGGTAATTTGCGATAGTTGGAAAACCTGGAATTATTCACCGCAGATATCGTGAAAATTCAGCGTTGTTCAGCTTTCCAATGATATATCCGTCCGCCAGCAGTTTTGCTACTAGCTTATCCAGCTGCTTCAGGGTATTGGGATGAATTTCATGCATTAAAATAATCCCGCCGTTGTGGGCTCGGACTGACGAAATCACATGGTCGAAAAAATTCTCGCGATTCTGGGGCAGCACACCGCAACTCAATGCCTCTTTCTCGTCAACCACGCCCTTGTGATCAAATGCCCAGTCGCAGGTATCCACATGCCATCCCACGATTTTATAATTCAGCGATTTTAGTAGCTCATTCGTTTCGCAAGAAGAGTTCCCGTATGGGTAGCGGAAGTATTTTTCTTCCACCGCCTTCGTGAGCAGGGCCGAGGTTTTACCCACCTCCATTGCCTGTTCTGCCGCAGGAATGTCGTGAAAATTGGGGTGGCTCCAGGAGTGGTTACCAATCAGGGCATTGCCGGATCCTCGGACCAGATCCACCAACTCAGGATGGGCCCGCACTTTTTCACCTATCATGAAAAATGCGGCGGGAACATTATATTTTTTCAGCACCGAAAGAATATATTCGGTTTGCCCAGGTTCCGGGCCGTCGTCAAATGTCAGCACGACTCTTTTTTCCGGCGGCACCTCTGCAATATCCGACTCAAATCGGCACCGGCGAGGCAAGGCCTCGGCATCCAGGCTCAGATGCTCTTCCAGCTTCTTCATCCTATGTTTTCGGGTGACGACGGCCTCTTCCGAAGGCGTATGAATATCGCTAGGAGTAACCGTTTCGTCTGCATGTGCATGCGGGAATCCCGACATTGCGAAAAATAGAAACGCCGACAAGAAAATAGTGGTGCGGGGTGTTGTTATAAATGGAAACATGTTTCTAGCGATATCGGCAGAGAAAAAAGTTGAAAAAATTAAAATCGCAAGAAATTACCACGAAATCAGGAAGAAGCGCTAGATTGTAGCCTGTTAGTTGGCCAGAAAATACGCGCTTGCAGATAAACCCGCAGTCTGTGCCGTTTAGCGATATTGTGTTGAAATCCAAGCTCAATGTAAAAAAATGAAAATCGTTTTCCGTTGCGACCCTGAACTCCTCAGCTTGCTGCCTCAACCGATTCCGGCAAAACAGGCCTTGCCCGACTGGCTGCGATCCATGCCGGCAAAATCGTTTTCTGAACTGCATGACCGGGAAATTCGCACCGTCAAACAATGCCCGCCTTTCGTGGATGCGATGTCGCACGGCTTCATGATACTGTTGCCTTGCGACGTACGCGTAGAGCGCGGCACATTTTCCTGGGATTGGGAGCTACCGCCGTTGACCACAGCAGAGCATCCGCGCTCGCCGCTGAGTTTCCATGTCCCTGCCCAAATGACCGGAGCCCCGTTTCACGACGGCCGCTCCTCAGCGGTGAAATTCAATAGCTTCTGGACGATTGAACTGGAAGAAGGATGGTCGCTGTTCGCAATGCATCCGGCCAATCGCGACGATTTGCCGTTCCGCCTGCTGACAGGCTTGGTCGATGCCGACCGTTTCACAGATGCCGGCATCAATTTTCCCGCCATCTGGACGCGCCCTGATTTTAGCGGGATACTGCCCAAGGGTACGCCGCTGGCGCAATGCTTCCCGGTGCCACGGACGCCCCCCATCTTGGTATATGAAGGCTTTTCACCCGAACGAGCGGCCCGCTATACAAGCCTGGTATCGGAAGTACTCGTCACCCCCGGCATTTACCGCAAACGCTTTCGCGCGAAACGCGGCGGATCAGGCAGCCAATAAACCGCGCAACTCACCCAGATCAAGCCACAGCCGGCCGCAAGGGCTGGACGTCAGCGCATTGGCGATCCTGCCGAATGTGGCCGCCCGCAAGCGATAAGCACGGCGATAGGCATCCATAGCCTCGTCTGCCGCACCGCTCTCTTGCAAAACGATGCCAAGATTAACCGCCGCCTCTGCATAATCCGGCCGATACTGGAGTGCCATCACAAAAGCATTGGCGGACCCAGCCAGATCACCAAGGTCCTGCCGAACTATGCCCAGGTTAAACCAGGCATCGGTCAGCCTAGAGTCCAGCGCGACAGCTTGCTCCAGTGCGTCACGTGCGGCTTTTTTCTTTCCGGCTTGCTGTAATGTGGAACCGAACCCGCACCAGGCAAGTGCATGCCGAGGATGTAGCAAGACAAGCCGCTCCAGCACGCTTGTCGCCGCAGCTAGATCGCCGTACTCAAGCAAAGTCACCCCGTACAAATAAGCCGGCTCAAATTCAGCCGGCGTAATTGCCTCCGCACGTTCAAAATACCCGACAGCAGCCGCAAGATCGCAATCGGCGCGAGCCGCCCGGCCGGCGATCAATAGCGAAGGGCCATGATCCGGCCGAAATTGCAGGCTGGTCTGAATATGCTGGCGCGCCAGAGCCGTATCCCCGCGCTGCATGCAGATGACAGCCAGCAATTGATGAGCGGCCGAATTATCCGGACTGGGCCGCAATATCCCTGCGCAAATGCCAACGGCAAGATCAAACCGGCCAGAATTGAATGCTGCAATTGCTTCACTCATTGCCAGTTCAAATTTTTGCGGAGTCAAGTTTATTTCCTTTGCAGTCGGTGGAGAAGATTCCAGTACGAAGTATGAAGCATGAAATTCCTGACCATGTATCACAGCGGCGTTATTGCCTGTTTTAGGATTTTACTTGATCTCTTCGGCTTTGAAATGTTGGGCTTCGCTTCGCTCTGCGCCAACCGACAGCAGCCCTGAACATCAATACCGACTGTGTCTCAACATGCAGACATTAGTCTATCCATAAGGCCGTCAGGCGCATAAGAATCGTAGGGTGGAATAGAAGAGCGTATTACACCGAATGCGAGGATTAAAATTTACATGCAATCTTTTAAGTAGCTATTAGCTTGGCCTACTGGTAAATATATAGTTAGGCACATTCACTTTTCATACGGCGCAATACGCTACGCTATTGACGCCCTACCTATTCCACCCTAGGGTCCTGACATTGCCCGCAAAGTCGTCAATGCCATAGATCCACCCAAAATGCTGGTCAAGTCAGACTCCTCAAACGCGTTAGCCGGGCGTTGATTCGGCTACCCGTTAACGTTCCTTGCGGTTGTTCGAAGAGCCAGAATTCCTCCATGCCAACCAAAATGCGACTCCTGCGACCGCGCCGAACGCCCCCATTGACAACACCCCTTCGCCATAACTGACCCAACCTATTAGCGTAGGGACGCCATCAACCATCGAATGCACAATTTTTTCGCCGTCCCAGTGCGAGTCAGACGCCCCACGAAGAGAAGCCTTGAGCGGCCATGACCAAATGCCCATGGGTAAACATCCGAGAAAAAAACCCAGCAAACAGATTGGCAAAGCTTTAAATTGTCGTGCCCTAGACAACAGCAGGAGTCCGGGAATTCCGAGAACAGCGACGTGCCCCAGCGAAGCAAGGAAAGCAACTATCGCCACAATAAATATAGTGCCACTGTTGGGATAAGGCGATGCAAGCAACACCACAGAAAAATAGGCTGTGGGAAGCAAAGTTGGAACGAGAGTTGCCGTAGTAAGGCTCAACAACCATCTGCGTTTACTATTCATAATCTATATATTTAGGCGTCAATGTCGTAAGTCGCAATCAGTAGGGCAATGGAATGGTCTTCTCCCCCCTGCGGCATCAGGTACGCAAACGATGAAACGTCGAATACGGCCAGTCTGCCACCCGGTTCACCAGGACAGCATACGTGTATTTTCTATACATGCGGCGCAATGCTATTGCGCCTACCTATTCCACCCTACGGTCCTGTCGGCAAGTGACTGTTAAACGTACTGGCCTATAGTTGTAAAGATAGCCGCTACAAGCAAACCTAACCAACCGAGGTGCTTACCTCTGGTGCCAATGAAGACTAGCATCGAACTTGCCAACATTGAAATAGCGGCGGCCTGAACAGGTAAAGATGACTCCAAGTCCTTTGAGGACGGGAGTGCCAGCCAAAAGAGGAAGATTGCTATACACCATCCCATCATCGTTACAACATGCCAACTGGCCCATAAAATACGGACATGAGGTTCCCGCAAGACCTGTCCGCCATTTGTTGGAATGAAGCGGGTTGAACGCATGCGCCGAAAGATAAACCGTTCGCCAAGAATAGAATGAACTAAGCCAATGACGAATATCGAAATTCCTGCCGTGATAAAACACCAATTCCCTGTAAGCCTCCGAATCTGAGCAAGGCACGACCTGCGTCGCCCCCCACAAATCGTTCTATGCTGCCTGTTGTGTATAAAGCCGGTGGCATCCTTCATCCAAATAATGTCCGCTTGTGGAGCTATTCGGGCACGCATATCAGGGGCATCTCGCCAATGGATTTCACGGGCTATACCTATATTGCGCGCTTGAACGTCAAGATGGGAGAAATCGCAGAACGAGTATTAAGACCCTCCATTCTCACCAATTCCCAGCCCTGCTGACCCATGTAATTTAATTTCTCTTCAATTGCTCCCACGTCGAACTGGCTCGTCCAAAAATTTCGCTTCGCTTTTACCGAAACGATTTTGTATTCCCACTTGCGCATATCTCTCCTCGACAAATTTTTTTATTGCTCTATCCTGTCACATTAAAGTTGGTAAGGCAACATCCATTGGAACGCATAGTCGAGTGACCGCAAGGCCGTAAGGCGCATAAAAATCGTAGGGTGTAATAGCGGAGCGTATTACACCGAATGCGAGGGCTAAAATTCTCATCCATCTTTTATACCGCCGATGGCTTGACATAGCTGTATATATGTTCTTTCCATGCGGCGCAATACGCTACGCTATTGACGCCCTACCTATTCCACCTTATGGCCGTCTCTATTCCGCCTTACGGTATTGTCGTAAGTGATTTGCTGTCTTAATTGGCAAGCTGCTTTTGCCATGTTATTTCACGCTCGTCACCTCATACCCCAGCGTCCACTCATCCGAACGCGGCACATAGCTATAGCCCTTGCGCGCGGCCCATACGTTCATCTGGTAGTGCAGCGGCATGATGCCCAGGTCGCCCATTACCAGCGTAGTGGCCTGTTGCCATAGCTGCTCCTGCCTGACCGTATCTATCGTGACGAAGGCCTGGTCCACCAGCGTATCTACCGTGGGGTTGCTGTAGCGGCCGATGTTATTGCTGCCGTAGCCTTTTTGCGGATTGTAGCTGGTCACCAGCCCCTTCAGGTAGGTATTCGGATGGCCGCTGCCGCCGCCCCAGCCGGACATGGACATGCTGAACTCCAGCTTGGTCTGGCGGCCGAAGAAGACCGACAGCGGCATGGCGTCGACCTTGACCGTGATGCCGACCCGGCTCAGCATCTGGGCGATGGTTTGCAGGATCTTGGCGTCGTTCACGTAGCGGTCATTGGTGCCGTGCAGGGTCAGGCCGAAGCCGTCCGGGTAGCCGGCCTCGGCCAGTAACTTCTTGGCGCCTTCCACATCCGGCGCTTCCACCTTGAGTCCGGGTGCGGTGCCATAGAAACCGGGCGGCAGGAACTGGCTGGCGGCGATGGCATTGCCTTCCATGACCTTGTCGACGATGGCCGGCCGGTTGATGGCCTTGGAGATCGCCAGCCTGACGCGGTAATCCTTCAGCGGGTTCTTGCCCAGCGGCTGGCCCAGCTTGTCGGTGATAAACGGCGAGACCTCGCGCTGCTGGTCCAGGTTGAGGAAGATCACCCTGCTGGACACTGTGCTGAACAGCTTCAGGTCGGGATTACCCTTGAGCTTGGCCATGTCGGCCGGCGGCACCCCTTCTATCATCTGCACGTCGCCGGCCAGCAAGGCGGCCACGCGGGCCGGTGCGCTGGTCATCATGCGCAGGGTCACCTTGTCCCACTCCGGCTTGGTACCCCAATAGGCTTCGTTGCGCGCCAACTCCACCCGGTTGCCGCGCTGCCATTGCACAAACTTGTAGGGGCCAGTGCCGACCATGCCCTTGCCGGCATTGAAGTCTTCGGTGCTGAGGCCGGACGCGGCTTTCTTGGAGACGATGAAAATCGTGCTCAAGTCCGACAGCACCAGCGCATACGGGGTCGCGGTTTTAAGCCGCACCGTGTATTTGTCCACCGCCTGCTTTTCTATATACGCCTTGGTGTACAGGGTAAATGTGGACGGGCTATTGGCTATGGTCGCCGGCCGATCCAGCGAATACACCACATCATCGGCGGTGAATTCGCTGCCGTCGTGGAATTTGACGCCGCGCCTGAGCTTGAACTCCCAAGTCAGCTCGTCGATATTTTTCCAGGATTCGGCCAGTTGGGGCTGCAGCTTGCGGTTGGCGTCAAACGCGACCAGCCTGCCGAAGATATGCGCGGCCAGCACGCTATTCGGCGTGACATTGGAAAAGTGCGGGTCCAGCGTGGCGATGTCAAAGCCCATGCCGATGGCCAGGTCGGCCGCCCCGGCCGCGGTCGCAGTGAAACAGGAAAATCCCATTGCGGCCAGGGCCGCAGGCAATAGCAGTTGAAGTTTCATGGTGGTCCGCCCGGCTAGTATTGTTTGATATTGTTTGATATTGTTTGATTGAGCAACTTACCAGCGTTGCATAATAGACCATGTACTAAATTTGCGGAAAATTTTTGCGGCTGCAATAAAGAACATGCAGGAACCTGCTGCAGGAGGAGCACGCCGCCGGACGCCGGGTGCTTTGCGTCCCTCGTCGCTTAATCCAGCCTGTCCCGCCCGGCCCGTCTTCAGGCATCGTCTGCAATATCGGAAGACAGCCTGCCGTGCATCAGTTGCGCGCGGGCGGCGCTGAGCTCGGCTTCCAGTTCCTGGATGCGTTGCAACAGGCGGACGGCGACCCCAAGCCCGGCCGTATCCAGTTCGAAATCGTCGCGCAGCCGCCGGGCGGTGCGCGCCACCACCACATACTGTTGCTGGAAAATCAGGCTGTCGTCGCCCGCCGTGGCGGCTTCGATCACGCCCAGTTCCACCAGGTCGTTCAGTTCTGCTTGCGACAGCCCGGATAACTCCAGCAATTCATCCAGCGAGCACAGCTGCGACTCATTCAGCCATACGGCCTCTACCGTATCTACCCTGTAGGTCGAGATTTTGGATATCATCATGCGCCTCCGGTTTGAAATTTCGCAAAATGCGCGCGAGGATGAAAGGAAGATTGCGCAGCCAGCTTCTGGTATAACTCGCGCTCCTCGGGGCTGATTACTTTTGGCACTTCGATGCGCACCACCGCGTACAGGTTGCCCATGCTGCCATCGGCGCGCGGCAGGCCGCGCTTTGCCAGGCGCAACTGGCGGCCATTGGCAGTGCCGGCGGGCACGCTCATTTCCACCGTGCCGCCCAGCGTAGGGATGTGCACGCTGGCCCCCAATGTCGCTTCCCATGGTGTCAAGGGCAGATCCATATACAGGTCCTTGCCGTCCACCCGGTATAGGGGATGCGGCAATATCCGCATCTTGATATACAGGTCGCCGTGCTTGCCGCCGTGCATACCCGGGCCGCCCTTGCCCGGCAAACGCAGACGCTGGCCGTCTTCCGCCCCCTTGGGCACCTTGACCCTGAAGGTGCGCGGAACGCGGTGCAGCAGGCCCTGCGCATCATATTCCGGCAAGCTGACGCTGACCTCGATTTCGGCGCCGGTGTATACCTGCTCCAGCATCACCGGCTCTTCCATTTCAAAATCCTGGCCGTGCATGGGCCGCTGTTGCCGCGCATGGCCGCCATGGTGGCCATGCCTGGCAGAAGCAAACGCCGCCATCAGGTCGGCCATGTCGACGTCGGAGAAAGTGCCGTCCGCGTCTTCAAACTGTTGCGCAAAGCCGCCCGGCGGCACGAAGTCTTCCCCGGCCTTATGCACACCCAGCTGGTCATACTCGGCCCGCTTTTCGTCATCCTTCAAGGTGCGGTAGGCTTCGGCAATTTCCTTGAACTTGCTCTCCCCCTCCTTGTCCTTGGAGATGTCCGGGTGGTATTTGTGGGCCAGCTTGCGATAGGCTTGCTTGATCTCGGCCTTGGTGGCACTCCTGTCTACGCCCAGCGCCGCATAGTAGTCGGTATATTTCATGTAGCCCCTGCCTGGTTTCCCGGGAAAGCCCCTTGACCAGTGTAGACCGGCGGCAGGAAATTTCCAGCATACAAATTAAATGGCAATACCAATGCCGGGACGTACAGGCAGCATGAAAAACCCGCCGCCCGCCACGTCCGCCAGTTTCAGTACGCTGACTCACACAAGGCGTCAGGCTTACCCACACAAGCTGTTAACAATGCTGTGGATAACCCTGCCCCACGCGACGCAAGCAGTTGATTTGAAAAGGAATTTTGATATTGATTAAAATTGAGGCAAGTAAAACGGCTGCATGACGAGGACAATCAAGCGCTTTCCGAAAACCGGCCGCCGGCGGCGATATCGGGTCCGCGAGCGCTTGATTGGCGCTTGATCGACGCTATTTATGCCGATTTGGCAGTGCCAGGATGGCAATTTCGGCAGCGATTACTGGCAAGGCGGCTCTTGTTGCAGCGCCATAATGCAGCACTAGCTGAATTTAGGCTTCAATTTTGATCATACTCACCGTTATAATCCCCACCTGTCTTCATTAAGGGTGTTTTTATCGTGTCCGATCGTCTTGCCGTATTACCGCAGTACCTGATGCCGAAAAAGGCGATGACCTCCTTTGGTTCACTGATCGCCGATGCCAGGGCCGGCAGCATCACGACCGGGATCATTCGCCGCTTCGTCAGGAAATACCAGGTCAATATGAACGAGGCTGCCAATCCGGACATCAGCAGCTACACCAGCTTCAACGATTTCTTTACCCGCGCGCTGCGCAGCGATGCACGGCCGCTGGCCGCCGCCCCGTTTGTCTGCCCGGTGGACGGCGCCATCAGCCAGTTCGGCGCGATACGGCAAGACCAGATTTTCCAGGCCAAGGGCCATCAATACTCCACCACCGCGCTGGTCGGCGGCGATCAAGATCTGGCGGCCCAATTCCAGGACGGCGGTTTTGCCACCATCTATCTCAGCCCCAAGGACTACCACCGCATCCACATGCCTTGCGATGGCCGCCTGACGCGGATGATCTATGTGCCGGGCGAGCTGTTCTCGGTCAACCCGACCACGGCGCGCGGCGTGCCCGGCTTATTTGCACGCAATGAACGCGTGGTCTGCGTGTTTGAATCCGAACACGGGCCCTTTGTGCTGACCCTGGTGGGCGCCACCATCGTCGGCAGCATGGCTACCGTCTGGCACGGCGTGGTGAATCCGCCGCGCACCCGCGACATCCGCGACTGGAGCTACGAGGACCAGAATATCGTGCTGAAAAAAGGCGAGGAAATGGGCCGCTTCCTGCTGGGCTCCACCGTCGTGCTGCTGTTCCCCAAAGACACCCTGCAGTTCAATCCTGCATGGGAAGCTGCCGGGGCGGTAAGGATGGGCGAAGCAATGGGTGAAACCCCTGCGGCATGAGCAACGCCGGGATCGCAAAAGCTCGCGGTCCCAACAGTCGCTCCATCATCAGCCCAAAATCATCGCGCCCGAATGCAGTTGCGGGCCGCGGTCTCCCCTGCGGTAGCTCCTGAACAGATAAACACCCTGGCCATCGCGCCGGCATGCGGTGCATAGGCCGAGGTTCTCCACTTCGCGTATTCCTGTCCTGCGCAATTCCGCTTCCGCGATGGCGCCCAATTCCAGTTGGCGATACCGTGGGCTGACCAGCTGCGGCGGCAGCCAGTGGAAGTGCGCAACGAATTGGGCCGCCAGTTCTTCGCTGACTTCATAACAGCAAGCCCCTATCGTCGGGCCGACCGCGGCGACCCAGTCACCCGGCGTCTCGCCTTTGGCGGCCAGCCGCTGCGCCAGCGTATCGACTATCCCGCCCAGCAAACCGCGCCAGCCGGCGTGCACCGCGGCCACCATGCTGCCGTCGCGCCGCGCCAGCACGATGGGCACGCAGTCCGCGGTGATCACGCTGATCGGTATGCCGGCCTGCGCCGAGAAAATGCCGTCGGCCTCGCCGCACTCCTGGCCGGCGGCCAAGACCTCAAGGACCTCGCTGCCATGGGTTTGTTTTTTTTCCGGCTTGCCGGCCCAGGCCTCGGCGAATACCTGCGGCACTAATTCCGTGGCGGTGCCAAAACCGTGCACTATGCCCGGAACTGTCAGTAACAACTTGCTGGTG
Source organism: Pseudomonadota bacterium (assembly GCA_040390485.1). Lineage (GTDB taxonomy): Bacteria > Pseudomonadota > Gammaproteobacteria > Burkholderiales > Burkholderiaceae_D > Undibacterium. The sequence continues at coordinate 12,845 of JAZJYH010000050.1, forward strand.
ATCAAAAATAACTCCGTGATGTTCGTGCTTATCGTACCTAGTAAGCGAATCTGCATAGCCTGGAGAAGCTGGACAAAGAGCAGATACTCTAGTGATCTTTGGTGCCAGCGTCAATCCGGCCGGCACCCGCCGAAAACCGCTCAATCTCGCTATACCGCCCGGCATAACACCAGCCATGCCTGCACCGGCTGGCGGTTTTCCAGCCGCGCAGCAGCGCTCAGCATGGTCTGTAGTTGGAAGCCATGGCCGGCGGCCAGTGTGCGCAGGTAGGCCGCGGCGTGGACGTACCTGCCGCTAGCGGTCAGCCGGTAGTCTTCCCCTGCATCGCTACTGGCATTCGCCTCCGGCAAGGCCTCCAGCGCTTCGGCGGAAAAGGCAAAATAGCCGCCCTGCTTCAGCAGTCTCCTGGCCTGTTCGAAGACGGCATCCAGTTTGCCGATGTAGATAAACACGTCGGCAGAGGTGACCACGTCGTAAGTTGCGCCGGCCTCGCGCTCCATCATCGCCAGCAATTCAGACTGTTCAAGGCGCTGGTAGAGATCGCGCTGGCGGGCTTTTCCCAGCATTTTCGGGGACAGGTCCACGCCGACCAGTCCGCTGGCGTGGGACGCGATTGCGGCGCCGACCAGGCCGGTGCCGCAGCCTATATCCAGCACCTGCCATTGTTTTGCCGCCGGCGACGCGCACTGCACCAGAAGATCGACCAGGCGCTGCGGCGTGTCGTAGTGCAGCTCTTGCAGCAGGTGCTGGTCAAAATGCTCGGCGCTGCCGTCGAACACGCTGGCCACATACGCATCCGGCGCGCGCTCGGAAGTCGCGCCGCTCAGCAAGGCCACGTAATGCAGGGCCAGGCCGTTGGCCGGCTGCAGCCGCAGCACGGCGCGAAAACTGGCCAGCGCCTGCTCTGGCCGGCCCAGGCGCCTTTCGGCGATTGCCTGGTTGTAGTGGGCGTCGGCAAAGCCGGGGTCCAGTTCCGCCGCCTGCCTGAAACGCTGCAAGGCCAGCTCCCATTGCTCAAGGTCGCTCAGCGCGACGCCAAGATTGAATTGGGCTGGCGCATACTGCGGATTGATGTGGAGGCTGACCTGGTAGGCAATCAGCGCGTCCTGCAGCCGCCCCTGTGCGCGCAGGGCAGAGCCCTGGTTGTTAAAATAAATGGCCTGGCCAGGCTTGGCATCGATCGCTTTCTGGATCAGCTTGATCGCGCGCTCATGCTCGCCACTCTGGTGCGCGATCACACCGAGTAAATGCAAGGCATCCGCATGCTGCGGCTCCAGGCTCAGGATCTGCTGGTAGGCCAGCCTGGCCTGTTCCAGCTGCCCCGCCTCGTGCAGCAGGCGTGCCGACTCAAAGGCTGCATCCGCGTCGAACGCCGTGCTATCGTCATTCACCAAGCATATCCTCCGTCAGCATACCCCACCCTCAATCGCGGTCTTTTCCGGCTTTCACTTGTAGGGCCGCGGCTGCCACCACGGGAAAAATGAAGGCATGTCCTGCGACACCTTGTTGCTGAATACCGCAGGGCGCTTTTCCAGGAAGGAGGTAACGCCCTCTTTCGCATCGGCGGCAGCGCCCCGCGAGTAGATGGCCCGGCTGTCTATCTTGTGCGCTTCCATGGGATGGTCGGCGCCCGACATGCGCCACATCATCTGCCGCGTCAATGCAATCGAAACCGGCGCGGCATTGTTGACGATCTCCAGGGCCAGCGCGCGCGCCGCCCCCAGTAATTCCTCCGGCTTGTGCAGGCTGCGCACCAGGCCGCCGGCCAAGGCTTCTTGCGCCGGCATGATGCGGCCGGTATAGGTCCATTCCAGCGCCTGGCCGATGCCCACCAGTCTAGGCAGGAACCAGCTGGAGCAGGCTTCCGGTGTGATGCCGCGCCGCGCAAACACAAAGCCGATGCGGGCCTCGTCGGAAGCCAGCCGTATATCGCAGGGCAGGAGCATGGTGATGCCTATGCCTACTGCGGGGCCGTTGATCGCGGCGATCACCGGCTTCAGGCACTCATAGATGCGCAGCGTCACCCTGCCGCCGCCGTCGCGCACCAATTCGCTGCTCCAGTCCATTTCGCCGCTGGCGCTCAGCGGCGTGCCTTGCTTGTCCGGCCGGTCGGCCCGCTTGGCATAATCGAAGGTGGCGGCGCCGCTGGACAGGTCGGCGCCGGCGCAAAAGGCGCGGCCGGCCCCGGTCAGGATGATCGCGCGCACCTCGTCGTCAGCGTCGGCCCGGTCAAAAGCGTCGATCAGGTCGACTATCATCTGGCCGGTAAACGCATTCAGCTTGTCCGGCCGGTTCAGCGTGATGGTCAGGATATGTTCGCTGATCTCGTACTTGATGGTGTCGTATGTCATGCTGTGTCTCCAGTCACTGGTTGGCGTGGCTTGCTGTTTCCAAGCCTGGTTTGGCATCGCTGTTGCTGCATAGGTTTTTTATCCACCTGCTTGCATTGATGATACATGAGCTTGAACCGCTCAGCTTGGCTGGGCGTATTTTGTATACAGCATGACGATAGAGGTCGGAGCGAGAAAAGCACTTGCAGGATGATGCCATGGGCGGCATTGAGGGGACAGGCAAGGCGCTAGCCGCGCGGTCGGCTCGGGGAATGAGCAGGTATTTCGGACCGGCTTGCGGCAAGCGGCTGCGGTTGAAGCGAAAATCAGAGCTTCAGCAATTCCTGAGTATCATGCTCCATTCCCAGCCACTCGCCCACCGGCATCGGCCGCGCGTACAAATAGCCTTGCAGGCTATCGCAGCCGCTGGCGATCAGGAAGTCGGCCTGCTCCTGGGTTTCCACGCCTTCCGCCACCACCCGCAAGCCTAGGTGTTTGGCCATCGACAGGATGGACTGGACAATGGCGGTATCGCTGGGATTGGCCGGCGTATCCTGCACGAAGCTCTTGTCTATCTTCAGCTCGTACAGGGGCAGTTTTTTCAGGTAAGACAGGCTGGAATAGCCGGTGCCGAAATCGTCGATGGAGAAACGCACGCCCATCGCCGCCAGCTGGTGCATGCGAGCGATCGTGTCTTCCAGGTTGTCGATCAGCAGGCCCTCGGTGACCTCCAGTATCAGGAATGAGGCCGGCGCGCCGGTTTCTGCCAGTACCGTGCAGACCCTTTCCACAAAGTCGCCCTGGCGGAATTGCTTGGGGCTGACATTGATCGACAGCGGCATGGCCTTGCCGGCCTGGGCCAGCCGCACCAGGGTCTGGCAGCCCTGTTGCAGCACCCAGTCGCCCAGCCGCAGTATCATGCCCGACTCTTCCGCCACCGGGATAAAGATGGCAGGAGAAACCGGGCCGCGCACCGGGTGGGTCCAGCGCAACAGCAACTCGGCGCCGACGGCGCGGCCGTCGCGGTTCATCTGCGGTTGCAGGTAGATCTGGAACTGGTTGCCGGCAATCGCTTCGGCCAGGTCTCTCTCTATTGTCAGGCGATGTTCCACTTCGAACTGCATCGCCGATTCAAAGAACGCGATCTGGTTGCGGCCGGCCACCTTGGCGCGGTTCATTGCGGTATCGGCCTCGCGCAGCAGGTCGTCGGCGGACTGCCCGGTCTTTGGCAACAGCGTCACGCCTATGGTGCAGCCGGAACTATACGGCTGGCCGTCGATGATGAAAGGCTGGGCCATCGCATCGCGGATTTTTTCGGCCACCGCCAATGCCGCGTGGGCGCCGGCATTGATGTCGGAGGCCACGTTGGCTACCAGCACGACGAATTCGTCGCCGCCTATGCGCGCCACGGTATCCATCTCGCGCAACAGGTTGCTTAGACGCCTGGCCACGTGCCGCAGCAAGGCGTCGCCGACCGCGTGTCCACGCGCCTCATTGATGTTCTTGAAATGGTCGAGGTCGATAAACAGCACCGCGCTGACCAGGCCGGTACGGCGAGCGCTGGTCAGCAGCGTGCCGATCCGGTCCAGCAGCAGGCGGCGATTGGGCAGGCCGGTCAGGACGTCGAAGAAGGCGAGCTTATGGATACGGGCTTCGGATTTTTTGCGCTCGGTGATATCGCGCTCCACCGCGACCCAATGCGTAAACAGACCGGCGTCATCGGCGATAGGCACGATGTCGGCCTCCACCCAGAACTCTTCGCCGGCCTTGGTGTAATTGATCAGTTCGACCCGCACCTGCTCCCAATTTTCCAGCGCCGACCTGATGCGCTTCAGTTCGCCGCGCTGGGTATTGGGGCCCTGCAGTATGCGCGGGGTTTTGCCGAGCACTTCTTCGCGAGTGTAACCGGTGCGCCGTACAAAGGCGTCGTTGACGAAGACGATGCGCAGCCCGTCCAGCGAGATCGGCTTGGCTTCGGTGATGATCACCAGGTCGTTCAGGCGTTCTACCGCGGCGGCGGTCAGGCGCAATTCTTCGTTGGCGAGGCGCAGGCTTTCCTGCCCTTGCTCCAGCGACTCGGTCACCGCGCGCTGGGTATCCAGGGACTTTTCCAGCTTCTGCAACAGCACCGCGCAAGAGATCGTAATGGCGGAACAGACGAAACTGAAATTGAGCGTGACGATCAGCCAGCGCAACAGCGGCTGGTCGGCGAAGCCTTCCACCCGCAGCTCGGTATTGCCGAAGTAGCCTATGCAAAACATGGTCGCCGCATCCAGCACCAGCGCATACACCGCGGGACGCAGGCCAAGCAGCAGCGCCGCCATGATGGGCACGGCCTTCAGGTAGATCTGGCTGACCGGGATGCCGACCAGCTGGAACCAGACGCCGATCAGGTACAGCACCGCCAGGAAATTGATGACACGCCACTGGAAAGAGAGTTGGCGCGTGCGCCAGATGCAGGCTATCCAGACCAGGGCCAGCCCATCCATGATGGCGACCGACCACAGGCCTTCGCTCAGCGCCAGCAAGACACTGGGCACGGCCGTGACACTGCCCAGCACCAGCACCACCAACAGGATGACGGACAAGACATGTTCACGCCATTGCTGGATGTCTGCCGGAGCCGACTTCGGCGCCAGGAAAGTACGGCTAATTAGACGAGTAAACACACCATTCCCTTAAGAGGCTTGCGCAGGCTCACGCTATATAAGCTTGCCCGCAAGCCCAGTCATAGTCTGTGCCTACCATCACAAGCTTCATAATTAGTTAACACTTGTATACTCTGATTAAAGGAATATTGCTAGCCAAGAAGTGAACAGCGTTGTGTAGACGCTGATGGCGCATAGTATGCGACGGAATATTCTGTATTGCCGCCGCGACCGCCGCATTTTTGGTGGCAGGAATGACATGAAATAATCATTTTATTATTGCCCCCTGGGAACATAATATGATTTTACCGAAAAGCCGTATTTAGGCAAGCCACGGGCGGTAAACATGTGAGGCTGGAATGAGGCTGGAATGAGGCTGGGGTGCGACTGGCGTGCAATTGCGGCCACCAATTGACAATCCGGTAAACGCAAAAAAGCCCTCCAAAGGCGGGCTCTCCATCCACTATTGCTGACGGTCGCCTGTGACCCATGCTATCTGCATGGTGTCACGGCGAACCGGGAGCCCGTGCTATCTGCACAGTGCCCGCGGTTTTTACGTCTGCGTGCCAGGCAAGGTCGCGGTGCGACCCGCTATGTGACCATGACCGACATACGAATTATTTGCTTCACCGATCAACTGAACCATTTCCCAGGGACCGCGCTAGTGTCCTGTTCCGTAAGTTCGTTGCAAAATAAAAGTGGCGAAATCGGACCGAGACAAGGAAAAAAACACAGCAAGGGTGAGCCCTTGCGAGTATTTTTGACGTAGTATCGGTTCGATTCTCGTCATCTTTTATGCTGCGAATTTACGGAACAGGACACTAGAGCACGACCTGGCCGGTAAGAATTGCTTGCGCGTTCAAGTATGCCTCAATACGGCACGCCATCACTGATGATTTCATCGACCGACTAAACCATTTCCCGAAAACCCATGCTATCTGCATGGTGTCTCCAGCCGGCTAGAATCGGTCTGCGCAAGAAGGAACATCGCAATGCGAGGCTTCCTCAAGGGGTGAATTATGCAACATCTACTTCCTGATTGCTCCCAGGAGCCCGTGCTATCTGCACGGTGTCCCTGGCCGGTATTACTTCAACCTGGAATAGTAAATGCGGCTTAAAGCTGTTCTTTCAAGAGGCCGGCGCCATTGAACTACTGAAGGCCGGCCCTCTTAATTAAGAAATAACTTGGATATTGCTGGCTTTGTCGCCTTTGGCGCCAACGCTGCGTTCGAAAGAAACGCGCTGGTTTTCTGACAGGCTCTTGAATCCAGTGGATTGTATGTCCTGAAAGTGGGCGAACAGATCCGGGCCGCCTGCATCTGGAGTGATGAAGCCGAAGCCTTTAGCGTCGTTGAACCATTTAACTATGCCTGTTTGATTGCTCATGATATTTCCTTTAATTTTAAGAATAGGCAAGATTGCCTGATGGCACTTGAAACCAAGAAATTAAAACCGAAGGAGAAAAAACAGAACGACTAGGAAGAAACAGCCATGCGGAATTGGGACCAACAATAATACGACCTGATGCAAGTACAGAACGGAATATACACGCATTACTTCGATTCACCTAGGCTTATTTGTAAGTAAATTTTACGGGGTTTGTAGCTGGAGCTAAAGACGGATGTTGATCGCGGCTTGTATTGCGCTATCGGCAGGCTGGTGAAGCAAGCTAAGCCGGGCCATGTTCATCTTCAATAAAAACAAGAATATATTTCAACACCGGCGCCAATTATCATATCGGCGGATAAGGCAGAAAATCCCTCCCACAGAATCACCTTCAACATCCACGGGAGAACATCATCATGTCTGCAAGCACCAGTCTCACACAACAAAACGTGGTCGTCCTCGGCGGCACTTCCGGCCTGGGCCGCGCGGTGGCGCAGGCCGCCACTGAAGCCGGGGCCACTGTCACCATCCTGGGCCGCACCGCCGGTACGTCGGCCAACGGCATCAGCGTCGACATTAGCGACCCGGCCGGCCTGGCCCGCGCTTTTTCCCGCATAGAGCAGCAAGCCGGCAAGATCCATCACCTGGTGCTGACTTCGGGCGCCAGGGTGGGCTCGCCCAAATTGCCGGCCCTGTCGCAGCAAGAATTGCTGCTCGCCTTCAACGTCAAGGTGTTCGGCTATGTGCAGGCGATACAGGCCGCATTGCCCTCTCTCGCCGATGAGGCGTCGATCACGCTAACCTCAGGCATCCTGGCCCGCAAGTATGGCGCCGGCGGCCTGCTCAAGAGCATGGTGAATGCCTCGGTAGAGGCGATGGGCAAGAATCTGGCCAAGGAATTGGCGCCGCGCCGCGTCAATGTGATCAGCCCGGGGGTGGTCGACACCGACTTATGGGGCGAGCCGGGCTCGGACAGCCGCAAGGCGACCATGGCCAGGGTGGGCTCGGGCTTGCCGGTAGGCCGGGTCGGCCAGGCGCAGGAAGTGGCGCAAGCCTATTTACTGGCGATGCAGAATGGTTTCATGAGCGGCGCGGTGCTGGATATAGAAGGCGGCGGCTTGCTGTAGGTCTTCAAGCTTGGCGCATTCGCTGCCATCATGCGTGCCATCGTGCGCGCCGGCAGGATGCCGCCGCCGGCCAAGCCAACCCAGCCAGCCTCATTCCTGCGCCAGCGGCAGCTTCTGCAGCCGGCGCCTGATCTCGGCATCCACGGCGGGCGGCGCCGGCAAGTCTTTCAATGCCTGCGGCCACAACGTGCGCGCCAGCTCCACCGTATCCCGCACCGCGGCCACCGCAATCCGGGCCGAGACGCCGGCCTGGGCGGCGATGTCCTTATAGGTCTGCAGCGTCTGCTGCTGTTGCCTGGCGTCGATGGCGACATTGGTGACAAAACCTGCGAAGCCGGGCAAGGCGCTGACGCAGACGATGTCGTAGGCCGGCGACAGTTCGGGCAGTATGCCGTTGTGGTAGATGATGCTGAAATTCTTCAGGTGCGCGTCGGAATTGCCCAGCAGCGCATTGACGGTCTGCCGTATGAAAAACTGGCGTATGTCCTCTATCCCGCGCACGCTCAGCCGGTCGAGTATCTTCAACAGGGCCACAAAGTATTTGGCGTCGGCATATTTCTTGATCGGCATCAGGGTCTGCAACTGGCAGGCGTCTTCCACGTGCACGGCGCCGTCCGGGGTCCGGTCAAACCTGTCCACCGCCAGAAAGTGCTTGTCGGCGCCCAGCGCCAGCACCAGCTCCGGCATGGCGATATCCGATATGGCGCGGACGCTGCACGGTGCGATGTTGACGCCCGCCATCCTGGCCAGCTGCATCGCCGTATATTCGTTAAAGATTTGCGCATCGTCCTGGCGGGTCGGCAGCTTGGCGATCACGTCGGACAGCTTGCCCTTGATTGGCAAATTAAACCGCTGGCCCTTGTGCGCGGTCGATAGCGCCAGCTTGTCCTGCATGCCCGACAGCGAGGCGGCGCCTTCCGCCGCCTGCTCCGGCACGCTGATCTCCAGGTTGTCCGAACCGCCGGTGACGCCTATCGCGCGGGCGGTGGCTGTCAGCTTGTCCAGGTCGGCCGGTATGACTTTCACCGCGCCGGGCAAATCCAGGCCGGCGGCGGCCAGGATGCCGAAATCATCGGTGTCGCGCGCATCCTTGCGGGTGCCGGCCAGGCGCTTCCTAAGATCGCCCTCCGGCAGCAGGCCGGCGAAATACGCGGGCAGTTCGCCGCGCTCCTGATACAGCGCCGGGTCGAAAGGGTTTTGCAGGATTTCGCGGGTCAACTCATCCCGGCCCGGCACCGTCAGCGACATCGACAGGGTCGGTCGCCGCGCGTCGGCGACATAGCTCTCGGTGGCGACAAAGCGCGTGATGCGCCCAGCTTCGCACAGCCAGCCCACGTGCAGGTTGCGCAGCCAGACTTCCAGGTAACGCGGACTCAGGTCTGCACTCATGATGGCGTCTGTTCGCCGCGATCCAGAAAGCGCTGGGCCGCGCTGGGCACGTCGTCCGGCCCTATGCTCTTGCCCGACAGCAGGCGCTCGATCTCGGGCAGCAGGTGGCGCGGAACCAGCATCCACTTGGCATCCAGCGCATCGGCAAAGGCTTCCAGCGTGGAAGCCCGCACGTCGATTTTGCCGGACAGGGAATTACTCGCATTGGAAGGCGCCATCGCCACCAGTTTGGCGATGTCGCGGGTGGTTTTACCCAGGGATTGTTGCCGGGATTTTAATTGGCGAATCAAGCTCATAATATGTTAAAACATAATATTGTGTAGTTAATTATGTTTTAGCATATCAAGCCACTTAAGTAAAGTATGTTATAGCATAATTTATCATATAAAATTATGTCTTAGCATAACATCGCAAATACCTAAACCTTAATTGCCTGCACCCGCTTCCAGGGCGGCAAACCGCTGCTGCAGGAAATCCACCAGCAACCTGACCCGCGGCGCCTGAAAGCGGTTCTGGTGATACAGGATATTCAAGGGCGCACTGCCGGCAAAGAAATCATCGAGCACGGTCAGCAAGCGTCCGGCCCGCACATCGGCGCTGACGTCGAGCCAGGATTTGCGGGCAAAGCCGTGGCCCTGCAAGGCCCATTTGCGGATCACTTCGCCGTCATTGCTTTGCTGGGTGTTGTTCAGCTTGACCGTCTTCACCTGCCAGTCCGTGCCGGCGTCATTCGCTACCCGGTAGCGCCATTCATTGACGGTCCAGTGCGCCGTGGTCAAGACCAGGGTCGGCAGCTCGGCCAATTGTTCCGGCGTCGCCGGCACTCCATGGCGGGCGATGCAATCCGGCGAGGCGCAGATCACCCTGCGGTTGGCAAATAGCGGGCGCGCCACCATGCTGCTGTCGGCGGGCTGGCCGTAGCGTATCGCCAGGTCTATCCCATCCTGCACCAGGTTGGCGGTGCCGTCGGTCAGCGACAGCACGAAGCGCACCTCGGGATGCAGCGCGCGGAACTGGCCCAGGTAATCCAGCAGCAGGTTGCGCCCGAGGTCGGACGGGGCCGAGATCGCCACCGTGCCCTGCACCAGCCCCTTGCCCTGCTGCAGCGCGTGATCGGCCTCGCTCATCAAGTCCAGCACCTGCTGGCCGTACAGGCGATATAGCTCGCCCTCTTCGGTCAGCCGCAAGCTGCGCGTGGTGCGCTCAAACAATTTCACTTTCAACGACGCTTCCAGCCGCTGTATGCAGGCGCTGGAAGCCGCCGGCGACAAACCCTGCTTGCGCCCGGCAGCCGAAAAGCTGCCCAGTGCAGCGGCATCCACGAATAATCGCATCACGCTCAACCTGTCCATATCTTTAGCGCAGCCCTTAAAGATTATTCCGGGAAGCGCGGCAGCGGTTTGCCATCCTTGGGCAAGGGATAGCGGGCCGCATTCAATTGCATCGCCAGCAAGGTGTAATAGGCATTGATGCCGGTCAGGTCGACCACGCCCTTCTTGCCGAAGCGCTTGTCCGCGCGCGCGAACGTGGCGTCGGACACGCGCTTGTTCTTGTGCAGTTCGGTCGAGAAGTCATACACGATCTCTTCGTCCTCCGACATGCCGGACGGACGCTTGCCGTCGGCGATGGCATCCGCAATATCTTTCTTTATGCCCATTTTCAGCGCGATGGGATAGTGCACATACCATTCATAGTCCTGGGTCCATTCGCGCGCCGTCACCAGGATGGCGAGTTCGCTCAGCGTATTGCCTATCGCCGAGTTATAGCGCAGATAATCGCCCATCGCACGCGCCTGGCTCATCACCTGCGGGCTGTGCATCAGAGGTTCGAAGGGGCCGAACACCGGGACCTTGCGCGTAACCAGGAATTCTTCGGCCGCCTTCTTTTGTTCTTCGGTGTATTTTTCAGGCGCGATAGTCGGCAACCTGGCCTGGGCAAATGCAGTTGATGTCATGATAAGTCCCACATGGATGGCGGCAAAGACGGCTCGTTTCATCGTGTCTCCCTTTATAGTTTTTCATTTCAATGAACGCCACGATAATACACGGGAATACCCGGGAATACCCGGGGCCGCCGCTACTACCGCCCCGGGCTCAAGTCCGCGTCAGCCTCCTTCAGGCACGTTTATCACGCGACCTTTGCCTGGCGGCCTTGCTGATCTTCTTCCACTTGTTTAATTGCGCGCTGCGTTCCTGGTGCGTCTGCAGGCCGCGCCGCGCCTCGCGCAAGAGCTTGTGGTAATTCAGCAGGCGATCGGCAGACAGGCCCGCGGCCACCGCGCAACCAGGTTCGCCCTGGTGGCGGCAATCGCGAAACTGGCAATGCTGTGCCAGCCACCCTACGTCCTCAAAGGTGGCCGCCAGTGCATGTTCATCGGCGTCCGGCCGCCAGGTACGCAGGCCGGGCGTGTCTATGATGCAGGCGCCGCCGTCGCACAGACGCAGGGAACGCGCGGTGGTGGTATGTCTACCCCTGCCATCGCCTTTGCGGTTGCCGCCGGTGAGTTGCAGCCTTGCCGCCGGCTGCTGCATTTGCTGCCCAGCTTGCTGCTCAGTTTGCTGCTCAGTTTGCTGAATCAAGGTATTGGTCAGCGTGGATTTGCCGGCGCCGGAAGAGCCCAATACCACCAGCGTCTGCCCGGCGCCCAGCCAGGGCGCCAGCGCGGCGCAGGCTAGCCCGTCCTGCGCATTCACCGCCAACAGAGGCACGCTCGCCGGCAGGCGCTGCTGCAGTTCAGCCACCCGCGCCTGCACGTCGATGCCGATATCGGCCTTGCTCAGCACGGCCACAGCCGCGACGCCGCTGGCCTGCACCAGCGCGATGTAGCGCTCCATGCGGCGCAGGTTGAAGTCCTGGTCCAGGCCCATCACCAGCAAGGCGGTGTCGACATTGCTGGCCAGCGCCTGCCGGCGGCCGTCATTCGCGCGCCGCGCCAATTGGCTCGCCGGCGGCAGACAGTCCACTATCCATAATCCGCCGTGGGCATCGGTCTCCACCAGTACCCAGTCGCCTATCGTGATGCCGTCGCCCTGCTCCTGCAAAGCGGCCAGCAGCCTGGGCCAGGCGTGCGCCTGATGTTCCTTGTTGCCGTCGTGCGCGCTAAAGCAATCGCGCTGGACTTCGCAAATCCGCATCAGCCTGGCCTCTGCCGAAGCGACGGCATTCCAGGCATGCAATTGCCTGCTGACGGCTTGCGTCAGTCCGATACATGTTAATTGTTCAAAATTGAGTGCGATCATGATGTCGTTTCATCCGAATCTGTATTCATGAAGCTCGCCGCGCGTAACGTATACGCGAGCGAGTACAGCCACTGCGCAGCGCGCGAGTGGAACAAATAATGTGTAAGGTCAGCCGCGTGCAGGCGGGCGACTCAAGGCACCTGGATCAAACTAGGTAGAAGTGTTGCGCGGAAAATTCCGGCAAGCGGGAAAACAGGTAGCGACGTGGAGTCGGGTCAGGCAGCAGCCGACAGAAGAGCAATATCGAATGTTCCCATGGCTGTTCTCCTGTGGTGAGGTTGAAGGAATCCGCAGTATTGCAGGACTAGGCTTGCTAGTCAAGAAAAGCCGGCCGACAGTATCGCCCAGGCGACACCGGGCCGTGTTGTCCAGGATTCGTTCCGGATTCCGGCGCAGGCTGGAGCCCGCGCTGTTACAAAAATCAGGCGGTTCGGATTTTTTATTTACCGGCCACGTAGAAATAATAGGTCGCAGTATACGGGACCCGCTCTTCCGCCCCCTTCAGCTTGGCATTGCACTCGGTCGACGGCGCCTTGCCGGCCGCGGTGTACAGCCTTTGTATGCTCTGGGTCTCGCTGAACACGCCCTTGCCGGTGACCGATTTGGCACTCAGCAGCAACCAGGGGATGGCGGCGGCGTCCGGACCGTTGTCCCTGCCCTTGACCTCGCCCACCACCTTGCTGCCGTCGTTGGATTCCCAGGTCGGCCCCTCATAGTGCTTGCCTACCTTGTTGCCAGCCTTGTCCAGCAGGGTCGCCTCGGGCGCCTTGAATACCCATTCGTACTTTTGCGCATCGTCCTTGTGTTGCCTGCATTCGTAGATCTGTATGCCGGTGGCGCGCAAGGCTTGCGACAGTTGCTGTCCGGCCGGCACCTTCAGGCTGTCCGGCACGACCGGCGGCTTGTCTGCAGCGCCGGGGGCGGATGCGCAACCGGCCAGCAAGCTTGCTAATGTGAATGTGGTGAATGTGGCGAATGCAGATGTGCTGCCGATAAACTGTCTGTTCATGATTCACTCCTGGTTTGATATGAATGTACACCTCGCAAAAAAGCCGACCTGCATCACGACCCAGCAACAATAGCACAATAACAATATGAAAATACACCTCCTGCCATGGCGGGACCAGCGAAAGATATTGGCCCATATTGCTGTCAAGCCATACGGGAGACCTATCCCTGGGCAGCCTATTTCTCGCCGCAGACAATGTAGTCGTAGAAGTGGACGACTAAGCGGCCAGCCTGAACAGCGGCAAGCGGCATCAACGCCACCCCGCCGCGGCGCAATTCACAAAATCCCTGCGCTCTATCAACACCGAATCACCGAATTCATGGGTGCGGTAGGCCCTTGCCTCCAGTTCGGCATTGGCGCGCGCCAGGCTCTCGTCATCGGTAAAGGCGCGCAATAACTGGAAGTGACTGGTATCCGCTTCGTGGGTGCCGGACAGGATGGCGTCGACCACCCGCAAGCCGGTCTGGCTGCCTATGCGCTGGTCGGCCACGCCGTCGCCGGCCCTGACCGCCCCCCTGGCCCCGGCTCTGCTTGCCGCGTGTTCCAGCGCGCGCACGACCGTGGTGCCTATCGCGATGATGCGCCGGCCGCGGGTCCTGGCTTGCCGTATCGCCGCTGCCGTGGCTGCCGGGATGCGGTAGGGCTCGGCAAATGGCAGACGCCGGTCCAGTTGGCGGTCGCCGGTAGACGAGATGCCGGCCGCATGCGTGATCGTCGCAAATTGTATGCCGCGCTCGCGCAAGTCGGCCAAGGCCTGCCAGTCCAGCAAGAAGCCGGCAGACGGTGGCTCAAAGGCCACCGGCAGGCCGGCGATCGGCGTCCAGACATCCCACAAGGCCAGCGGTGCCGGCACATGCGCATATTGTATTGGGCGGCCATGATGCGCGAGTCCGGCCCAGATCTCGTCGGCAGTGCCGGCGAAGCGCAAGGCCAGCAGGCGCGGATGGCCGAGCACAGCCTGTACCGTGGCGATCAGCGGGCCGAACATCAGGCGCTCGCCCGCCGCCACTGGCGGCGGGGCCGGCCGGTTTTCTGCATCCGTGCGATAGTCGCCGGCGCCGAACAGGATCGCGGAAAACTGCCCAAAATCCTTGGCGGCAAATGAGCGTTGCCCCGCCAGGCGCAGCTCGATGGCGGCGCCGCTGGCCTCGTGCCGGCCGTGCAGGCTGGCCGGCAAGGTTGCGGCGTCATTGGCGATCACCAGGTCGCCCGCGCGCAGGTAATCGGCAAAACCGGCGCGGGCCGCATGGCTGATCCGGCCGCAAGCGTCGATCACCATCAGCTTGGCTTGCGGCGGCCTTTGCCGGGCAAATTCTGCGGCCCTCATGCGGGCTGCCCGGCCAACTGATGCTCCCCGGCCATCGCGGCGGCGATGATATCCACCAATTCGCGGGCAGCATCCTGCGGGCGCTTCAGGCTGCGGCGATCGGCATCCGGCACGGCCAGGGCGTGCATGGGCGTGTCCATATCGCCGGGATCCAGCGCCAGGCAGCGCACACCCTGCCCGGCCAGTTCCTGATCCCAGATCGCGCTCATGTGCCGCAGGGCGGCCTTGCTGGCGCCATACGCGCCCCAGCCGGCATAGGGGTTGACTGCCGCGTCGCTGGAGATGTTCAGCACCACTGCGCGGCGGCCGTCCTGGCCTGCGCGCGCCGATGCGCTCAGCGCCCCCAGCAAGGCCCTGGTCAGGCGAAAAGGGCCCAGCACATTGGTCGCCAGCGCCAGCTCAAAGTCTTCGCATTCGGTATCGCCCAGAAAAGCCAGCGGCACCGGTCCCAGGCTGGAGGCGTTATTGACCAGGATGTCCAGCCCACCCAGCGCCCCGGTCGCCTGCAGGGCTATTGCATGGATGTCCTGTTTAGCGGCGACGTCGCCGACGATGCCGTGCGTGCCGGGATACTGCGCGGCCACCAGCTCAACTTGCTCGCGGCTGCGGGCCACAAAAGCGACCTGGGCATTGCGCCGCCATAATTCGGCGACCAGCGCCAGCCCCAGGCCGGAGGTGCCACCGGTGACCAGCACCCTGGGGCCGCTGGTTTTATACTGGAATCTGCTTCCCATGCTCGTTCTCCAATTGATATGTTGATGAGGCATAATTGCATCCTTGCCCGCCATTGCCAACGCAATGTCCACTCCATTAGCAGAAGGTCGACACAATGGACGAACCCAAACATGTAGCCTCCCATCTGGCGCGCAACCTGATCGCCTTGCGCAGCGTGCGCACGCTGACCCAGGATGCGCTGGCCAAGAGCTCCGGCTTGCCGCGCTCGACCATCGCCAACCTGGAGTCGGGCGACAGCAATCCCTCGCTGACGGTAATGATCAAGGTCGCCAATGCGCTGGGCGTCCCCATGGATGAACTGCTGGCCTCGCCGCGCGCCAAGGTCAGGAAATGGTCGCCGGCCTACCTGCATTCCAGCAAGCTGGGGCAAGGGGTGACGATACATCCGCTGGTGCCGGAACCGGTGCCGCAGGAAGTGCTGAACGTGATGGAATTCGAGCCGGGCGCAGCGATGCGCGGCACCCCTCACCTGCCCGGCACGCGCGAATTTTTCACCTGCCTGGATGGCCGTGTCTCTATCGTAGTGGCCGGCGAAAGGCATGAGCTGACAGCGGGAGAGGTACTGGGCTTCCCCGGAAACCTGCCGCACTCCTACCAGAACCCGGATGCGGCGCATGATGCGCGCGGCGTGTCGGTGGTGATCCTGGCCAAGGCCGGAGTATAGGAATAGCAAGGAACAGCAAGGAACAGCAAGGAACAATAAATACAGAGGAAAAAGATGCAAGGCAGCCATGCTTTTGGCCTGCATTTTGCACCCGATTGATGCTCTGGCGGTCCATGTGCAATGGTAAAATCGAGCCGCATACCTCGCCTAAAATCGCCTTTGCTGATTATTTTTCATGAAAAATGCCATTTTTACACCACTACTGCTGTCCTCCCTGATCTTCAGCGCCAGCGCCGCTTTCGCCGCCGACAATGACCTGTTTAGCGGCATGTATTCAGTGCAAATGAGCCGGCAAGCCAAGCCTGAGAAATTTTTTGTCAAAAAGGTGGACGGCATCTACACCTTAAAGATGATCAATGAAAATTCGCAGAGCGGTACGCCCTTCGACATGGAAATGATGCCGGATGCAACACTGAACAGGATCAAGCCCGGCTTTACCAGCGCCGACGAATTGCAATGCGGCGTCGCCGGCATCATGGTGCTATGCCATGTCAAGCCGCAGACCGCATTAAACGCCGGCCAGTTTGTCGCCAGGACCGGCTATTTTGCGATTATCGAAGGCGTTGGCGCGGTAGAAGTCGTCAAGCTGAACTGAACTCGGCCATAACAAGCCTAGCGGCGCAAGCACGCTTGAAGCGGCCAGACCGGCCGCCCGGATACAGAACCTTAAGCTAAGAGGCTGTTGCGAAATTAGTCGGGCTAGGCGTCGCCGACGAAGACAGTGCTTTAGCACGGCAAGGAGGCGCAACAACGCCAGGGTAATTTTGCAACGGCCTCTAAATAAGCTGGCGTTACAAATAAGGCATGGTGCAGGAACTTGCGCGGGATTTTCCAAAAAAATCTTACGCCTGCTTACAAAGCTCAAGCTCCGGCACGACAATTGCACCCTATCTCCCGTACTAGAATTGGATCTCTTCGTTTAACCGCATTGATCCAGCATGAAAAAACCGCTACCCCGTTTCCATTCCCCGTCCGGCTTCGCCAGCCTGCTGCTGGCGTCCTGTATTGCGCTGACGCCATTCAGCGCCGCCCATGCGCAAAGCGTGCCCTCGCCCAAGCCCGCGGCCGACGATAGCTGGTCCTACAATACGATAGACCTGTGGTCGTCCAAGGTGCTGACCGAAATGCGCCTGAAAACCATTGGCATCGACGACGACTACATACGCCTGTTCATAGAAAGCAAGGCCGACTCCGGCACTGGCGAACTGATGATGCCCCGGGGCTTTGAAACCACGGCCAGGGCCGACCTCAACAGCGTGATGATGTTTTGCGGCGAGCGCCAGGAAAAGCTCCTCTACAAATGGCCGCTGGAACCGGGCAAGAAATGGAACTTCCAGATTCGCCAGGAGATGCAAGCCAATAATAACCAGTCCAATGGTGAAGCGACGGTCCTGACCAATAATTTTGAAGCCGAAGTCAAGGGCTGGGAAACCGTCGATACCCCGGCCGGAAAATTCAAGGCCATCAAGACCGTCTACAAGAATAACTGGACGCTGGATCATAATGCCGCGGCCGGCCTGATCGTCATCACGTCCTGGTACAGCCCGCAAGTAAAGCGCGAGATACAGTCGATATCGGAAACCTTCAGCCCGGACGGCTTGCCGGAAGCGCGGACCAGGCAGCAGCTGGTCAGCTACCAGGTGAAGTAAGGTGCGAAATTACCCTGGCGTTGTTGCGCCTCCTAGCCGTGCTAAAGCACTGTCTTCGTCGGCGACGCCTAGCCAGGGTAATTTCGCAACAGCCTCTAAATGAGCGCGACGATCTCGTCCAGGCATAGCATCGCCTGCTCTATGATGGCGTCGCCGCCGTCGCCGTGCGGGTCGGCCACGGCCTGCGTCGCCAGCCGGGCGCTGGCGCACAGGCGCAAGGCGCACACGGGAATGCCGGCCCGCATACCGCACGCCACCGGCTGCCCGAGCTGGAACAGATAAGGACTGCCATGGGGATAGTTCCGGTCTTGCAAACGCTGATACACCTGCCTGGTCTGCTCAATGTTCAATGGCACTCGATTGCCATCCTGGTCCGGTTTATATATGACAAAGGCCATGATGCCGGGAATCTGGTCCCATCCCGCAGGCTGCTGCAAGGCCCGCCGGTCCAGCGCAGTCGTGTCGAGCGCCTCAAAGCAGGGATCCTCCCGCAGGCGCTGCTGCACCCGCAATGCGAAGCGCTGCAGGAAGTGCCTGATCCTGGCTTCCGGCATCCTGTAGAAAGCACGCAATTCGTGCAGCGCGACTTCCCAGCGCAATAGCAGGCCGAAATTGAAACCGGGCTGCAGCGCCTGCGCTGCCTGGTAGTATTCGGGCCAGTCTTCACGGATGGAATAGCTGTGCACCGCTGCCGTCAGCTCCTGCCCCTGCAATTGCTGGCGTATCGCGGCCGGCAGCAGCAAGGCGCCGGAGAAGGAGGGACCGGAGGCAAATTTGGAGCCGGTAATCGCCACCATGCAATCCCGCTCCAGGTAGGCCCGCAGGCTGGCATGGGTGATCCGCCATTGGCAAGCATCGACCAGTACATGCAGTTTGCCGCGGTATTCCTGCTGCAGTTGCAGCGCGCACTGCGGACTCGGTGCGATGCAGCCGGTCTTGGATACATCGGTCAGCACCAGCAGCACCTGCTGTCCGGCCTGGAGCGCGGCGCTGGCCAGTTGCCTGACATCGGCATCAATGTCGGCTAGTTCGCGTGCAGCGCCGTCGGCATGCCGGATGGCGACATGGCTGACTGCGGCAATGGTATGCTCGGCGATAGGCTCGCCCTTGACCGCGTTGAGCTCCAGTGCCGTGTCGACGCTGAAATGGCGGCCGCCGAGCGCCGCCGGCACCCCGCTGCCGCTCTCTTCGGCACAGACCATGATGATGTGCAGCGCCCGCTCGGACAGGGTCGAGGCCAGTTGCGCCGCGATCAGGTGGATGTCGGTGCCGGATGCGGCGAATACCAGGTCGGCCGCGCTATCACACCGACCATCCAGACCGCACAGGCCGCACAAATCGAGCAAGTGCCTGCGCATGCGCTCCATCTGGCGCCTATACACCGCTACCGGCGAAGCATGCCTCAGTTCGTGCGCAAGATGCTTGCGCAACTTTTCCGCCACGGCATAGCCTTCGGCGGAAATGCCGGATGCGGTGCAGGAGCCGAAGGCGACCAGGTCGCTGGAGTGCGCGGCGCCGCAACCGTACTTGTTTTTTTGGTGTAGCGCATCCAGCGCGATGCGCTCGTCGCCGCCGGCCACCAGCAGCTCGGCGGTAGAGGGCAAGGCATAGGCGGGAACGCTGGCTATCATGGCGCTGCCGGTATCAGTGCTGCCCGAGCCTGCCAGCCTGGACGGCGGCCCGCGCCAGCAGAGCCCGGAAGGCGTCGAATACCTTGCGCATCGCAGCCGGTTTGTAGGGATACAGCTCAACCGGGTCCATGCCGTGCACGATCATGCTGGTATCCACTTCAAACACCAGGAATTTGCCGTCCGCCGTTTCGGCACAGTCTATGCCGACATAATCCAGGCCGAATTTCTGGTAGATCTGGGCAAAGGCATCCTTGTGCCGTTCGGCAAAACCGGCGTCAAAGCCGGCCATCGCCTGCGCTTCTTCATCGCGCTTGGCCTGGCTCTCGGCCATGCCGGCGTTCAGGTAATGGATCATCCAGTGCTCGGACACGGCCATATGGCACAGGAAGGGCTTGCCCTCCACCAGCACGATGCGGTACTTGCGGAACAGGCCGTCGGCATTCCTATAGTCGACGAAGCGGGAAATGAAGAACAGCTCTTCCTGCATATTGTCCAGGTAAGCCCGTACATCGGATGCCGTCAGCAATTTCATCAAGCCGTGTCCGGCGTGCGAACCGACCGGCCTGACGATGATAGGGAAATCGCCGTCGTCCAGCAGCGACAAGGGCGCTATCTGTTCTGTCGCGACCCGTTCCAGCGTCTGCCGGTCCACCCTGGTCGTGACCGGCATGCAAATGCCGCCGGCATTGCCCAGCAAGTCGGCCACCTTGTCCCTGGATAAGTTTAGCGAGTGCTCGGCCCGGTTCAGCACCGGGCGCGGCCAGTCGCGGGTCTCTTGCGCCAGTTGCGCCAGTAGCGCGTGAGTATGCTCGGCCTCACCCACCGCGATAAACAGCACGTCGTGGTCGGGCACCAGCTCCGGCAAGGGCTGGTCGGGTAACACATACATCAGGTCGAGCGCGACATCGGAATCTTCCAGCAGGAATTCTATCGGCGTATTGGCCATGAAATCGCCCGGCACCATCAGCGCCAGCACCCGCAGTTTGGCTTGCTTGCCGGCGGCGGTCGGCAACTGGTAGAAGCGCGCCAGTTTCAGCGCCTCGCTCTGGGTGGCGGCCGCCACTTCGCGATTGCCCAGCATATACAATATGGTGGACAAGTCCATCAGCGCATTGGCGTCTTCCGGATGGTTGTCCAGGTGGGCAATCAGTTCATTGCCCAGCGGCGTCAGGTTGACCGAGTAGTAGGCGGCGCGCAGCATCGCCGCCAAGCCCATCAGGTAATCGGAACCGGGGGTAAATACTGGTGCGAGATTGGATGGAGTCATGCTTTATTCCTATTCATGATTTGCTTCAGCAGACAACTGCCGGCCCAATGCCAGCGTGGCATCGAGCAAGGCGTCGATATCGCGGGTGGTCGTCCTGTGGTTGAACAATGCCGCGCGTATTGCAAAGTGGCCGGCCATCGTGGTCGAGGACGGCGCAACGGTGCCCGATTCTTGCAGCGCAACCACGATCTCCTGGTTGAGTGCATCGACCTCAGCCAACCCGGCCAACCCGGCCGCCCCAGCCTTCCCGGCCAGCTCAGGGCCGGCAGGCGGCAGGTAGCGGAAGCAGACTATGTTCAGCGCTACCGGCGCCAGCAATTGCAGCTCGGGCAGCGCAGCTATCCTGCTTTGCATGTATTGCGCCAGCTCGCAGCTATGGGCAATCACCTGCCCCAGCTTGTCCGCTCCATATACCTTCAGCGTGAACCAGGTTTTCAGGGCGCGGAAGCCGCGCGACAAATCCGGCCCGTAGTCACAAGGCCAGGGCGAACCGGCAGCCATGCCGCGCTGGTCGCGTTTCAGGTAGGTTTTTTGCTGGGTAGCGAAAGTTTCCAGGTGCAAGCCGCCGTCCCTGACGATGATGAAACCGGCGTCATACGGCACCTGCATCCATTTATGGAAATCAAAGGCCACCGAGTCGGCCAGCTCCAGCCCCTTCAGGCGCGGCGCCAGCGCCGGCGACAGCATGGCCAGCGCGCCGAAGGCGCCGTCGACATGGAAATAGGCGTCGTGCTGGCGCGCTATCTGGGCAATCGCGGTCAGGTCGTCTATCGCACCGGCGTCCACCGTGCCCGCCGTGCCTACGATCAAAAACGGGCTAAAGCCACGCTGGCTGTCCACCTTCAGTTGCGCTTCCAGCACATTCAGGTCCATCTGTCCCTGGGCGTTGACCGGTATCAGCCTCAGCATGTCCTTCCCCAGGCCGGCCAGGTCCATCGCCTGGGCGATGCAGCTATGCGCCCTGGCCGAGGTATACGCCGTCAGGCGCTGCGGGCTGGCGGCCACGCCGGCGTGGCGGATGTCGGCGCCCATTTTGCGGGTGCGGGCTACCAGGGTGCCGATCAGGTTCGCCATCGAAGAGCCGGTGACGAACAAACCGCTGGCAGTGTCGGGAAAGCCGAATAGTTCACGCACCCAGCGCACGATCTGGCGCTCTACCTCGATAGGAATATGGTCGCGTCCGCCCAGATTGGCATTCAGGCCGGCGGCCAGCATCTCGGCCAGCATGCCCACCGGCGAACCGCCGCCGTGCACCCAGCCCATGAAACCGGGGTGCGCATTGCCTACCGAGTAAGGCAGGATACTCTCCATGAAGGTGGCGTGCGCCTGCTGCAGCTGGCCCGGCGCGCGCGGCAAAGGCTCCTGGAAGCTGGCGCGCACTGCATCGGGAATCGGCTGCCACACCGGGCGCTCGCGTATGTCTTCCAGGTAGCCCAGCATATCGTCCAGCATGCCGTGGGCTTGCTGCCGGAATGCGGCCCACTCTGCCGGGCTGGCAGGATCCAGCGAGGTCGCGCTTGCTTTGTTGCTCATATTATTACTCATTGAGGTGCGCTCAAAATCGGGAGTAGCCTGAGGGATATTGCTGCCCTGTTGTGAGCAGTCTAGCCCAGTCTGCTGGGCGCAAACAGCAAAACGGCTCCAGGCTCCCCAGGGTGATGCCTGAGAATAACATTGCAGCCGGAATGGCATATCAGGAAACAGGCCGTGGATAGCCCGCCTGCTCTCCTCTATGCGAATGACAGCATGCGGGGGAGCGTCAAATAAGCGCCAAGTCGGCGGAAAATCGGCTGAAAACGGGATAGAAAAGAAGGCGCAATGCGGCAAATGATGTCAATTCAACACAATGAATGCAATATCGTCAATGAATCATCAAAAAAACGGCGCATATCCGGCCATTTTTCAACAATTTTTCAATTATTTTAAATTTTCCCTAAAGTTTTACCAAAGAGCATCCGTAAATGTAGGACAAGCCGTAATTTAATCTTTTTTCGGTAAAGCCTATGAACTCCTCTGACGTGATTGCACTGTACGAACATATTGCCGGTTTATCCAGCCAGATGCTCGCGGCTGCGCGCGCCAGGGACTGGGCCAGCCTCAGCGCACTGGAACAGCAATGCGCCGAGCACTCGCGCGCCGTGGAATCCAATCCGCTGCCGCCGCTGACCGGCGCCGATCGCCTGCGTAAAATCGCACTGATCACGCAAATCCTGGCCACTGACAGGCAGATTACCGAAATTACCGAACCCTGGATGGCCAGGCTGGCGGAAATCAGCCAGCGCGCCCCGGCCTCCCCGGCCTCCTCGCAGGAATTGGCGGCACACTGATTTTCCGCGTTGGCCTTGCAGTAATGGCATCGCCAACGCCAAACACCCTCCAGCCAGACCTCTTCCCTGCCCTTACGGCATCGTTTTACCTTCACCATCAAGCAAACGCCCTGCCTGTTACCGGCAACTCAGGTCATCTCGCAGCGGCCAAAGGCTCACTTGCCGTGATAGCCGGTCAATTTATCCAGGAAGCCGAGGCTGCAACAGTCCGACAGATAGGATTCATTGACCCATACCATCACGACGCAAAAGACGATCACGGCAATACAGACCACCAACAAGCGGCCGAAGCGCGGCATTTTTTCCTTGGATACTAGTTCGTTTTTATTGCTCATCATCGTTTCGCGTGAAAATTCCTGCTCATTAGCATCAGTAAACTTAGCGGGTCGGCTAACCGAATACATCCAAGCAGCACGCCCCCATCCAGGCGCACATTTTAACGGTCTTTGACTGCCGCCGGGCTTGCCTCCTACAATATGTTACTGTAGCAAGTCCACGACGAACCATAAGCACCCTTCCCTGATGTCCCTGCCCATACTGTATTCCTTCCGCCGCTGCCCATACGCCATCCGTGCCCGCCTGGCGCTGAAGTACGCCACCATCCCGGTGGAGGTGCGCGAGGTAGCCCTGCGCAGCAAGCCCGCCGCCATGCTGGCGCTGTCGCCGAAAGCCACGGTGCCGGTACTGCAATTGCCGGATGGCGCCGTGATAGACCAGAGCATAGACATCATGCGCTGGGCGCTGGCGCAGCACGATGCCGCCGGCTGGTTGCCAGATGCGGATTCGGATACCGCGGCGACGGCCGGCCAATTGATCGAGGTAAACGACGGCCCCTTCAAAGCCCTACTGGACCGCTACAAGTATGCGGGGCGCTATCCGGAATTCACGGCCGAGACTTATCGCGATCATGCGGTGGCGCTGCAGATAGCGCCGCTGGACGAAAGGCTGCAGCAGGCGCCGTATTTGCTGGGCCGGCGCATCTCGCTGGCCGATATCGCCCTGTTTCCCTTCGTGCGCCAGTTCGCCCACGTCGACCCGGACTGGTTTAACGCCAGCCCCTACCGGGCACTGAATGCCTGGCTGGACGGCCTGCTGGAGTCGCCCTTGTTCCATGCGGTGATGCCCAAGCTCGAACCCTGGCAGCCCGGTGACGCCGCCCGGCTGCTGTAAACCGGGCCTAGCGCGCATCAAATCGCCTGACACTATGGGACAATAGCGGCCGCGCGCTGCGCTGTAGCCACAACCCGCAACCTTGGAAGCACTTTATGCCGTCTGCCCCCTCCCCCCGCCCATCCAAGCCAGCCGCAACCGGCACGCAGCTGCATCCGCGCAACCGGCATCTGGGACGCTACGATTTTGCCCGCCTGGCGCTGGCAGACGCGCAGCTGGCGGGGCTGCTGACTGTCAATGAACACGGCGAACAGAGCATCGACTTCGGCGACCCGGTCGCGGTCAAGGCCCTGAATCGCGCATTGCTGAAAGACAGCTACGGCATCAGCGGCTGGGACATCCCGCCCGCCTACCTGTGCCCGCCGATTCCCGGCCGCGCCGACTACCTGCACTACCTGGCCGACTTGCTGGCCGACGGCAACCGCGGAAAAATACCGCGCGGGAAAGGGGTGCAGGTGCTGGACATAGGCGTAGGCGCCAATTGCATCTACCCTTTGGTCGGCCATAGCGAATACGGCTGGCAATTTGTCGGGGCAGACATCAACCCCGCCTCGCTCGCCAATGCCCAGGCCATCCTGGATGCCAATCCCGGCTTGCGCGACGCTATCAGCCTGCGCCTGCAAGTTACGCCGTCGGCGATCTTCAGCGGCATCGTCCAGGCCGACGACTGGTTTGACCTGAGCGTCTGCAACCCGCCGTTTCACGCTTCGCTGGCCGACGCCGGCGCAGGCACGCAGCGCAAATGGCAGAACCTGGGCAAGGCCGATGCGGCGCAAGCGCCGGCCAGGCTCAACTTCGGCGGCCAGGATGCCGAACTATGGTGCGCCGGCGGCGAAGAGGGCTTCATCAAGCGCATCATCAAGGAAAGCGCGCGCATCCCCACCCGCATCCTGTGGTTCAGCACCCTGGTCTCCAAATCGGCCAGCCTGCCCGGCATCCAGGCGGCGTTAAAGCAAGCCGGCGTGCAAGACAGCAAGACCATCGCGATGAGCCAGGGCCAGAAACAAAGCCGCCTGGTTGCATGGACCTTCCTGAATCCTGGGCAAAGGGCGGCGTGGGCCAAGCTGCGCTGGTGACTCATATCAAAATGACCACTATGTTCGCCCGATTTGGCAAATCACTATAGAATACCGCCTCGCCAAAAGAATATGCTGCAACCGGCATGCTCAGCGCCCTCATCCTTGACGGCGGCAATAATGCAACAAGCTCATACAAGAAACTGGAACACATAGTGAAAACCGCACTCATCGCAGGCAAGTCCATTGCCAAGATCGACAAACACATCATAGGCAACCTGCTGCTAGACCAAGCCAGCCCGGAAGAAGTCAGGGAAGAGCAGATGATCATAGGCATACGCAACGAAGCCGGCGAGATCTACCGCCTGATCGGCGCCGCCAAATTGAATAGCTATATGAATGCGATGGAAGAATTGATCGACCTGGAAATGATCGATGAACTGGAAAACCTGGAAGAACCCAGGGAAGGCTGCGACGCCATTTTCAGCGAGGGCTGAAACGCCTAGACGCCTAAACGTCGATTTAGCGGCGGGCGCCTGCCTGCCGCCGGAATACCTGCAATCTTCCCCTGCCTCCCCGGCAAAGTGTTAATCTACTGAAAATAATACCGGGGAGACAAGTATGAGCATCAGTGATACCAGCAATGGCGGCAGCAACAATACTGGCGACACATCCAGCCTGGACGACAAGGGCTTTGAAGAGGCAACCTACCGCAAGCTGACCTGGCGGCTGGTGCCCTTCCTGTTCCTGTGCTACATCGTCGCCTACCTGGACCGTGTCAATGTCGGCTTTGCCAAGTTGCAAATGCTGGGCGACCTGCAATTTAGCGAAACTGTCTACGGCCTCGGCGCCGGCATCTTCTTCATCGGCTATTTCCTGTTCGAAGTCCCCAGCAATATCATCCTGCACAAGGTCGGGGCGCGGGTCTGGATTGCGCGCATCATGCTGACCTGGGGCGTGTTGTCGTCGGCGATGATGTTCGTCGCCACGCCCGTGCAATTTTATGTCTTGCGATTTTTCCTGGGCCTGGCCGAGGCCGGTTTCTTCCCCGGCATTATCCTGTACCTGACCTACTGGTTCCCGGCCGCCCGCCGCGGCCGCATCGTCGCGCTGTTCATGACCGCGGTGGCGATCGCCGGCGTGATCGGCGGCCCCTTGTCCGGCCTGATCGTGAAAGGCATGGAAGGCGTGAACGGCTGGCGCGGCTGGCAATGGATGTTTTTGCTGGAAGGCATACCGTCGGTGCTGGTAGGACTGGTGGTGCTGGGCTACCTGGATGACCGCATCGCCGATGCCAAGTGGCTCAGCGGCCCGGAAAAGACCCTGATCAATAGCGCCGTCTCGCGTGAGCAGCAGAGCAAGCAAGCCCACTCGCTGCGCGAGGTGTTCCGCAATCCCAGGGTATGGCTGATGGGCCTGATCTATTTTTGTTTTGTGATGGGCCTGTACGGCATCAGCTTCTGGCTGCCTACGCTGATCAAGGCGCTGGGCGTCAAGGACCTGGTGGACGTTGGCCTGCTGACCGCGATTCCGTATGCATTCGCCGCGGTAGCCATGGTGCTGATAGGGCGCAGCTCGGACCAGCGCGGCGAACGACGCTGGCATATCGCGATACCGGGCTTCCTGGGCGCTGCTGGCCTGGTGCTCAGCGTCGTCTTCGACCACAACCCGGTACTGGCGATGGCGGCATTGACGCTGGGCACGGCCGGTATATTATCTACCCTGCCACTGTTCTGGAGCCTGCCCACCGCCTTCCTTGGCGGCACCGCGGCGGCAGCCGGCATCGCGATGATCAATTCGCTGGGCAATCTGGCCGGCTATCTCAGCCCTACCCTGGTGGGCATGATCAAGGACGCCACCCACAGCACCAATAACGGCATGTATATGCTGGCCGCTTGCCTGGTGCTGGGTGGTGTGCTGACCCTGAGCGCATCGCGTCAGGCCGCAGGAAGCGCCGAATAAATATCCGCAAATAAATGTAGCTACAGGGATGTACTTATATCGGGATGTACTTACATTGAGATGCAGGGCCGGCCCGGCCCTGCCCGACCAGATAGCCAAGGCCTAGGCTGCCGGGAATACATACGCGTATTCATGACAATCCAGCGCCCGGCCTTGCACCAGCGATTGTGTATCGCGCATCCCTATCCTGGTGAATCCGCTCTTCTCCAGCACCCTGATCGAAGCAAAATTTTCTACCGAGACATGGGCAATCATCTGCGCCAGATGCAAATGCGTGCGCCCCAGCTCCAGCAAGCCGGCGACCGCGGCACTGGCCACGCCGCGACCGGCGCAATGGCGGGCGACGCGATAGCCTACATGGGCCGTGCGCGACCGTCGTCCCATATCCTGCTCTACGTCCCGCTCTATGTTCCGCAGGTTGGCGCGCCCTATGATGACGCCGGCCTCATCCAGCATCAGGCAGGGATACAGGCGGCCGGCGGCATACTGGGCCAGGAAGTCGGCAATATGCGCCTGTATGCCGGCATCGGTATAAAACTGCGCCGCCCTGGTTTCTATAAATTCCTCAAACCAGTCACGGTTGGCGATTTCAAATTGCAGCAGTTGTTCTGCATCTTGCTGCCGGAGTAGTCGGATGTGCATGCTATTCAAAATGGATAAGGGCCGCGCCATAAAGACGGCACAATAAGGACCGCTAAAAACCGGCTAGCGCAGTGCAATCAGCAGGGCCGCGCCAACCATCATTGCCGCCGCGATCCGGTCTATCATGGCTTTCGATTCGTGTGCGGCAAATAATTTCCGTGCAAGCTCTGCGATACAGCCGTAGGCCAGCACGATAGCCGCCATTATGCCCGTGATCATGCAGCATAAGACAATAAAGACGCGCGGGTTCACGGCCGACACATCGACCACGGCCGGCAACAAGGCCAGGTAAAACATCAGGGCGACGGGATTGGACAGTGTCATGGCCAGGCCCAGCGCCAGCTCCGACAGGCCGCCGGCACTGGTAGTACGGGCAGTGCGAGCAGTACGTGCGCCGGCGGCGACCGGACGGCCGGCATTGTTCCATTTGCGGAGACCCAGGTACAGCAAATAAGCGAGGCCCAGGACTTTGAGTCCGGCAAACAAGGGGCCAAGCACGCCGACCAATGCCGCCAGGCCGAGCAGCGCCGCACCCAGCATCAGCAATTTCCCGGCGATGATGCCTGCCGCCAGCGGCAGGGTCGCGCGCAAGCCCCCGGCCAGCGCCCGGCCGACCAGTGCGGCAATCTCCGGCCCCGGAGCGGCCGCCGACGCGGCGAAGGCAAGCATGAAGATAGAATAGTCGGCAGAATAATTGCCCATGGCGATATGGCAGCGAGAGCAGCGAGTTTGAATAGCTGACAGGCTAAACCGGCCTGTCCGGCGCCAACAGGTACAGAAACAGCTTATCTACGCCGTATCAGCACCGCTGCAGATGAACGTGCGCAGACGGATGGAAAGGGGTAAAAAAAAACCTGCTACCGGTCGCTAAACCGGGAGCAGGCCATCAATGAAGACTTAATTCGGGAGGCGCCGCGGGAGGTTCGCGGCCTGCCTGGTGGGGAATTAACCGCCGAAGCTATACTCTGTATTACGGCTGCCGTTTTTAGCGGATTTGATCGCTTCAGCCTTGACTTCGGCGCGGCTCAAGGTGCTGGTCGTTTTTTTACCTACGGTAGAGACGTATTGTTCGCCGCCGACCAATTGGCCTTCCGCACGGGCTTGTACCAGTTCAGTTTGCACTTCTGCCTTGGTCTTGTTGCTGACGGCAGAATGGCTGAAGGTATCAGGCATAGGGAAGCTGACATACGCTTCGCCGCCGGCTGCAAACGCAGCGGCACCAGTCAAAGTCAGTACGGCTGCCGCAATGATTTGTTTCGCTTTCATGGTCATTCTCCAAAATAGTTTAATAAGTAAAAACAAGTATTCAATCATTCCCACAGGCAGGCTAAAAGTGCTTCCAGCTGTTTTCATTTCGTCCTGCCTCGGTGAGTCGCGCACTTATCCGCCTTACTCTGCTGCTTTGGTGTCGTGCTCATCGATGACTGCAGTGTAGTCGCTGTCGATTTTGCGATAAAGGTGGCAAATGGAAATACATTGTTCCTGTATGCGCAATAATCAAAAGGCAATGTAAGCACGCTATAGCCCCGCGCTGGCCGGGAAAACAGCCCGCCGCACCATGCAAATTCGAAGATAGAGGAGCCCGGCTGCGCTGGAAATTATCAACGGCTTTGTGGGAAGCGAACGCCGTATAGACTGCACTGATGCGGCGCGAAACTATTTGCAGCCTCAATTTCTACTTTAATTTCAGCTTTAACTTCAGCTTTGATCCGGCGGCGCGCAATTTTCGGCTCCCGCCCTGCTTGAGCCTGGCAGGGTTGTAACTCACGGGCCGGCAAGCACAGTGTCGTCGCTACCCTAAGTAAAACTACTAGGGTCCGCACTTGTGCCGCTCAAGTGAATCAGCGTAAAACGGGGGCCGGCAGGCGTAGCCGCTATGGAAACCGCTGTAGCGGCGCATAGTCCGGTCTCAACACCTCGATTATTTCGTCTACGCGAACAGTGAATTTCTTTTAGCCGTCTTTATCCCGGCAAAAACGCTGGCTACACTTGCTTCAACGATGAGCAAGGCAGGGAACAGATGCAAGGCTCACGCCGCCAGGCCAGGAAATCAGCAGTAATCAACTGAAAACCGCCGGCAGCCCCTCGAACGTGTATTACGTGCTAAGCAATATCAACTTTTAAATTGAATTGAACGGAGATCGTCATGCAAAACGCAAGCAGCTTATGGCCCGACAAGAGTAATTTTAGCAATATATTCGCCGCTAGCGCCGGCAACGGCAGGTTAAAAGAAGTCCGCGAAGTCAAGAGCGGCAAACCCGGAATATCTGCCCGCGTGGTCGAATTCCATCACAAATACCTGGATGTGCCCTATGTTGAGCATAGGAAAGCAGCGGTCGCGGAATGAGTCACATCGCCATGTCGGAAACCGGGGATCAGCATTTTTCCTGCCCGCAATAGCGTGGAAAAAACTTCCCCGGCGTAACATCGTTTTGCCGCAATCATCCATTTCCCCTGACAGCCAGCCTGTCGTCCAAGCCGTCAGCCCGCTAGTGCCTGCCATCCTGGCGCCCACCTGCCTTACTCCACCTATTGAAACGCCGCTGACAGGGTCGGACTCTTCTGACACGCGCTCAGGCTGATGTCCTGTTGGCAAATTGTTGCGCAGAAAATATGATGAAGCCATGCATAAGTCTACCAATACAAGGAGATCATCATGCGAAATACCAGCCTCTGGCCAGACAAGCGCGCATTTGCCAACGCTCTCATCGCTACCCCGCGTAACGGCAGGTTGAAGCAGGTAAGGGAAGTAGCCAGCGATCGCCCTGGCGTGGTCGCCAGGGTGATCGAATTTCATCACAAATACCTGGACCGGCCCTATCGCGAGCCGCGCACCGACGACAGCAGACAGGATAAAGGCAAGGTCGACGAAGCGTCAGCCGGGTGAGGCCCCCTCAACAACATCTTAGTCCTCGTACATGCTGCGCCGGCTCAGGCCGCTATCCTGGTGTGACTTGTCCTTCTTGCGGCCGGCGCTGGTCTTTTTTTCTCCCGGCAAATCCGCCCTGCGCTCATGATGGTGATCTGAAATCTCGACCGGCGGCTTGACCGCTTCGCCCAGCGCATCCTCGGATGGAATGGTAATCATTGCACACTCCCAACATAGTGAATCGCCATATTGCGCACTGCTTGTTTCCGCATCATGACACATTATCTTGCCTGCCTGTCGCCGCGCCCGGCGATGCCGTCCCCTTCTTGCCAGTTGCCAGTTGCCAGTTGCCAGTTGTCAGTTGTCAGTTGCCAGTTGCCGGGAGCAGCCCTATCTTTACATTTATTCTGCATAGACATGTTCAGATACAAAAATGTTGTCATCGACAAACCAGCGATACACGCGTGTGCTTTAATATTCAGGGATGGCAGCAGCAGGCTGGCATCCATGCCAGGCCGGACCACAGACAAGGAAGGAACAAACCATGCGTTTCGCCATTGCCGCAGCGGATCGTTACCTGGGCGTATTCGAGGCTTTCGTCGATGCAGGTTGGCAGCCGATCAAGCTCTTCACGGTCCCGCTGGACAATATCGTCCATCATAACCAGGCGGTGATCCAGTACGCGCACAAGCTGGACATGGAAATACAGCTATCTCGCATCACCGCACAAGACCTGCAAGACTTGCAGGCGCGCGATTGCCAGGTGTTGATCATTGCCAGCTACAACTGGCGTGTGCCGGACTGGCAGCCCTACCTACGCCACGCGATCAACTTCCATCCCTCGCCGCTGCCGACGGGGCGCGGCCCCTACCCATTCCACCAGGTCATCCTGGAAGGCCGCCGCAGCTGGGGCGTCAGCTGCCATAAGCTGACACCGGAATTTGATAGCGGCGACATCCTGGCGCAACAGCATTTCCCGCTGACGGATTCCGATTGCCATGAGAGCCTGAGCCTGCGTACACAGATGGCCATGCGCCTGCTTGCCGTGCAGGTGGCCGGCGACTTCCAGGGCTTGTGGGACAGGGCCCGGCCCCAGGACGGCGAAGCCAGCTACTGGAAAAAACTGGCCGACGAGGAATGGCTGCTGAAATTCGACCAGCCGGTGGCGGCCGTGTTGCGCCAGGTACGCGCCTTCGGCCAGCTGGAATGCATTGCCCATGTCAACAATATGCTGGTGTTCGTGCGCCACGCGGTCGGCTGGACCGAGCTCCACCAGCACGCAAGCGGTACCGTGGTCTATAGCAATAACCGCCATATGGTGGTGGCGGTGGAAGACGGTTATATCGGCATCGTCGAGTGGAGCCTGGTTGCCAGGAACCAGATGGCGCAAATAGGGCGCTAGTAATCTAGAGCGGCGGCGGCTATATCTTGCCCTGCTCCGCTATCCAGGCCCGCGCTTTGGCGATCGCTGCGGCCAGCTCCTGCTCTACCTGGCTGAACATCCTTGCCAGTTTTTCCGCAGGTTCGTGCGGCAGCGTCTTTTCCAGCTCCAGTGCGGCACTGGCAAACCGTTTCGCGCCCAGGGTGCCCATCATGCCGCGCAAGGTATGCAGCATGCGGGCGGCGTCGTCGGGCCGTCCCTCTTGCCAGGCTTTTCTTGCTTCGCTGACCGGCGTCGTGCCATTTTCCACCACCTTCCTGACCAGGCCCAGCATCGTGGCCGTATGCTGCGGCTTGCCCCGGGTGATCGCCATCAACTGACCGGGATCAAACACCGGCATCGGCGCTTCGCTGTCGGTCGAGGCGGCAAAGGTTTTCATCGCGCGCAGCGCAGCGCCTGCGGGGGCGGTCAGATGCTTGGGCAGCTCCGGCAAATAGCGAATAATCTTGCCCAGCATGTCGTCGGCGTCGATCGGCTTGCCGATGAAGTCATTCATGCCGGCAGCGGTGCATAGCGCCCTTTCCGAGGCCATCACGCCTGCTGTCATCGCCAGCACCGGCAAGCTCAGCTGCAGTTCTTCGCGCAGCAGGTGGGTCGCGGTCAAGCCATCCATCACCGGCATTTGCACGTCCATCAAGATCAGGTGATAACGGCTCGCGTCGGCCCGCAATTTATCCAGCGCCTGCTGGCCGTTGTCGACCACATCCACATTGGCGCCGGCCTGCTCCAGCATGCCGCGGGCGACAATCTGGTTCAGTGGATTATCTTCCACCAGCAACAGGCGGGCGCCGTCGATGCGATTCATCAGGGACGTGGAGCGCGCTTCCTGCAATACGTGGACCGAGGCGCTCAGCCCCACCAATACCCCGTGCAATGTGTCGAACAGGCTGGAACTGGTCAGCGGTTTGCTGAGCACGGCGTCCACCAGCTGCGCGGCATCGGTACCCATCAGTTTGCCCCTGCCGAAAGAACTGGCCATGATGATGCTGACCGGCATCGCGCCCTTGCCGCCGCCCTTATGGCCGGGATGGTAGCCGACGCAGCTGCTGCGGATAGCCCGTATGGTTTCCAGTCCGTCCATGGCAGGCATTTGCCAATCCACCAGGACCACATCGTAAGGGTAGCCTGCCGCCTGCTGCTCCTTGAACAGATCCAGGGCTTGCGCGCCGGATGCCGCCACATCCACCTCCCAGTGCCATCCCTGTATGGTCTTGGACAGGTATTCGCGGCTGGTACCGTTGTCATCCACTACCAGGAAGCGCAGGTTGCCGATCGCACTGCGCGAGCGGGTGCCGTCCTCCTGGTTGCGGGCGCATTGCAGCGGCAGCGTGACCACGAATTCACTGCCCTGGCCCTCCTCGCTGCGCACGCGGATACTGCCGCCCATCAATTCCACCAGGCGTTTGGAAATGGTCAAGCCCAGCCCGGTGCCGCCGAAACGCCGGGTAAACGACGAGTCGGCCTGGGTAAACGAGGAAAACAGCCGCCCCTGCTGCTCGACGTTCATGCCTATGCCGGTATCGCGCACGTGAAAACTGAGCATCGCGACCGGCTTGTTCCTGATGGTTTGCATTTGCACCAGTCTCACCAGCACCGCCACTTCGCCGCGCTCGGTAAACTTGAGCGCATTGCCGGTCAGGTTGACCAATACCTGCTGCAAGCGCAAGGCATCGCCCAGCAATACCCTGGGCACATCGGGCTCCACCGCGATCGCCAGCTCCAGGTCCTTCTCGCCGGCATTCACGGTCATGATGGTGGCCACCGCGTTCAACACATCGGCCAGCTGGAACTCCGTCAGCGACAAATCCATGCGGCCGGCTTCCACCTTGGAAAAATCCAGGATGTCGTTCAGGATGCTGAGCAGCGTCTGCCCCGATACCTTGATCATTTCCAGGTATTTCTTCTGCTCTGCGGTCAGGCCGGTGCTATCCAGCAAATAGGCCATGCCCAGTACTGCATTCAGCGGCGTCCTGATTTCGTGGCTCATATTGGCCACAAATTCACTCTTGGCGTGGCTGGCGGCCTCTGCCTCCCTGGTGCGCGCCTCCAGCATCTTGTTGGTTTGTTCCAGGCTCAGGTGCGCCTGTTTCAGTTCGGTGATATCGGAAATCAATACGTAGAAGCCTCGTACCTCGCCGTTATCCATGTCCGGAATATAATTTACCAGTGCATACGCCAAGGAGCCGTCCGGCATCAGGTGCACGCGCTCGTATTGCTGGCTTTCGCCGTTCAATACGGCGTGCAGGTAGGGCTCGCTCTGGCGATAGATGTCCTCGCCCATCATGTCGCGCACATGGATGCCCAGCATCTCATGGGCGCTGCGGCCGAACCAGGTTTCATAACCATAATTGGCAAAACTGCAGCGCAGGTCGGCGCCCCAGTATCCCACCATGCCGGGCAGGTTATCGGTCAGCGTGCGTAAAAAGCGCTCGCTCTTTTCCAGTGCCATTTCGTTGCGGCGGCGCTCGGTCAAATCGATGGCAATGCCCAGGTAGCCGATGATCTCATCCAGCTCGCTGCGCATGGCGCTGACCGTCAGCAAGACGGGGATGCGGCGGCCGCTCTTGCAAATCATGGTCCATTCATTGGTATCGGGCCGGCCCGTGCCGGCCTTGGCAACCAGGGCTGGCAAGCCCGGCTTGACCGCCTCCCCCAACTCGGCCGCGAGCACGGCGGCGCGGGCCATCAATTCGGCCTGATCATGCAGCATGGTCGCCTGCCGGCCCAGCATTTCCTCAGCGGAGTAACCCAGCATGGCCTCGGCCGCCGGGTTGAACAGCGTCACCAGGCCGTCCCTATCGGTAGCAATGATGGCGGAACCGGCGCTGACCAGCATCGCCTTTTGCAACGCCGAATATTTCTGTAACTGGGCGGTCCGCACCTGCACCTGCTGCTCCAGCGAAGCATTGAGCTTGCGGATATTGGCCTCATTGATTTTTTGCTCGCTGATGTCGCGCACGGTCTTGGCCGCCCCGACGATGCTGCCGTCGGCGCCGTGTATCGGCGATACCGTCACCGATACGTCCAATAGAGTTCCATCCTTACGGCGGCGCATGGAAGAAAAATGCTCGACCACCTCATCGTTGGCGACGCGCCGCAAGACACTGACTTCTTCCATCGTGTATTCGGGCGGCACGATCAGGCTCAGCAAGGTACAGCCTACGGCTTCCTCTGCGCTATAGCCGAACATTTTTTCGGCGGCCCGGTTCCAATTGGTGACCACGCCCTCCAGTGTCTTGGCTATAACCGCGTCATTCGAGCTTTCAACAATTGCCGCCAGGCGGCCGCGCTCCAGGCTGGCCTTTGCGCTACGCTGGCGGTTGCGCAGAAAACTGTACACCAGGCCGGCCAGCAATAGGCTCAGTATCGAGCCGACTACTCCCTCGGTCTGCGGGCTCTGCAAATTCAGGCGGCTGACAAAGGCGGGCAAAGCCTTGACCTGCGCGCGCCAGGTGCGGCCATATACCTGGATATCGATATTTTTTTGCAAGCCGTTCACGGCGGCACGCCCGGCCCCGCCCGAGGTAAAGAAAGGAACAGGCGCCGGCCCGCCGACATCGCTCAGGGCCAATGCAATCTCGCCGTCAAAATAGTCGAAGTCGGCCAGTATTTCATCAATCTGCAAAGGAGAGTACACCCAGCCTACCGTGGCAAGCTTCCTGTCGGCGGCCAGCGCTTTTTGCATGGACGAGTACACCGGCAACAGCAACAGGAAGCCGCGGTCCTGCGGATCCTCGCTTTGCGCCAGCGAAATGGGAGCCGTCAGCCTGGCCTGGCCGGATTGCATCGCGGCGATGGCCGCCGCCTGGCGCCTGGGCTCGGACGCCAGGTCCAGGCCGATCGCAGGCTCGTTATTTTTTTCAGGCGTGAAGTAGGAAACGACGAAATGCTCGCCGCCGTGCGGTACAAATTCCTTGATGCGAAAACCGGGCAAACCCTCGCGGCGCATGTCGGCGATATAGGCGGCCTCCTGGCCCGGGTACAAACGCCGCGCAAAGCCATGGCCGCGCGCTCCCGGGAACTCGCGCTCGACATCCCGCGACAGTCCATACTCTTGAAAAGTCTTGCGTGAAACGGCCGTGCCGCCGGCTCCTATCACCGCGCCGCGCGCGCCGCGCAGGCCGTATTCATATTTTTGCATGCGATTGCCGACCTGCGCCACGATCCTGTCCGCCAGGCCGTCAAAGCGCTGTCGTTCGAGATCATCGTTAACCGCTTGCTGCCTGAATTCCAGCGCCACGGAAAGCACGACGCCCGTCGCCAATACTCCTATCGGCCACCATGTCGTCTTGCTCAGGTAACGTGCTGCATCCACTATTTTAATCTCCTGACAAGGCAGCCACCGCAGCCACCCTCCAGGGCCGGTGTGCCCCACAGGTATCTTAGACCCGAACTATGGGCAAGACCGCCGAAATCATATTCAATTCACAATCGTTTGCATTGTCAGCGCAGCCTGGCAGGCCTGCATTTTTTGCCAACTGGCAAACGCGCCCGGCAGCTTGCTGCAAACCGGCGGCAGATATGGAAAATACCGATAAAATACGGAAAACTTTATCAAGCGATAAGTTTCCTTCTTGCGACCAGAAAGGGTACGGCGGCCATGAACAGCAAAAGCGAGTTAGCAGTCCTTCCATTTTCCTCCGCCAAGAAATGGCAGCAATGGCTGGCCAGGAACCACGGCCAGCCTGACGGCATCTGGCTGCAGATTTTCAAGAAAGACTCAGGCACCAAGAGCATCACCTATGCCGAGGCGCTGGACGAAGCCCTGTGCTACGGCTGGATAGACGGCCAGAAAAAAGCTTGCGACGAGCTCTCCTGGCTGCAAAAATTTACTCCGCGCCGTGCCAAAAGCGGTTGGTCCGCCATCAATGTCGGCCATGTGGAACGCCTGACCAAGGAAGGCCGGATGCAGCCCTCCGGCCTAAACGAAGTAGAAGCGGCCAAACAGGATGGGCGTTGGCAGCAAGCCTATGATTCGCAGGGCAAGGCCAGCATGCCCGAGGATTTTTTAGCCGCGCTGAACAAGGACAAGCAGGCCGCCGCCTTCTTTGCGGGCTTGAACAAGGCCAATCTGTATTCCATCGCCTACCGCCTGCAAACCGCCAAGAAGCCGGAAACCCGCGAAAAGCGCATGCAAACCATCTTGGAAATGATGGCCAGGGGCGAGAGTTTTCACCCGCAGAAGAACCGTTAGGGCCGCCGGCCCACAACGTATACCAAGTAAAAATTGACAATTTGAAAATACGATATAGATTGAATTTCTAACAACCCCTGGCCTTTTAGCTCTTGGCTCACGCAGGATAGCGGCCAATGAATCATGATGTCGACGGCGGACAAACCACATCATCCGTCTCAAAGGAGGCGCCATGCTCACTCTGCTGAAGTCCTTATTGGCGGACAAGGATTGCAGGAAGACTCCCCTGCCGGTATATGCCACGATCTATTTCAAGCACCTGGAAGGCAAGTATCGCAGCCTGGCCGCCGCCTCGGTCTCCGAGGAATCCGGGATCAAGCTGGACCAGATAGTCCTGAAGAGCCAGAACCATACCCTCAATTGGGACGACCTGTACGCGTTCGACCTGGTATTGTCGCGCCTGATGCCGAAGGCGGAATTGCCGCGCAAGGTCTGGAGCTTGCGCAATCGCTACCGCGATGTGGCCGGCCTGCGCGAATACGATGCCTACCTGGCTTCGCGCCCGCCCGACTACCTGGCGCAAATCACCGACAACAAACGCCAGACCGACCAGGCCCCGCCGTCCGGCCAGGATGACCGGGACGGCGCCGCGCCAGCCGCCAGCGTCACTGGCGCCAGCGTCACTGGCGCCACAAACGTCACTAGCATCACGCCGGCGGCGGCAGGCGCCGACGATGCCGCGCCGGCAAAAGAAGCGGACCCGGCCAAGCCGCTCCTGATGAACAGCGGCACCGAAGCGGCCCTGCGCGCCGACGTGGAATTCTTGCTGACCCAGATCCATTTGCGCTATGCGATCAGGCCGGCCTGGGAACAGCAGCGCGAGTATGTGTCCAGGGTGATCGCGGTGATGACCGGCCTGGGCCTGAGCATGCTGTTCATCTACGCCTTGCTGGTCTCCTTCACCAGATGGCCGGTGGATGTGATGCCCCTGGGCGTGGTGTTATTCACCGGCCTGATGGGCGGCTTGCTGAGCGTGCAACAGCGCTACCAGAGCGCTTCCGACGAGGGCGATCCGGTGCACAATATTGCAGTGCTGCGCTGGGGTAATTTCAGCGTGCTGGTATCGCCCTTCAGCGGCGCCCTGTTCGCCGTGATTTTCTACATCGTCTTCGTCGCCGGCCTGGTAAAGGGCGACCTGTTCCCCGAATTTGTCGACCGGGCCAGCCAAAAATCGGGATCGGCGCCCTATTTTTCCGAATTCCTGAAACACGCCACGCCCAACTCCGTGGTGCAATATGCAAAGCTGATCGTCTGGTCCTTTATCGCAGGATTTTTTGAGCGCCTGGTGCCGGATACGCTGTCCCGCTTTGCCGCCAAGCAGAATATGGCGGCAAAAGGAAGCATATAAAGGAACGCTATAAAGAAAGGGTTTTCGGGTATGCTGGATGCTCGAATCCAGGGAGACGCCAGTGGAACAAAAACGAAAAATTATCCCGCCCGTGTATTTCGTGCTGTCGCTGGCCGCGATGGCTTGCCTGCACCAGCTGCTGCCGATCGCGCGCTTTATTGCGCCGCCGTTTTCCTATGCCGGCCTGGCGCTGCTCTTGCTGGGAATGCTGCTTGCAGCAGTGTCGGCGGATGCCTTCCGCAAGGCAGGCACGCCGGTGATACCGTTTGAAAAATCCACCGTGCTGGTCACCAGCGGCTTT
Organism: Pseudomonadota bacterium; assembly: GCA_040390485.1. Classification (GTDB taxonomy): domain Bacteria; phylum Pseudomonadota; class Gammaproteobacteria; order Burkholderiales; family Burkholderiaceae_D; genus Undibacterium. The sequence goes on from JAZJYH010000050.1 coordinate 51,516, forward strand.
TACCGGTATACCCGCAATCCCATGTATCTTGGCTTGCTGCTGCTCTTGATCGGCGCCGCGCTGTTGTTCGGCACAGTGGGCGCGCTGCTGCCGATACCGTTTTTTGTGTGGGTCATCGAAGCCCGCTTTATCCGCGGCGAAGAGCGGTTTTTGCAGGAAATTTTTGGCGACGATTACCTCGAGTACAAGCGGAGAGTCAGGCGCTGGCTGTAAGCCTGCCGGGTCTGCCGAGTTTGCCGAGTTTGCCTAAGCGCCCTGATCCGGCCCCTGGCGGGCCAGCCAGTCGCGGGCCAGCAAGCCATACAGGCCGGCGTCAGCGATCTCATCGTCGTCTATCCAGCGCTCCCGCAGCGTCCCTTCCAGCACGAAACCCAGGCGCTCCAGGCTCGCCGCCGAGCGCAAATTCCTGGGGTCGATCTCAGCCTCCAGCCTGTGCAGCGCCAGTGTGCGGAAGGCATAGTCCACCAACGCCGTCAACGCTTCGTGCATATACCCCTGGCCCCAGAATTCCCTGCCCAGCGCATAGCCTATTTCGCCCCGGTGGCTGGCGTCATCAATCTTGAACAAGACACAGGTGCCGATCACCGTTGCCGGCTGCGTCAGCTCGACCACGAACTGTAGCGTATTGCCGTCGGCCACGCGCTGCAGTATGCGCTCCAGCCAGTGGCGTGCATTGTCCATAGTGCGCCAGCGCGTAGGCGGGCAATACCGCATGACTTCATTGTTGTCGTAGCAAGCCAGCACGGCGGCCAGGTCGCGCTCTTGTATCGGCCGTATCGTCAGGCGGGCGGAGCGTATCTCCAGGGGAGCAGTCATGGGCATGTCGCTTCGGTCAACGTGGGGGAGCTTCTGCGGGATCCAGTTCCTGCATTATTGCGGAAATTAAGCATCGTATGCAACACAAACACGGCAAACGCCGGCCACCACCATGCCGGCGGCGGCAACTTGACACTAGCATAACTGCGGCATAGAATCATCTGATGATTTGATGAATTAAGATTATATGATGAAAAATGCATCGCGTTCTTCCCTGGTGGACCTTGCCGCCGCGTCCATGACGGCAGAAATCACCAACGGCCACTGGCCGCTGGGCGAACGCATCCCTATCGAGCCCAGGCTGGCAGAACTATTGCAGGTCAGCCGTGGCACCGTGCGCGAAGCCGTCAAGATGCTGGTCAGCCAGGGCATGCTGGAAGTGCGCCAGGGCTCGGGCACCTATGTAAGGGCCGTGGCCGACCCCGCGTCCAGTATGCTGCGGCTCAAGCGGGCCGGTATCCGCGACCAGTTTGAGGTGCGCTGCGCACTGGAAGTGCAGGCGGTGCGCCTGGCCGCGCTTAGGCATAGCCAGGAAGACCTGGCGCAGCTGCAAGCCCTGGTCACGGCCAGGGGCGTGTATGACGTCGCCGATGAGGCAGCCAGGGCGACCTTTATCGCGCGCGACCTGGATTTCCACAAGGGCATCGTTGCCGCCGCCAACAATGCCGCGCTGAGCGAGATCTACCAATTCTTTTCTGCCGCGGTCAAGGAAACCATCGCTTCCACCCTCAAGAACGAGTTGCCCGAACCCGACCAGGCGGCGCACCAAAGCATCGTGGATGCCATCGCCAGCGGCGACCCCGAGCTTGCCGCCGCCGCCATGTACGCCTTTATGGCGCCCATCCTGAATGAGCTCGAGCGCTTGTTGGGCTCGCCATCGAGCTCGCCAATGAGCTCGCCCCCAGCCATCTCGCAAGCAGGCCACTGACATGACGCCCCCTTCCCTTTCACCGCCGGCCACGCCAGTCACGCCGCTGATAGATGCAGAAATAGACAGCGTGCCGCCGCCGGCGCCGACCGCCTCCGCCGCGAGCGCCACTCGCGCCAGCCAGGTGTTGCTGGGTGCCAGCCTGGTGCTGATCGCGTTCAACCTGCGGCCGGTGTTTTCCAGCCTGTCGGTACTGCTGCCGGAAATCATGGCGGCCACCGGCCTGTCATCGGCCTCGGCCAGCCTGCTGACCACGCTGCCGGTGCTGTGCCTGGGCCTGTTTGCGCCGCTGGCGCCGGTGCTGGCGCGCCGCTTCGGCGCCGAGCGCACTTTGCTGGGCATGCTGATCCTGCTGGCCATCGGCACCGCCATGCGCGGGCTGGCCAGCATCCCCTTCCTGTTTATCGCATCGGGCCTGGCCGGCGCCAGCATCGCGGTCGGCAATGTCTTGCTGCCCGGCCTGGTCAAGCGCGACTTCCCCAGCAAGACCGCGCTGATGATGGGCCTGTACACCATGTCCTTATGCGCCGGCGCCGCCGGAGCCGCGGGCCTGAGCGTGCCGATAGAAAAACTATTCAGGGACTCCTGGTCCATGGCGCTGGCGGCGTGGTCGCTGCCGGCCATCGTAATCGCGCTGGTATGGGCGCCGCAGGCGCTGGCCGGCAAAGCCCAGCTCCAGCATAGCGGCTATACGGTACAGGGCCTGTGGCGCGATCCGCTGGCCTGGCAGGTGACCTTCTTCATGGGCTTGCAGTCGGCGCTGGCTTACTGCGTGTTCGGCTGGCTCGCGCCTATCCTGCGCGCGCGCGGCATGGACGGCGTCAGCGCCGGGCTGGCGGTATCGGTCTCGGTGATGTTCCAGGTAGTGACCTGCCTGCTGGTGCCGCCGATTGCGTTCAAATGCAGGGACCAGCGCCTGGTCAACGTCGGCCTGGCCGCGCTGGCTGTCATCGCGCTGGTGGCCATGACGGTGGGCCCTATCGCCGGCGGCTGGGTATGGTTCTGGGCCGGCTTGCAAGGCGTCGGCCAGGGCGGCCTGTTCGCCGCCGCGATGACGGTGATCGTGCTGCGCTCGCCCGATGCGCACGTCGCGGCCCACCTGTCCAGCATGTCGCAGGCGGTAGGTTATACGCTGGCAGCCGGCGGACCGCTGCTGGTCGGCCTGTTGCATGGCTGGAGCGGCACTTACCACACCACCGCCGTGCTGTTCATCGCGCTGGGCGCCGGCGCCGCCCTGTTCGGCCTGGGCGCCGGCCGCGCCGGGCTGGTGGCCGCCAGGACGGTCGCAGTGTAAGGCGCGCCATTGAGTGGCGCCCCTGCACTGGACTACGATTGCTAGTATCATGAGACGGCCCAACCATCTCGTCACCTACTATCCATGCATATCACACCGGCAAACATCGAAGATGCGCAAAGCATCCTGGACTTGCAAAAACTAGCCTTCAGCAAATTCCCTAAATACCTGGACCCGCAACTGCAGACCGTGCAGGAAGTGGCGCAGCAGATCATGCACAACACCGTGCTGGTCGGCACGGTGGACGGCGAGATCGTCGGTTCCGTGCGCGCCTATGTCAGCGGCGCGCCGGACGATACCAGCTGCCATATAGGCAGGCTGATCGTGCACCCCGTGCATGCAAGAAAAGGATATGGACGGCAATTGATGGATGAGCTGGAGCGGCGCTTTGCGCATGTGCAGCGCTTCCAGCTGTTTACCGGAGTGGAAGGCAACCAGACCACCATTGACATGTATTCCCGCTTTGGCTATCGCGAAGTCAGGCGCGGCTACCGCGGCAACGAAGAGGAGGTCTTCATGGAAAAAATCAATCCCCAAATTTCAGCCCGCCCTTAAGCCGGCCCGGACCGGATCAAAGCCAGACTAGTTTGTGGTGATATCCGTCGTGTTCTTGGCAAAATAGGTATTTGCGGCCCAGCCTACCGCCTCGGTCAGCGCCGCCGCGGTGGATGCATTGATCGCATTGCCTATGCCGGGCACCCAGCCTACCAGCAGTTGGCTGATCCAGCGGCCGCCGGTAGTGGCGGCAAACGTCAGCAGGATGTCGGCCGCGGCCGCCCTGGTCAGCGTCACTCCATGCTCGGCGGCGATCGCTGAAATCATGGCGGTCTGCAGGGGCACGATCACCGCTGCGTCCGAGCCAGGCACTTGCGCCAGGCCGCCGCCTACCCCGGCGCAGGCGGCTGCGGCGGTGTGGATGATGCCGTGGATTTTCTGCTTCTTGCTTGCCATAGTGACGATTTATCGGTTGAGCAACTAGAATACCAGAACTCATTCATGCAATGACTGGACGGAGTTGGCGAGACTTTTTATGATCCCCAGCAAGCTGTCCATATCCACCGGCTTGACCAGGTGATGGTCGAAGCCTGCCGCCATCGCGCGCTGCCGGTCTGACTGCTGTCCATAGCCGGTCAGCGCCACCAGGATAGTCGCCTGCAACGCCGGATAAGCGCGCATCCGGCTGGCTACCTGGTAACCGTCTATATCCGGCAAGCCGATGTCGATCACCGCAATCGCCGGGCCGTATTCCAGCGCGCGCAAGATTCCCTGCTCGCCGGTTTCGGCTTCCACTACCTGGTGGCCGTGGATTTCCAGCAAAGCCGCCATCATCTCGCGGGCATCGCGGTTATCCTCGATCAGCAATATGCCAGCCGGGGCAGCTTGTCCCGTAGGCAATGCCTGCGGCGAGGCGTCGATATCTTCATTCTCAGATAGCAGGGGCAGGCGCAATAGCACGGTACAGCCCTGGTTGACGCCGGCACTGCTCAGGCTAATCTCGCCGCCGTGCAGCAGCACCAGCTGCCTGACCAGGTGCAGGCCTATGCCCAGGCCGCCCAAGGTCTTGTCGGCCTGCGCGGCTCCCTGTACAAAGGCGTCAAACACGTGCGGCAGCAGTTCTGCAGAAATACCTATGCCGGTATCACGCACGATCAGCAGCGCGCTATTCGAGCCGGCTTCCGCGCTCAGCCTGATGTCGATTTTTCCGCCAGGCGGGGTAAACTTCAGGGCATTGCCGATCACATTATTGATGATCTGCTCCAGCCGGGTGGTGTCGGCCTCCACCCATGCCGGCTCGGTCGCCACGGAAATCGCATATTTGCCGGCGCGGCCGGTCGTGTGCAAGGCGTCGACACAGGCCTGGACAACTCCGGCCAGGTCCACCGCCTGCTTGTTCAGTGAAATCTTGCCCATGCTCATACGGCTGAAATCGAGCAAATCGTCGACGATATGGCCCAGATGCCTGCTTTGGCGCTCGATAATTTCCTGCGCGCGTGTCGTATGCGACGTATGCATGGTGCCGCCGGCAGCCGGCGGCTGTCTTTGCATCACGCTGATGGCGCCGCTGATGGCGCTCAAAGGATTGCGCAATTCGTGTCCCAGCAACGCCATGAACTGGTCTTTTGCCATGCTCTGCTGCTCCGCCAGCTGGCGCGCCCGCTGTTCATTCTCCAGCAAGGCTTCGCGCTCGGTTTCCGCCCGCTGGCGTGACTGCAACTCCTGGTGCAGCAAGATGCCGGCATTGCTCAGGGCAGCGTGCAGCTTGTCCAGCTCATCAATATTGGTAGGGCTCGCGGCCGGCACTTCCGCCCTGCCCAGCGCCGCGGCAGACGACGCGGCTCCCGCTATCGCGTGTACCAGGTTGCGGCTGACCAGCGCCGCAGCGCCGGCTGCGGCCAGGATCGCGCCCAGCAAGCCCAGCGCCGCCAGCATCACGGCCTGCCGCGCAGATAATTCTATCTGTTCGACCGGGGCGGCCACGGCGACAGTCCAGCCGGACAGGGCAGAATGGATGAAGACGTCATAGGAATCGGTTCCTTCCAGCGTCGCATGCCGGATCTGCCCCTGGCCGGCTTGCTGGGCAGCCCTGACCAATTCCGGCCGCGCCGGCTTGCCTATCAATTGTTCCGAGCCGCGGCTGCGGCTGATGAAATTGCCGTCGCGGTCAAAGATCGCCACGGTCCAGCTGGCGGGGGTATTGCCTTGTGAAAATATCCTGGAAAAATAGTTGGCGGCAAAGGTTTCGGTCAATATGTATTGCGCATCCCCGGTCAGCGTCACCGGCACATTGACGGTCGTGACCAGCTTGCCGGTCAAGGGGCTCTTCAGCAGATTGGAAACGTAGGTCTTATTGCCGCGGACTCCTTCCCGCACGTCCTTTAGTCCCTGACCTGAAGTCTGGGCCTGGACCAGGTCTGCCGAGGTGGGCAGGGCGCTGCCGAATGGCAGCAAGGTATTGATCACTTGCCGGCCGCTCTGATCGAATAGCAGGGTCCAGGCACCGGCGCCACGGTCGGCAGATTTGGCCTGCTCATAGAAGCCCCGCATGTCGCCGCCGGCCAGCGCGCGCGAGGTAGCCAGCACCCGCAATGCAGCATCGGCGTTGCCCAGCTCGGCATCGACCATCAGGGCCATGGCCCGCGCTGCCTCGCGCAGGTTTTTCAGGGCGGCATTGCGCTCTGCCTCCAGCAATAAATTCAGGGCGACCGCAGAGAACACTACTACCGGCAGCAGCGTTGCGGTTGCTATCAAGATCAGCTGAGTGCGTATCTTCATCTTTGTCCCACGCCAGGGGCAAAAATTATTATCCTATTTTTCATGAAGAAGGCTAAATCGTTTATTCACCCCAATGCTGGGTATTCTATTTATAGCACACTGTAAATCCCGGTGTCTGCCCTCTCTAGGCGCAACAGCTGCGTATCTCCCCCGCGGCGGTTTCAACACCCGGGCCGCAGAACGGCCAGCCCTATTTTAGCCGCTTGCCGAATCCTTGCATCATCGGAGATAGCCGCGACACTGCGTAGGACAACAGGAGGAGTCGCATGCGCGCGCACTGTCCGCACGCATCACCGATACGCATCATCTGCATGCAGCGGCCGCCTCCCCCCTCCAACGCGCGCCAAGAAACCACAGCCGCAATAATGCAATTGAGTTATCCCGGTCGATGCTGTTTAATGGAGAGACAAAAAAATACACCGCTGGAGAACTGGATAAAAATACCTATGGCTGCCTTCACTGCCCCTGCGCTGAGCAGCGCCTGCCTGGCGCAAACCACGCCCGCCCTGCCGGACCCGACCGGCAACGATCCCCAAGCCCTGGGCTGGATGCAGGGCTTTCCGCCCGCGGCAGACAAGGCCGTCACTTTCGGCAATGGCAGTTTCTATAGCTTCCCGCGCAGCCGCTGGTCGTTTTCGCATATGCGGGAGATGGTGCCCACCGTGAACGTATGGCGCGGCGCCGGTGCGGCCTCTGTGTTGCCGGCAGCGCTGAAAGACCTGGACCAACTGGGCTTTACCGACGACCTGGGCATGCCGGCTACCTGGGCCGACATGCTGAACCGCACCTATACGGACAGCATCATCGTGCTGCACAAAGGCAAGCTCATCTATGAAAAATATGGCGGCAGCGCCGAACCGCAATTGCCGCACTCCGCCTTTTCCATCACCAAATCCTTCATAGGCACGCTGGCGGCGATGCTGGCCGCAGAAGGCAGCCTGGATCCGGCCGCCCCGGTCACCCACTACATACCGGAACTGAAGGACAGCGCCTATGGCGACGCCAGCGTGCGCCAGGTGATGGATATGACGATAGGCGTGCAGTATTCGGAAGACTATGCCGACCCGAAAGCGGAAGTCTTCGACTACGCGCGCTCCGGCGGCATGCTGCCGGTGCCGCCGGACTATGCCGGCCCCAGGAATTTTTATGAATTCCTGGTCCAGCTGAAAAAAGAAGGCCATCACGGCGAAGCCTTTGCCTACAAGACCGCCAATGCCGAAGTGCTGACCTGGGTCATCAAGCGCGCCAGCGGCAAATCGGCGGCGGCGCTGATGTCGGAAAAAATCTGGCAAAAACTGGGCGCAGAAAATGACGGCTATTTCAGCGTCGATGCGCTAGGCTCGGAATCCGGCGGCGGCGGGCTCAGCCTGCCCTTGCGCGACATGGCGCGCTTCGGCGAGATGATGCGCCTGGGCGGCAAGTTCAACGGCCAGCAGATCGTGCCGGCCGCCGTGGTGGAAGACATCCGCAAAGGCGGCGACCCGGCCAAATTTGCCAAGGGCGGCTACCCGAATGTGCTCGGTTATGGCAGCGGCTATTCCTACCGCAATATGTGGTGGGTATCGCATAACAGGAATGGCGTATTCGACGCCCGCGGCATCCACGGCCAGCGTATCTACATCGACCCCAAGGCCGAAATGGTGATCGCCAAATTCTCGTCCCACCCGGTGGCCGGCAATGTCGCCAACATCCCCTTGACCGACCGCGCCTTCGGTGCGCTGGCGGATTACCTGGGCAAATAGGCAAAAAAATCCCTGCACCAGGTGCAGGGATTTTTGATTGCTATCGATGCCGCCCCCGTGTACTCAGGGCGCTCATGCAATGAATTATTTTTGCTGACGTTTGCGCATTGCAGCCAAGCCGAACAAACCCAGGCCCAGCAAGGCCATCGAGGTTGGTTCCGGTACCGAGTTGATGGTGCTCGTGAAATACACAGTATTGAAGTCGCTGCTGTTATTGCTGACATAGTTCCACAGCCAGCGTGGGCTGCTGCTGCCATAACCGGGAACGCTAGACCATGGGCTGGTACCCAAGTTGCCTTCGCCGACCGCGGCGGAATAGGCATTGCCGAAACCTGTCGTGTTTTGCAGCCAGTCGGTGGTATTGGTCAACAGGTTTTGCGTGCCATTGGCAAACTCAAATGCCGCGTCGTTCAGCGTGAAAGCGCCCAGGAAGCCCCCAGGACCACCCTGATTGGTAGCTACCACATGGATGTAGTTAGTCGTGCCGGCAGTCAGTGCGCTACTGAAATTATAGGTATGCGTCCAGTTATTGCCGGACCCGACCAGGGTACCCAGCGCGGAATCGCTGGTGCTGACATAGATATTAAAAATATTGTCAACATTGGTCGTAATGCCCAGCGTGGTAGCGGAAGCGGAACCGATCGAGGCGGCGGCCAACAACAGAGACAGCGTAAGTTTCTTTAGCATTTTATATTTCCCAAAAGAATTAATTGATGTGAGGCAATAAGCAATTCGCATGCCTGAAAACTTAAACATTATTTTTCAATGACTTACAGAAATAATATTGCCCATGATAAATTTTGTGTAAAATTTTTCGACACTTTTAGCCAAAAAAACCACTTTCTTCGCCATGATATTATTCATTAAATATGAATGATGCATCAATATTTACCATATTGATGCTTTAAAATATAAATCATATCCTGTGTTCACTGGCCTAGCTGTCGTCGACGGCGCCATCCACTCAGGAGTTCACCATGAAACCAGCAAGCAATCCCGGCAGCGCCCTGCTGCGCAGCATCTTGTCTACGCTCGCGGCGGCGGCCATAGGCTTGTCGTCCGGCGTACACGCACAAACCCCGGCGCAAACCCCACCCGAAATCACCCCTACCACCGCCGGCTTCAGCGCCCACGACGTCAAGGTCAACGGCGTGCAATTGCATTACCAGATCAGCGGCAAAGGTAGCCCGGTAGTGCTGCTGCACGGCTATACCGACACCGGATACATGTGGTCGCCTATCATGCCCGACCTGGCAAAAAACCACACCGTGATCGTGCCCGACCTGCGCGGCGCAGGCATGTCTGAAAAAGCGGCCAGCGGCTACGACAAGAAAACCATGGCGCAGGATATCCATGCGCTGCTGCAATCTCTGGGCTACCAGCACGCGACCGTGGTCGGCCACGACATCGGCCTGATGGTGGCCTATGCCTATGCCGCGCAATACCCGCAAGAAACCGAACGCCTGGTATTGATGGACGCCTTCCTGCCCGGCATAGGCAACTGGAAAGACATGTGGCTGCTGCGCGACCTGTGGCACTTCCATTTCTATGGCGAAGTGCCGCTGGCGCTGGTGGCGGGCCGCGAACGCACCTACCTGGAACATTTCTGGAACGACTTCGCCGCCGACCGCAATCATTCGGTTTCCGAAGCCAACCGCCGCATCTACGCCGCCGCCTATGCGCAGCCGGGCGCCATGCGTGCCGGGTTTGAATATTTCCGTAATTTTGAAAAAGATGCGCAAGACTTCCAGCAACTCGGACAAACCAAATTGAACATGCCGGTACTAGTCATCTCCGGCGAAAAATCCGGTGGCACTTTCCTGATCGAGCAAGTCAAGCTGGTGGCCGATGACGTCGACGGCAGGGTCATTCCCGGCTCCGGCCATTGGCTGATCGAAGAAGCGCCCGAGAAAGTGATCCCGCTGCTGAAGGATTTCATCAACCGGCCTGCCAAATAAACAGCCAGGTAGCCGAAGCATCCTCCCCTGAGGGGAGGATGTTTGCATTTCCGGTGGCAACATTCCCCCGTGCCAGGAATGCAAATCGTCCAAACATCGGCCAATAAATAATAAAAAGATAATAAGTGAATTGCCTTGGGAGAAATATTCACCTATTATTCATTGCATAGCACAATTATCTCATTGCGAGCTTGCTCACAGTGGACACGAAAGCGCGATGGCTTTTTTCGCTTATAATTTTTTGCATTCAGGCCCTAGGGCGTGTTGACCTTCAATTTGGGAGATGCGTTCAAGCCATAACGCGGACTGGCAAGGCGTGCGACGCAGTTAAGGCTGGTGCCTTAACAAGGAGTGCAACGCA
>JAZJYH010000051.1:0-22957 GCA_040390485.1 Pseudomonadota bacterium
AGCCCGCGTTATGGCTTGAACGCATCTCCCAAATTGAATGTCAACACGCCCTAGCGCCGGATAGAGCTCTCTACCCACAAATACCAATAAGGAGACACGTATGAAAGAAAATCGTCGCAGCTTTCTTAAACTCGGCGCCACCAGCGCAGCGGCCGGCATGCTGGGACAAGGCGCGCATGCCGCCGAGCTTGCCGCCCAGCAGCCGCAAGTGGCGGCCATCGCGCCCTTGGCAGCCAAGCTTGGTTTGCGCCTGGCAACTTTTTCACCGGACAAGGACGCCAAGCCGCGGGTAGGCGTGGTGCTGGACGACGGCCGGGTAATCGACGTCGGCGCCGAAGCCCAGAGGCAAAAACAAAAGCTGCTGTTTGATTCCGGCTCCATGCTTTCCCTGATCGCCAGCGGCGACCAGGGCCTGGCCCAGGCCGGCGCACTGGCGGCCAAGGCCAGCCTGTTGCGGATAGCCACGCCTACCGTCAACCAGGTCCGCTTGTGGTCCCCTATCCCCCGGCCGCACAGCAATATCTATGCGGTGGGCTGGAATTATCTCGATCACTTTGAAGAAGGCAAGGAGGCGCGCGCCGACAAGACGGTGACCACCTACCCGTCCAATCCCGTGTTCTTCAGCAAGGCGATCAATACCATGAACGGGCCGTTCGACTCCATCCCCTACGATGCGGCCAACTCCACGCTGATAGACTGGGAAGCGGAACTGGCGGTGATCATTGGCCAGGGAGGCCGCAATATCAGCGAAGACCAAGCGATGAAGCACGTGTTTGGCTACGCCGCCTATAACGACACCACGGCCAGGGACGTGCAACAGAAGCGTCACGGCGGCCAGTGGTTCAAGGGCAAGAGCCTGGACGGCCACGGGCCCATGGGGCCCTGGATAGTCACGGCCGCCGGCCTCAACCTGGATGACACCCGCATTATCTGCCGCGTGAATGGCGTAGAAAAACAAAATGCCAGCTACCAGCAGATGTACTTCAAGATCCCGCGCGTGATTGCCGAACTGTCGCGCGGGCTGACGCTGGAAGCGGGCGACATCATCATTACCGGCACGCCGTCCGGCGTGGGCTTCGGCCGCAAGCCGCCGGAATTCATGAAGCCGGGCGACCTGATGGAAACCGAAATCACCGGCATAGGCATACTGCGCAACCGCATCCAAGCCGAGGCCTAGCAACAAAGGAGTGGGCAGGCTCCCTACCCCACTCCTTCCCGCATTCCCTCTATTGAGCGGGCCGGCTGCGCATGGAACTTAAAAACAGGCCCAGCCCGCCGACCGCCAGCACCAGGATCACGATCAGGTCAAACAAGGACATGCTGCGCAGGTCAAAATGGATGGAGCTGATGACGCCAAACGTCAACGCCGCCAGCGAGCCTAAGGCCAGCACCCAGCCCAGCAGGCTCTTGACGTTATAGAACACCATGCCTATACCGATGATGAAGGGCAGCATGATCATGCCGCTGGTAACGCCGTAGCTGCCGCCAAACGCGTTCCAGCTGTAGATACCCATGCCCATGCCAAAGCTGGAGTGCACCGTGATGGCATTAAACAGCATGTAAAAACCGCCGCACATCATCAACAGGCCAAGGAAAAACTGGCCGACGCCTCCCTCAGTACCGCCCGCACCTCTCATCGCTGGTTCTCCTTTCATGTTATCTCCTGGTCGATTATGATGAAGCACGTGCTTCAATGACAATCATTGTAAATGAGATTATTGTTTTTTTTGACGGCAATCCATCGCCGGAATCACCGCGGCTGTTAAAGCTAGATATGACTCGCCGCCCTAGAGCCTGCCTGGCATGTCGCCTCTCATCCAAATTAAAAACAGGTGAAATAATGAGCTTCGAACTGTATTGCGTGGCCTGGACCCTGGTGCTGGCGATCGTCCAGATCCTGTTGGCATCGCTAACGCGGACCGCTCAATATGGCGCCAAATGGAATGTGGGCGCCCGCGACGGGGAACCGCCGCCGCTCAATCCGCTGCCGGCACGCCTGCTGCGCGCGCAGGCCAACCTGTTTGAAACCATGCCGATTTTTATTACCAGCATCCTGCTCGCCGCCATCGCCGGACGCAGCGGCGACCTGACCCATTGGGGCGCCCTGATCTACCTGGCGGCCAGGATAGTGTATGTGCCGCTGTACGCGGCCGGGGTGCCGGTCGTGCGCACTATCGTCTGGACCATCTCGCTGCTAGGAATCGCCATGTGCCTGGCGGCGGTGCTGCTACCGTGAGCGCACACGCATAAGAACATGCATAAGACGTGAAGAAATTGAATGAGATGAGTTCCCCATTCCCCGTACTGCACACCGCCAGGTTTTTGCTAAGGCATATCGTCAAGGATGACATCGCCCAGGTATTCCGCGGCTTGTCGCATCCGCAGGTCATCCGGTATTACGGCATTTCATATGACAGCCTGGCTGCGACGCAAGACCAGATAGACTGGTACCAGCAACTGCTGGAGCAAAAAACCGGCATCTGGTGGGGCATCTGTCAGCGGCATGCGCCCGCCGAATTGATAGGCGCCTGCGGTTTCTATGAATGGGACCAGGCTAACCGCAACGCCGATATGGGTTACTGGCTGCTGCCAGAACATTGGGGCGGCGGCGTCATGCGCGAATGCCTGGCGGCAATACTTGGCCATGCTTTCCAGCAAATGTCACTGCACAGGATAGAGGCGGAAGTCGAGCCGGACAATCTTCCCAGCAGCCGGCTATTGCGCCAGCTCGGCTTCAGCCTGGAAGGCAAGCGCCGCCAGTGCGAATGGAAGAACGGCCACTTCGTCGACCTCGAGTATTACTCCTTGCTGGCCGGCGAACTCGGGTGAGCTTGCTCGCTTGAGCACAGATTGACAGAGCAGCGCGCCTCCACTTCCTTGCTATGCCCGCGCGAGCGGCTAAGTCGGCAAGTCCGTCGCCGCTCATCCGGCTGCAAAGCAAACCTGACGGCCAATCCAGCGTATTCGTAAAAACATTGCCTGCTGAAAATTTAACTGCGCATTTTCTTTTACGCCATCGCAGCAAGGCCGCGATTTGATAAAGAAAACGGGCGGAATTGCAATGTCGACAATTTTTACAATCGGCTCCAGCTTTTTCAAAAATCTCAAGAATTCTCCTGAGAAATACTTCTAAGTTATTGATAACAAACAGTATTTGCACATTCGACAACATTGGCCCGATTTTTGCGTTGCGCAGCCGTGCATTGTTGTTTTTTTAATGTTGTCCGTAAGAATCATTAATCTGATGCTGGTTTAGAAATTTTTAGCTTCTCAATTCATGAAGGAGATCCAATGAGTCTCAAAAAACTCGCGGCCGCAGCCGCATTCGCCTCAGCCCTGATGGGTTTTGGCGCATCTGCGCACGCTACGCCGGTTGCAGTTGAGCTTGCCTTGCTGGTAGATGTGTCGGGTAGTGTGAGCAGTGCCGAATACGCGCTGCAAAAAAGCGGCTATGTGAATGCCTTCAGGGACGCCACCCTGCAAGCCAATATCGCCACGCTGACGGGCGGCATCGCCGTCACCTATATCGAATGGTCAGGTTTCAACCAGCAATCCCAGCTGGTGAACTGGTTCCAGATTACCGATGCAGCAAGCGCCAATGCCTTCGCCGATTTGCTGGCAGCGACCAGCCGCGCCTTTTCAGGCAATACGGCGGTCGCCAGCGGTATCAACTTTGTTACCCCGCAGTTCGCAACCAATGGTTTCGAAGGCACACGCAAGATCATCGACGTCTCCGGCGATGGCGCGGATAACAACAGCCCGATTTCCACCACTTCTGCGCGCGATGCGGCGTTGCTGGCCGGCGTCAACGCGATCAACGGCTTGCCTATCCTGGGCGAAACCGGCCTGGAAGCCTGGTATAACAATAATGTCAAGGGCGGTCCCGGTGCCTTCGTATTGCCCGCTGCCAGCTTTGCCGATTTTGACGCCGCAGTAAAAAGCAAGATAGGCAGGGAAATCCAGGAAGTGCCGGAACCGGCATCGCTGGCGCTGATGTTCCTGGGATTGATGGGCCTGGGCTTTATGCGCCGCAAGTCCTGAGGAAGGAGCAGGCTAAACAGCAAGCGGCCCCGATGGCCGCTTTTTTTCTACTGAGCAAGAAAATCCCGGCACCTGTATCGGCTTGCGGCCCTATTCCACCGCCAGAACTTGCAAGAATTGCATTCGCGACCCTATGCAATAAGGCCCACCCTCCCTGGAGGAAACAAACACTTACAAACTCCTGGTCAACCCAGACCCGGTTCCGACAGTTATAAGCGTAGGCGTTTTCATTTAACTGGAGAAAACCATGCGCTATAAATTACTCGCACTCATCGCAGTCATCGCTGCCACGGCCAGCTTGTCCGGCTGCGTCGTTTATCCCGCTCGCGGCGGCTATGGCTATGGCGGCCCTGACGTCTATGTAGCGCCTCCCCCTATCGTCGTCTCACCAGGATTTTATTACGGCGGCTGGGGCTATCGCGGCGGGCACGGACACCGGTGGTAGGGGCCTGACGGATTTCCCGCATTCCAGCCTGGCTTCCTCGCCAGGCGCTGCATGATAAAGGCAGGCGCGACATATCGCGCCTGCCTTTTTTGCTGATCGGAATTTTTATGTCGGAGGGGAAATTTTCTGCCGGCCAAGACTAGCGCTGAGGCAGTCGGCCCTGGAATAAGCAGGATCCAATAAATACTCCTGGGCAATTGCAATGCATGCAATGGCATAGCGAAGAGCACAAACAGGTCACAATACTGGGAACGAACAGGCAGCCGACAGATTCTTACCTCAATCTGTTTTTTCTATCAATTTCTATCAAATCCCAGCCGAGTTGCCGCCTGATTTCTTTGATTTCCGGCGGTGGACAATGCTCCTGCTGCCGATGTTTCAAATACTCTCTGACCTGTTCCTTGGTCGGATGCTGATTCTGTTCCATTGCTCCACCTCATGTACTATGTGTATGCTTTAGTTTGGATGCAGTCTATAAGTACATAACGAAACAGTGGTGGCTTTGTTGACTGGAATTAAGGATTTATGATCGTTAATCGCACGGTTTTACGTCCCATCTCCGGTATTTCCGCAGTGATGACATTGAGCATGGAGCAGCATGACTATAGTGACCGATACAAACCCGGCAAGCCGCCTGCAGGCTGACTGGTATTTTGATTTTGTTTCCCCGTTTGCCTATCTACAGCTGGAGCAATTCCATCGCTTGCCGCCTGGGCTGGAAATCAACTTCAAGCCAGTCGTATTCGGTGCGTTGCTGGCCCACCGGGAGCACAAGGGACCGGCGGAGATCCCGGAAAAACGCAAGCACACCTATCGCTATACGCAGTTTCGCGCCGAGCAATTGGGCATCCCGTTCAAGATGCCGCCCGCCCATCCTTTCAATCCCTTGGCGCTATTGCGCCTGGCGGTAGCGCTCGGCTCGGGGAAAGACCTGGTGCAAGCCATCTTCCGCTATATCTGGGGACAGGGCAACAGCATGACCAGTACCCAGGACTGGCAGGCGCTGTGCAACTATCTGAAAATTGCCGACGCGGATGAGCTGGTGTCGCAGGAAGCCGTAAAATTGCAGCTGCGCGCCAACACCGAGCGCGCGATTGCGCGCGGCGTCTACGGCGTCCCGACGTTTGCGCTGGGCCCGCAGCTATTCTGGGGTGAAGATGCCACCTCCATGCTGTTGCATCACCTGGCCCACCCTGAATGGCTGGAGTCGGATGAGCTGCGGCGCATCAGCGACCTGCCGGTAGGCGTCGTACGAAGGACCTAACGCAAGAACCTAACGCAGAACCTAACGCAGCACCTCGACCCCGCGCCAAAAAGCGATGCGGCCGGTGATCTGTTTTGCGGCATCCTTGGGGCTGCGATAGAACCATGCCGCATCCTGGTTCAGCTTGCCATCGACCACCACATGGTAGTAATTGGCGATGCCTTTCCAGGCGCAGAACGTGGTTTTTTCGCTCGCTTGCAAGTAGGCCTGGTTCACCGCTTCCTTGGGAAAGTAAACATTGCCCTCGACGATTTCAATCACATCATCGGCTGCTTCAGCGATGACCGCGCCATTCCATTTTGCTGTTGGCATCATGACTCCTGCTAGGCTTGCTTAGGGTGGAATCAGCAGTGTAGGGCTTTTTCGATTTCGATGCTGCCGCGGACACGCATGCCGATGCGCCAAAAATAAAGCCAGCTGAGGCTGGCTAGTATGGCGCCGCATGCATTTCAGGCCCGGCTAACCCCTGCTCTGCATCATCAATTCCGTCAGCAGCACCGCCTGCACTTTGTCGACCTTCATCTGGGTATTGATCTCGTCTTTCAATTCCTTCTGCATCGCTTCAAAACCGGCGGGAGTACGCAAGTCGAGCGGATTGCTCCTGGAGACCACGATCTGGAAGATTTCATGGATGACTTTCTTGTTTTCCTGCAGCCATTCTTCGTCTTCTACATCAACCTGTATAGTCGCCTGCATCCTGGCCACCTGGCCGTCGACATTGACGACCGCTTGCGGCAACGCGAAATAACTGAGCGCGGCTTCGTTCTTGGGCGCCATCTGTACATAGGAATAAATACCGACAGCGAATATCAGCGTGCCTATCAATGCAAAGCTCGCCACATACTGCGCAAACTTGTCTTTCCGGCGAAAAGTCGACACCGAAGTCTTGCGCACCTGGCTGCGGCCGAAAGCATCTTGCGTATCCTCTACCGGAGGCGAGCTAACGAATTGCCTGCGCGGCCGGCGGCGTGTGCTCTCTTGCTGGACAACCTCAGGAGCCGGCGCTGGCGCCGGCGGAGACAGGGAATCCCAGTCATCAAAGGAATCGGCGGCGCTTGCGGCAAAATCCTTGCCGTCCAGGCCTACACCCTCGAACTGTAATTGAGAACTAAGCTGCGTAGCTGCACTTTGCTTAGACATTTTGGTACCGGTCTCCAATTGCAATGGTGACAAGATAAATGGTTTGAGACGCCAGGAAAACTATGTGATTTCACATAATCTTCCTTGCAGAAATAGTGATTTTTGCAATACAGGTGGCTTATCGAAGCAATATAGGGCCTCGATCAACCCTTGAATTGGAGATATGCGCAGGATCCGCGACGATTATTGTATTATAAAATGCTATCTGGCAACATTTTTTTGCGATATAAAGCTGTAGATTGACTAGAATGAGCTTAGCTAGCCCTCAGATGTAATCGTCATATTTGCTGCAGCATGCTCCATGGACTCTTTCACTCCTCTATCTCCGGTGCAACAAACGGCGGCTCCGGCCCCGGTTGCAGCGATAGATATCCGCCCCCTCCCTCCTGTATCGGTACCGGTAGCACCGACTGGTGCGTTGCCTGCCAACGATGAGGTGATAGAACTCTCGGGCGCTGCGCGCTTGCTGTCGGCCGCCTCCGCCGCGCAGGACATCAATCCCGCCCAGGGCAAAGACGGCAATTTCGCCAATGTGCTCAGCGCAGCCCTCAATCTTGTATCGGCGTTCAATAGCTTGAGTGGCAATCCGGATACTGCCGGCAACCCAATTGCCAGCGCTGCCAATACCCCCGGGATATTGGACATCACATCGGGCACGGCCAGCAATTTGCTATTGCAGGCGTTCAGCAATACCGCGCTGGACAGCGCAGTTGTGGGCGGCAATAGCGACGGCGCCAGCCTGCTGACAGGCTTGGCGAATATAGGAGTTACGGTCCAGGGTCCGCTGTCGGCCAACGCGACTGCTACGCTCACTGTCAATCCGCAACTGTTGCTGGATGCGTTCAACGGCAATCCGGCCGGCACCAGCGCCACCCTGGCACAGGCTAGCCTGGTCTTTGCGCCGCTGGCGGCCGGATTGATCGCACAGAATAATGCCCTATTCCTCACGGCACAGGATGTGGCAGCTGCCACAAATTCCCTGGATACTCTCCCGGCTCAGCCGGACCTGGCAGCCGGTAATCCGGCCATTCCCACCGTTCCCACCGTTCCCGCTGCAGTGGCGGAGGCCAATGCGGCGCTGCAAAGGACTTTGGCGGATGAGGCCCTCAGCGAAGCCATTGCATTAACCGAAGCGGGCAGCCTGCCTGCCCCCATAGTCACGGCAAATCCCGGTGGCGCAGGCGCAGCGGCGTCCCCCGCACCGGCAGGCATAGCAGCTGCAAGCAATAATGCAGTTGCAGAGGGTGCATCAAACAATACCGGCGCCGGTCTTGTTGTCCAAGATACCAGTGCCGGCAGCCCGGCGGCAAACCCAGGCGACACCAACAACGGCGCCGTCGATATAGCGGCAGCCAACCAGGGTCTAGCCGGCAATGCAACGATACAGAATACGGCGAACGTGGCAACTACGACAACTACGGTAAATACCACCGCCAACCTCCCAAATACGGCAGCGAACACCGCCGCGAACGGCTTGGCAGAGGCGGCCAACGCCGATACTGCAGCCGGTGCTTTGCCGGAGGCCGCGAACACAAGCACGAATCAGGCAGACAATGCGGCGCCAGCCAATGCCGTTCCTGTTTCTGGCCCGGCGCCGGCGATTATCTCCGCCGCTGGCACGGCCGATCAGGCAAGCCTGGATATCCAGCCCGTCGTGGCGCTGAACCTGGCTGGCACCGATACGCTCGCTGCCAGCGCAGCAGCGCCGGCAACTGCCGCCGCAAGCAGCGCGACGCCGGCCGCGACCGGCAATCCCAATACGATCTCGCCTACCGACCCGGCATTTGCGGCAGCGATTGCTGCCTATAACCTGAGGGTCCCCTTCACCACCGTCATGGACGACAGGGGCGCCAGGGAAGTGGCCAGCCAAATCATAGAGGCGGTGAACAGCGTGGAATCAGTGTCGGCGATTTCGCCGGTGAAATTGAATGTCCACGATGAAGTCGCCGCTGCGCAAAGAAATGCGATGCTCAGGAACGATACCGCGTCCAAAACCTGACGACGATTGGGAAGGACGTGCCAGGCACATGTAGCTATTGCTGAAACTTGCCCAACAGGCGCTGGTAACTGCCGTCCGCGACCAGGCCGTCATAGGCATTCTGCAAACGCCGCACCGTGTCCGCAGGAGTGTTCTTATTGGCTGCAACATAGACATCCATGGTCAGCCCCAGCGGCAGTTCCTGTTCAAACAGGCTGCAATTCATTTTTTCCGCGACACAGGTTCCTTCCAGGCCAACTTGCGATAAGGGTGCCAGGTCGACACGGCCTATCATCAGCAAGCGCATTGCTTCCTTATTGTCGGTCACGCCGACTATGCCTTGCTGCCTGAAGCCGTGTGCCAGCAAAAATTCCTCACGGACATCTTCTCTTATCGCGGCAATTTTGTATGCTTTCGCATCATCGGTCTTTTTGAGGGCGATATCGGTCCTGGCCTTCAGTTTATACAAATAGGTTTTGTAATTGGCGAGCCGGCCTATCCAGGCATAGCTGGCCTCGCGTTCGCTGGTTCTGGAAATAGGATAGATCAAGGCGGCAGGCTGGGTTTCCGCGACTTGCAGCACGGCCTTCCACGACATCATGCGCACATCCGGCTTAAAACCCGCCTTTTCAACCATCATGCGCACAAATTCCGTGGAGGCACCGACCACCTGGCCGTCTTTGCTGACACTATGCGGCGCCGCATCCTCGGTGAAGACAATAAGCCGCGACGGCTCGCCTTCGCCGGCACTTGCCGGGCCCGGCGCGACAGCAAGGCTCAGCACCAGCAGGTTCAATGGCGTCAGTTTCATCGTGGCTCGCTCTTAAGCTCAATGTCGAAGAATACTATCCGCAGCGCAGGCCTGTGCGTTATCAGGCCCTTGTCGATATTGAATACCATTCTAGTGCATATACTAGTCGCTGCGAACACAAAATTGCCGCCAGCCGACCAGCGGACCAGCGGACCAGCGGAACAAGCCTAAGCCCGTCCCGGCGGCAGATGTCATTCAATCAAGTAATGCCTTGCAAGCCTTTTTCTCAAGCCTGGCTTTGCTCGACGATACGGCTAGCTTCACGCATCAGCATGAATTCTTCTGCTGAAGTAGGATGCACGGCGATGGTGCGGTCAAAATCCGCCTTGGTCGCCCCCATGCTGTAGGCAACGGCCAGCGACTGTATGATCTCGGGCGCATCTTCACCCAGCATATGCATGCCGGCAATTTTGTCATTGTGGTCCCAGACCACCAGCTTCATGTAGGTCCTGCCGTCGGAACCGGCAAATGCCGATTTCATCGGGCGGAAATCGGCTTCATAAATTCTCAGCTTGCCCAGTTTTGCAGCCTGCTCTTCCGTCAGGCCGACTGTCGCCAAAGGCGGATTGGTAAAGGTGGCGGTGGCGGCCGCGGCATGCTCTATCGTGCGCGCAGAACCGTGGTAGCGGTTGTCGGCGAAGGCCCGGCCCTCGGCGATCGCGACCGGCGTCAGGTTCTTGCGGTCGGTCACGTCGCCTATCGCAAAAACCCCTTTCACCGTGCTCTCGCTGTAGGCATCGACGATGACGGCGCCATTCTGCTGCAAACCCACGCCCAGTTCCTCCAGCCCCATGCCGCCGGTATTCGGCAGCCGGCCGGACGCATTCAGCACGGCGTCGAAAACGTGAGCCCTTTCTGCGGTCACGATGGTTGAACTTAAGGGGCCGACTTCTATTTTCTGGAAGCGGCTGCCGGCAAATACATGGATGCCTTGCTGCTTCAGATTGATGACCAGGCGCTCGCGCACCGAACGGTCAAACCCGCGCAAGGGCAGTTCGTCACGGAAGAACAGCGACACCTCGCTACCCAGGCCCGCCATGATGCTGGCGAACTCCAGGCCTATGTAGCCGGCCCCGACCACACCCAGCCGCGCGGGCAGCAGGCGCAGGTTCAAAATCTCATTGGAAGTCAGCGCCCGCTCCAGGCCGGGAAAGGCATGGGCGCTCGGCCTGCCGCCGGTGGCGATCAAGATGGTCTCCACTTGCAGCTGTTGCCGGTCCACTTGCACGCTATTTTGCGACAATAACGTGGCATGCCCGGCGAAGACCGTGACCTTGGCCGTGTTCAGCATGTCGCGATAAATATTCTCCAAGCGGCTGATCTCTGCCGTCTTGCGGTCTTGCCATGCCGCCAGGTCAAACCGGGCGCCCTGCAGCGTCCAGCCATAGGCGGCGGCATCCCTTAGCTCATTGCTGAAACGGCCGGCATACATCATCAATTTTTTGGGGACGCAACCGCGTATCACGCAGGTACCGCCCAGGCGATCGCGCTCTATCAGCGCCACCCTGGCGCCGTGCAGCGCCGCGCGACGCGCGGCGGCGACGCCGCCCGAGCCGCCGCCAATGACGACCAGATCAAATTTATCCGACATGATTTCCCTTTGCATCATAAACTCGCGGCAATTTCCTGCCGCAATAGACCGGCTGCGACGGTTTACAGCGAAGTCGTCAGCTTGACCAGCCACATGGGCGAAGCATCAAGCAGTGTCGCTTCCAGCCGTTTGTCCAGCCCGCTGAGTACCAATACGGCTACCGCGAGCATAACACCGGCCAGCACTTGCTTGCCGAGCCGGCCGGCGTTGAGCAGTGTGTCACGCAGCCTCAGCATGCTGTACCGCGACAGGCTGCCGAGCACAATCAGCGGGATGCCGGCACCGATGCCGAATACCATCATCAAGACCGCCACTTGCAGCAAATCCTGGCCCTGGCCCGCCAACGTGATCGCTGCACCCAAGGTGGGGCCGACGCAAGGGCTCCACACCGCACCCAGGACCAGCCCTAGCAAGAATTGCCCGAGCAAGCCATCGACCGTGATTTTTTGCAGCAGATGATTGCCGGCGCCGCCGATGCCGGACGAAGCGTTCGCGAACTTTTCCTGCAAACGGGAAGACAGCAGAACAACGGCAAACAAAATCAGCATGAATGCCGCAAGCTGACGAAACAAGGTTTCGTCCAGCCCCAGGGAGGCGCCTATGCCGGCGACCAGCACACCCACTGTCGTGAATGATGCCGCCAGGCCCAATGCCAGCGCATACGGGCCCAGCCTGTGCGCCGATACCGCGCTGCCCAGCAAGATGGGGACTAGCGGCAGTACGCAGGGCGACAAGGTGGACAGCACGCCGGCGCCCAGTGCAAAGGCGTAGGACGGCAAGCCAAAACCCATACCTACAAGGCCTTCTTCAACAAGGCCGCCAGGCTGGCTTTATCGGTGTCGCCGATGGAGCGCGCGACTTCCTTGCCGCCCTTGAACACAATCAGGGTACTTTGCTGGCTGACGTGAAAATAGCGCAACACCGTTTTTTGCGTATCAAAATCCACGCTCAGGGCGGTGATATCTTTGAAGGCCGGCGTTTGCAACAAGTCCAGCAGCAGCGGGTCCTGCGCCCGGCAGGTCGGGCACCAGTCCGCATGCACCATCACTAGGGTAGGCCGGCCAGATTTTTGCAAACTGTCGAATTCGGCCTGGGTATAAGCCTGGCCCGCTATCGACATGGCTGATGCGGCGCCGGCCGCCACCAGCAGCATACAGAAAAACCACTTATGTAAGATCGCAAGCATGTAATACCCCTCAGTAATCATCACCAGATAGTCGGTACTGCCGGCATTTTCCTTACACTGTGCGCCTGCTGGACGATGCACAGTGTAAGGAAAATGCCGGTGCCGATATATTCTTTGCATTTACGCTACACTAATCCATTATCGTGTTTTCCGCTTAGCCTGGACCAAATCCCGATGGACCAAACCCTGGACCTGTTCGCTGCCTGCGGCAGCCTGGAAGCCATCCCGCTGCCGGACGCGGATGTCAGCTTCGCGCGCGCATTTTATCCGGCCGACGTGGCGGCGCGCTACCTGGACATTTTGCTCAAGGACACCGACTGGCGCCGGGAGAAAATCCGGGTCTGGGGAAAAGAGCACTGGCAACCCAGGCTGACGGCCTGGCATGGCGATGTCGGCAGCAATTACTCGTATTCCGGTCTGACTCTGGAGCGCAAGCCCTGGACCCCGACCTTGCTAGAAATCAAGCATGATATAGAAGCCCTCAGCGGCCACCGATTCAATAGCGTGCTGCTGAACCTGTATCGCGATGAAAACGACAGCGTAGGCTGGCACAGCGACAATGAAGCCGAGTTAGGCCCCAATCCGGTGATCGCCTCGCTCAGCTTGGGCCAGACCCGCACTTTCAAGATGAAACACAGGAACAGGCCCGAACTGAAAACCACGTCCATCGAGTTGACCCACGGCAGCCTGTTGCTGATGGCCGGGACTACCCAAAGATTTTGGCAGCACGCGGTAGACAAGGAGAGACTGCATATGGACCCTAGGATAAACTTGACTTTCAGGTATATCGCGGGCTGGTGAGCTTGCCTCGCTCTATTTGCTCGCCAAAGAAAAGCCAGGCCCGCCGACAGCACTGCCGCCTGGCGTTAGCTGGATTGCGCACACAAAAAAATATAGATATGAATAGTTTCCCTTTGCGATCAGAATGTCAAACCTAATCCCAGAGACTGGAGCAAATGATGGAATATAATCGGCAACGCAGGAAGATGCTGGGGCAGCTCATTGCCGCCGCTACCGTCATCGGCACCGGCGGCAGCGTGTTCGCACAAGAACCGCCGACATCCCATGGGCAGCAAGCAAAGCAGGCTACCCGGCTAATACTCTTGGGCACAGGCGGCGGCCCGACGCCGAAGAAGAACCGCGCTGCCCCGGCGCAGGTGATCGTCGTCAACGGGGTCTCGTATGTCGTCGATTGCGGCAACGGCATCGGCCGGCAATTCGTCAGCGCAGGCTTGAAGCTGGCGTCGATACGCAATGTCTTTATCACGCACCAGCATTCCGACCACAATGCCGATTACGGCAATCTGCTGTTGCTGGCCTGGGCTACGGACCTGGACCATAGGGTAGATGCGTATGGCCCGCCGCCGCTGGTCAAAATGACTAAAAATTTTCTGGAATTGAACGAATACGACATCAACATCAGGATCAGCGACGAAGGCCGGGTGCCGTTGGCTCCGCTGATTTTTCCGCATGAGATCAGTGCCCCGGGGCTCATTTTGCAGGACGCCAATGTCAAGGTGACCGCGGCACTGGTCAGGCATCCTCCGGTTGAACCGGCATTTGCGTATCGTTTTGACACTGCGGACCGCTCCATCGTGATTTCCGGCGATACGGCGCCGTCCGATAATCTGATCAAGCTGGCGCAAGGAGCTGACGTGTTGGTGCATGAGGTGATGCACTTGCCGTCACTGGAAAAATTGCTGGGCACGGAACCCAACGCCGTCAGGCTGAAAGAACACCTGCTGGCCAGCCACTCCACTTGTGAACAGGTAGGCCGGATCGCGACCGCGGCCAAGGTGAAAAAACTGGTGCTATCCCATTTTGTCCCGGGCGGCTATCCTTTCCTGGACGACAAAGTATGGCTGGACGCAGTCAGCCCCTACTTTTCCGGTGAAATCGTGGTCGGTAGGGACTTGCTGGAAATTTAACGCTGACGGCCCTTCTAAGGCGCTTCAGCAATAATTGTCTAAAAATCAACATTTATTTTGTCGCATTTTGATCCCGAAAGAGCCTAAGGAATCAGGGCAACGATCATCTGATTCCCAGGCTCCTTCCCCATCCACTCCCCCTGACTCCTGGCCTTCCCGCCTATGTGCAAGGTGTTGCAATCTGCACATTCATAAGTTTCGTTACAAACTAAGCTGCCCCTAATCGACGCTGATTCGCTATCATTGCGTCTTTTCAAGAATCGCTTTATTTACAAAGAGTTACGATGTCCAGTACCAGCAGAAGCGCCAGCATAGACAATATCAAGGCTGTCTTGATATTTTTTGTCGTGTTCGGCCATTTAATAGAAATGCATATCACCGGCGACCACTTCCTGCGCTCGATCTGGATCTTTATCTATTCCTTCCACATGCCAATGTTTGCCCTGGTCTCGGGCATGTTCTCCAAGACCTCGCTGACGGACAAGGACGCCGGGCAATTGGTGAAGAACATCGCCGTGCCGCTGATCGCGTTTGAATTGCTGTACGAAGGCGTGGAACTCTTGTTAAAAGGCAACCTGAGCGTGTATAGCGGCTTGATCGCGCCCTACTGGATGCTGTGGTATTTGCTCAGCCTGTTGAGCTGGCGCTTGTTGCTGCCGATATTCGCCAGGCTGCAATTCCCGGTATTGATCGCGATCGTACTGGCCATGCTGGCCGGCTATTCGGAGCATATAGGCTATACGCTCAGCCTGTCGCGCACCTTGAACTTCTTCCCGTTCTTCCTGCTGGGCTGGAGCATGCGCGCCGATGTCTTCAGCCGGCTGCCGAAAAAACTGGTCTTCCTCAGCGGCCTGGTGGTCGCCCTGGCATTGATCGCGGCCTTCCTGCTGAAGACTAATTTTGATTATCGCTGGCTGTACGGCAGCTATTCGCTGCACAGGCTGGGCATGGCGAACCTGGGCGGCAGCCTGTACCAGGGCCTGCAATACCTGCTGTCCGGCATCATAGGCCTGTCCTTCATCCACTTGCTGGTACAAAAGGACCTGGGGCTGGCCAAGGTCGGCCAACGCTCGATGTATATATTTTTGTGGCATGGCCTGGCTTTGCTGGCGCTGCAGGAAAGCGGCCTGATCACCGATATTTTTGAGCTGGACGATTTCCCCACGGCGATCTTGGCAACCGGTATCAGCGCCCTGATAGTCTGGGCCTGCTCGCGCGAAGCGTGCGAAAACCTGACCCAGAAATTCTTGCTGCGCCCTTTCACCTGGTTGTTGACCAAGCCCTTCCAGGCCGGGGTCGGCAATACTGCGCAAGCCGGCGACGCCAAGCCTGCCGCAGCGTCCAAAGCCGCCGCAATCGAGTAATACTGCTTAGCTCCGCGATATTGCACCGCAGGCAGGCGTACGCCGCTCTTGCCCTGCGATCGCCACCTAGCCACCCTGGCCACCGGTAAAGCCGAGGAATAATTTTTCCGCTTGCCGGTGTTTGCCCCACTTCCCCTCCACCTCGCCCTTCGGCAGCGCTGAAGGGCTGCCCGCACCTGCCTACACGCATGCGCGCAAGTCCGCAAGTCCGCAAGTCCGCAAGATTTGTCAAATCCTTCCATGCTATTGTTTCATCAACAGTTCCTTGAGGAGACAATTTGTGGAAATCAACCCCAGTCTAGCCAATTACGAAAAACGCCTGAGCCGCGTCACCAGCTATATCTACGAGCACCTGGATGAAGACCTGGATTTGATCAAACTGGCCGATATCGCCTGCATGTCGGCCTATCACTGGCACCGCATCTACCAGGCGGTACGCGGCGAAACCCTGGCGGCCACCGTCAAGCGGCTGCGGCTGCACAAGGCCGCCGGCTTGCTGGTAAATGGCGATCTGCCTATAGAGCAGGTGGCAGCGAAATCCGGCTACAGCAACCTGCAATCGTTTACCCGTATTTTCCACGCGGTGTACGGCATGCCGCCCGCGCGTTACCGCAAGGAGGGCAGCCACACTGTTTTTCAACAGCAGCAACCTAGCAGGAGTGAACATATGTACCCCGTCGACATCAAGTCCGTCCCCGCCATGCAGGCAGTCACCGTCGATCATGTCGGTTCTTACATGGACATAGGCAAGGCCTTTGAAACCCTGTACGGCTGCCTGGGCATGCGCCAGCTGTTCCGGCCAGGCATGCGCTCGGTAGGCATCTACCTGGATGACCCGTTCTCGGTGGAAGAAGCCAAATTACGCTCCAAGGCGGGCGCAGTATTTGCGGAGCTTCCATCCAGCGACGCTATCCAGGCGCCGCTGGCGACCAGCGATATCGCGGCCGGTACCTATGCCGTACTCAGGTACAAGGGCCCGTATGCAGATATGCGTGCCGCCTATCAATGGCTGTACGGCGAGTGGCTGATACTCTCGGGCAGGGACGCCGCCGATGCGCCGGTATTCGAGGAATACCTGAATAATCCGCGCGATACCGCGCCGACTGAATTGCTGACCGATATCTACCTGCCTTTGCGTTAAGATCGAGCGATTGTTGAAAGGCGCCTTTCAACAGCCCTGCTCTGAGCCCCTTATTTAGCGCATTATCTGCGCCAGCGTAGCCACCCCGTGGCGGATTTCATCCACCGGTATCGAAGAAAAGCCCAGCAGCAAACCCGGCGCATGCCGCGACACCGGGCCAGACTGCAGTGCATGAAAATCGTAATGGCCTAGCGGCCGCAACTCTATCCCCGCCTTCAAGCCGGCTTGCGCGATACGCAATTCATCCGCTGCCGTACTGCCCTGGCGGCAAAAATGCACGGCCAGGTCCAGCCCCGCATCGCTGGGCCCGCACGCCAGGTGCCCGGCCAGTTCAGCGTCCAGCGCCTGCAGCAGCACGTGCCGGCGCTCTGCATACAGCTCCCGGGTGCGCTTGATATGCCGGTTGAAATGTCCTTCGGAAATGAAGTCGGCCAGCACCATTTGCGGCACCATCGCGGTGTGCTTGTCGGTCACCGCCTTGGCCTGCGTGATTGCATCGACCAGGCCCGCAGGCACGACCATATAACCCAGTCGCAAGCCCGGAAACAGGACCTTGGACAAGGTGCCGACATAGATCACGCAGCCGGCGCTATCCAGGCTTTGCAGCGAGGCCAGCGTGGGGCCGCTATACCGGTATTCGCTATCGTAATCGTCCTCTATGATCCAGGCTTTATTGGCGCCGGCCCAGGACAGCAATTCCAGCCGCCGCTGCAAGCTCATCGTGACTCCCAGCGGCAACTGGTGCGAGGGCGTCGTGTAGACCAGCCTGGCGTCAGGATACAGTTGCGCTCCGGTTTTCACCGATAAACCCTGGGCGTCGATAGGGACCGGGCACAGCCTGACCTGGGCCGCATGCAAGGGGGAGCTGGCGCCGCGATAACCGGGCGACTCCATCCAGGCCGCATCGCCCGGATCCAGCAGCATGCTGGACAGCAGGAACAGCGCCTGCTGCGAGCCGGAGGTAATAATCACCTGGTCCGGCGTGCAATTGACGCCGCGCGCGGCCTTCAGGTAGACCGCCAGCATCTCCCGCAAGGGCCGGTAACCGGCAGGATCGACATAACCGAGCTGGCCACCGGACCGCCGCCAGCGCCGCGCCTCCAGCCGGCTCCAGGTATCGAAAGGAAATGCGTCCAGCCCAGGCATGCCGACCCGAAAGGCGCGCGGCTTACCCTGGTGAAAATTCATCTTCCCTTCCGCATGGGCAAAACGCAGCCCGCGCTCCGCTAGCGGCCGCAATAACGGGGCCGGGCCGCGGCCTTGCTCCGCCAGCTTTTCTTTTCCAACTGCGCTCCTGGAGGCAGCGGGCAGTTGGTCGCTGACAAAGGTGCCCTTGCCCACCGATCCCTGCAGATAGCCCTCCGCCATCAGTTGTGCATAGGCATTCAATACCGTCTGCCGCGAAATCTCGAGCAAACGGCAAAAATCACGCGTGGGCGGCAATTGCATGCCGGGCGCTACCGCTCCGCCCAGTATCGCCTGCTTGATGGCAGCATACAGCTGCCGAAACATCGGCGTAGTGGAAGCCCGGTCGAGTTGAAGCGAAGCAAGTAGTTGAGCCTGATGCATGGTGTGGCCTTTGATTCAAAAAATTGGCATTCTTAAAATATCATTTATTGGCACTTTTAGAAAGCCAATTAAATCTTTAGGATAGCTACTATTCCAGCCACGACTATCTAAACAGCCATGTCCGATATCATTTACGAAATAGAACGCCGGATCAGCGCAGAACAACTCGCCGATGTGTTCAGACGCTCCGGCATTAGCCGGCCGGTGGACGACCTGCCGAGGATGGCCAGGATGCTGGAGCACGCCAACATCCTGGTCACGGCCTGGGATGGCGAAGTCCTGGTCGGCGTCGCCAGGGCCTTGTCGGACTTCAGTTTCTGCTGCTATCTGTCGGACCTGGCAGTGGATAGCGCATACCAGAAGAGCGGCATAGGCAGGCAGCTGATAGAGCATGTACAAAAAATCAGCGGCGACAGCGCCATGCTGCTGTTGCTGGCGGCGCCGACTGCGATGCCCTACTACCCCAAGCAGGGCTTTGAGGCGGTCGCCAACGGCTGGATCATCAAGCGCAAGGCATAACTAACTTTGGAGATGGCAATGCATCAGTACACGGCAAACATAGAATGGCAGCGCGGCGATCAGGCATTCACCGACAACCGCTACAGCCGCGGCCATGCATGGCAATTCGACGGCGGCGCGGTAGTGCCCGGTTCGTCCTCACCGTTATCGGTGCCAGTGCCGATGTCGATAGCCGCCAATGTCGACCCGGAAGAGGCCCTGGTGGCTGCGGCCTCCAGCTGCCACATGCTGGTATTTTTATGGCTGGCTTGCAAGCAAGGCTATACGGTGGACAGCTATAGCGACCAGGCGGTCGGCATCATGGACAAGAACAGCAAGGGCCGACTGGCCATCACGCTGATTACCCTGCGCCCGCAGATCGTGTTTTCCGGCGCCCAGCAACCGAGCGCCGCGCAACTGGACGCCTTGCACCATCAGGCGCATGATGGCTGCTATATCGCCAATTCACTGGCTTGCGACATCGTCGTTGAAGCCGCCACTTAATCGCAGAGATTAGCCGAGAACTCATGTATATACCTTCCCACTTTGCCGAAGACAGGCTGGACGTCCTGCATCAACTGATACACGCGCATCCGCTCGGCACCCTGGTGACGCTGGATGCGGACGGCTTGAATGCCAATCACATCCCGTTTGAAATCGCGGCACCGACGGCGGGGGCGCCGCACGGCATCTTGCGCGCGCACGTCGCCAGGAATAATCCACTGTGGCGCACGACCAGCAAGGAGGTGGAGGCGCTGGTCGTGTTCCAGGGCGCCCAGCACTACATCTCGCCGGGCTGGTACGAGGAAAAGCAGATCAGCGGCAAGGTGGTCCCCACCTATAACTATGCCACCGTGCACGCCTATGGTCCCCTGCAAGTGATCGACGACGCCGCATGGCTGCATGCCCTGGTGCAGAGGCTGACCAGGCGGCATGAGGCAATACAGGCTGCGCCCTGGCAAGTCAGCGATGCGCCGGCAGACTATATAGAAAAATTGTTGGCCGCCATCATAGGCATAGAAATCCCGCTGAGCCGGCTAACCGGGAAATGGAAGGTCAGCCAGAATCGCTCCGAAGCGGACAGGCTCAAGATTGCACGCAGCCTGGGCGAGCTGCATCCGGAGCAGCACGACTCCAATGCAACGGTCATGGCAAAACTGGTGGCAGGAAAACTATAGTATCAGTGAGCATATCAGTGAGCATTCAACGCCGCCTTATCCCGCGGCCAGCATAGATACAGGGCCGCCGCGACTGTCAGCGCGGCGGCGACATCCACCAACCAGTCATGCACAGTCGCAGAGCGGTAGGGAAAAAAGCTTTGCACATACTCGTCCAGCGCGCCCATCGCTGCGACCGTCAGCACCGCCATGCAGGCCTTGCGCCATTGCACATTGTGCATGCCTGCAAACAACAAGAGCGTAATCACGCCATAGGTCAGCGCATGCAGCACACCGCCGGACGCCAATTCCCCCACCTTGAGCCGCGCACCCGGAATCGAGCCGAGCACCAGTACCAGCAGGTACAGCGTGCCTGCTGCGCGCAATTGCCACCGCTTATAGCGCGCATCGAGCAACAAGGAAACGATAGTGGTAGTCATTTTTTTTCAATACAAGTAGAGCAATTATCTTACTGCATTGGACGCACTGCCATCAAAGAAATCATAAGCTAAGGAGTTCTGCTATCATCTGGCCACGTTTCATCCAGAATGAACCATTTACCGGAGAGTACCTTGAGCATTTCCATGTACACAACATCAGTCCCCGTCTTCAAACAAATGCTGAGCAGCCTGAGCGAACTGCTGAACAAGGCGGAAACGCATGCCACCGAAAAGAAGATCGACGCCAATGCCTTGCTGCAGGCGCGCCTGTTTCCCGACATGTTTCCTTTGCTGCGCCAGGTACAGATCGCCTGCGATTTCGCCAAGGGCACTTCAGCACGCCTGGCCGGGGTGGACGTTCCCAGCTATGAAGATACTGAACAGAGTTTCGCCGATTTGCAGGCACGTATCGCCAAGACCCTGCATTTCATCAACAGCCTGAGCAGCGAACAGATAGCCGGCAGCGAACAGCGCGAGATCGTGACCCAGGCCGGCACGCCGAAAGAAAAACGTTTCACCGGCCAGTCCTACCTGTTGAATTATTCACTGCCGCACTTCTTCTTCCACACGACCACCGCGTATGCGATCCTGCGCCACAATGGCGTGGAAGTCGGCAAGCGCGACTACATCGGCAGCTATTGATACCATGCCTAGCGTTAGCTAGCTAGAAAAAAGGGGCGAACTCAGGTTCGCCCCTTTTGCATTATCCCGGCTCCTCCTCTGATACAACCAGAGCGAGATGGAATCAATACGCCACGGTCAGCACTTGCTGGGGATGCGCCGCAGTTTCCAGTTCGGTGACAAAGGCATCGGCATAATCCGCATAGGAAATTTTGCTGTGTCCCGCAGCGTCGCTGATCAGGCTGTCGGTACCGATGCGGAAGCCGCCCCGCTTGTCGCCGGGGCCGATTTCGGCAGCGGGGGCAAAGAAGGTCCAATCGATGTCTGTGGCTGCGCGGAAAATCGCCAGCGCCTCCCGGTGCGCAATCGCAAAAGGCTTGTACATATCCGGGAAGCCCGGTGCATCTACCAATTGCAGGCCCGGCGCCACCAGCAGGCTGCCCGCCCCGCCCACCACCACGACGCGCTTGATGCCGGCCGCCCTTGCGGCCGCCACCAGCACTGCCGCCTGTTTGGGCACCAGGTTAGCCGTGTCCGGACCGCTAGGACCGAAGGCGCTGGCCAGCACCTCGTGCCCGCGTATCGCCGCGCTCAATGCCGCGACGTCCAAGCTGTCGGCAACCACCGCTTGGACGCCGGCCAATTCCGCCGGCAACGCGGCACGGCGGCTAATCGCCGTCACGCTATGCTTGCGGGCCAGGGCTTGTTGCGCGATCTGGCTGCCGATATTTCCTGTTGCGCCTATCAATGCGATTTTCATCATGTTTCCTTTTTGATTAATATGTATCCACAATAGACACATATGGATATAAAAAAATTGGCTAAGGCCGCCAATCAATGCGTCCTAACCAAGACCGTACCCGATTCCATCCCATCTCCCTGCCACCGCCAGCGCAATGATTAAAACTGCCAGCTTAAAACTACTGCGCCTTGCCAAGTATATCTTGCAAGATATCCTGCACCGTAATGCCGGCGATGACCGCCTCCATCGCATTCTCGGCCTTGGCGATGACGCCTTCCAGCGCCGCCGTGATGCCCTTGCCCACTTCGCAGGCCGGATTGGGCGCATTGCTGTGCAGCGCAAGTATGCCTGGCTCGTCCACTGCCCGATAAATTTCCAGCAAGCTGATTTGCGTCGCCGGGCACGCCAGCATGGCGCCTCCGGTGCTGCCCATGGTCGCCGTGGTCAAACCCGCCTTGCCCAACATGCCCAGGATGCGGCGTATCATCGCCGGATTGGTATTCACGCTGCCCGCTATCATCGACGACGGGACAGGTCCTTCTGCCGAGGCCAGCAAAGCCATGATATGTACCCCTACCGCAAAACGATGACTAGTGTTCATGCCTTCCCTTAATATGTATCCATTGTAGATACATATTGGATTCAACGCAAGAATATTTAAGCGAGCTGAGGAGCAAGCAACACCGCCGACCGCGAAATCATCACGACACGCCTGATAGACGCGCCGCGCGAACTGGTGTTCAGTATGTTTACCGATCCCGGGCATGTAGTGCACTGGTGGGGCCCCACCGGTTTTACCAACACGATTTCTGAAATGGAGGCGAGACCGGGCGGGGTCTGGCGTTTCATCATGCATGGGCCGGATGGCACTGACTACGACAACAGGATTGAGTATATCGAGATAGAGTACCCGGCACGCCTGGTATACCTTCACGGCTCGGACGAGGAGGCTAGGGCGTGTTGACATTCAATTTGGGTGTGCGAACGGGTCTAAACAGGCGCAGGGCTAGGGTGAAGCAGGGGTTTCGAGCAGGATACTGC
>JAZJYH010000052.1:0-45798 GCA_040390485.1 Pseudomonadota bacterium
TACTGCTCTTCGCGACGGGAGCCGAACTATAGCAAGCCACCCTCGCACTGGCAAGAACTTTTTGAAAATAATTTATTCTTTTTATGGAGCGCATATTCACGACGTCGCATTTGCATCCGGTGGCAGGATCGCGCCTATATATAGGCGCGGCAAGAAACGCATAAATCGGGTCGCAATCACAGCTTCAGGAATAGGCTCGAAAAAATTGCCTGCGCATTTTGTTGCGGTGCCGTGATTGCCGGTTGGCGCCCCAGTTTTAGGTTTAATACCGCGTAACGGGTAAAATAGCGCTTTAATCTGCCGAAGCAAAATGCGGCGGACGACAGACTGCTATATTTGGAATACTGTAATTACATGCTACGCCTGACCGACATACAACTCCCTCTTGATCACCCCGAATCTGCCTTGAAGGCTGCGATTCTGCAAACGCTTGGCATCGGCGAGCAAGAGCTGGTCAGCTTTACCATCTTCCGCCGCGGCTACGATGCGAGGAAGAAGACCGCCATCATCCTGACCTACACCGTCGATGTAGAAACCGCCAATAATGCGCAAGTATTGGCGCGCCATGCAGGCAAACCACGGATAGGCCAGACGCCGGATACCAGTTACCACTTTGTCGCACAGGCAGAACAAGCGCCGGAGCAACGCCCGGTCGTGATCGGCTTCGGCCCTTGCGGCTTGTTTGCCGGCCTGATCCTGGCGCAGATGGGATTTCGCCCGATTATCCTGGAGCGTGGCAAAGCCGTCAGGGAAAGGACCAAGGATACCTGGGGCCTGTGGCGCAAACGCGAACTGCAGCCGGAGTCCAATGTGCAATTCGGCGAAGGCGGCGCCGGCACTTTTTCGGACGGCAAGCTGTATAGCCAGATCAAGGATCCCAAGCACTACGGCCGCAAGGTATTGACAGAGTTTGTCAAGGCCGGGGCGCCGGAAGAGATCATGTATGTCAGCAAACCGCATATAGGTACCTTCCGCCTAGTCAAGATGATAGAAGAGATGCGTACCAATATTGAGTCGCTGGGCGGCGAAATCCGTTTCCAACAGAAGGTGACCGATATCGACATCCAGGATGGCCAGGTATGCGGCCTGCACGTCAATGACGGCGAATATATAAAAACCGACCATGTCGTCCTGGCCATAGGCCATAGCGCGCGCGATACTTTCCAGATGGTGCACCAGCGCGGCGTGTACGTGGAAGCCAAGCCTTTTTCCATCGGCTTCCGGATAGAACACCCGCAATCCATCATCGACCAGGCGCGCTTCGGCCCCAATGCCGGCAATGAAATCCTGGGGGCCGCCGACTACAAGCTGGTCCACCATGCAAAGAATGGCCGTTC
Source organism: Pseudomonadota bacterium (assembly GCA_040390485.1). Lineage (GTDB taxonomy): Bacteria > Pseudomonadota > Gammaproteobacteria > Burkholderiales > Burkholderiaceae_D > Undibacterium. The sequence goes on from JAZJYH010000052.1 coordinate 1,338, forward strand.
CGTATATAGCTTCTGCATGTGTCCGGGCGGCACCGTGGTCGCCGCGGCGTCCGAGCCGGGACGGGTCGTCACCAATGGCATGAGCCAATATTCGCGCAATGAGCGCAATGCCAACAGCGCGATCGTGGTCGGCATTACACCCGAAGATTACCCGGGGCATCCGCTGGCGGGCATAGACCTGCAGCGCAAGCTGGAAGAGCTCGCCTATGAAATAGGCGGCCGCAACTACAATGCGCCAGGACAGCTGGTAGGGGATTTCCTGGCCAAGCGCGCATCGACCGAACTTGGCGACGTGATTCCCTCTTACAAGCCCGGCATTACCTTATGCGACCTGGCAGCGACATTGCCTGCATTTGCGATTGAAGCGATGCGCGAAGCGATCCCCGCCTTTGACAAGCAGATCAAGGGTTTCGCGATGAAGGATGCGATCCTGACCGGGGTGGAAACCAGGACTTCGTCGCCGATACGCATCAAGCGCAATGACGAGAATCTGCAAAGCCTGAATACCAAAGGCCTGTATCCGGCAGGGGAAGGCGCCGGTTACGCCGGCGGCATCCTGTCGGCGGCGGTAGACGGCATCAAGGTAGCGGAAGCGGTGGCGTTGAGCATACAGAAATCCAGCCGCAACGCCTGATATACTCATCCTGTTACCTGAATAAACCGCATGGCCGTTGCGGTTTATTCCTTGACGCGATCCGCTAGCTCACCAGGGACTCCAGGCCCGCACTGAGCTCTACCAGCGGTGGCATCTCATGCAAGATCAGCTCGGGCTTGAGGCCCAATGCGGCCGCCACCTCGGCCGGGAAGGTGGCCTCCAGCTCTTCTTTGGAATATTTGTTTTCTTCGGCCCGCGAACGCCACGCAGCCAGGTGCACGATCGCCGCCATAGGATCAAACGGCTCTTGTTCCAGCGGATCGATGCAAGCCTTGATCACGGTAGCGAAATTATCCGGGAAGCGCCAGCGTCTCGCCAATTCCGCGCCCACATCCGCATAATTGTAGCCAAAAGAAGTCTGCTCGACGTCCACCCGGCGCGCATCCAAAGGCCCCGCTATCTTGTCGATCTGCAGGGTCTTCTCCGGCATCGCCGCATGCATCACCAATTGGCCGATTGCATGCATCAAACCGACGATAAAGGCGAAATCCGAATTGCCGTGCAGCTGCTTGGACAGCCATTTTGCGATCACGGCCGTATGCAGGCTATGACGCCAAAACTGCTTCAAGTCCACGCCGGGCATGGTTTTGAAGCTGCCGGTCAAGCCGGTGCTGATCACCAGCGTCCTGACCGTCATGAAACCCAGCATCAACACCGCATCATCAATCGTGCCTACGCTGCGCGACGCATGATAGTAAGAGGAATTCGCCAGGCGCAATAATTTTGCACTCAATACCTGGTCTGCGATCAGCTTCTTGGCGACTTCATCAATCGAGACACTTTCATTATTAAAACTGTCGATGACCTCCTGCACCACTTTGGGTATGGAAGGAAGTGCATTCTGTTGCTGGAACAGTGTATCGAAATTCATAAATTCTCCCCATATGGCGATAGCTCAAGGGCCATCGCAGCCAATATTATTATTGATAGTGCCGCGCTGCCAAATGATGCAAACGACAGCGCCCACCGATTTTTCATTGAAAGCCGATTTTAGCAGCGGAATCAGCACCAGGCACCGAAAATCATACTCCGTCCAAATGATGAAAGAAACACATTTTTGCCAGGCAAGGATTGCCTGGGTAAGCCTGGATATGGCCAGGCTGAGGATGGCAGAATAGTCTGGAGTTGACAGGATATCCCGGGTGTCGAGTCGATTGTTCGCTAGCGGAACCGTCAGCGATGCTACAGGAGCCGCTTTAGGGATTCAGGCGGTGTCAGCTTGGCCGCCAGGACGCTACAGCAGCTTCTGCCAATAGCCTACATCCACCCATTGCCCATTTTTATAGCCAACCTGCTCAAACAGCGCAACCCTGTGGAAGCCCAGTTTTTCATGCAGCCCGACGCTGGCCAGATTGGGCTGGGCGATGCCGCCGATCACGGCGTGCACGCCCAGCTTGCCAAGCTCGTCCAGCAAGGCTTCATACAAGCTGACCCCGAAGCCGCGTCCGCGCGCATCCTGCGCCAGGTATACCGATGTTTCCACTGAAAAACGATAGGCCGAGCGCGTACGCCACTTGGTCGCATAGGCATAGCCCACGATTGCACCTTCACTCTCCAGCACTAGCCACGGCAATTCCTGGGTCACGTCGGCGATACGGCGCGACATTTCCAGCGGCGCCACCTCCGCCTCCTCGAATGAAATGCTGCTATTCAGGACGTAGTAATTGTAGATGCGGCAAATTTCTTCCGCATCGGATGGACGGACTGTACGTAGATTCGACATGGGAAGCGCTGGTCCAGATTAAGAGCGTAGTAGAGTAGATGCGGGCCGGCGGTTAAGCCGACCAGCTTAGGTACGAAGGAGCTTAAAACTCAATCATCTTTGGCGCCATCTATACCCAGCTCCTGGATCTTCCTGGTGATGGTGTTGCGGCCTATGCCCAGCCTGATTGCCGCGTCATTCTTGCGGCCATGGGTGTGCCGCAATGCCGCCTTGATGACGACGGATTCGAAATTGCGCCCCAGCTTGTCGATCACCTCGGACTGTCCCTGGGTCAGCATCGCAGTAGCTTCCGCATCCAGCAAAGTCATCCAGTTATCGAGGTTGAATTGCGGGGTATTGCCCGTATGTGCGGCAGGCGGCGGCGCGGCGCTGTCTGGCGTCACAGGCCCCGGTTCACGCTGGCGGTTTGGCCCTCCTTCGCCAGGCGAAGCGCTTCCTGCGACGTAGTGAACGGCCGAGGAAACCAGGTCTTGCGGCAAATCCAGCACCTCGACAGCCTGTCCTGGCGCCATGACGGTGATCCAGTTGCACAAATTCTCCAGTTGCCGCACGTTGCCAGGAAAATCGAGGCCCGACAGGAAGTGCAATGCGGCTTCCGACATGCGCTTGACTTCCACCCCCAGCTGCTTGGCGCTTTGCGACAGGAAATATTTGGCAAGGATGGGGATGTCTTCCCGCCTTTCACGCAAGCTGGGCAAGCGCAGGCGTATTACATTCAGGCGATGGTACAAGTCTTCGCGGAACAAACCATCCCTGACCCGCGACTCCAGGTTTTGATGGGTCGCAGCGATCACACGCACATTGGCCTTCATGGGCTGGTGCCCGCCTACTCGGTAAAAATGCCCGTCGGACAGCACCCGCAGCAGGCGAGTCTGCAAATCAAAGGGCATATCGCCGATTTCATCAAGGAATAGGGTGCCGCCTTCGGCCTGCTCAAAGCGCCCTCTCCTGGTCGTTTGGGCGCCGGTAAATGCGCCGCGCTCATGGCCAAACAATTCCGATTCCAGCAAATCCTTGGGAATAGCGGCGGTATTCAGCGCGATAAACGGCTGGGCCGCGCGTGGGCTATGCTTGTGCAGGGCGCGCGCCACCAACTCCTTGCCGGTGCCGGATTCGCCGGTGATCAGCACCGTTACGTGAGATTGCGACAAACGCCCTATCGCGCGGAACACATCCTGCATCGCCGGCGCCTGGCCAAGTATTTCCGGCGTCTCGGTGATTGCCTGCTCCACGCTGGATTCGCGCAGGCTTTCGTCCAATGCCCGGCGGATCAGCTCTACCGCCTTATCCAGGTCAAAGGGCTTGGCCAGGTATTCGAACGCACCACCCTGGAAGGCCGCCACCGCAGACTCAAGGTCGGAGAAGGCAGTCATGATAATGACCGGCAGGCCGGGATATTTTGCCTTGACAGTCTGCAGCAACTCCAGGCCGGAAGCCCCATGCATGCGTATGTCGGATACCAGGACTTGTGGTGTTTCGCTTTGCAATGCCGCCATTGCGTCGCGCGCGTTGGTAAAACTCTTCGTGACTAAATTTTCCCGCGCCAGCGCTTTTTCCAGCACCCAGCGAATTGAATCGTCATCATCCACTATCCAGATTGGTTTCATATAGTCGTTTTGCATCCTGCGTTAAGCGTTTAGTATTGCTCGAGTGCTTGTGGCACTACCCAGACTTCCGCTTGCTTTGCTCAAGGAAGCGGAATCAATATCCTGAAATCCGTGCATCCTGGCCGGCTCTCGCATTCGATCACACCCATATGTTGCTGAACGAAAGTTTGCGCCAATGTCAGGCCAAGACCGTTTCCGCCTTCCCTGCCAGAGACCAGGGGATAAAAAATGCGGTTACGAATCTCGGATGGTATGCCCGGACCATTGTCAATGATATGCAAGTCTAATGCCAGCCTGTAGCGGACCTTGGCCAAGGTAATTTGCCGCAACACGCGCGTCTTGAAAATCAGTTCTGCATCGCCATGCCGAATGCGATCGACCAGGGCCTGGGCTGCGTTGTGCGCAATATTCAATACGACCTGGATTAATTGCTCCTTATCGCCGCGAAACTCCGGTATAGACAGGTCGTAGTCGCGCTTGATCTGCAAGCCATGCGGAAATTCGGCAAAGATCAGGCGCAGTACCCGTTCGCATACTTCATGGATATTGACGTCGCCGACGATATGCGGCAGCCGATGCGGCGCCAGCAGCCGGTCAACCAGCGTCTGCAAGCGATCTGCCTCCTTGATGATGACCTGGGTGTATTCGCGCAGCTCTTTCAACTGGCGCTCGGGCAATTCCATTTCCAGCAATTGCGCCGCACCGCGAATTCCGCCTAGCGGATTCTTGATTTCATGCGCCAGGTTGCGGATCAGCTCCTTGTTTGCCTTGCTTTGGTCCAGCATGCGCTCTTCGCGATCCAGCTTCAATTGCTGTACATTCTCCCTCAGCTCTATCAATACCGGCGTATCAGGATTGTCCAGCGCCGTGACTATGCTATGCACATGCAGCGGCTCGCGCCCGGTGCGCTCCAGCGCAAGGTCCTGGCGTTTGTCGGCAAACTGGTGGTCCACCGCCTGATGGAACACCGCCAGCAGCTCTTCTCCGTTTAAAAACAGGTCAGCCAGCTTTTGATGTGTCAGGGATTTGAAAGAGCTGTCCAGCAGGTTTTCTGCCGCTGCGTTGGCGTATATAATGCTGCCGTCCGCATCCAGCACGATGACTGCGGAGGACAGCAAGTCCAGGCCTGCCAGGGAAGTTAGTGGAGTTCTCAAGATAATCTATAAAAAAAGGCCGCTGTATATAGCGACCTGTTACGCAAGCATCATGCCTGACCTAATTATCGAGAAAAAGTGGCCGCTATTTCAGATTGCCGATTTCTCGCTTCAGGGCTTCTATGTTCTTTTCGGTGCGCGCGATGTCTTCTTTCATCATATTGACGCGCTCCTGGTATTTGGCGAAATTCTTTTCGTCGCCGTGCCTTTCCGGCTCACCGTTATTGAAGTCCTTCTTCTGGTTTGCCAGCTTCAGCTCCTCCGCCTTCAACTCATCCAGCAAGATCTGCTTGCGATCGCTGTCGCGGGCTTTCTGGGTATTATCATCCACTTTCGGGAAATCCGAAGGCGCCTTGGCATTGGCTGGCTTCTTGCCGGCCCCCGGCAAGACGGGCGCAGGCACGATGGTGATGCCTTGCAATTCAACTTTCTTGCACCCTTTGGTGAGACCTGTGTTTTTATATTCCTTGTTACCATGTTCATCCGTGCACAGATAAACATCGCCGTCAGCGTGAGCATTACCGACAAAAATACCAAAGAGAAGTAAGCCGGAGAATAATCGATTCATGGGAGAGTGAGTTTGTGGCTAATGTCACCTAGTGTATGACATGCCGACCTGCAGCACAATTGCCAGTCCCTGGCTTGTAACAGTTGTAACAAATTAGAGTTAAAAAAAGCGGGGATATCCCCGCTTTTGCCGTCCAATCCCGAATTACAGGGAATAGTACATGTCGAACTCGACAGGATGGGTCGTCATGCGGAAGCGTTGCACTTCTTGCATTTTCAAGTCGATATAAGCATCGATCATGCTATCGCTGAACACCCCGCCGCGTGTCAGGAACTCACGGTCTTTATCCAGGTAGTCCAGGGCTTGTTCCAGGGAAGAGCACACGGTAGGGATCAGTGCATCTTCTTCCGGCGGCAAATGGTACAAGTCTTTGGACGCCGCTTCGCCCGGATGGATCTTGTTCTGCACGCCGTCCAGGCCTGCCATCAGCAAAGCGGCAAAGCACAGGTAGGGATTCGCCAGAGGATCCGGGAAACGCGCTTCAACGCGGCGACCTTTCGGGTTCGCAACGTAAGGAATACGGATGGATGCAGAGCGATTTTTAGCGGAGTAAGCCAGCTTGACCGGCGCTTCATAGCCTGGAACCAGACGCTTGTACGAGTTGGTGCCTGGATTGGTGATCGCATTCAATGCGCGCGCATGCTTGATGATGCCGCCGATATAGTACAGCGCGAAATCGGACAAACCGGCATAGCCGTCGCCTGCAAACAGGTTTTTGCCATCTTTCCATACGGACTGATGCACGTGCATGCCGGAACCGTTGTCGCCAACGATAGGCTTAGGCATGAAAGTCGCTGTCTTGCCATATGTGTGGGCAACATTCCAAACCACATATTTCAGGTTCTGGGTCCAGTCGGCGCGCTCTACCAGGGTAGAGAACTTGGTGCCGATCTCATTCTGGCCGGCGCCAGCCACTTCGTGGTGGTGCACTTCCACCGGGATACCCAGGGATTCCAGGATCAGGCACATCTCAGAACGCATGTCCTGGAAGCTGTCGACTGGAGGCACGGGGAAATAACCGCCCTTGACTGTAGGACGATGGCCAGTATTGCCGCCTTCCAGTTTTTCACCTGAAGTCCAGGACGCTTCTTCGGAATCAATCTTGACGAAGCAGCCGGACATGTCGATTTTCCAGCGTACACCGTCGAAAATGAAGAATTCCGGTTCCGGACCAAAGTAGGCGGTATCGCCGATGCCGGAAGATTTCAGGTAGGCTTCAGCGCGCTTGGCGATGGAGCGTGGATCACGGTCATAGCCCTTGCCGTCGGATGGCTCGATCACGTCACATTGCATGAACAATGTGGTTTCTTCCATGAACGGATCGATGTTTGCCGTATTTGGATCTGGCATCAGCAGCATGTCGGACGCCTCAATACCCTTCCAGCCTGCGATGGACGAACCGTCGAATGCATGGCCGGATTCAAATTTGTCCATGCTAAACTGGGAGACAGGCACAGTCACGTGCTGTTCTTTACCTCTGGTATCAGCAAAGCGGAAGTCAACGAATTTTACTTCATTGTCTTTCGCCATCTTCAAGACTTCTGCGGCTGTCATTGCCATGTGAAACTCCTCAAATAGAGCTAATAATTAATTCGAAAGATGCTGAGCCGTCTGCTTGTTGTCTTTTCTGTTACGCATGCTTTTCTGTACGTCCATCACAAAACATCGTTGTCCAGGTGACAGCAGAACTCAGCAAAGGATGATAGCAGAATCCATGCCATCCACCAGTCTTGTCATAAGCAAATGAATATTTCCTTAAATCTTTGTTTTTGCAAAGGATTCCCAAATCCTACCCAAAAAAGTGCAATTTCACACATCCTGCAAATTTGCACCAAAATAAATCAAATAAATCACAATTCACCAAAACAATGCGAATTTTCTAGATTGGCATAATTCCGCATTATTTTGGTGCACAAATCTTGCCCCTGTGCAATCAGACAAAGCTGAGCGCCCGGCGCAAGTCCAGGATATTTCCGGCGTCTGCACCGTCATATCCCGCCAATTGTCCCAGCTTGCATTTAAAACTGGCAGATTGCAGCATCCCAATTATATGTTGCATTATTGGCAAATCAAGCGCATCGAGGGCCACCGCAAAGAAATAACGCTCTTGCACCAGGGGAATAAAATCCAGGCCGAAATGCCGGGCGGCAGTCTCCACGCCGAGGCCGGCATCTGCCATCCCGCTGGCAATATAGGCGGCAACCGCGGCATGGGTAAATTCCGCGCTCTCGAATCCATTGATCTCGGCCGGTGCAATGCCCGATTCTGCCAGCATCAATTCCAGCAGCATGCGGGTACCGGAACCTTGCGGCCGGTTGACAAAACGCAGCTTGCCGCTGGCGATATCGGACAAGGCCCGCACCTGGAGCGGATTGCCGGCAGCGACAAACAAACCCTGGGTCCGAACAGCCAGGTGTATCAAGGCGTGCCTTTGCGGATCCAGCCAGCGCAAATATTGCGCAGTCGCTGCCCTCTCGTGGCTGCCGATAGGAACATGAAAGCCGGCCAGATCGCACTCCTTGCGGGCCAGCGCAGCCAGCGCTTCAGAGCTATTCCGGTAGCGCAGTTCCACCGGCAAGGCTGCAGCGTGGATTTGCTCCAGCAAGGCAGCCACGGCGAAACCGTGGCTGGCGTCTACTCTCAACGCGGGCTGCTTGTCCTCGCTCATCCGGCCCAATTCATTTTCCAGTTCGGAGGCCAGGCTTTCCAGCATGGGCGACAGCCTGGCCGCGATGCGCCGGTCGGCCCACATCAGCTTCTCCGCCAATGCGGTCAGCGCCGTCCCGCGCCCCCTGCCGGAGATCACCAGCGGCCCGCCAAACAAAGCTTCGGCATCGTGCAACAAACCCCAGGCGTAGCGATAAGACAGTCCCACTGCCTTGGCGGCCAGCGCAATAGAGCCGGTGTCCTGGATCAGGACCAGCAAGCGTATCAGCATCGTCGTGTCAGCAGCTGTGCTGCCTGCTGTCGCAATTTGCCAATGCGGTTTTATCGTAATTTTGTACATCGGTATGCATCCTTGGCATTCAAACCACGGGCGTGTCGCCGAGGCGATTGTAACGCAAGCCTAGGGCCTGTTAACATTCAAATTGAGAGTGCGAATGGGTCTAAACAGGCGCAGGGCTAGGCGTAGCACGCGCCGCAGTGCGAGCACTGTCAGCGGGCTGCAACAACGCCATGCGCCTGTTTAGACCCATTCCCTCCGGGTTCAAACCATAACGCGCGCTGGACTGCGTTGCACTCCTTGTTCATAGCCCACTATGAACTGCGTCGCACGCCTTGCCAGCCCGCGTTATGGCTTGAACGCATCTCCCAATTTAAATGTTAACAGGCCCTAGACCAGTGGTCTTTGCTGACAACACTTCGAAAGTTGATGCATAATTAGCCACAACTACATCGCAAACATGGATGGCCATCATGACAAACCATATCATCACTACAGCCAAGCAGCGCGGCAAAGACAGTGCCCTGCCTTATGCGGGAGCAGTAACGCCGGACGAGGCATATCACTTATTGCAGGCCGACAGCAAGGTCATCCTGGTGGATGTGCGCACCAACGCAGAGCGCGACTGGGTAGGCCGGGTCGCCGTCGCCGACCAGCAGCACAAGTCCGTGCAATGGAACCTGTATCCGGGCGGCACCCCCAATCCCGAGTTCCTGGCCCAGCTGTCTGCGGCGGCAGGCAAGGAAGCGACCCTCCTGTTCCTGTGCCGTTCCGGCGTGCGCTCGCGCCACGCCGCCAAGCTCGCCACCGAAAACGGCTACACACAATGCTATGACATCCTGGAAGGATTTGAAGGAGACAAGGATACGCAGGGCCATCGCAAATCCATAGGCGGCTGGTGCAAGGCCGGCTTGCCGTGGGCCGGTGCCTGAATAAGGACATGGGAAAATAAGCTGGAAGCGGATGTTGTTGCCGTCGGCGGTCGATGCGGCGGCTGGTCTCTCCGTTAAGGCTTGCTTTCCGCCATCAGCTCGGGCGCGATCTCATTGGTATCCTTAATGATCTGCAATACGATATTCGAGCGTATGTCCAGCACGCCGGCCGTCTTGTACAGCCGTTCCAGCACGAATGAAGAATAGTGCTTCAGGTTACGCGCGCGCACCCTGAGCAGGTAATTGGCGTCGCCGGTAATGATGTAGGAGCCGACGACCTCGGGCCACTGCTGCAATGCCTGGGAAAAATTTTCATGCCATTGCTCGACATCGCGCCGCATCGTGACCTGGACAAAGGCGTCGACTTCCAGCCCCAGCTTGGTGGCATCCAGTACCGCGCTATAGCGGCTGATAATGCCGGCCTCTTCCAGCATCCTGACCCGGCGCAAACAGGAAGATGGCGACAAAAACACCTTCTCGGCCAGCTCCAGATTACTGATGCGGCCGTCTGCCTGCAGCGCCTGCAGTATCTTCAAATCTGTTGCATCCATTTGCATTTGAAATATTTCACCATTTATATGATTTATTGCAGAACTATATTCTACAAATGCCGGTCACAACACGCTATTTTGCAATAATTAATCAGCTATTTAGGCATAAAATAATCGCATAGACGGCGGGCACAAATAGTGCCGCACATATAGCCACAGCGAGCAGTTGTGGCAGCCCTTGCCGGCTATCCTGTGCGCCTTGTAAAAATTCAATTACCGAAACATGACCTTTATGACGACCATTCACCGCGACAACTGCCTGGCCCTGGATCAAGACGATGCGCTTGCCGGGTTCCGCCATGAATTCGATTTGCCGGAAGGCACCATCTACCTGGACGGCAATTCCCTGGGCGCCATGCCGAAAGCGGCGCAAACCCGGGCGCTGGACGTGATTACCAGGGAATGGGGCCAGGACCTGATCAAGAGCTGGAACCTGGCCGGCTGGTTCGACCTGCCTTCACGCCTGGGCAACCTGCTGGCCCCACTGATAGGCGCTGCGGCCGGCGAAGTCGTCGTCACCGACTCCACCTCGATCAACCTGTTCAAGGCACTGGCTGCCGGCCTGCAGATACAGGCCGGCCAAGCGCAGACAGCCCATCGCCGGGTCATCGTCAGCGAGCGCAGCAACTTCCCTACCGACATCTATATGGCAGAAGGCCTGACCCGCTGGCTAGACCGCGGCTACACGATCAGGCTGGTGGATTCGCCGGAAGAATTATCGGCTGCGATCAATGCCGATACCGCGCTGGTGATGCTGACCCATGTCAATTACCGTACCGGCTACCTGCACGACATGCAAGCCATCACCCGGCATGCGCATCAGCAGGGCGCGCTGATACTGTGGGACCTGGCCCATTCTGCCGGCGCCCTGCCGGTCGACTTGAACCAGGCGAATGCGGATTTTGCCGTAGGCTGCACCTACAAATACTTGAATGGCGGCCCCGGCTCGCCGGCATTTATCTGGGTCGCGCCACGGCATCAGGAAGCCTTCCAGCATCCTCTATCCGGCTGGTGGGGACACGCATCGCCGTTCGCCATGCAGCCCTCGTTTGAGGCGACTCCCGGCATACGCCGCGCACTGTGCGGCACCCAGCCCATCGTTTCGCTGGCGATGGTGGAATGCGGGCTGGAGGTGTTCGGCAAAACCAGCATGCAGGCAATACGGCAAAAATCGCTGGCATTGACCGACCTGTTCATCCGCCTGGTGGAGCAGCGTTGCGCCCACCATCCGCTGCACCTGGAGACGCCGCGCCAGCACGCGCAGCGCGGCAGCCAGGTCAGCTTTAGCCATCCCCACGGTTATGCGGTGATGCAGTCCCTGATCGCGCGCGGCGTCATCGGCGACTATCGCGAGCCCGGCATCATGCGTTTTGGCTTTACGCCGCTGTATGTGGGCTTTGCCGACGTCTGGGATGCCGTGGAAGCCCTGCGCGATATTCTCGATACCAAAGACTATGCGCTGAACGCCGCCCGCCATGCAGTAACCTGACCCACAGTGAAGATAAACAGAGAAGCAAAATGACGAACAAAGACAACAGTGAACATAACGGCGAAAACAAATGCCCGGTCGCCTGGCACGATGCCAAAATGGATTTCAGCGATGCCATGAGTTATGGCGACTACCTGGGCCTGAACCAGATCTTAAATGCCCAGCATCCGCGCTCGCCCAATCATAATGAGATGCTGTTCATCGTGCAGCACCAGACCAGCGAGCTATGGATCAAGCTGATGCTGCATGAACTGCATGCGGTGCGTGAGCAGTTGCGCATGGGCGAACTGCCGCCGGCCTTCAAGATGCTGTCGCGCGTGGCCCGCATCATGGATCAACTGGTGCATGCCTGGGACGTGCTGGCCACCATGACGCCCAGCGAATACACCGCAATCAGGCCCTATCTCGGCAATTCATCCGGCTTCCAGTCGCACCAGTATCGCGAACTGGAATTCATCCTGGGTAATAAGAATCCCGCCCTGCTCAGCGTCCACCAAAGCAATCCGGAAGCGTTTGCAATACTGGATGCCACTTTGCGCGCTCCCTCCATCTATGATGAAGCGATCATGCTGCTAGCGCGCAGCGGCTTTGCTATCGATGCGGAACGCCTGAACCAGGACTGGACCCAGCCGGTAGTGGCGAATGAATCGGTCAAGGCCGCCTGGCTGAAGGTCTACCAGGCACCGGAGCAACGCTGGGTATTGTATGAACTGGCAGAAAAACTGGTCGACATGGAAACCGCCTTCCGCATCTGGCGCTTCCGCCATGTCACGACGGTGGAAAGAATCATCGGCTTCAAAACCGGTACCGGCGGTACCGCCGGAGTCAGTTATCTGCGCAAGATGCTGGATGTAGTGCTGTTTCCAGAGCTGTTTTCACTACGTACAGCGCTCTGATTGCTGTTTTGCGGCTAAATATGCGGCTTTAGAAGGCTGGAAAGGCCTTCTTAGTGGGCTCTCTGCCACATCTCCCTTATAAATACGACAAGGACTGCTAGAATAAAGTAAATGTATCTTCCTTAATGGAAAAATGAATAGCAGCCTGATAACAAAAAATATTTCCGTTGAACAGTTGTGCATAGGCCTGTACGTGCACCTTGACGTAGGCTGGCTCAATCACTCCTTTGCCCGCAACAGTTTCAAGATCAAAAACGCTCAGCAAATCGCTGCCATCAAGCAGCTGGGATTGAAAACCGTCAGGGTCGAGCCTGGCCGCAGCGATTGCCGTCCCTTGCCGGCCAACCCGAACCCGGACCTGACCCCGACGGAAATCGCTCAGCCCAGTCCCGAGGAAATGGAGCTGATCAATGCCAAAAAGGCCAGGATAGACAAGCTGATCGAGGAAAGCAGCGCTATCGCGCAATGCGAAAAAGAGTTCGAGAAAGCGGCCAACACGCTGAAGAATATTTCCCGCAACCTGTTCGCAAGACCGCAGGAGGCGCAAAAAGAGGCCGACCAGCTGATACAGCGCATGCTGGATTCACTGCTGGCGGACAAGGATATTGCGATCCACCTGATGAACGACAAGATCGCCGGCGAGGAAACCTATTATCATTCGCTGAACGTCTCGGTGCTGGCCATGATGCTAGCCAAGGAAATGCAGCTGTCCGAGCTCGACATCAAATTGATAGGGGTAGGCTGCCTGTTCCACGACATAGGCAAAATCGAAATACCCGACAGGATAGTCAACAAGAGCTTTGCGCTGACCAAGTCCGAGCAAAACCTGCTGCAGCAGCATTGCCAGTACGGTGCCGCGATTGCAGAAAAACTGGGCTTGCCGAAACAAGTCACCGACATCATCCTGCAGCACCATGAATACGCTGACGGCAGCGGTTATCCGCAACGGCTGACGGCCAGCCAGATATCGCCTTTGGCGCGCATCGTTTCCGTGGTTAATGCCTATGACAATCACTGCAACCGGCCCAATCCGGCGGACTCGCTGACACCCTATGAAGCGCTGGCGTTCATGTTCAAACAACAACGCAAGCTGTTCGAGCCTGCCGCCCTGGACATGTTCATCCACTGCCTGGGGGTCTACCCGCCAGGCACTATCGTACAATTGTCCGATGCAAGCCTGGGCATGGTCATGTCGATCAATTCCGGCAAACCTTTGCGGCCCAGCGTCTTGATTTACGATCCCGACATACCGAAAAATGAAGCCATCATCCTGGACCTGAGCCGTGAACCGGAGCTGGAAGTCGCGGCCAGCCTCAGGCCAAGGCAGTTGTCGCCAGAGGTCTACGACTACCTGAGTCCGCGCAAGCGCATGTCCTATTTTATGGACGCGCCGCGGGTAGGCAATAGAACCCGGCCCTGAACCCACCTGGCCGGGAAAGACTGCACGCCATCGCCGCCAAGCTGCCCTTGAAACTATATGCCGGATGTTTTTTGCCGTTTGAGCAGCACAGTTGTCCTTTTTGGTGAAAATTGATGTAATCTTTAAGCTCATATTTCCAGCAAGCCAGAAATGTGTTCCTGCATTACCGACTTACTAAAGGACGTGTTGCGAAATTAGTATGGCCAGGCGTAACCGGGATTTCGTGCGGCATCTTGCATGCCTGCGGAGCGGGTTTGCAAGATGCCGCAAATGTTCCCTGCCATAGGTGCCGCTGCTGGTGCCCGGCTCCAGGGCGCCGACAATACGCCACGCTGCTCGCGAGCCTTTAGTATCAATTTAGTATCAAAGATCCATAGCAGCCCTATGTAGGTGATCCGATGACCGTGCCAGGAATTCAGGAAGAACCAGGCGGCCACGATAGTGGCAAGGTTTTGCCGGCTATATACGGCAGCCCGCAGCCGTGGCTGCCATATCGCAGCTGGTTTGGACTGCGTGAAAAATTGGTCATGCTGGTGCTTGGCGTGGCGCTGATCAGCATGCTCGCCGCCGCCGGCGCCTTCCTGTTTGTCAGTCAGCGCTACATGGAAACCTCGATCGAATCCCACCTGGCATCGGTGGCACGTCTGCACGCCCAGCGTATAGACGAATTCATGGATTTCCTGACCTCAGAATTGCGGCTGATCAGCAGCCGCACCCAATTACGCAAGGCGCTTGTAGATTACGTCGACCGCCGGGACTCCTCGGCCCTGGAGCAAATCAACCTGATTTTGTCCGATGCCAAGCGCTCAGTGTCGTCTTTTGATAACCTGCTGTTGTACGGCATAGACGGGAAACTGATTACGTCGATATCGGCGCTCAGCCTGGACTCTCAGCAACTGGATGCCAATACCCGCGATAAGCTGCTGGGCAACCACAAGGTGACGTCCACCGTCATCGGCGCCGACGGCCGCCGGCTGATACAGGTGGGCGGTCCGATGATGGACGGCAACCGGGCCATCGGCATCCTGGTCGTCCTGACCAGCATGGAGCCCCTGCGGGCAGCGTCCAGCGGTAGCGGCGGCTGGATATCGGAAGAGCTGATTATTACCGAGACCGATGCCAACGGCCACGACAAGGCGATTACGCCGCTGCGTTTCGCGATGGCGGCCGACGTTCCTCCGCTGACCCTAACCCAGATCAAGGACCAGGACAAAATCAAATCCGACGAGCGCAATCTGCTGTCAGGCAAAGACTACCGCGGCGTGGCGGTACTCGCCTCGACCCAGATGCTGAAAAATCCGGCCTGGACCATCATGGTCAAGATCGACCAGGATGACGCTTTCCGTCCCATCCGCGACCAGCGCGACCTATGGCTGGCGATGATGATGCTGGTGCTGGTGCTGGTGGCGATCATCGGGGTTTGGTTGTCCAGCTATTTTACGATGCCTATCCTGGGATTGGCCGAGGTGGCGGTAATGATAGCCAGCGGCGACTTCAAACGCCGCATGCAGCATTTTTCGCGCGATGAATTGGGTATGCTGTCTTACTCGGTCAACCGCATGGCGGACAAGCTGGTAGACGTCAGTGCAGAACTGGAAACGCAGTTACGCTTGCAGCATGAACGCGCCGACCGGCTGAACGACCAGTTAATCCATGCCAATAATGAATTGCATTGGCTGTCGCGCACCGATTCGCTGACCAAATTGTTCAACCGCCGCACCCTGGAAGAAACCCTGGAAAACGAATGGCTGCGCGCGATACGCACCGGACACTCGCTGGCGGCCATCATGCTGGACCTGGATTTTTTCAAGAGCATCAATGACGTTTCCGGCCATGCCTGCGGCGATGAATGCCTGCGCCGGGTCGGATCGGTACTGAAAGAAACGGTGCAACGCAGCGGCGATTTTGTAGCGCGCTATGGAGGAGAGGAATTTGTGATCCTGGTCATCGACGCCAACATCGAACATGCCTGCACGTTTGCCGAGCGCATACGCACCCGCCTGGCGGAAGAAGCCATTCCGCACCCCTCTTCGGACCTGGCGCCGGTGGTCACCGCCAGCATGGGCATCACGGCAATGGTCCCCAGCAATGACCGTTCGCCGCAAGAGTTGCTGGACCTGGCCGACCGCGCCCTCTACCTGGCCAAGGCACGCGGACGCAACCGGATAGAGACCGTCGCTCCGGACTAGGGCGTGTTGACATTCAATTTGGGAGATGCGTTCAAGCCATAACGCGGGCTGGCAAGGCGTGCGACGCAGTTAAGGCTGGTGCCTTAACAAGGAGTGCAACGCAGTCCAGCGTGCGTTATGGCTTGAACCCGAAGGGAATGGGTCTAAACAGGCGCATGGCGTTGTTGCAGCCCGCTGACAGTGCCGGCACTGTGGCACGTGCTGCGCCTAGCCCTGCACCTGTTTAGATTCATTCGCACACCCAAATTGAATGTCAACACGCCCTAGGCCAAGCCGCCGCCCTCCGTATCGGAAATGTGCGCGGGCGGCAGGCAATAAATACCGGTTTAGAACGCGGCGATGCCGGTTTGCGCCCGTCCCAAAATCAGGGCATGGATATCATGCGTGCCCTCATAGGTATTGACCACTTCCAGGTTCACCAGGTGGCGGGCAATGCCGAATTCATCGGAGATACCATTGCCGCCCAGCATATCGCGCGCGGTACGGGCGATATCCAGCGATTTTCCGCACGAATTGCGCTTCATGATGGACGTGATCTCCACCGATGCCGTACCGTCGTCCTTCATGCGGCCCAGGCGCAGGCAGCCTTGCAGCGCCAGCGTGATCTCAGTCTGCATGTCGGCCAGCTTCTTTTGCACCAGCTGGTTGGCGGCCAGCGGACGGCCAAACTGCAGCCTGTCCATCGTGTACTGGCGCGCGGTATGCCAGCAGAATTCGGCCGCGCCCAGCGCACCCCAGGCGATGCCGTAACGCGCAGAATTCAGGCAGGTGAAAGGCCCCTTCAAACCCTCTACCTTAGGCATCAGGTTTTCTTCCGGCACAAAAACGCCGTCCAGCACGATTTCACCGGTGATCGATGCCCGCAAGCCTATCTTGCCGTGAATTGCCGGAGCCGACAAACCTTTCCAGCCTTTTTCCAGGATGAAGCCGCGGATGCGACCGTCGTCGGTCTTGGCCCAGACCACGAATACATCGGCGATGGGGCTATTGGTGATCCACATCTTGGAACCGCTCAGCGAGTAGCCGCCGGGCACCGTCTTGGCGCGGGTCACCATGCTGCCCGGGTCCGAGCCGTGATCAGGCTCGGTCAGGCCAAAGCAGCCTATCCATTCGCCTGTGGCCAGCTTGGGTAGGTATTTTTGTTTTTGCGCTTCACTGCCGAATTCATTGATAGGCACCATCACCAGCGAACTCTGCACACTCATCATGGAACGGTAACCGGAATCAATGCGTTCCACTTCGCGCGCGATCAGTCCATAGCAGACATAGTTCAAGCCGGCGCCGCCGTATTCGGTCGGTATGGTGGAACCTAGCAAGCCCAACGCCCCCATCTCGCGGAAAATAGCGGGGTCGGTCTTTTCATGGCGGAAGGCTTCCAGCACGCGCGGCGCCAGTTTCTCTTCACAATACACGCGGGCGGCCTCTTGCACCATGCGTTCGTCTTCGCTTAGTTGCGACGACAATAACAAGGGGTCTTCCCAATGAAATGCAGCTTTGGCCATCTGTTTCTCCTGGTCTTTACGCAGCGGATCAAGCCTGCGTGTGTTTTAGTGATAATCCCAATTGTGCCCGGCGCAATAGCCACAGGCTGGGGCGATAGCGCGGGTCGCCGGTATACGCCAGCAAATTCTTTAATATCGTCAGTATACGCGATGCGCCGAGTTTGTCGCCCCATGCCAGCGGTCCCAGCGGATAGGCCAGTCCCAGTTGCACCGCCTGGTCCAGGTCGTCCGGCGTGCAGATACCCTGTTGCACCATGTCGCAGCCTATGTTGACTATGCACGCCAATATCCTTTGCGCCACGAACCCCGGACTATCCTGGATCAGGCTCACGCCCTGCCCGCTTTGTAGCAGCAAGGCACGCGCCTGCTGTGCAATGTCGGCGCCGGTGGCGGGATTGCTCATCAGGCTTACATGGCCCTGGCAATCCAGCAAGCTGTCTACCCCCAGCGTGCGCCGCGCGTCCAACTTTTGCCTGGCCACGCAGGTGCTGACATCCTCCCCCCAAGGGCTGACCAGGCACAGCGAGTCGGCAGAGGGCTCAGGCGTATTTTCTATATTGGCGCCGCAGCGTTCCAGCAAGGCCCGCACGTGCGTAGCCGCCTCGGGATTTTCATGGCTGATCCAGACCCAACCGGACCAGGCCAGAGCGGAAGCCGCTGCTGCAGCCGGGGCAGCCGCCACAACAGCCCCGCTACCGGCCACGGCCTGCCTACCATCCTGGTAGCTATAAAAGCCGCGCCCACTCTTGCGTCCCAGCATGCCTGCCTGCAGCCTCTGCGCCGTGATCACACTGGGCCGGTAGCGCGGTTCCTGATAGTACTGCTGATAAATAGCTTCCATCACCGGATGCGATACATCGAGTCCGGTCAAGTCCAATAATTCGAAGGGGCCTAAACGGAAACCCGCCGCCTCGCGCATGATGGCGTCGACCACAGTGAAATCGGCCACTCCTTCCTGCAGTATGCGCAGCGCTTCCGTCCCATAGGCCCGGCCCGCATGATTGACGATGAAGCCCGGAGTATCCTTGGTCAGCACCGGCCTGTGCCCGGTCTGGTGCGTGAATCCGACCAGCCGCTCGCTCACTTCGGGCCCGGTCAGCAGACCGGCGATCACCTCGACCACCCTCATAAGGGGTACCGGATTAAAGAAATGCAAGCCGGCGACGCGCTCGGGCCGCGCAGTGCCGGCGGCGATGGCGGTCACCGACAGCGATGAAGTATTGGTCGCCAGTATGCAATCGGCGCTGACGATATTGTCCAGCTGCCGGAATAGCTCACGTTTTACGTCCAGTTTTTCGACGATGGCCTCGATCACGAGCTGGCAATCTGCCAGTTCCTCGAGCGAGGCGGCTACTCGCAGCTGCTGTTTTGCAGTGCGGAATTGCTGCTCGCTGAGCTTGCCTTTCTGCAGCAGTTTTTCCCACTGCTCGACGACGGCGTTACGGGCATTACCGGCGGCATCGGCCTGCACGTCGAACAAGCTGACCTGCACTCCGGCCTGTGCTGCGATTTGCGCGATACCGCGCCCCATGGCACCCGCCCCCACTACGCCGATGACCGTTATTGTTGCTGGCACTGGCAATTTCGCACTCCTTTGGTTAAGGCTAGTCCGGCACGATGGCCGTCACCTCTATCTCCACACGCGCCTGGTCTTCGATCAAGCCGGCGACCTGCACTGCAGTCATGGTAGGGTAATGACGGCCTATGATCTCGCGATAAGCGGCCCCTACCTCTTTGTAGGCGGCCACGTACTCCTGCTTGTCTACTACATACCAGGTCATGCGCACGATGTGCTCGGGCCGCGCATCGGCCTCCGCCAGCACCTCCACAATATTCTTCAGCGCCTGCCTGGTCTGCCCGGCAAAGTCGCTGGCTGGGAATTGCTGTTGCGCATCCCAGCCTATCATACCGCTAACGCACACAGTACGCCCACGAGCGGCTATTCCATTCGAGTAGCCCTTGGGACGCATCCAGCCCGGCGGTTGCAAAAAATCCATAGTATTACCTTTCGCTGTAGTCTGTCGCCCTTGCTTCCGTCTTTATTGCTGCTTCAGGATTTCCCTGGCAATGATCAGTTGCTGCACTTCGCTGGCGCCTTCATAAATCCTCAGGGCCCGGATTTCACGGTACAGGCGCTCCACCGGCATCTCGCTGACCACACCCAGCCCGCCAAAAATCTGCACTGCCGCGTCTATCACCTGCTGCGCAGTTTCGGTCGCGGTCAGTTTCGCCATCGCCGCTTCCTTGGTCACGCGCTCGCCCTGGTCGCGCTGCCAGGCGGCGCGGTAGGTCAGCAAGGCTGAGGAGTCTATACCGGTCGCCATCTGCGCCAGCTTGGCCTGGGTCAACTGGAAATCCGCCAAGGCCTGCCCGAACATCTTGCGCGAAGTCGCCCGCTGCAAAGCCTCATCCATGGCGCGCCGCGCGAATCCCAGCGATGCCGCCGCCACCGAGGTGCGGAACACATCCAGCGTCGCCATCGCCACCTTGAAACCCTGGCCGGATTCACCGAGGCGCTGGCCGGCGGGGATACGGCAATTGCTGAATTTCAGGCGCGCCAAAGGATGCGGCGCAATCACATTAATACGCTCGGCAATCTCCAGGCCCGGGGTCGCGGCGTCCACGATAAATGCGGAAATCCCGCGGGCGCCCGGCGCCTCGCCGGTGCGCGCAAACAGCACATAGAAATCGGCGATGCCGCCATTGGAAATCCAGGTCTTTTCGCCATTCAATACATAGTGCCCGCCATCGGCGTCCTGCACCAATTCGGCGGAACACTGCATGGCGGCCACGTCGGAGCCGGCATCCGGCTCCGACAGCGCAAAGGCGGCAATCGCATCGCCACGCGCTACGCGGGCCAGGTAAGCCTGTTTTTGCACGTCGCTGCCAAACAGGCTGATCGCGCCCGACCCCAGGCCCTGCATCGCAAAGGCAAAGTCCGCCAGGCCGGAATAGCGCGCCAGGGTTTCGCGTATCAGGCAGATGGTGCGCGTATCTATCACGTCCTGCGCTGCTCCGTAGGCGACGCCGGCTATTGCATACTTGAGCCAGCCGGCCTGCCCCAGCTGGCGCACCAGGTCGCGGCAAGCCTGGTCCACATCGTGGCCATGTTCCTGGGTGATATGCCGGCCGGCCCAGGCGTCCAGGCTGGCTTCCAGTTGCTGGTGCGCTTGCTCAAAAAAAGGCCAACGCAGATAGGTCTTGTCCGACATCGCTCTAGTCTCCCTCAAATACCGGTTTTTGTCTGGCAACGAAAGCGTGGTAGGCGCGATGGAAGTCATTGCTCATCATGCAGATCGCCTGGGCCTGGGCTTCCGCCTCGATCGCCTCATCTACCCCCATATTCCATTCCTGCTGCAACATCTTCTTGGTCATGCCGTGCGCAAAATTGGGGCCGTCCGCCAGGTCTTTTGCATACGCCTGCGCCTCGGCCAGCACTTGCTCCGGGCTGCTGATGCGGTTGAAGAAACCCCAACGCTCGCCCTCTTCGCCGGACATCGCGCGTCCGCTATACAGTAAATCGGCGGCCCGGCCCTGGCCTATCACGCGCGGCAGCAAGGCGCATGCTCCCATATCGCAACCGGCCAACCCGACCCGGGTAAACAGGAAGGCCGTCTTGCTGCGGGCCGTGCCCATGCGAATATCCGAAGACAGCGCCAGGATAGCGCCGGCGCCGGCGCAGATGCCGTCCACCGCAGCGATCACCGGCTGCGGGCAGGCGCGCATGGCTTTGACCAGGTCGCCGGTCATGCGGGTGAACGCCAGCAAGCCGGGCATGTCCAGCTTGGTCAGGGGGCCGATGATTTCATGCACATCGCCGCCGGAGCAAAAATTTTCGCCGGCGCCGGTAATCACGATGGCCTTGACGTCGTCGGCATAGGCCAGTGCGCGAAATAATTCGCGCAGCTCCGCGTAGGACCCGAAGGTCAGCGGATTTTTACGCTCGGGACGGTTCAGGGTGATCGTGGCGACGCCGTCCAGTACGACGAATAAAAAATTCACCGCCTGATACTCAGACATGCTGTTGCGGTTGCCGGGGAGCTGTTGCGGCCGGCCGGGTAGATATTTCATGGTCTTATTCCTGCTCTGCTATGGTGTTGGCGTCATTGACATGACTCTTCACCAGGGACAATAAATCAAACAAACTGCTTTTTTGTTCGGGGAGCAAACTTGAAAACATGTCGGCTATCCATACTTCGTGCACCGCCGCCATGCGTTTGAAGGCGCGCCGGCCGGCTGGAGTCAGCTTGACGCTATAGGCGCGACGGTCCTTGGCATCGGCCACCCGTACCACCAGCTTCTCTTGCTCGAGCTGGTCGGTAATGCCCGTCACATTGCCGCCGGTGACCATCATGCGCTTGGACAACTCTCCCATGCGCAGCCCCTCAGGATGCCTCTCCAGTTGCGCCATCAAGTCAAAACGCGGCAGTGTGACGCCGAATTCACTGCGCAGCCGGCCGCGCACCTGGCTTTCTATGCGCACCGTGCAGGACAGCATGCGCAGCCACAGCTTCAGCGACTGGTGATGGTCCTGGGTGACCCGGGTTTCCAGGTCGTACACTGGCGCCGCTTCCTCGCTCATTTTTTCACCGCTCTTCCGTATTGAAGTTTCACGCATTCACATTACTTCGCCGCCGGCTACCGCTATCGCCTGGCCATTCATCGCGGCTGCCGCCGGCAGGCACAGCCAGGCGACCGCATTGGCCACCTCGTCCGGCTGCACCAGGCGCTTTTGCGGGTTGGCCGAGGCCAGCTCGGTCCTGGCCTGCTCTTCGCTGCGTCCGGTCTTGCTGACGATGTTGGCGATCGCTTCCCTGACGATATCGGTTTCGGTATACCCCGGGCAGACCGCGTTCACGGTGACGCCTTTGCTCGCCACTTCCATCGCCAACGAGCGCGTCAAACCGATGACGCCATGCTTGGCCGCACAATAGGCCGACACATAGGCATAGCCGGCCAGTCCTGCGGTACTCGCTATATTCACTACCCGCCCCCAGCCGGCGGTCAGCATGGCCGGCAAGACTTGCTGCGTGCAATAAAAGGTACCGGTCAGGTTGACTGCCAGCATCTGCCCCCACAGGGTTTCGTCGGTTTTATGAAAAGGGGCGGAACGCGCTTGCCCGGCATTATTGACCAGTATATCTATGCGCCCCAGTCGCACGGTCGCATGTTCAAAAGCCTGCTGCACCGATTTGAGGTCGGCCACGTCCACGATCACATAGTTGATTTTTCCTCTGGGCAGCAATTGCCTGACCGTCTGCTGCAGGCTGGATTCATCGCGCCCGGCGATAGTCACGCATGCGCCCTGCTCCAGCAGGGCGCCGGCGATCGCTCCTCCAATACCGCGTCCGCCTCCGGTGACCAGCGCATGCTTGCCGGCTAAAGGGATAGTGTTGTCCATGTTCAGCCCTCCAATAATTTTGCCGCGATCTGCTGCGGCGTCAGGCCGCTGCTGGCAGCCGCGAGTTGCCGTTCACGCTCCAGGTTGCGCTCCAGCTGGGCTTTGCCAGCGGTATATTGCTTGGGCCAGGGCATATCGGTATAGCCCAGCCTGGCGGCTTCGTTCAGCGTCCACGCCGGGTTGGCCAGGTGCGGCCTGGCGATCGCGCACAGGTCAGCGCGACCGGCGGCGATGATGCTATTGGCGTGATCGGCCTCATAGATGGAACCCACGGCGATGGTCGGGATGTGCGCTTCATTGCGGATACGGTCGGCAAACGGCGTCTGGAACATGCGGCCAAACACCGGTTTTTCCTGCTTGCTGACCTGGCCCGATGAGCAATCTATCATGTCGGCGCCGGCCTGCTTGAACAGGCGGGCAATCTGCACCGCATCATCCGGGGTAATGCCGCCCTCCACCCAATCATGCGCCGAGATCCTGACACTAATCGGTTTTCCGCTCGGCCAGACCGCACGAATCGCATTGAAAACCCGCAATGGAAAGCGGCAGCGGTTTTCCAGCGAGCCGCCGAACTCATCGTCCCTGTGATTGGTCAGCGGAGAAATAAAGCTCGACAACAGGTAGCCGTGGGCGCAATGCAATTCCAGCCAGTCAAAGCCGGCCTTGGCCGCTTCCCTGGCGGCATGCACGAAATCGGCGGTAATCCGGTTCATGTCGGCCAGCGTTGCGGCACGCGAGGTCTGCGATACCCCGTCCAGGTATTGCTGCTCCGACGCCGACACCAGCGGCCAGTTGCCGTGATCCAAAGGCAGGTCCATGCCGTCCCAGGCGCAACGGGTAGAGCCCTTGGCGCCGGCGTGCCCCAGTTGCAGGGCAATTTTGGCATCGGTATTAGCATGCACGAAGTCGACGATGCGCTTCCATGCCAGCGTGTGCTCGGGAGCATACATGCCGGGGCAAGCCGGGGTAATGCGCGCATCGGCAGAGACGCAAGTCATCTCGGCAAACACCATGCCGGCGCCGCCCATCGCACGGCTACCCAGGTGCACCAGGTGATAATCGCTGGCGACGCCGTCCTTGGCTGAATACTGCGCCATCGGCGACACCACGATACGGTTCTTCAACACGATCTCGCGCAGCCTGAACGGGGTCAGCATGGGCGGGACGGCCGCATCGCCGGCCGGCGGCTGAACGCCGGCTTGCTGAAACGCGCGCTCGGTGATCCAGCGCTCAAAGCTGCGTACATACGCGGCATCCCGTACCCGCAAGTTTTCATGCGACAGGCGCTGGCTGCGGGTCAGCATGGAATAGGCAAATTGCGGCGCCTCCAGCGAGGTATAACGCTGGACGTTTTCAAACCACTCCATAGAGTTGCGCGCCGCGCTCTGGATTTTCAATACCTCAACCGCGCGCACCTGCTGGTAGGCATCCAGCACGGCCTGCATGCCCTGGTCACCGCGTTTTTCAAAACAGCGCGCCAACTCTATGGCATCTTCCAGCGCCAATTTGGTGCCCGAACCTATGGAAAAGTGTGCGGTATGGGCAGCGTCCCCCATCAGGACTACCGGCACCTGCTTGCCGTTCACGCTATTCCAGTGCACCCAGTTGTTGCAGATGATGCGCGGAAACTTGATCCAGTTGGCCGAACCGCGCTGGTGCGTGGCATTGCTCAACAGGGCATGGCCGTCCAGGTATTTGGCAAAAATCTTTTCGCAAAAAGCGATCGCCTGTTCCTGACTCATCTGGTCTATGCCGGCCTTCAGCCACACGTCCTCCGGCGTCTCGACTATGAAGGTCGCAGTATCGCCGTCGTACTGGTAGGCGTGCGCCTGGAACCAGCCGAATTCGGTCTCTTCAAACGCAAAGGTAAATGCGGGAAACAGCTTCCTGGTGCCCAGCCAGACAAAACGGCATTTGCGGTTGTCTATACTGGGCTGGTAGCTGTCCTCGTAGCGCGTGCGTATGCGGCTGTTCAAACCATCGCAGGCGATCACCAGGTCGGCATCGTATTCCCCGGCCAAGGCCTGGTCGTCGCTGACATCGGTTTCAAATACCAGCCGGACGCCCAGTTCTTCACAGCGCTGCTGCAAGATATTCAGCAGGCGTTTGCGGCCTATGCCGCAAAAACCGTGACCGCCGGAAGTCACGACCTGGCCCTTGAAATGGGTGTCTATGTCATCCCAATGATTGAAGGCTTGCAGGATGCTGCGGGCAGTTTTTTCATCCGCATTCACCAGGTTGCCCAGGGTCTGGTCGGAAAACACGACGCCCCAGCCAAAGGTATCGTAGGGCCGGTTACGCTCTATGATCGTGATCTCATGCCGGGCATCCTGTTTTTTCATCAACAGTCCGAAATACAGACCCGCTGGGCCGCCGCCTATGCAAATTATCTTCATCTGGTTTCTTCTATTACGCTAATTTTTAGCTTGGCTGTCGGCTTCGCGCAATTTGTAACGCTGCAACTTGCCGGTTTCGGTGCGCGGCAGGGAGCCGCGGAATTCTATCGCGCGCGGATATTTGTATGGCGCGATGTTTTCCTTGACGAAGCACTGCAAGTCCTTCACCAATTCTTCGGAAGCCGGTACATCGGGTCTTAAGACGACATAGGCCTTGACGATCTGCCCGCGTTCTTCGTCCGGCACGCCGACCACGGCGCACTCGGCTACCGCTGCGTGCATCAGCAAGATCTCTTCCACTTCCGGACCGGCGATGTTGTAACCGGCTGAAATGATCATGTCGTCGGTGCGGGCGCGATACCAGAAGTAACCGTCCTCATCCATTTCATAGGCATCCCCGGTCAAATTCCAGCCTTCATGGATATAGTTTTTCTGCCGTGGGTCCGCCAGGTAACGGCAACCGGTAGGCCCTTTCACCGCCAGGCGACCTACCACGCCCGGTCCCACCGGACGCCCCTGCTCGTCCAGCACGCAGGCCTGGTAGCCCGGCACTACCTTGCCGGTCGCTCCCGGCCTGGCCTCATCCCCGGCCGCCGAAATAAAAATGTGCAGCATTTCGGTAGCGCCTATGCCGTCTATCATGACCAGCCCGGTCGCTTTTTGCCAGGCCAGCCGGGTTGCTGCCGGCAGGGCTTCACCGGCCGACACGGTTTTTTTCAGGCTGGACAGGTCGAAATTCTGGGCCAGGCCAGCCATTTGCCGGTAAAAGGTAGGCGCAGTAAAACAAACGCTGGCCTTGAAATCGGAGACTGCTTTCAGCAGGCTTTCGGGATTCAATTTTTCCAGCAGCACGGCAGTTGCCCCTGCCCTCAAGGGGAAAAGCAGGAGTCCGCCCAGGCCGAAAGTGAACGCCAGTGGCGGCGTGCCTATGAAGATGTCATGACTGTCTGCGCGCAACACCGAACGCGGGAAACAATCGCAGATCGCCAGGATGTCCCGGTGGAAATGCATAGTGCCCTTGGGCGTGCCGGTCGTGCCCGAGGTAAAACTGATCAGGCAGACGTCTTCGGCCGAGGTGTCGAGCGCTTCGAAGTCGGCAGGCTTGGCCCGCATCAGCGCCTCCAGCCCCAGCGGCTGTGCTTCGGCATCGGTATGGAAATACACGACTTGCTTCAATATTGCGCAAGCGGCGCTTGCCGCTTCCATTTCTTCTTTTAACGTCGACGAGCACAGCGCCGCGCCGATCTCGGCCTTGTTGAGGATGACCGCCAGCTCCCTGGCCCGCAGCAGCGGCATGGTCGGCACCGCAATACAGCCGGCCTTGAACACCGCCAGCGTACAGGCCGCCATCATCGGATTATTCGCGCCGCGCAGCAACACGCGATTCCCCGGAACCAAGCCCATCTCCTCAGTCAGCACGTGCGCGATCCGGTTGACTTGCTGCTGCAGAAAGGCATAACTCCAGCTTTCCTGGTAAGTGATAATCGCAGGCTTTTCACGCTGGGGGCCGGCGGCCATCCGGTCCAGCAGCTCGGCGGCACAATTCAGCCGAGCCGGATACTGCAATTCCGGCAAGGGGAAAATCAGTTCCGGCCACTGCTGGCGCGGCGGCAGATTATCCAGGGCAAAGGTATCCAGATGCGAGCTGCCAGTGCGAACGAGTGAGGTCATTTCTTCTCCGGTCAAATTCCTTGATGGTTGTACCTGCCAAGCACAATATACTTTAAACCTAAACTATTTTTAGGTAAAGCAATTTCAAGGAAAAGCAGATATGTTGAATAGTGGAAATTATCGGGCTTGGGGTATGCCCGGGTGGAAGTGCCTAAGCGGGAAAGCACGTGGTTGCGGGCAAGAGAGCGACACGCGCCGTGCGAGAATAAGAGGCAGGGAGGGAATGGAGGGACTGGCGGGAAGTCGACCTCTTCCCGCCAGCTCTATCGTCAGCGACGCCGGCGCGGGCGGATCCGAGCCGTCTTCGTCCTAGTTAGCCGTCAGCTTGATGCCGAAACCTATCAGCGCAATGCCGGCGATGCGATGGGCGAACCTGGATACTGTGGCATTATTTTTCAACCTGGCGGTGATCAGGTTGACCAGCAAGACCACCGAAAAACCAAACAGGATAGTCAGGCTGCTGACGGTGAGTCCCATCGCCAGCAGGGTCCAGGCGCCATGGTGCTGCTCCGGATTGATAAACAGCGGGAAAAATGCCATATAGAAAACTATCGCCTTGGGGTTCATCAGGGTGACGATGAACAAGCGGCGAAAATGCTGGCTGCCGACGGCTGGTTCGCCGTTTGCCTGTGTCGATGTTATCTTGGTGCGCAGCAGTCCCACCCCTATATACATCAGGTAGGCGGCACCGAGATACTGTATGCCCTTGAAGACCACAGGATTTGCCTGCAGCAAGGCCGCCACGCCTATACCGGCCAGCAACATATGCACCCAGTCGCCGGCCATCACGCCCAGGGTGCTGGCGAAACCCGCGCGCCTGCCGTCCTTGCCCGCTGCGGCGACGATACCCAGCAAACCCGGCCCGGGTATCGCCAGGAATAACAGGACAGTGATCACAAAAGTACCGTAATTGATAATGCCGAACATAGCGCCTCCTTAACTGGACCGTCCCCAATAGTACACACTAGCGCACGCCCTTTACAAGAGCTGCATCTGCCGCACCGGCGACGGCATTGATCTACATGAAAACCCCCGCCGCAACAGGTCTCGTTTTAACCTAACTCAATCGCTCAGGACAACAGCCGTATCAAGGCGTCCGGGTGCAGGTTCCAGCCTATCAGGCCGGCCAGTCCCATCAGCACCCCAAATCCGGTCGGGATCAGGGCCAGGCTATACAACCAGCGCTGGTGAGTCAGCGCCGTCACCGCCAGCAAGGAAATCGCAATCGCAATCAAGGCGTCGGACAAGTCAAACTGGTCGTCCCTGAAATTGGCGGCGTCATAATCCTTTTGATCCTGGTCGGCCTGGGCCTTTAATTCGTCTTTTTTCTTGGCTTGCTCGGCAGCCAGCTTTTCATATTGGCTGATGGCCTGCTGATAGCCCTCCTGCTCACTGGCCGGGCGCGCAGCAGCCGCCAGGCGCAGCTGGACTACGGTGGACTTGGCGATTTCTTCGCGGATATTGCGTGCCTGGTAAAAGGCCCAGTGATCCAGCTTGTTGGCCTGGGCTTGCTGCATGGATTGCACGATATTATCGTCCTTGACCTTGCATATCCCCATAAAGGTGGCAAGGATGGCGACGGTGATCGCCACCAGCATGTTCAGGCGCATCGACGCCCTGTCCGCTGCCTTGTTTTCTTCCAACTGCCCTACTGTTTCGATCGGATCAATATCCATGGTGTCCTAACCTATCTCAATAAATTGTCTTTGCTTGCCATTCACCGCTATTCGCCGCCACTCACCACAGCTTGGCCACCGGCACGACGATGCCGGTAAACAGCGACCAGTCCGGCGATGCATGATTGAGACCCCTGACCAGGCCAAAATCTATCGTCATGCGCTTGCTGGGGCTATAGGTGAATGCGCCGAGCAGTTGCGCGGTACTGGCGGCGCCGCTGCGGCGGGTACCCGACCATTCAAAATTGGCGCCCCACTGCTCGGCAAGCGGCAGCGAGAACGATGACGACAAGCCAGTCTGCATGTGCGAAGTCCCGCTGTCGACAGTTCCCAGCTTGCTGAAGTTCAGATTGAGGTCCATGTGCAACTTGCCCATGTCCTTGCTGAAAATACCGTTCGCCGTATAGTCTGTACTGCCGCTGCCTATGCTGTCCTTCGCGGTGGGCAGTTTGGCGCCCAACTCCAGCCCGAAAGCCGTTGCGTCGTCCACCAGGAAAGCGCGCTTCAATACCAGGTTGGTATCGCCCAGGCCGCGGGCACGATTGCCGCTATCGTCACGCGCCGAAACATAGGCTTCGCCGCCGAACAGCACCCCCCATTCGGTGCTGAAGGCCAGCTTGAACAAATACGGCAAGCTATCGCGCCTGGCATCGCCGCTCTTGGAGCTTAAACCGCCAAGCTCAAACTCCAGCTGGCCGGCCTGCGGCAATTGCGCCGGACTGGACACCGAGGGGCGATAGGGCAGCACCGCGTTATCCTCGTCCGCCATCGCCACTTCTGCGTTGCCACACAGCAACAAAACAAAAAACCATTTGTAACGAAACATAATATTCCCGTTGTGCGTAATGTAATTGGAGGCCCTACTTTGCCACTAGCCTGCCTTCCTGTGAAGAGCAGCGCGCAGCATAGTCTCATATAAACATAAAAGGCCGGAAATCTGCTGTTCCATCCGGAATATCCCTTAAACCTGATGTTTAATCCCCACTAGGCAGTGGTTTCCAGGCCACCCAATTTAATTTCCTGCCGCATAAAAAAATTTGTTCGGCCTGGTTGAAGTCAAAAAAATGCGGCCCTGCCTCCCTCGTCAAGATAGCTGCTCCATGGATACCCTTACGTTTACTTACATTCAGTTTCTATACGCAACAAAATTATCAAATAATTAATGATAAGTTTAGGCTAGAGCGAAAACAAGCGGGAATATTTTATTTCTGTCTTATCGCCCCCCTTAGACTTCCAGAGTTCGACTTATCGTGACTGCCATCCCCGTTCCTGATTTTGCTGAAAACCAGCCAGCAATCGCCGTTGATGCTCCCAAATTCAAGGGCAAGTCCGCCCTGTACAATGTGCCGCGGCAGCATGAATTACATGGCCACGTGCGCCAGATGTACGACGACCTCAAGCACCTGGGATATTTTGACCTGTACGGCACCAGCTGCTTCGCGATGGCTGCACTGGCCGCACAACTGCTGCGTGCCCAAGGTTATGCCACCGAAGTGAAAGGCTGCCACGCCATCTTCAGCAATGCCAGCGGGGATTTTTATCTCGGCTATCAAGGATACGCGCGCCCCGGCCAGGTGGAAGGCCACGTCGTTTGCGTAGTCAACGGAAATATTGTGCTGGACTTTGGCCTGGGCAATGTCAAAAGCCATTACCAGGGGAACTTCTACCGGGCGATCGCCTGTGCCGCCAGCAATTACGGTCCGGTGCTGGCCACGCTGGAATTCGACAATGGCGTCAGCGCCCAGTGGCGTACCGATTGGGTGGGCCCCGGCATCGAGGCCGAACTGCAAAAGCAGGAGCCGGCTCTGCAAATTATCCTGGCCAAGCTTGAAAGTTACCGCAAGAACCGGATCGCCTACCTGGTTAAACATCTTTTCAGCAATACGCAATCCAAAGGCCTGCTGATATAAATGGGCGTCAGCACAGCAGACGGGCCCTAAGCTTGCGCATCCAGTGTCGCACCGAGGTAGGACGCGATATCCACTGCGTCGATCAGTCCGGATGCATATATTTTTCCGCGTAGCGCTGATAGATCCCGGATGCCAGGAACAGCTCAAACAAATCGGAGTCTCCCGCCCTGTTCAAAACCGGGACTGGAACCAGCGCCTCAATTCGGCTGCCATTCCTCCGCCAGCTTCCTGGCCTGCGCTATCTGCTCCTTGCTCATTTGCGATTCCGCATATTCCCGGTATTCCAGCGCATCCTTGTATTCGCCGGCGAGTATGAACCATTTGAGGGCTTCAACATCATTCTTTGCCACCCCATTGCCCCTGAACAGCATCAAGCCCAGATAGTGCTGCGAACTGGCATTGTTCTTCATTGCCGCTTTTCGAAACCAGGACTCGGCCTGGGAAAAATCCTGCACCGCGCCTATGCCGGTGAAGTACATGACGCCCAGGCTATATTCGGCATCGGGATATCCCTGCGCTGCCGATTTCTCATACCAGGCCCGCGCCTGCGCGTAGTCCGGCCTGACTCCCAAGCCCTTGGCGTACATCCGCCCATAGTTCAGTTGCGCTCGCGCATTGCCTTGCGCAGCAGATTGCTGATACCAGTTCAGCGCCTGCTGGTAATCGCGCGCCACGCCCTGGGCGTTGACATACATGAAGCCGAGGTTGTATTGGGCGTCGGAATTGCCCTTGGCCGCCGCCTTCTTGAACAAGTCCAATGCTTGGGCATAGTCTTGCTTCTCATAAAACTCCACGCCATCGGAGAAATCGTCGGCCCACGCACCGGCCGCAGGCACCAGGCAGGCCAGGGACAATAACAGCTTGTTCAGCATATACATGAATCACCCTTAGGTTAGGACAAAGCGCAGATTCCACGGCCACGTCTGAAGCGCCAGGTCCAGGCGTACACACTCTCCCCCGGCAACCGGCACCGCGCATGCTTCAAATAATTATAGCGCGAGTATCGCTTGCGGCTTAAGCGGCCCGGCAAACCCCATCCTCGTCACATCGCGCTCCCTGGAAACTAGTCTTCGTCCAGCTCCCGGAAGCGTAGCGCCAGATAGTCGATCAAATTGCGCACTGCGGGGCGCAGGCCGCGCCGCGACGGATATACCGCGTGCATGATGCCGCCCTTGGGCGCCCAGCGCGGCACGAGCTTGACCAGTTCGCCTTGCCGCAATTCTTCGGTCACCATCATCGTCGGCAAACATACGATTCCCGCTCCCGCCTTGGCCGCCAGCCTTAGCGCCACCATATCGTCGCTCACCAGGCGCGGCACGTGGCGGATGGCCGCCACTTCGCCGCTCTCCCCTTCCAGTTGCCACACGTGCTCGGGTTGCGGCGGTCCCAGGTCCAAGGTGGGGAAGCCATGCAGGTCGGCGGGCACCTTCGGCTCCGTGTAGTGCGCCAACAGGCTTGGGCTTGCCACTACACACCATTTGCGCTCACCGAGCACCTTTAGCACAAGGTCGCTGTCTTGCAAGGGCGGCGGACGGACCCGGATCGCTACATCGACGCCTTCCGCAATGACGTCGACGCGGCGATTGGCGGCTTCCAGGTGCAGCGACACCCTAGGATTGGCAACCATGAAATCGGCCAGGATTTCACCGACGCGCGCGTGCAGCAAGGCCACCGGGCAGCTCAGCCTGACTATTCCTTGCGGCTCGGCGCGGTGCTTGTCTATGGACTCTTGCGCCGCCTCGGCCTCCACCAGCATCGCCTTGCAATGGTTGTAGTAGTTCTGCCCGATCTCGGTCACCGAGAAACTCCTGGTCGAGCGCTGTATCAGGCGCACCCCCAGTCTTTCCTCCAGTAAGGCCACACGCCGGCTCAGCTTGGACTTGGGAATGCCCAAGGCTCTGCCCGCCGGCGCAAAGCCGTGGTGCTCGACCACCTGGGCAAAGAAAAACAGGTCATTCAAGTCTTGGCTCATGTTCGGCTCCATCGTTCCACAAATAGGACACTGAGTATGGATTTTACTAGCTACCGCCAATGTCGGCTTAAAACTATGCTTAAGCCACATCATTTACATCCATGTATTCAAACAGGAGCTCCAATGAAAAAGTTACTCGGCGTCTACAGCAGCCCTCGGCAGCATTGGGTGGGCAACGGCTTTCCGGTGCGTACCATGTTTTCGCACCACAGCCTGGGCCAGCACGTCAGCCCCTTCCTGATGCTGGACTATGCCGGGCCGACGCAGTTCGCACCGGCAAGCAGCCCGCGCGGCGTCGGCGAACATCCGCACCGCGGCTTTGAGACCGTCACCATCGTGTATCAGGGCGAAGTGGAGCACCGCGACTCTACCGGCAGCGGCGGCCGCATCGGCCCCGGCGATGTGCAATGGATGACGGCGGCCTCCGGCATCCTGCACGAGGAATTCCATTCGGAAAGTTTTAGCCGCAGCGGCGGCACGCTGGAGATGGTGCAGTTGTGGGTCAATCTGCCGGCCAGGGACAAGATGGGCACCCCCGGCTACCAGGCCATCCTGGACCGCGATATCCCCTCTGTGCCGCTGCCCGCCGGCGCCGGCAGGGTGCGAGTGATTGCCGGTGACTACCGGGGCCACCGCGGGCCGGCGCATACCTTCACGCCCATGGACGTATGGGACCTGCGCCTGAAACGGGACGGCTACGCAGAACTCAGCGTGCCGGCCGGCAGGACGCTGGCGCTGGTGGTATTGCACGGCAAGGTGCTGATCAACGGCAGCGAGTCTGCCGGCGCTGCGCAACTGCTGATGTTTGAGCGCGAGGGAACGGATATCTCGGTGCAGGCCAGCAGCGACGCCACCCTGCTCTTGCTGAGCGGCGAAGCTATCGATGAAGAGGTGGTGGCCCACGGTCCCTTCGTGATGAATACCGCCGCCGAGATCAAGCAGGCGATCCAGGACTTCAACAGCGGCAACTTTGGCCGCATTTGAATTCCGCATGAGTTCTTCGTTGAGCCGAGGCAGCCGCGCATCGGAAATTTTTCACAGGAATGGCCGGCCCGCATAGGGCCGGCCCCATGGGTGCGAGCCCGCCATGTCGGCGTCCAAGCCGACACCACTAAGGAGAGTAGCAATGAGTGCATTCGGCAACATAGCCAATTTCAATGGCAAAAAACCGGTGATAGACCCTGATGATGCGGCGATGCTGCTGATTGACCATCAGAGCGGACTGTTCCAGGTCGTTAAGGACATCGACTTGCCGCAATTGCGCGCCAACGTCACCGCGCTGGCGAAAGCGGCCAATCTACTGAAGATGCCGGTCATCACCACCGCGTCGGTGCCGCAGGGACCGAACGGGCCGCTGATCCCGGAAATCCACAAGGCAGCGCCGCACGCCAGGTATGTCGCCCGCAAAGGCGAGATCAATGCCTTTGACGCCCCCGACTTCGTCGCCGCGGTCGAAGCCACCGGCAAAAAAACCCTAATCATCGCCGGCACCATCACCAGCGTCTGCCTGGCCTTCCCCTCCATCAGCGCCGTGGCGGCCGGCTACAAGGTGTTCGCGGTGGTCGATGCTTCCGGCACGGTGTCCAGGATGGCCTCCGACCTGACTATAGCGCGCCTGGTGCAGGCCGGCGTGGTGCCCATCGACACCATGGGCACGCTGTCCGAATTGCAAGGTTCGTGGAACCGGCCCGATGCGCAGCAATGGGCCGAGGTGTATGCCGAAGCCATGCCGCATTACCAGTTGCTGATCGAGAGCTACCTGAAAGCGCAATCGGTCGCGACCAACCATGAAACACTGGATTCCCAGCGCACTTAATCTTCCAAAGGAGTATCAAATGGCTGCTACCTATCATCGTCTGGACAAAGACCAGGCCGCAGTATTACTGGTTGACCACCAGGCCGGCCTGCTGTCGCTGGTACGCGACATCGGCCCCGACCAGTTCAAGAACAATGTGCTGGCACTGGCCGACCTGGCCAAGTATTTCAAGCTGCCGACCATCCTGACCACCAGCTTCGAAGACGGCCCGAACGGGCCGCTGGTGCCGGAGCTCAAGCAGATTTTCCCGGAAGCGCCGTTCATCCCGCGGCCCGGGCAGATCAACGCCTGGGACAATGAAGACTTCGTCAAGGCCGTCAAGGCAACCGGCCGCAAGCAACTGATCATCGCCGGCGTAGTCACCGAAGTATGCGTCGCCTTCCCCGCGCTGTCTGCATTGAAGGAAGGCTTTGAAGTGTTTGTGGTGACCGACGCCTCCGGCACCTTCAATGAAGTCACCCGGAATGCGGCCTGGAACCGCATGGCCGAAGGCGGGGCCCAATTGATGAGCTGGTTCGGCGTCGCCTGCGAATTGCATAGAGACTGGCGCAACGACGTCGAAGGCCTGGGCGCGCTGTTCTCGCACCACATCCCGGACTATCGCAACCTGATTTCCAGCTATAGCACCGTGAAGGCTTCCAGGTAGGCCTGGCATCTAAAAAAGGCTGTCTCCTGCCGCGTATCGCGGCCGGGGATGCTGGAATTGCAGGCTTCTTTGCAAAGATTTATATTGCTGCCAGGCAGCAACAGCCGTTTCTTCTTTCGCATGACTGGCCTGGTGCTGGATCGCTGAGGCAGGCGATAGGCGGATATTGGGCTGCCCATTAGTCTGTATGTATTGCCTAATCCTATTGGTGCGTAGACTGCTGCAGTACTAATATAGTTAAATGGATGCCTGTTGCTCACCATTTGATTGCCGTCATCATGAACACATCCCCGGACCAGGAAGAATTGCGCCAGCGGCGAATGATAGAATTGATAGGCCGGCTCGCGCCTTCCGAGGGATACACGCTGTCGGCGCTGGACGGCATCAAATTCATGCGCTCCAACAAGCCCATACCGCGCACCCCGGCTCTGTACGAACCCAGCATCGTGGTGGTTTGCCAGGGAAGAAAGCGCGGCTACCTCGGTGACCAGGTGCATACCTACGATGCCCGGCATTTCCTGGTGCTATCGGTGCCGCTGCCCTTCGAAAGCGAGACCATCGCCACTGCGGAAGAACCGCTGCTGGCAATTTCCATACGCATCAACCTGGCAGTCGCGGCCGAGCTGGTGCTGTCGCTGGACGAAGCGCACCGCCACGTCGCCGCACCGCCGGTCAGCATGTGCTCTACTCCGCTGGACGACAAACTCAGCGATGCCGTGCTGCGCCTGCTGGAAGCATTGATGTCGCCAATTGACTCCAGTGTGCTTGGCCCGGCCATCATGCGCGAAATCTATTTCCGCGTGCTGACCGGCGAACAAGGCCCCGCGATACGCGCAGCACTGACGCATCAAAGCCATTTCGGGAAAATCAGCAAGGCCCTGCGGCGCATCCATGCCGACTATGCAGGCGATATCGACGTCGACACGCTAGCGAGCGAAGCCGGCATGAGTATTGCCGCGTTTCACGCCAACTTCAAGGGCGTGACCACCACATCGCCGATGCAATACCTGAAAACCACCAGGCTGCACAAGGCGCGCCTGCTGATGATACAAGACGGGCTGAGTGCAGCAACTGCGGCGACCCGGGTCGGCTATGAGAGCAGCTCGCAGTTCAGTCGCGAATTCAAGCGCTTTTTTGGCCGTACCCCAGTGGAAGAGGCGACACAGATGAAGAATTCCCTGGCCTTGATGCCGGCCGAAAATACTTCGCGCTACGTCACCGTGCAATAGCAGTTCTAGCTATCCATGTCCCATGGAGGCGTATCCTTGAACGCCTCGGCCAGGAAATCTATCATCACGCGCACCTTGGCGCTCAGGTGGCGGCGGCTGGGATACATCGCCAGTACGTCGATATCGGGCAAGCGGTATCCCGGCAGCAATTGCACCAGGCGCCCCGCACGCAAGTCGGCGCCGATGATGAAGCTCGGTTGCCAGATGATGCCGGCGCCGGCCAGCGCCGCCGAGCGGGCGGTATCGCCGTTATTGGTGCGCATCGTGTAGGGAACCTTTACCGCATGCGTATTCCCTTTTTCATCGAGAAAATTCCATTCGTCCGCGGTGGCCGCGTAGCTATACACGATGCAGCTGTGGCTGGCCAGCTCGGAGGGGGTAGCCGGGGCCCCGTGCCGGCGCACATACTCGGGAGAAGCGCAGACGATATTATGCGAAGTCGCCAGCTTGCGGGCCGCATAGGCGGTAGTGCCGCTACGCGAAATCCGGATTGCCAGATCGTAGCCCTCTTCCACGATGTCGACCACCCGGTCGATCAGAGCGACCTCCAGCTCCACCTCGGGATAGGCTTGCATGAATTTCGGCCATAGCGGCGCCAGGTGCAGGATGCCGAAACTGAGCGGCGCATTGATGCGCAACAGGCCGCGCGGCTGCATCGAGGCCGATGAGGCGATGGCCTCGACCTCCACCATTTCCTCGACGATGGACTTGGCCCTTTCATACAGCGCCTCGCCGCTCTCGGTCAACGACATCTTGCGCGAACTGCGGTTCAGCAGCCGGGTGCCCAGGTGGGATTCCAGGTCGCTGATGATACGCGTCACATTGGCCGGCGAGGTATCGAGTGCCTCGGCAGCGCGGGCAAAGCCGTTCTTGCGGACTACTTCCACAAATACTTCCATCGCGCGCAGGCGGTCCATATTCAGCTCCTGGGTTGATTCATAAATTGTGAAGATGGTAACAATTTTTCCGGGAATTAGGCTAAACATCGCCAATTCCCCTCGTGTATATGCGGTAATTGCTCAAGCAAGTAATTAAAAAAAAACCGGTATGCCTGGATGAGGGAGCATGGTCACTTTATTTTTCAATAAAGCAACATTTACCGCACTTATTGCCCCATCAATTCACAAATACTAAACGATGCATGAAGGCTTATAGCATTGTTCCGGGCACTGCCGGCTCATATAGTGAATGCACAGACAAACACACATCTGTCTTAGCAATCTCAACTAAATGAATGGAGCAATCATGAAACGTTTCGACAACAAAACCGTATTGGTTACCGGCGGCAATAGCGGCATAGGCCTGGCAACCGCTCTGGAATTCGCCAGGCAAGGTGCACGGGTGATCATCACCGGCCGCGACCAGGCGACGCTGGATACTGCCAAGGCACAATTGGGCGGCCAGTCCATTGCCCTGCGCAATGACGCCGGCGACATCAAGGCAGCCAGGGAACTGGCGCAGACCCTGACAGCGCAAGGCATCACACTGGATGCGGTCTTCTTCAACGCCGGCGTAGCCAAATTCGGCCCGCTGGAAGCGATCGACGAAGATCTGTGGGACCAGACCTTCAATGTCAACGTCAAGGGTACTTTCTTTGCGATCCAGGCCCTGACCCCACTATTCAATAACGGTGCGGCGATCGTGCTGAACGGCTCCATCAATGCCCATATCGGCATGCCGAGCTCCAGTGTGTATGCCGCCAGCAAGGCTGCGCTGATTTCTTTCGCCAAGACCCTGTCTGCCGAATTGATAGGCCGCGGCGTGCGCGTCAACGTAGTCAGCCCCGGCCCGATCAGCACACCTTTGTATGGCCGCCTGGGTATGCCTGCCGAACAATTGAATGAACTGGCTGCGGGCATACAGTCGCAAATCCCGCTGAAACGCTTCGGCACCCCGGATGAAGTCGCCAGCGCCGTGGTCTACCTGTCTTCCCCTGAAGCGGCCTTCATCGTCGGCACCGAGTTGATCGTTGACGGCGGCATGAGCCAACTCTAAGTTTCCCTTATTCCATTCGCGGCCCGCGCCGCGAATAACACACCAATTTCAAAGGAATCAACATGAACAAAACTACTAGCGTTGCCATCGTTTATCACAGCGGCTACGGCCACACCGCCAAACAGGCGGAAGCGGTCGCACGCGGAGCGGCCAGCGTGAACGGTATCGAGAGCCTGCTGATCAGCGTGGACGATATCGACCAGTACTGGGACAAACTGGAAACCGTGGATGCGATCATCTTTGGCTCGCCCACCTACATGGGCAGTGCTTCCGCCAAGTTCAAAGGCTTTATGGAAGCGACCTCCAGCAAGGTATTCGCCAAAGGCGGCAAATGGGCCAACAAGATTGCTGCCGGATTTACCAATGCGGCATCGCGCTCCGGCGACAAGCTGGCCGTACTGCAGCAGTTCACCATCTTTGCTGCCCAGCACGGCATGCATTGGGTCAACCTCGGCCTGCCGCCCGGCCACAATAACTCGAAAAGCACGGAAGACGCATTGAACCGGCACGGCTTTTTCCTCGGCGCCGGCGCCCAATCCAATGCCGACGAAGGTCCGGACGAAGCCGCCACCAGCGCCGACCTGAAGACATCGGAACACCTGGGCGCGCGAGTGGCCAAGGTAGCGCTGCAGATGGCCGCCGGGCGTCATGCCGTAGCTTAAACAAGCGGTTCTTGCCAGTACCTGGCCGCCGGGCTGATCACTACCTGAAAAACCGCGGCGGCCTAGTCGGCAACGCGGTAATCGGGACCAGCTAGATCAAAACAGAAATAATTAGGAGTAAAGCATGGGTTTATTAGTAGAAGGAAAATGGCGCACCGACTGGTACGACACCAAATCGACCGGCGGAGCGTTCGTGCGCAAGGCCTCCAGTTTCCGCAACTGGATCACCGCCGACGGCAGCGCCGGCCCCAGCGGCACAGGCGGTTACCAGGCCCAAGCGGGGCGCTATCATCTTTATGTATCGCTGGCCTGTCCCTGGGCGCATCGTACCCTGATTTTTCGCGAGCTGAAGGGCCTGCAAGAAATGATCTCGGTGTCGGTGGTCAACGCCTTCATGGGCAACGAGGGCTGGACCTTTTATGACGGCGACCAGGTGGTGCCGGACACGGTGAATCATTTCACCCGCATGCATCAAGTGTATACCCTGGCCGATCCGCACTATACGGGACGGGTCACCGTTCCCGTCCTATGGGACAAGAAAACCGCGACCATCGTCAGCAATGAATCCTCGGAAATCATCCGCATGCTGAACAGCGCGTTCGACGGCCTGGGCGCGCTTCCAGGCGACTACTATCCGCCAGATCTGCGCCAGGAAATAGACGAGATCAATGCCTATATTTATCCCAATCTCAACAATGGCGTGTATCGCGCCGGCTTCGCCACCACCCAGCATGCCTACGATGAAGCGGTCGCCGATGTGTTTGCTGCACTGGATCTGTTGGACCAGCGCCTGGCTGGCCAGCGCTACCTGGTCGGCAACCGCCTGACCGAGGCTGACTGGCGCCTGTTCACTACCCTGATACGCTTTGACGCCGTGTATGTCGGTCATTTCAAATGCAGCATACGCCGCATAGCCGATTATGCACACCTGTGGCCCTATGTGCGCGACCTGTACCAGCAGCCCGGCGTCGCCGGCACCGTCAATCTTGACAACATCAAGGCCCACTATTACGGCAGCCACGGATCGATCAATCCTACCGGCATCATCCCGTCCGGTCCCGATCTGGCATTGACGGCGCCGCACGGCAGGGCCCGTTTTTCTGCCTGAACCACAATCTATTGAAAGCAAATTATGTCCGATACCATTTCCTTCATCGTCCACCTGCCGGCCAAACCCGAGGCACGCGAGCGAATGCACAAGATGCTGTTCGAAGTGCTCGATGCCATGGCCAAAGAACCCGATTTCATCAACACCTGGGTGCACGAGGATTTGAGCGAACCCGATACCGTCGTCCTGTATGAGAACTGGGCCTGCAGCCGCGAATATTTTATGCAGCACCATCTGAGCAAGCCCTACCGGCAAGCCTATGAAGCCGCCCTGCCCGACTTGCTGGCAGGCGAGCGCCGTATCGAATTCCTGCGTGGCATCCGTGCTTATCCGGGTAAATTGGCCGTTTAGGGAAGTCGCCCTATCTGCCTACGGGACTCGCGGCGCTCCAAGGAACGCTGCCTGTTTTGCCGGACAGGAAAAAGCGCTACGGAAAATTCAATCGCTTCCCTTCCCTGCAGAGCACGCAGCGTCAACATCCACAGGAATAGAGGATTAGGCAATCTTTTCCCAAGTTTGGGTATTCAAACCATTCGCCGCCCTGCTTAGTATCAGGTATGCAAACTACCGGGGAGAGATGCAAATGAAACCAGGCAAGCAAAACAAATACGTGGGCTTGTGGGTCACCCAAGACGGGCACATCCGCCATCGCTTGCTGCCGAACGGCAGGTACGACGAGGCGCGCGGCACGCAGCAGAGCGCGTATACCGGCGACTATGTGCTGAGCGGCGAGTATATCGATTATGTTGACGACACCGGGTTCACGGCGGACGGCGAGTTTAGGGGCGGCATTCTTTATCACGCCGGCATGGTGCTGTACCGGCAAGAGAAGGCTTAGGCCCGCGTCGCTGGCGTGCTGCCTTGAATCAAGTTTTCCTGGAGCAGTGTTTCTTCCCTGGATAGTTGGCGCCGCGGCTTGGCGCAATTGCCAGGCCGGGGCGGATTCTCCGCTAGATATGCTCGCCGGCGCTGATTATAATAAAGCCATTATGACCGCCGGAGCCGGATATGGCCCATCCTGTCGATTCCCCAACGGGCGCCTCGCTTGACGGCGCGCGTGACGCCGTGGCCGGCCAAAGCAGCACTCCTGCGCCAACGGCTGAACATGCGCGCGAAGCGCCGTGTGACGCGGCCTGTGTTAACCGCGCACTCAGGACCTTGAGCGCAGTCAACCGCGCCTTGCTGCGTGCATCGGCCGAGCCGGAACTGCTCAGGGAAATGTGCCGGGTCATCGTCGAACAGGGTGGTTATAGCCTGGCCTGCGTCGGCTATGCACAGCATGATGAAAAGAAAACTATCCGCTGGATGGAGTGTGTCGGTATAGAAAAAGACTTGCTGGATGCGCTCAATTCCACCTGGGCCGATACTGAACTCGGACATACCGGCAGCGGGACCGCAATCCGCACCGGCAAGCCCAGCATAGGCAGGAATTTGCTCACCGATCCCGCGTATTCCGGTCCCAACTTCGCTCCTTTGCGGGAAGAGGCCGTCAGGAAAGGCTACGCTTCTTTCAGCGCCTTTCCACTGAGCATAGACGGAGAAATATTTGGCGCACTGGGTTTGGCTGCCACCGAACCGGAGGCATTTGATCGCAATGAAGTCGCCCTGCTCAGCGATCTCGCCGCCGACCTGGCCCATGGCATCTCCAATTTACGTACGCGCGCCAAGCACCGTGAGGCGCAAGCGACCATCGCCCGCCTGGCCTACTACGACGCCCTGACCGATTTGCCCAACCGCACCTTCTTGCTGGAGTTGCTGGACGCTGCCATCAAGGTGGCCCGGCAGTTGCGCCAGCCGCTCGCCTTATTGCACCTGGAGGTCGGCCGCTTTCACGAAATCAATAAAGTCCTGGGTTACCGTTCAGGCGATGAATTGCTGCAGGAACTGGCACGGCGCCTGGCGCAAACCGTGCAGGAAAACGAAACCCTGGTCCGGGTCGGGGAAGCAGAGTTTGCCTTGCTGCTGCCGAGAGGCGGTGTTGAGTATGCCCGCCAGACGGCAGAGCGGCTTGCCAGCATTTTGCATCAGCCGGTCGAGGTCTCCGGCCTCAACGTGGATGCCAGCGTGACCATAGGCATCGCCTTGTATCCGGATCACGCTCCGACCCCGGACGCACTGCTTAGGCGGGCAAATGCGGCACAGCGCTGCGCGCGCTCGATGCGCGGCGGCTACGCCGTCTATACCGGCGGCCAGGAAGAGCGGCATACCAGGCGGCTTTCGCTGATGGGAGATTTGCGTCGGGCCATAGAACAGGATGAACTACTGCTGTATTGCCAGCCCAAGATAGCCATCGCTTCCCGCATGGTGCATGGAGCGGAAGCCCTGGTCAGGTGGCGGCATCCGGTATACGGCATGATCTCCACCAGCGAATTCATTAAGCTCGCCGAGCAGGCGGGATTGATCACGCCGCTCACCAACTGGGTGCTCGAATCTGCATTTCGCCAAAGCCACGCCTGGCTGCAGGGCGGGCTGGAGCGGGCGCTATCGGTCAACCTGTCGGCGCACGACCTGCGCGACCCCAATCTCGCCGGCCGTATCCAGGGCATGCATTCCCACTGGGGCGTGCCGCCGGAGTTGATCGAATTCGAACTCACCGAGAGCGCATTGATGGAAGACCCCGCCAGCGCGCTGGAAACCTTGACGCAATTAAAGTCCTTTGGCAGCAAGCTGTTCATTGACGACTTCGGCACCGGCTATTCCAGCCTCAGCTATTTGCAGAAATTGCCGGTAGACTCCCTCAAGATCGACCAGTCTTTTGTCATCCCCATGACGGAAAACAGCGATTCGGCAGTGATCGTGCGCTCCACCATAGAGCTGGGTCATAACCTGGGACTGGAAGTGGTGGCCGAAGGAGTAGAGAGCCTGGCTGCCTGGGATAGTCTGGCCGCCCTCGGTTGCGATGTCGCGCAAGGCTATTTTGTCAGCGAGCCGATGCCGGCCGGCCAGCTCAGGGCCTGGGAGGATGGATGGACGGGCGCTACGGCCAAGCCAGGTGCAGGTGCAGCCGGAACAGGCTAGGATGGGCGCTGGCGATGTAGCTTGACCGGGCTGCTGGCCGGCTCTTTTTTAGTGTGACCGGCGCTTTTCGGCACTAGCTGTTCCAGCGTGACCTTGTCCAGCGTAGCCAGGTAGGCACTGGTCGCCTCGCTCAATACGCCTTTTAATACGCATCCCGGGTTGTAGACGCAGGTATTGTGTTCCTGGTCAAAGCACTCCGCCATGAAGAAATCCGATTCGCTGCTGCGCACGACCTGTCCGATATTGATGTCTGCCGGTTCCCGGTTCAGCCGGAAGCCGCCATGACGTCCGCGCACCGTTTCTATCACGCCCGTCAATCCCAGCTGGTGCACGACCTTGGTCAGGTGATGCTGCGAAATATGATGCAACTCTGCGATATCGTGGACAGTCGCCAGCTTATCCCTATGCATGGCCAGGTACATCAAGGTACGCAGCGTGTAATCGGTAAAGGCGGTGAGTCTCATTGATGGTCCGTTCAATTTGAAGCTGCATATAATATTATGTTTGGCAGCACCTTAATGCAGTATTTATTATATAGCTTATTCCGTATCCGGATTCATCCTGAACAATGCCGGCCATCCGATTGCCGGGCCGGACTTGCTACCTGCCGGCGGCAACTGTGTCGCCGACCCGCTGGATGAACTCCTCGGTCAGCCACAAGTCGCCCTGCACAGGAATCTCATCGCAATTGTGGCCCTGGCCTATGCGGTCCACCACCAGGAAGTCGCTGACCCGGTGCAGCGCGATCAGC
Organism: Pseudomonadota bacterium; assembly: GCA_040390485.1. Lineage (GTDB taxonomy): Bacteria > Pseudomonadota > Gammaproteobacteria > Burkholderiales > Burkholderiaceae_D > Undibacterium. The sequence continues at coordinate 45,219 of JAZJYH010000052.1, forward strand.
GGATGGTGCCATACCCCCTTCGCATAATTCACGCCCTGGAAGCCGCGTCCTAAAAAGGCGCGCAGGTTTTCCAGCTGGAACTCGCCGGCCGGCGCCACCACCACCAGGTATTCGTCATCCTGGTTTTGCGTGACCGGGATAAAGGCTTGGCTGCCCAGCGGGTGGCGTTCCATGATGGCGATTTCCAGCGGCAGCGCGCGCGGCTGGCCGCGAAACAGGCTGATGATGGGCTGGCCGCCTTCGCTGGCGGTGTCGGCCGTGGCCAGCGCGTGGTAGCGCTCGGTGGTGCCCTGGTTGATAGCGTAATGGCGGGCGTCGTCGAGCATGATGACTTCGCCGAAGGGGGCGAAGCTGGCGCGGGTGAGGGGTTGGATGGTCAGGGCTGGCATGCGGGTTCTCTATGCGTGTGGTGGGAGTCGGCGTGGGCACTGTGTGCCCACCCTACAAATTACCGGAATAGCTGAGTGGCGTCAGGCTGCTTACGCCAGGCGGCTCCACAGACGCAGGCGCGAGACGCCGCCGTCCGGGAACATATTAAAGCGGATATGGGTTACCGGGCCCAGCTTGCTGATTTGCTCGG
>JAZJYH010000053.1:0-52324 GCA_040390485.1 Pseudomonadota bacterium
TGCTTAGTGCTTAGTGCTTAGTGCTTAGTGCTTAGTGCTTAGTGCTTAGTGCTTAAAGCAGCGCAGCATACACCAAATTGCGGTACAACTGCCGATAATGTGCCCTTTGTTCTGGCGCCTGCATGAGCCAGATGGCAATCATTTCCTGTTGCGGATCTATCCAGAAGTAGGTGCCGGCCAGCCCGCTCCAATTATAGTCGCCGACCGATCCCGGCGTATACGCGGCCCCCGTGCTCAGCCTGACGGCAAAGCCCAGGCCGAAACCATAGCCGGGGCCAGGTAGGTAGCTGGCCCCGGTCCTGGCCAGCGGCAATTCGCCGAGATGGTCGCTGCGCATGAATTCCAGGGTTTTGCGGGCGATGATCTGTACCCCGTCCAGCTTGCCGTGGTTGAGCAGCATGCGGGCAAAGCGCAGGTAGTCTGCGGCGGTCGATACCAGGCCGCCGCCGCCCGATAGAAACAGTGGGCGCTGCGTCACATCGAGCAAGCTGACCTGGGTGCCGGTTTCGGGATCTTCGGCAAAAGCCTCGGCTATCCTGTGCTGCTCGCTGGCCGGCACCCAGAATCCGGTATCCACCATCTTTAGAGGGGCAAAAATGTGTTGCTGCAGGAAGACGTCCAGGCTCAATCCGCTGACGCGCTCTATCAGCGCCCCCAGGACATCGGTGGAGCGGCTGTATTCCCATACCGTGCCTGGCTGGTAGGCCAGCGGCACGGTGGCCAGGCGCCTGATCAATTCCGTGTTGCTGATGTCGGCGGCCTCGACCCGGTTGTTGCGATAACAGTCCTTTACCAGCGATTCACCGAAAATGCCATAGGTCAGGCCGGAGGTATGCCTGAGCAAATCCTGTATCGTCATTTCCTGCCTGGCCGCTTCCAGCTTCAGTACGGTATTGCCGGAAGCGTCGCTACTGGCGACGCCTACCTGCACATGCTTGAGCTCAGGCAGGTAGCGTGACACCGGATCGCTGATCAGGAAATGCCCCTGCTCGGCCAGCATCATGGTCGCAATCGAGACTACCGGCTTGGTCATCGAGTAGATGCGGAATATGCTGTCCAGCGCCATCGCTTGCTGGCTATCCGGCCCCTGCCGGCCCAGGGCCTGCGCATAAGCCAGCTGCTCTTTCCTGCTGATCAGCATGACGACGCCGGGTATTTTTCCGGCCTCTATGTCGGCTTGCATGCGGGTCGTCAAATGGCGCAGCCCGGCCGCGCTAAAGCCGGCGCTTTCCGGACGCGTATCGAATTTCATGTCGGTCATATGTTTCCCAGCTGTTGCTCAGCCTTGTCCAGCCACATCCCTAATTGCGTCAGCAAATCGGCCTGGCTGAACGAGCAGCTTTCCTCGCTGAACAAGCTGCCGGCTTCCAGCCTGCCCAGCAAGTCTTCCTGCACCTGGGCGTAGCGTGGCGGCAAGGCCGCCAGCAAGTCCTGGTGTTGGCGCCAGGTCCGGCAAAAATCCGTCACCGGCATGGTTTTGCCCTGCAGCGTAGCCAGGCTGCTTCTTAATTGCGCCAGAGCGCTTTGATGGTCCATCATTGTTTGCATAGTGAAAGAGAATGCCGTGGTTTCCGGTATCCTCATCTTAAATGAATATCGCCCTCACGGAGGGGAAGACTGTTGCTTATGAAACCGTTTGCGCCGTGGGCGCGTACAAAATAATGCGATGGCTGGTGAGAATCGCACGATGTGGGATGGTTTTTATCATAAGCACATGATTTTTTTAAAAATCTTGTGTAAGGTATGCCTGCTCCACCCGACTATATGTCAGTAGTCGAAAATGCCCTGTTCAACCTGGGCATCTGTTCTGAAATTTTTTTTCAACCATTGAGGAGTTTCAAATGAATAACAAGGCAATGATCGCAGTAGCACTGGCAGGTCTGTTGGGTTCCACCGTCGCGATGGCCGCTGAACCGGCGAAGACAGAAAAATGTTTTGGCGTTGCCAAAGCGGGCCAGAATGATTGCGCCAACAAGTCTGGCAGCCATTCTTGCGCAGGCCAGGCCAAGAAAGATAACGATCCTAGCGATTGGAAAAAAGTACCTGCAGGTACTTGCGAAAAAATGGGCGGCAAGCTGGATAAAGCCGCTTAATCGTCAAGTCGTGGATCTACCTGTCCCAGCTCACACCATGCGCAAGCCCGATACCGCGGTCGTAGATGGCACCGGCATAGGCTTGCGCAGCCGGCACTACCAGGACTTTCTCAGTGCACCGGTCGATATAGGCTGGCTGGAGGTGCATTCCGAGAATTATTTCGGCGATGGCGGCTATGACCTGCATGTCTTGCAGCAGCTGCGCCGCGACTATGCGGTCAGCCTGCATGGGGTCGGTTTGGGTCTGGGATCGGCGCGAGGTTTTTCCGTCGCGCATTTGCAGCGTCTGCAGCAACTGGCGCACAGGATACAGCCTGGATTAGTGTCCGAGCATTTGTGCTGGGGGGCAATTGCGGGACGGCAACTGAACGATTTGCTGCCGCTGCCGCTGATACAGGCCGCGCTGGACCTGGTGTGTGACAGGATAGACCTGAGCCAGGACGTGCTGAAACGCCGGATTTCTCTGGAAAACGTATCGACCTATTTGCGCTTTGCCGCGGATGATATGTCCGAGGTCGAATTTTTGTCACAAGTTGCGCGGCGCACCGGCTGCGGCATCTTGCTCGATGTGAATAACCTGTATGTGAACCAATGCAATCACGGCGAGGATGCGCTAGAGGCGCTGCGTCAACTGGCCAATTTGCCGGCCGGCACCATCACCGAAATACACTTGGCGGGACACTTGCGCACCGATAGCTGTGTGATAGACAACCACGGCAGCCGGGTCGACCAGCAGGTATGGGCATTATACCGGCAGGCCTGCCGCTTGCTCGGTAGCGATATCCCTACCCTGATAGAGTGGGATACCGATATTCCCGACCTGGCGGTATTGCTGGACGAAGCCCGGAAGGCCGAACAATACCGGACAAACCTGCGGGAGGCCATTCATGCCGCATAAGACTATGGAGCCAGGTTTGCCGGCAACGAGCCGGTCGCTGCAGGATATGCAGCAGCAATTCGCTGCCGCCTTGCTCGACTTTAGCCAGATAGATGGCAGCGTGGCGCTGTTCGGCGGCGACCCTGTCTCAGTCAGGGACAGGCTGGCACTGTATCGCGGCAACCTGAACGCGATTTGGGAGCAAGCGCTGGCGAATGCCTTTCCTGTCATCCGGGCCTTGGTGGGGGAAGGTTTTTTTGCGCAACTGGCGCGTGAATATGGGCGTTTGCACCCGTCACAAGACGGCGACCTGAATCATTTCGGCGCTGGATTTGCCGGATTCCTGGCGCAATCCGACAGCGTGGCGGCTTACCCCTATTTTGCCGAGGTGGCTGAGCTGGAGTGGCTGGTGCACCGGGCCTATTATCGCGCCGATACGCAGGTATTGAGCCTGGCAGGCCTGGGCACGCTTACGGTGCATGGACTGGAGCAACTGCGCTTGTCGCTGCACCCTGCTTGTTGCCTGCATCAATCGGCATGGGCGACTGCCGCCGTCTGGTTGTCGCACCAGGCGGGAAGTGAATTGTCCTACCCCGAACAATTGCGGGTGGAAAGCTATGCGGTGGTCAGCAGGCCCGAATGGCGGGTGCAAGTCATGCCGGTCAGCAAGGCGGCCTACCTGGCACTGCAGGCATTGGCGCAGGGGCGTTTGCTGGGCGAGGCGCTGGAAATAGGCTTGCAGGAAGATGCGCAGTTTGAGATCGCCCAGGAATTGTCGCGCTGGTTTGCAGCAGGCATGTTTGGCGAGGCAATTGCGGTAGCGCCGGGCCAAGCCACACCAGCCTGAGCTTTGCCAACCAAAAAATACTCGTCAACAATCAAAATAATCAGCAGGGAAACAACAGGGAAAAATCATGAATCGACTCTTGCACTTGCATGGGCTTAGCACTCGCTTTGATAGCGTGTTGCAACTTTGGGGCGGACCTTTGCTGTCGCTCGCGCTGCGCCTCTTTGTGGGCTGGCAGTTTTTCAAGGCAGGCATGGTCAAAGTAGGGGACTGGAACGGCACCCTGTCGCTATTCCGCGAAGAATATACCGTACCCTTGCTGCCGCCGGAACTGGCGGCGATGCTGGGCGCGGGCGGCGAACTGGTGTTTCCGGTCTTGCTGGTGCTGGGCCTGTTTTCCCGACCGGCGGCGCTGGGCCTGTTTGTGGTCAACGCGATGGCGGTCATTTCCTATCCCCAGCTATGGAAATTTGAATGTCCGGCAGCGATCAATGACCATTTTTACTGGGGATTGCTGCTGTTGATATTGGTCGCCTTTGGCCCCGGCAAGCTGGCTGTGGATAACTGGCTGGCCAAGTCCGGCAAGGCCTGAGCCGGTCAAGCTCCTCCTCTACGCCTGTTCCTGCCGGGAACAGGCGCCTTCTCTCCCCCTGGCACTCCTGCCTTTCCTTGCCGCCGATTGCAGACTATGCTGGCCTTAGCCGCGCTGTCGCCCCGTCGGCCCACCGCTCATCCCGCCGTATTTTTATTCTAAGCGCCGGATTATGCATTTCGTCGCATACAGTTCGCGACCCGATGCCGATAGGCTTACAGTGCCAACATCGGCAAAAAATAGGGCTGCGCAACATTTCAGCGAACTTCTTTGCCTGCGCATGGTCTGAACCTGGCAAGTCGCCAGGAAATAGAAAGACCATCATTGTCCCGTTGCAAAAAATTTAAAACAAGGTGGCAAAAATGATAAAAATTTCACTTAGTAATTAATTTTCCCCTCGTTTTCACGGCAGGGGACAGACCTGTGCGTCCCGGCCCTGCCTGGACGGCACAAGGTGAGTGCTCAGGGATGACGTCCAGCACAGGCTTGTCATTATTGAGTGCAATACGGCAAACATAAATCCATAAAAGTAAAATCATGAAGACAGACAGCATACAGTTGGCCCCCAATTCCCGTAAACGCTGGCGCGTGCCCGTCATAGGCCTGGTAATCATAGGCATCGCGGGTGGTGGCTGGATGGTGTATTCGAAGAACACCTCGGCGCAGGCGCAGACCACGAATAAAGCGGCCAAGAAAGAGGTCATATTTGAACTAGCGCCGGCCGATGTGACCCAGGTGCAAATCCGCGAGGTCGCCGTTAACCTGCCTATTTCAGGCTCGCTGATGCCGGTCAGCCAGGCGACGGTGCGCTCCAAAGTGGCAGCCGAAGTGCGTGAGACCCTGGTGCAGGAAGGCATGCCGGTCAAGAAGGGGCAAGTGATCGCCCGTTTTGACGGCGCCGATCTGCACGCCAGGCTGACCACCCAGGAAGCCATGGTGGATGAGGCCAGGGCCAAGCTGTCGCTGGCGCAAAAAAATCGCCAGTCCAATGAAACCTTGCTCAAGCAAAACTACATTTCCCAGAATGCCTTCGACACCATGCACAATGGCGTGGAGTTGGCCCAGGCCAGCCTGAAGTCAGCCATCTCGCAACGTGAAGTGGCGCAGATCGCGGTCGCCGACACATTGATCAAATCGCCGGTGGACGGCATCGTCAGCAAGCGCAGCGTGCAGGCCGGTGAGAAGGTATCTCCCGACAGCCCGTTGTTTACCATCGTCAACCTGTCGCAACTGATACTGGAGGCGCAAGTGCCGTCCAGTGAAATTCCGCGGGTCAGGATAGGCCAGACCGTCAGCTTCAATGTGGACGGGTTCAGCAGCCGCAGTTTCAGCGGCAAGGTGGCGCGCATCAATCCTGCGACTGAGGCCGGTTCGCGCTCCATGCTGGTATATATAGAAGTGAATAATGCCGATGGCGCCCTGAAGGGCGGCATGTTTGCCAAGGGCAGCCTGACGCTGGAGAGAACCGGGTCCTACCCCGTCATGCCCTTGAGTGCGGTGCGCCAGCAAAGCGGCAAGGATATCGTCTACAAGATCGTCGACAACCAGGTCCAGCAGCAAGCCGTCAAATTGGGTTTGCGCAATGAGGACGAGGGCGTGGTGCAGGTATTGCAAGGGCTGGACGCCGGCGCCAATGTGATTTCTGCCAAGCTCGACGACGTCAAGCCGGGCAGCAAGGTCAGCATGCCTAAATTGAGTGCGGCGGCACCGGCTGCGGCAGGCGCGGCAGCCAGCACTAAAACCGGCCCGGCAGCTTCCGCTTCATCGGCGTCTTCCGCTTCCTCGACCAAAGGCTAAGCCATGTGGATCACTAAAGTCAGCATACAAAATCCCGTGTTCGCCACCATGCTGATGGTGGCGCTGGTGGTACTGGGCCTGTTTTCCTACCAGGGGCTGGGGCTGGAGCAGATGCCCGACGTGCAGTCGCCCGGGGTCTGGATGGAGGTGGCTTATCCCGGCGCTTCGCCGGAAATCGTCGAGAACGATATCACCAAGCCGCTGGAAAATGTGCTGAACACGATTAGCGGCGTCAAGCGCATCATGTCCAGCTCGTACGAGGGACGCAGCGCCAACTGGATAGAGTTCGAACTGTCGGTCAGCCCGGACAAGGCGATCCAGGAAGTGCGCGACAAGGTGGCGCAGGTGCGGTCCGGCTTTCCCAAGGAAGCCAAGGACCCGCTGATCGTCAAGGGCGGCAACGACGGCAATGAACAGCCGGTCGTGCAGCTGTCCATCAGCTCCAAGAGCCGCAGCCTGCGTGAACTGTCGACCATGACCGACCAGGTCATAGGCAAGAAGCTGCAGGGTGTGCAGGGCGTGGGCCGGGTTGACGTGCGCGGCGCGGTAGTGCGCCAGGTGCAGGTGCAGCTGAATCCCGATCGCATGGCGGCCAATAATGTGGGCGTCAACGAGGTGCTGGCGGCAATCCAGGCGACCAACCAGAACATGCCGGCCGGCCTGATCACCCAGGGCGCCAGGGATCAACTGGTCAGGCTGGAAGGCAAGATCGTCGATCCGCGCGGGTTTAACAAGATCATCGTGGCGCGCCACGCCGGCACTCCGGTCTACCTGGAGCAGGTTGCCGACGTCAAGGACGGCGAACGCGAAGAGACCTCGATCTCGCGCGTGAACGGCCAGCGCGCCATAGGCGTGGCGATTACCAAGATCCAGGATGCCAATATCGTCAAGGTCGGCGACGGCATCCTGGAAGCGATCGCCGATCTAAAGAGCCGCCTGCCCAAGGATGTGGAAATTGTCGTCAACTACAATAATGCCGACAACGTCAAGAAGTCGCTGGCAGGCGTCAAGGAAACCATTCTGGAAGGCGCCGGCCTGACGGTGCTGATCGTGTTCCTGTTCCTGCACTCATGGCGCAGCACCATCATCACCGGGTTGACCCTGCCGATTTCGGTGATCGCCACTTTCATCGCACTAAAAGCCTTTGGCTTTACCCTGAACTTCCTGACGCTGATGGCGCTGTCCCTGTGCATAGGTTTGCTGATCGACGATGCGATCGTGGTCCGGGAAAATATCGTGCGCCACCTCGGCATGCGCAAGGACCACAGGAGGGCGGCGGAAGACGGCACCAATGAGATCGGGCTGGCCGTGATGGCGACCACCTTTGCGATCGTCGCGGTGTTTGTCCCGGTGGCTTTCATGAAGGGCATGATAGGTCGCTTCTTCTTCCAGTTCGGGGTGACGGTGACGGTAGCGGTGCTGGTTTCGCTGTTTGTCAGCTTTACCCTGGACCCGATGCTGTCTTCGGTATGGCATGACCCGGTTGAAAACCGCTTCAAGCGCTTGCCGTGGCTGAAGAAATTGATGGACAAAATGGAGCATGGCCTGGACAAGGTGCACCTGATTTACGGCCGCATGCTGGAGCGGGTACTGGTGTGGCGTAAAACCACGCTGCTGGTGGCCTTCTCCCTGTTTGTCGGCAGCTTCTTCCTGTTGCCTTTTATCGGCAGCGAATTCGTGCCCGAGACCGACGAGAGCCAGATCTCGCTGAACCTGAAGACTCCGGTCGGCTCCAGCCTGGCGTATACCGACGGCAAGGCCCGTCAGGTGGAAGCGGCGCTGAAAGGCATGCCCGAGATTCTCGCGATGAATACCAGCGTAGGCATAGAGGGCGAGCGCAATACCGCCCAGGTCAGCCTGAAACTGACCGATCCGCGTGTCGTCCACAGGAAATCGCAGAAGGAGCTGGAAATGCAGATACGCCAGCGCCTGAAAACCATACCCGGCATAGAACTGGGGGTCGGCTACAACAAGCCCATCTATGTCGCCATCCTCGGACCCGAGGCGGACAAGCTGCAGGTAGTGATAGACAAGGTCATGCTGAAGATAGGCGCGATCAAGGGCATTACCGACCTGGAGAGCAGCCTGACCGGCGCCAATCCTACCGTGCTGGTCAAGGTGAATAATGAATTGGCGAACGACCTGGGCTTGTCGGTGCAACAGATAGGTGCAGCCCTGCGTCCCTTCGTCGCCGGCGACACCCTGGGCCAATGGCTGGCGCCGGATGGCCAGAACTACGAAATCAATGTGCAGCTGCCAAAATCCGGCCGCCAGAAAATTTCCGACCTGGGCGAACTGTCGCTGGCCAGCGACAAGCTGGACGCTACCGGCAAACCCATCATGGTGCCGCTGCGCCAGGTGGTGCAATTCATCCCCGGCACCAGCCCGCGCGTGATCAAGCGCCAGAACCTGGAGCGCCGCGCCGCCATCTATGCGAACGTGGAAGGGCGCCCGACCGGGGACGTCGGCGGCGAAGTGCAGAACCTGGTCAAGACCATAGAACTGCCACCCGGTTATCGCTTCGACGTCGGCGGCCAGACCAAGGATATGCAAGAGTCTTTCAGCTCGGCGATGGCGGCCCTGGGAATCGCGGTGATCTTCATTTACCTGATCCTGGCTTCGCAGTTCGGCAGCTTCCTGCAGCCGCTGGCCATCATGACCTCGTTGCCGTTCTCTCTGATCGGGGTATTGCTGGCCTTGCTGGTGACCGGCAGCACGCTGAACATTTTTTCCATCATCGGCTTCATCATGCTGATGGGCCTGGTGACCAAGAATGCGATCCTGCTGGTGGATTTCATCAACCAGTCGCAGAAGAAGGGCATGTCGCAGCATGACGCGATCCTGGCTGCGGGGCAGGTGCGCTTGCGGCCTATCCTGATGACCACGCTGGCCATGATCTTCGGCATGCTGCCGATGGCGATAGGCTTGAGCGATGGGGCGGAATCACAGGCGCCCATGGGCAGGGCGGTGATAGGCGGGATCATTACCTCGACCATGCTGACCTTGCTGGTGGTGCCGATTGCCTACTCGTACATGGATAAATTGGGTTTGTGGGGTAAAAAATACTTTGGCGGTAAAACCCATGTTGCTCCCGTGGCTCATCCCGCCACGGCGAGCGACCCGGTCGAGGCTGATGCTGCTTGATGAAAACCCCTGCATCAGTCAGAACCGCAAGCCGCCCAGCCGTTCCGCATTGAGGATGAAGCGGGCCTGACCAGCACCAGCAATGGGGTGCAATCGAACCCGATAGACGCACTACCGAGCCCGGCTCCGTAGTGCGTTGTTTTTTTTGAGAGTGTTTACTCTAGATTTGTATGGAATTGTATTTTTCGCTATTCATCACTATTGTCAAATGACATACTAGTGGATAAGTTTTAGAACGACCGTTCCAATACTTGCATAATATCTATATAGGAGACAAAAGATGCGTCAATATACTTTCGCGCTGGGTTTGCTGTCGGCAGCTGCTTTGACAGCTTGCGGCGGTGGCGGCGGTTCTGCCGGCCCTACCCTCGACACTAGCCTGGCGCGCGGCTCGCTGGTTGCGAACCCGCCTAATCTGGTGCCGATCCCTCAAGCTGACGGCACTGCCGTGACCAAACTGGAACCCGCGGTGTTTACCGCCATGCTGGAGGCGAAGCAACCCGGCTTTACCCAGCTTACCGGCGTGCCAAAATGCGCGATCACCACTTATTACATGAAATACGGCACGGTAGGCGGCGCGAATGAAGCGACCGACGCAACCGGCGCGATCATGGTGCCGTCGGGCTCAGATCCGGCCTGTAGCGGCGCTCGTCCGGTCATCCTGTATGCGCATGGCACCACCGTTGAAAAATCCTTCAACATGGCCAACCTGCGCGACAATACCGAGGCCGCACTGGTGGCTGCGATGTATGCGGCGCAAGGCTTCATCGTGGTTGCTCCCAACTACGCCGGCTATGACGTTTCTTCCCTGAGCTACCATCCCTACCTGAACGCAGAGCAGTCGGCCAATGACATGGTGGATTCGCTGCGTGCGGCGCGCAAGGCATTTTCCGCTATCGGCGCGACGGATTCCGGCAAACTGGTGATCTCCGGCTACTCGCAAGGCGGCCACGTCGCGATGGCGACCCAGCGCGCGATGCAGACTACCTATGCCAGCGAATTCAAGGTAGCAGCGTTGGCCGGCATGTCCGGTCCGTATGCGATGAGCCTGTTGGGCGACACGGTATTCGCCGGCGCCCCCAATGCCGGCGGCACGGTGTTCCTGCCGCTGATTAGCACCAGCTGGCAAAAATCCTACGGCGGCCTGTATACCAATCCTAGCGATATCTACGAAAGCAAATACGCCACCGGCATAGAAAGCCTGCTGCCGGGCTCGCTGTCCCTCACCGGCCTGTTCACTTCGGGTAAGTTGCCGCAGGCTGCATTGTTTGCCAAGGATTCGCTGCCAGGCCCGCTCACTCCGGCTTTTGCCGTCTTCTTCGGCGACGGCAACCTGATCAAGACCAGTTTCCGCAATACCTATCTGGCAGATATGCAGGCTAATCCTTGCGGCGTCAATCCTGCCGACCCGCTGAACTGCACGCCAGCCAGCGGCTTCCGCAAAGCCGGTGTGAAGAACGACTTGCGCAACTATGTGCCTAACGTGCCGGTGATGCTGTGCGGCGGCAATGGCGATCCTACCGTGTTCTTTGCCAGCACCCAGGCAACTGCCGGTTACTTCCTTGCCAAAGGCTTGCCGGCGGCTGCCCTGACGGTGCTGGATGTGGATTCCGCACCTACCGGCGCGACCGATCCGTTTGCTGCCGTTAAAGTCGGTTTTGCTCAGACTAAGGCTGGTGCGATTGCGGCCGCTATCGCCGCCCACGTGGACCCTGCTGTCGCAGTGGCAGGCGCATACCACGGCACCCTGGTACCACCGTTCTGTACTGCAGCAGCGCGTGGATTCTTCCAGCAAGTTTTGGCTCACTAAGGCGAGGACGACAAGATCATGAAAAAAACACAAATCGCTATTGGCGCGCTGCTGGCCCTGGCTTCCTGGTCAACGATGGCGGACGAGGCTCATCCAAATACTGTTCGTATTGGCTACGCGCATATTGCCGTGCATTCGGAATCGGATAACCTGAGCAGCAATGGACCGGCATTCCTGACCCCGCAGCCGGCCGGCATCAAGGTCGAGAGCGCCAACACCGTGTATCTCGGCTATACCCGCAGGTTGACAGCCAACGTCGACTTCGACCTGGCGCTGGGTATACCTCCAGAGCACGACAACGTCGGTACCGGCACGCTGGCACCGTTCGGTGTACTGGCCAAGGTCAAGCAAAGGGCGCCGACCGTCTTCATCAACTATAACTTCGGCGAAGAGTCGAATGCCTTCCGTCCCTTCTTCGGCCTGGGCTTTAACTACACCCAGTTCTACGATGCGCGGGCGACTGCCTCCAACAATCTGGCGGCCGGTGGCCCGACCCAGGTCCGGCTGGCGGATTCCATGGGCTGGGCGGCACAGGTAGGCGCTAAATACAATGTGACCGATCGCTGGTTCTTGCTGGCCGCTATCGCAACTGCGGACGTCAAGTCCCAACTGACGGCGACCACCGGCAGCATAGAGCGCAAGACCGTCATCAACTTCCGTCCTGTCGTGTACATGCTGACTGCAGGCTACAGCTTCTAAGACACTGCCCGTAAGCAGCCGAAAACAAGCCGTCATTGAAACAGGGCCGGGGATTATCCCGGCCCTGTTTTTTTCATGCCTGAGGTTTGCACCAGCCTCTTGCCATATCCGCACCTGGCCTTGCGCTAGCGTTTTAACAAGCCCTTCAATTGGTCTTGTAATTGCTCATTCAATTTGCTCTTCAATTCTTTCTTTTTCTCTTCCAGCACGGGCCCGGCCTTTTCGGCGACCACGGCTTTCAGTGCGCCGCCGGCGATGTTCCCCCATAGGATGTTATAGCCCAGCGAAGTCAGCGGGCCGCTGATGCGCACCGGTATCGCTATGTTCTTCAGTTGGGCCAGGTCGGCGCCGCCCTGACCGGTGTCGGTATTGACCACCACCACGCTAGCGGTGTAATCCAGGCTGCCGTTGACGACGTTCAGCGTGCCGTTGCCGCCCACCCTCAGGAAGGGCGATTTGAGTGCGAGATCGTTACTGCTGCCTATGCCGTCATGGAAATGCATCGTCGCAGTAAGGGAAGAGAAATCGGTTTTTTCCGTGGCATTGGCGGTTTGCTGCTGGTCAGCCTTGTTCAGGATCTTGCTCTTGAAGTCGCGCAGGGATTTCGCCAGGTTGATGCCCTTGAAGGCGCCGTCGTGCAGTGCGATACTGAGGTCGCCGGTCAAGGCCTGTTTCATGGCGCTGCTGGTAGTGCCTGCGGTGTCCAGGTTCAGCACCAGCTTGCCGCGCCCTTCCAGGATGTCGTGATCCAGTGCATCCTTCAGCAGCGGGTTGACGCTGATATCGTTCAGCGTGGCACGCAGGGCGAAGCTATTGTTATTGGCGTTGACGGCGGCGCTGCCGGCCAGCGTTCCCTGATATAGCCGGGCCGACAGCGGCGCCATGTCCAGCTTGCCTTGATTCGCTCTGAGCGGCAAGCTCAGCTCGTTGAACTTGAGTTTCTTCACCTGCAACTGGCCTATCTGTACGCTGCCATTCAATTGCAGCTTTTTCAGCGCCGACAGGTCCAGCGGTTTTTCTGCTACAGGAGTGGCGTTTGGTGCCGCCGGGCCAGGTTTTTGTGCCGCCGGCTGATGCGCAGCGGCGGGCGAGGATGGATTCAGGTAGCGATCCAGGTTCAGTTTGTCCACCGCCAGTTCGAACTGTATGCGGGGGCTGTCGAATTGCGCGACTGCAAAGCTGCCCTTGACCGTACTTTCGTCAAACTGGGTTTGCAGGCTGCCGGCCAGGCTTTGTTTTTTCAGGTCGACGTCCAGCTTGCCCGTGATCGGGAGTATCACCGATTTTTGCGGCATGCCGGGATCATCCACTTGCAGCCTGGCATTGATATTGGGCAGGCTGAGATACCTTTGCTCGGGCTTGGCACTGACCGAGCTTTCTATCTTGCCGGAGATGCTTCTGCTTCCCTCCTTGTCGCCGACATTCAGCAGCAACTTGGCGATTGTCAGTGCTTTGGCGGAGCCGCTAATGCCGCTTAATTGGTAGCCGATCTCCAGGGTTTTTGTGCCGCTCAATTTGAAATTGCCTTTGATGGCGTCGCCGCTGGCACTGTTTTGATCTATCGCAAGCTTGGGCGCCTCCAGGCTGAGTTCGGCATTGCCCTGTCCTAGCGGTGCTTTGGCCGTCAATGCCAGGCCGTCTACCGTCAGCGCCAGGTTGTTTCCATTGAATTTGAGGTCGCCGGCCTTGGCCACGATATCAAACACCCTGGCGGTGTTTTTATCCAGGCTGCCCTTGGCAAACAGGTCCAGATTCCTGGCTTCCACGGTGTTTGCCTCCAGGTCAAAACTGAGGCCGGCCTGCGCGCTAAGCCTGCCTTGCACGGCCGGTTGCTGAAAATCCAGTTCGGTATTGAGCTTCAATTCTGTGGTCAGCTTGTCGGCGATCCTGCCGCTGCTGAAATCCAGCTTGTTCAGGCTGCCGGAGAAATGCTTGACGGTATCCCTGATATGGATGCTGGCGCCGGTCAGGGCGATGCCCTTGATATCGAACTTCACCGCATCATTGCTGGACTCATCCTTGCTCAGCAAGTCGTCCGCATTGCTTTCCTCTTCCTTGTGCCGTTCCAGGCTCAGTTCCAGGCCGTCTATCGTAATACTATCCAGCAGTATTTCTTTCTTCAGCAGCGGTAGCAGCGCCAGTGAAATATGGGCGGATTTCAAGGTGGCGAAATTGCTGTCGCTATCGCGCGCCGACAGGCTGGTTTTGCCGAGATCGATACCCAGGCTGGGGAAGACGCTGAGTTTGATGTTGCCGTCTATGCTGAGCGTGCGCTGTTTCTTGTCCTTGACCAGCTGGACGATCTGGCTCTTGAACTGGTTAGCGTCAAAGCCGAACGCCAGATAGCCGAGCAGCGCGCCGAATAGCAGGGCGGCAAGCAGCAGCGCAATACCGATGATCTTGACGAGTTTGTTCATCATCCAGCCATATTAACGGGGTGTTCTTCCCGGCGGCTATGGCGGCAAAGCGAGCGAGGGCCGGGGCATGCCCTAGTATAGCAAGCTCACAATTTCATGCCAGGATATCAGATCGCTACCTGGTCGCGGCCGGCTTCCTTGGCCCGATACAGCGCGGCATCTGCGGCGGCAAGCAGGCTCTTGCCATCCTGGCCTGCGGCCAGCGTGGCCAGGCCAAACGAGGCGGTGATATGCGGCAAGGGTTTCTGCATGTCTGGGAAGACCCGGGTCTTGCGCAGGCGCGCGCATAGCCTTTCGGCCACGATCAGCGCCGAGTTCTGGTTGGTATTGGGCAGTATCACCATCATCTCTTCGCCGCCGTAGCGGGCGGCAAAGTCGCTCGGGCGCAGACCGGCATTCAGGACCTTGGCGGCGCTCTGCAGGGCATCGTCTCCCAGCAGATGGCCGTGCTCGTCATTAAAGCGCTTGAAATGATCGAGGTCGACCATGATGATGCTGATCGGGGTCGCCGTCGCGTGCGCACTGTCTATCAGGCCCGGCAACTGGTTGTTCAGCCAGGCCCGGTTATGCAAGCCGGTCAGGCCGTCTATCATCGACATCTGGCGATAGAACTCGCCTACCTTTTGCCGATTGCGGATTTGGGCATTGGCGGCGCGGATGCGGAAGGACAGCAGTTGCAATAAATTCCTGGCGACGCCATTGGATTCGTCGATCAGGCGCCACATGGTTTCGGCCTCGATGACCAGCAGTTCGCTGTCGGTGATGGCCGCTATCGTAGCGGAATGAATTTCTTCGTCCAGCACCGAGATTTCTCCCACGCATTCGCCGGGCAGGTACTGGGTAATCGCATTCTCGAGAAGATTGGCGCTGTCCGTGCCGAGGTCCAGCTTGGTGATGCCCAGCGCGCCTTGCAGCACGATATACAGGCGGGCTCCCGAGCTACGCACGTCCAGCACCACTTGGCCAGCCCTGGCTTTGACGACTTCGCACTGGCTGAGGATATTGCCGATGAGAGCGAGATTGTCGTCTGAAATATCGCGAAATAAATGGATGCTGCTGATTTTGTAGTTGGTATTACCAAAGTACATCAAGTGATCCAAAGTAGCCTCTTCCACTACAAATTTAAAGTATTACTGCCCTAGCTGTCCACTATAGCGAAAGCCCGGCGTCAAGCACAGGAACTTTTTGCGCACTTCGCCGTTTCATAATGGATTTGACAATGCTTAACAAGTGCTTGCTGCTTACAGCGCATTGTTTTCACAATACTATCTGGTTCAGTGCGTCGAAACGCATTTCCGTTTCCCGGAAAATCGCGTGATAGTCCATCTCGCCCAGGGCCAGCGTATTCCAGGCCGCCTCCGATACTATCGGCACCAAGTCGTCTTCCAGCCTGGCCAGGTCCAGTGCGTGGACGATCGCATCGGCAACGTGTACGATGGCAGCAACCGGATTCAAGCCCTCCAAGCCCGGTTCCACATAACCGCGGATGGCATCTTGTATTGCCTCTGAGAAATTCCAATGCGTCGCCAGCGCCAAGCCGGCCTGCACATGATCCACCCCCATCACGATACGCTCGGCTTGCAGCAGATGGCAATCGTGCTGTTTGCGATAGCCAAGTACTTCCTGGTACTGGTCGGGGAAGCGGGTCACCAGCACCAGCCGGCCTATCGCATGCAGCAAACCGGCCGTGAAGGCAAAGTCGTGCTTCATGTGCAGCGTGCGCGAAATCAGCTCGGCGCAAACGGCGGTGGCGATGCTTTGCTGCCAGAAGGCCTTGAAATCAAAACCCTGGCAGCGCGATACGGGAAAACTGGTGGTCAGTATCGTCATCCGTATCAGGTTCTTGACGTTCTTGACGCCCAGCATGGCCACCGCCTGCTGCAGGGTCACCACCTTGGAATTGGAGCCGAAATAAGATGAATTTGCCAGTCGCAGCGTCTTGGCGGCCAGCGACTGGTCCATCGCTACTTTTTCCGCGATCTTGTCCAGGCTGAGGTCATCGTCGTCCAGGTTGCTTAACATTTCCTGGGCGACCGCCGGCAATGTCGGCAAGTCCCTGATCTGTACGATGACCTCGTCCAGCGATATCTGATGCTGCTGATCGGTTGGAGGCAGAGTCATTCGGCCTCCGCTCGGCGGTAGTTGTGCAGGTATTCCTGCAGCGTGCTGGTCGGAGCTTCGTAGGGTCCCTGTCGGAACAGGACGTCCAGGCGCTCCAGTTTTTCCTGGTAGTCGACGGTTTGCTCCTGTTCGGACAAGCCTTCCTGGGCGATAGACAACTGGGGGATGGCGTGCTGGGCGATGGATTTCAGCATGCCGGCAGTCAGCGTCGCGCCTGCGGGCAGTAATACGTGTCCCTGCTTATCCAGCAAATCATCTGCCAGCGTCATGCCGGGGCTTACTTTGGAGAGTGGCAAATAACGATGCCGGTTAGTCATGGCGTCTCTCTGATTAGCAATGTGTAGATAACAGTGTAATAAAAGTTTGTCTAGATTGTACGGCTTTTTAGCGCAATGCTTGTATAGGCATGTTGCTTATTGTTACTTTTGTCAATAAGCATGGTTTATTGCCTACTATATACTAGGAAAGTCTTTCGAGGGTTTTGCCGGCATCCAGCGGCGTATCAGGTACCGGCAGCCCGCCTGTAGTCCAGGTATGCCGCGGCGTCACGGCTGGCATTGGATCGGAAGCGACCCTTCCCTGTAAATTTGCGCTTAGGACCTATACCAAGAACATGATCTCCCTCACCCAATTTGTGCATAATCGTCCCCGCCTGGTGTTTACCTTCCTGCTCGGTCTGGTCACGGTGTTTGTCCTTCCCGCCGATTGGGGGTGGGTGTCTCGTGCGCTGTTGGGCTGGAACGTGGCAGTCTGGTCCTACCTGGTGCTGGTTGGCTGGCTGATGAGCCGTGCCAATCATGAAAGTGTGCGCCAGATCGCAGAACGGGAAGATGAAGGAGCGTTTGCGGTGCTGGTCATCCTGTCGGTCGCCGCCACGGTCAGCCTGGTGGCTATCGTGTATGAACTGGCCCAATTGAAGGGGCTGGCGCCGAATGTACGCCTGATGAAATACATCTTTACGGGCGTTACGGTGCTGGGATCATGGGGCTTGTTGGCCGTCATTTTCACCCTGCACTATGCGCTGCTGTACTACCGTTCGCCGAAAGGGCGGCGCGCCCTGCGTTTCCCGGATGATGAGACGGCGCCCGACTATTGGGATTTTCTGTATTTTGCCTTCACGATTGCAGTTGCCGTGCAAACGTCCGACGTCTGCGTGACCTCGCGCCAGATGCGCAAGACCGTGCTGGCGCAATCGGTGCTGGGCTTCCTGTTCAATACCGCGATACTGGGTTTCTCTATTAATATTGCGGCCGGCCTGCTGTCCTAGGGCGTGTTGACATTCAATTTTGGAGATGCGTTCAAGCCATAACGCGGGCTGGCAAGGCGTGCGACGCAGTTAAGGCTGGTGCCTTAACAAGGAGTGCAACGCAGTCCAGCGCGCGTTATGGCTTGAACCCGGAGGGAATGGGTCTAAACAGGCGCAGGGCGTTGTTGCAGCCCGCTGACAGTGCTCGCACTGCGGCGCGTGCTGCGCCTAGCCCTGCGCCTGTTTAGACTCATTCGCACACCCAAATTGAATGTCAACACGCCCTAGGACCTGTCATGCCGGCCCGCTTCCATGAGCCCAGCCTGCCCGTGCCCGCCGCGGGATGGTGGATTCGCCGTGTAGAGGGGCGCAGGGTATGCAAGGAATATATATGCTGCCCCGCTAAATTCATACGATAGCGTCGCCGTTTCATGTTACAAAGCTAGCACTTTGATCACTCTCTTTTGGCGACATGGTACTCAATTACATCTGGACGGCGTTCTTCCTGGTAGGTTTCATCGCCGCACTGGGACAATGGATTTTTCTCGGCGATGTCGAAGTCTTCAAGCGCATCATAGACGGCACTTTTGATTCCGCCCGGATAGGCGTGATGGAAATTGCTTTGCCGCTGGCAGGCATCATGACGCTATGGCTGGGCATCATGAACATAGGCGAAAAGGCCGGCGCGATCAATTTCCTGGCAAGGATCATTGCGCCGTTTTTCTCCCGCATCTTTCCCGAAGTGCCAAAGGACCATCCCGCCACCGGCCATATGGTGATGAATTTCTCGGCCAACCTGCTGGGGCTGGACAATGCGGCGACGCCGTTCGGCCTGAAAGCGATGGAGAGCCTGCAAAGCCTGAACCCGAACAAGGAAGAGGCGACCAATGCCCAGATCATGTTCCTGGTCTTGCATACCTCGGGCCTGACCCTGATCCCGCTGGCGATCATGGCGCAAAGGGCGGTGCTGGGCGCGCGCGATCCCTCCGACATCTTCATCCCCTGCATGATCGCGACCTATGTCGCCACCCTGGTCGGCATGGTGGCGGTAGCGATCAAGCAGCGCATCAATTTGTTCAATGGCGTGGTGCTGGCATGGCTGGGCGGCATCACCGCCTTCATCGTCGGCATGGTCTGGTACCTGAGCCAGTATATGAGCCGGGTCGAGATCGAGGTGTTTTCCAAGGTCAGCAGCAACCTGATCCTGTTTTCCATCATCGTGGCCTTTATCACCGGCGCCATGCGCAAGAAGGTCAACGTGTATGAAGCCTTTATCGAAGGCGCCAAAGGCGGCATACAGACTTCGCTGACCATCATCCCCTACCTGGTAGGGATGCTGGTGGCGATAGGCGTGCTGCGCAACTCCGGCGTGCTAGGCTTCATCGTGTCCGGCTTCAACTGGGCATTCACCCAGCTGGGCATCAATACCGATTTCACGCCGGCCCTGCCGACCGCCCTGATGAAACCCCTAAGTGGCAGCGGCGCCAAGGCGATGATGGTCGATACCATGAAGGCCTACGGCGTAGACTCGTTTGTCGGCCGCCTGGCCTGCATCTTCCAGGGCTCGGCCGATACCACTTTTTACATCGTCGCGCTGTATTTCGGCTCGGTCGGCATCCGCAAAACCCGCTATGCGATTTCCTTCGGTTTGCTGGCGGACCTGGCCGGCGTGATTGCAGCGGTATTCGTGGCCTATCTGTTTTTCCATTAGGCGACCGGCTCAAAGCTGCCTATATACCTTGCCCTCGGCCTGATTAAGCGGCCGTCGGCGACCTGTTCCATCGCATGCGCAATCCAGCCCGCCGAGCGCCCCAGTGCAAACAGGGTTTGCGCCGCCGAGCGCGGCCAGCCGCAAGCCAGCTCCAGTGCCGCCAGGCCGAAATCCAGGTTGGGGTGCTGCCCTGTGATCTGTTGTGCCGCATCGACGATGGCCAGGATTGCCTTGGCCTTGTCCTTGGCTGCAAAGCGGGGCAGCAGCTGCAGCAGCAGCTTGCCGCGCGGATCACCGTGCGGATAGAGCGGGTGGCCAAATCCGGGCAGGGAACTGCCAAAGCCCGGGCTGGAACCTGACGGTGATGCAGCATCATACAAGCGCTCCGACAGGAACCTGGCCAGGTCCGCTTGCCCCAGTGCCGCGTCCAGCATTGCCCGGACGCGCGGGCTCTCGCCGCCATGGCGCGGCCCGGACAGCGCCGCCAGGCCCGCGGTGACGGCCGCGTGCAGGTGGGCGCCGGTGGAGGCGACGCAGCGCACCGTGAAGGTCGATGCATTCAATTCATGATCGGCGCAGCTCACCAAGACCGCGCGCAGCAGGTCTGCCGCCTGCGCGTCCAGTTCCCAGGCTTGCGCCACGCGGATATGCAGCGGCGCATTGCTGATGTCGCCGCCGACCAGGGCCGCCGCCAGTACCCGCATCAATTGGGCGCCGGCACGGCGCATGCCGACCGCCGTGCGTCCCCAGGTATGTTGCAGCTGCGGCGCTATCGCCGGCAACAGCGACATGGCCCGATCCAGCGGCGGCAGCTTGGCCAGCGGCGCCTGCAAGCCGCGCCACAGCCGGGCCGGCATATCCTGAGGGTTTGGGTCGCCGGCGCTGAAAAAATCTTCTGTTCCGCACTCCCACAATAGCTGCGCCACCTGTTCCAGCGTCGCCGTTTGCGCCAGCGCAATGGCATCATGCCCCCTGTAGTGCAGCTTGCCGTCGGCGATCAGCGTGATGCGCGATTCCAGCACCGGCACTCCCCAGTCTATCGCACGCTCAGCCGCGCGGCCGGCGCGCCGGCTGTCGGTGTTGCGCGCAGCCAGACGCAATACTTCGTCGTGCAGGTAGCGCTTGCTGCGCGCGCCTTCGGCAGAAATAGAGTGCAGCATGCCACGGCTGACATAGGCGTACAGTGTAGGCAGGCTGATATCGAGCAAGCCGGCGGCTTCGGCGGCGGACAGGGTTTTCTTCATTGCTGTCAGGTAAAAAATCGTTAAGGAAAATATTTATATTGATCGAATCAATCAATATTGACGCTAACTCGATGCAGTCAATAGACTACTGCATATCTTGCGTGGTGACGCAAAAATTGGAGGAAACATGGATGCAACGAGCTATACAAGGGCGGCCCTGCA
Organism: Pseudomonadota bacterium; assembly: GCA_040390485.1. Classification (GTDB taxonomy): domain Bacteria; phylum Pseudomonadota; class Gammaproteobacteria; order Burkholderiales; family Burkholderiaceae_D; genus Undibacterium. Next base: position 20,701 of record JAZJYH010000053.1, read on the forward strand.
ATCGTTCTGGCAACTCGGCAACGGCGATCCGGCCGCACTGGACGCGGTAAGCTTCTCCGCCACGGAACCGCAATTGCCGTCGGTATTCCAGGTCGGCACGCTGGCGGCGGCCAGCATCGCGGCCCAGGCGCTGGCCTCGGCCGAGATCTGGCGCGCGCGGGCTGGGGCGGGCCAGCGCCAGCAGATCCAGATTTCCATGCGCCGGGCGCTGGCGATGTTCCGCAGCGAACGCTACCTGAGCGTGGATGGCAAAGCGCCGGCTGAAATCCGCAGTCCGCTGACCGGCTATTTCCAGGCCGGCGACGGCCGCTGGATACAGTTGCACACGAATTTCCCGCATCACAGGGACGGCGTGCTGCGCGTACTGCAGTGTGAAAATACTCGCCAGGCGGTAGCGGCCGCGATCCGGGAATGGCAGGCGGCCGAGCTGGACGCCAGACTGGCGGACGAGGGCATGTGCGCCGCGCTGATACGCAGTCCGCAGGAGTGGCAGGCGCATCCGCAGGGCAGGGCGATTACCGGCCTGCCCTTGCTGGAAATCATACGGATCGGCGATGCTCCTGTGGAGGCCGTGTCGCGCGCAGGCGCAACTGCCGCGGCGCGGCCTTTGTCGGGCGTGCGCGTGCTCGACCTGTCGCGCGTGATTGCGGCGCCGGTGGCCGGCCGCACGCTGGCGCAACACGGTGCCGACGTGCTGGCGATTAGTGCCGCCCACCTGCCCAATATTGCGCCGCTGGTGATAGACACCGGCCGCGGCAAGCGTTCGGCGCAGCTCGACCTGCGCACGGCACAGGGCAGGGACGGCTTGCTGGACCTGGTCAGGGATGCCGATATCTTTTTGCAGGGGTACCGGCCGGGCGCGCTGGCAGGGCTCGGCTTTTCGCCGGAAGAATTGTGCGCGCTGCGTCCCGGCCTGATCCAGGTCAGCCTGTCGGCCTATGGCCACACCGGCCCGTGGTCGCAACGACGCGGCTTCGACAGCCTGGTGCAATCCGCCACCGGCATCGCGTATGAAGAAGGGGCAGCGGCCGGGCTGAGCGAGCCGGGCAAGCTGCCTTGCCAGGCGCTGGACCATGCGACCGGCTACCTGGCGGCATTCGGCGCGATGATGGCGCTCAGGCGCAGGGCAGAGCAGGGCGGCAGCTGGCTAGTTAGGGTGTCGCTGGCGCAGACCGGGCACTGGCTGCAGAGCCAGCCGCGCTATGCCGCCGCCGCCGCCGAGCTGACGCCGCAGGAAGCCGCCGGCTGGTTGCAGTCGATGGACTCGCCCTTCGGCACGGTCAGCGCGGTGGCCCCGGTGGAGCAAATGTCAATCACGCCACCCGCCTTCGATAAGCCGCCGGTGCCGCTGGGGACCCATGCCGCGGCCTGGTAGGCCGGCGATACCGGACGCTGCCAGTGGCCGGACCGGTTGTTTCATGTCTTCTGGTTAAGCCGGGTAGTCGTCGCTCCCTTTGCGTCCCTTTGCGTCAGGCGTCGGCCTGGTCCGGCGCCTCCCCTTTTCGCTACGCCGAGATCGACTTGCCAGCACGACTAGTGTCAGGCTTGCAAGTTCGGCAGCGGTGCCGGTGTTAAGAAGTTGTAAATGTCGACAAGCGACGGTCTACATCTGTTATTTTGTAGCCCATCCATTTCAATTCGCATGAGCTAAGTAGAGAGACGAACTGGAAGAGAATCCGGCTATGCCTTTTGGCTTGAAACCGGATGGTAAAGGAATCCAAGGCAAACAATGACGCAAGGGACCACATGTCGATGACGGAAAAGCAGGCGCTGGGACAGGAATGGCTGACGCTTCAAAACAATTACGAGCAATATGAAAAAACCGGCCTGCTGGTCAAGCTGGGCAGCATGGCGCTATTCGTCCTTGCGCTGGGGCTGGGCGTGAACACCGTGCTCACCGCGCTGCTGATCGTCTTGTTGTGGCTGCAGGAAGCCATCTTCAGGACTTTTCAAGCGCGCCTGGGCGAACGGATCTTGCGCATAGAAAGCCTGATCAAGCGCGGCCTGCAAACGGAGGGCATGGCCTTCCAGCTGCACTCCGAGTGGCAGGCTTCCAGGAAGGATACTGCAGGCTTGCTCATGGAATATTTCAACAGCGCGCTGAGGCCCACGGTCGCCTTTCCCTACCCGGTCCTGTTGCTGATCGACTTTGCGATCTACCTGCAGGCCGGCTAGCAGCCATTTTCATCCATCGGCGAAAAAATGCCCGCGCCGGTATGGGCGGGTGGTGAAATGGGGCCTGGCGGCGGTCAGGCGGTTTGCTGCAGGATGCGCGCTTGCCACCAGCGGGCCTTGTCTGCTACCTGGGCGAGGGACAGGCTAGTCAATTGCCGGTCTTGCATCAGGCACCTGCCGGCCACCCAGACGTGGCTGACTTGCTCGCGGCCGGCGGCGTACACGATCTGCGACACGGGATCAAACAGCGGCAGGGTTTCTATCGCGGACAGGTCAATCGCGATCACATCGGCCTGCTTGCCCCGGACCAGGCTGCCTATGCTGTCGCCCTTGCCCAGCGCCCTGGCGCCTGCCAAGGTCGCCATTTCCAGTGCGGCGGCGGCATTCAGCGAAGTCGGGTTGCCCGATTCTGCCTTGGCCAGCAGCGCAGCCATGCGCAGGTCGCCCAGCAGGTCTATCTTGTTGTTGCTGGCGGCGCCGTCGGTGCCTATGCCTACATTCACGCCGGCGGCCTGCATGGCGCTGATCCTGGCAAAGCCGGAAGCCAGTTTCAGGTTGCTGGCGGGGTTGTGCGCCACGTGCACTCCCTGCCTGGCCAGCAGGGCCAGCTCTTCGTCATTGGCGTGCACTACGTGGGCCGCGATCAGTTGCGGCGACAGCAGGCCCAGTTCATGCAGGCGCTGCATGGGACGCTTGCCGTATTGCTGCAGGCTGCCGTCTATCTCTTCCCGGGTTTCGTGGATATGGCAATGTATGCCTAGCTGCAGCCGGTCCGCCAGTTTGATGATCTTGTGGAAAGTCTCATCTGCTACCGTATACGGCGCGTGCGGCGCCAGCGTGAAATCGACGCCGGCCTGGCCGGCAAAGGCTTGATGGGCCGCCAGCGCCTTGCCGATGTATTCATCGGCACTCGCGGCGTAGCCGGTAGGGAATTCCAGGATGCTGCAACCGACTACGGTGCGCATGCCCACGGCGAGGCCGGCGCGCGCCACCGCTTCGTGATGGAAATACATGTCGTTCACGGTGGTGGTGCCGCCGCGTAGCATCTCGGCCATTGCGTGCACGCTGCCGTCGTACACAAATTCGTCCGACAAGTGTTGCTTCTCTGCCGGCCAGATATGGTGGTTGAGCCAGTCCATCAGGGCCAGGTCGTCGGCCAGCCCGCGCAACAGGCTCATCGCCGAATGCGCGTGCAGGTTGACGAAGCCGGGCAGCAGCGCATGCTCGGGCAGTTCGATATGGACCGCATCGGGGTAGTGCAGGCGCGCTTGTTCACCAGGCAGTATTGCACTGATCGTGGCGCCGTCGATGACCAGCGCGTGCTGTTGCAGGACGGTGGCGCGCGGCTCGACGGGGATCAGCCATTTGGGGTGGAGGCAGCTTATTTGCGACATGGAATGCTCAAGAGTTTCAATGTGCAATTATAGCTGCCGCAGCCGGAGTCCGCATGCGGGCCTGGCCGGGGCCCGCAGCAAAATCCGCTTCAATATTCAAGTCAAAATAGAAAGTAGCGTTGTGCCATAGGCAAGACCTTGGCCGGTTCGCATACCAGCAATTCGCCGTTGGCCCTGACCTCATAGGTTTCGGCGTCCACTTCCATCTTCGGCGTCAGGCCATTATGTATCATGTCCTGCTTGCGGATATTGCGGGTGTTCTTGACCGCGATCAGGGTCTTGTTCAGCTTCAGCTGTTCGCCCAGTCCGGCGTCGTAGGCTGCCTGCGAGACAAAGGTGAAGGATTTTTTCAGGCCGCCGCCGAAGGCGCCGAACATCATGCGGTAGTGTACCGGCTGCGGCGTCGGGATCGACGCATTCGGGTCGCCCATCTGGGCCGCCGCGATCATGCCGCCCTTCAATATCATCGACGGCTTGACGCCGAAGAAGGCCGGCTTCCACAATACGATGTCGGCGATCTTGCCGGCTTCCAGCGAGCCCACCGCATGCGCGATGCCATGCGTGATGGCGGGGTTGATCGTGTATTTGGCGATATAGCGCTTGGCGCGGAAATTGTCGTTGCGGCTATTGTCTTCTGGCAGCGAGCCGCGCTGGCTCTTCATCTTGTCGGCCGTTTGCCAGGTGCGCATGATGACTTCGCCGACCCGGCCCATGGCCTGCGAATCGGACGACATCATCGAGATCGCGCCGAGGTCGTGCAGGATGTCTTCGGCGGCGATGGTTTCGCGTCGTATGCGCGATTCGGCAAAGGCGATGTCCTCGGCAATCGCCGGGTCCAGGTGATGGCAGACCATCAGCATGTCCAGGTGTTCGTCCAGGGTGTTGACCGTATACGGCCGGGTCGGGTTGGTGGACGACGGCAGCACATTGGCCTCGCCGACCGCGGCGATGATGTCCGGCGCATGGCCGCCGCCGGCGCCCTCGGTATGGAAGGTATGGATGGTCCTGTCCTTGAACGCGGCCAGGGTATGTTCCAGGAAGCCGGCTTCGTTCAGGGTATCGCTATGGATCGCCACCTGCACGTCCATGTCGTCGGCGACGTTCAGGCAATTGTCGATCGCGGCCGGGGTGGTGCCCCAGTCTTCGTGCAGTTTCAGGCCGATGGCGCCGGCATTGACCTGTTCCTGCAGCGGCAGCGGCAGGCTGACATTGCCCTTGCCGAGGAAGCCCAGGTTCATCGGGAAGGCGTCCGCCGCCATCAGCATCGAATGCAGGTGCCAGGGCCCCGGGGTGCAGGTCGTGGCGGCCGTGCCGACTGCCGGCCCGGTGCCGCCGCCCAGCATGGTGGTGACGCCGCTCATCAGCGCTTCTTCTATCTGTTGCGGGCAAATGAAATGGATGTGCGAATCGATGCCGCCGGCAGTGACTATCATGCCTTCGCCGGCGATGATTTCGGTGGCGCCGCCTATCGCCATATCCACGCCGGACTGGATGTCGGGATTGCCGGCCTTGCCGATTTTGGCGATCAAGCCATTCTTCAGGCCGATGTCGGCCTTGACGATGCCCCAGTGGTCCAGGATCACCGCATTGGTGATCACGGTGTCCATCACCTCGGCATGCGGCCGCTGCGACTGGCCCATGCCATCGCGGATGACCTTGCCGCCGCCGAATTTCACTTCTTCACCATAGATGGCAAAATCTTTTTCTATCTCTATGAACAGGCCGGTGTCAGCCAGACGGATGCGATCGCCAGTGGTGGGGCCGAACATTTCGGCATAGGCTTGCCTGGATATTTTCATAGCGCCCCCATCACTTTGCCGTTAAAGCCGTACACCTTGCGCTCGCCCGCCAGCGCCACTAGCTCCACCGTGCGCTGCTGTCCGGGCTCGAAACGCACCGCGGTGCCGGCCGCGATATTCAAGCGCATGCCATAGGCGGCCTGACGCTCGAATTGCAAGGCTGGATTAGTTTCAAAAAAATGAAAGTGGGAGCCGACCTGGATAGGGCGGTCTCCGCCATTGGCCACCGCTATGGTGACGGTGGCACGGCCGGCGTTCAGTTCTATGTCGCCGGGTTCTATCAGCATTTCGCCTGGAGTCATGGTATTGGCCTAAGGGATGGGATGATGGACGGTGACCAGCTTGGTGCCGTCGGGGAAGGTGGCTTCCACCTGGATGTCGGGGATCATTTCGGCGATGCCGTCCATGACGTCGGCACGGCTCAGTATCTGCGTGCCTGCGGACATCAGTTCGGCGACGCTCCTGCCGTCCCGGGCGCCCTCCATGATGGCGGCGGTGATCAGCGCTACCGCCTCCGGGTAGTTCAGCTTCAGGCCGCGCGCCTTGCGGCGCTCGGCCAGCAGCGCTGCGGTGAAGATCAACAGTTTGTCTTTTTCGCGGGGAGTCAGGTCCATGCGCTTGTCCTCAGTGATTGTTGCTTGTTATTGCTTGTTGTCGCTTGTTGTCGCTTGTCGTCGCTTGTTGCCATTGATTATTCAGGTGTTCCAGATCCTGGGGGCGGCCGCCTGCATGCCTATCATCACCGGCCGCAAGTGCTGCCACATGCTGTACATCCAGTGCCTGGCGATCTCGCTGGAGTTGCCCAGGTAGCGTGCCACCAGCAGCGATTTCAGCTGGCTGGCGCCGGCCTGGGCATCCGGCTCCCGGTCTTGCAGCAGCAGCCGGCTTTGTTCGCGCAAGGCGCTCAGTTGCGCCGCACTCAGGCTGTTGCCGCTGGCAATTAGCGTCGCGCATACGGATTTCCCCGCCAGCGCCAGCGGGCTGTGCATGGAAGCGCTGCCGCCGGCCAGGCTGCCCTGTTCAAACCAGATCAGCTTGCCTGCGCGCCTGATCTCGCTGTGCTGCATGATCCTGCCGGCAGTATAGGTTTCGCCGAAAGCGGTACGGCCGAAACACAGGATGTCGCCGCCTATATAGCAGGCATCTGGCGCCAGGTGTATGGTCTGGTGCAAAGCGACCCGGGCGTCGTCGAAGAAGATGGTCTCCTGCGGCAGCCACTCCAGTTTGGCGCCTGCGCCCACCTCCAGTTGCACCTCTTGGCGCGAAGTGTAGCCATTGCTGCGATACCATTTGGCTGCGCCCGGGGTCGTGAGCAGCGCATGGCTGCCGGGATCCAGCCTGGCCAGTATGCTGAGCTGATCGCCGCCGACCACACCGCCGGGCGGGTGGATGATGATGGCGTGGCAGGTTTGCCCGCCTTCCGGATACAGCGGCTTTTGCACCCGCAACGGGCCGCTGTGCAGTCTCTCGGTCAGGCGCGTCGTGCCCTGGTCCAGGCTAAAGCCCAGCCGCAGGCTGGCCTGCCAGTGCGTCTTGGCGGTGGCGGAAGCTTCCTGTATGGAATCAGGCGAGAGCTCTATGCTTGTCATGCCAAAACTATACCGCCAAGTGGCGCCTCACGTCATCACTATCCATCAAATCCTGAGTGCCGGAAGCGACTACCTCGCCGCGCGACAGGACCAGGAAGCTGTCCGCCAGTGCGCGCGCAAAATCGAAATATTGCTCGCACAGCAGGATACCGATGTCGCCGCGCTGCCGCAATAGCCGGATTACCCGCTCTATGTCCTTGATGATGGATGGCTGTATGCCCTCGGTAGGCTCATCCAGGATGATCAGCTTGGGCTCGGCCAATAGCGCGCGGGCGATCGCCAGTTGCTGCTGCTGGCCGCCGGACAGGTCGCCACCGCGCCTGTGCAGCATCTCTTTCAGCACCGGGAACAGCTCGTACACCTCAGCCTTGATGGCGGCGGCTTTTTTGCTGCTCAGCGTCGCCATGCCCATGCGCAGGTTTTCTTCCACGGTCAGGCGGGCAAAGATTTCCCGGCCCTGCGGCACATAGGCGATGCCGCGCCGGGCGCGCTGGTGCGGCGCCAGCCTGCTGATGTCCTGGCCGCCCAGGCTGATGCTGCCTTTGGACAGCGGCAATACCCCCATCAGGCATTTCAGCAGGGTGGTCTTGCCGACGCCGTTGCGGCCCAGCAGGGTCACGCACTCACCCTGTTTGACCGAGAGCGAGATGCCGCGCAAGGTGTGCGAGGAGCCGTAGTGCTGGTGGATCTGGTCTACTTGCAGCATGGTTTTCCTAACGTCCTAGATATACTTCTATCACGCGCTCGTCGGCCTGCACTTCCTGCATCGTGCCCTGGGCCAGCACAGACCCCTCATGCAGGACGGTGACCTTGCCCTGTTGTGCAATCTCGGTGACGAAGCCCATATCGTGCTCGACCACCATGATGGAATGCTTGCCGCGCAATTCGTTCAAGAGTTCGGCAGTGCGCGCGGTCTCCGCGTCGGACATGCCGGCCACCGGTTCATCCAGCAGTATCAGCTGCGGTTCCTGGATCAGCAGCATGCCTATCTCCAGCCACTGCTTCTGGCCGTGCGATAGCAAGCCGGCCGGGCGGGCCTCTTGCCCGTTCAGGCGTATCAGCGCCAGGATGGCCTCTATCTTGCCCCTTTGTTCGCTGTCCAGGCGGGCAAACAGGGTGGTTTTCACGCCCTTGTCCATCTTCATCGCCAGCTCCAGGTTTTCGAATACCGTGTGCTGCTCGAACACCGTAGGGCGCTGGAACTTGCGGCCTATGCCGGCGTGGGCGATGTCGTACTCGGTCATCCTGGTCAGGTCCATGGTCTGGCCGAAAAAGGCGGTGCCCGAGCTGGGCCGCGTCTTGCCGGTGATGACGTCCATCATGGTGGTCTTGCCGGCGCCATTGGGACCGATGATGCAGCGCAGTTCGCCGACCGAGATGTCCAGCGTCAGCTTGTTGATGGCCTTGAAGCCGTCAAAGGAGACCGTGATTTCCTCCAGGTACAGGATCGCGCCATGCGTAGTATCCAGGCCTTGCTGCTTGACCCGGCCGTAGGACACGCCCTGGTCGCCGGTGGCGCCGTCGTAGCTCTGGCCGGGCTGCAATACCGGCGATATCGGTGAAACGGGCAGCATGGCAGGGATGCGGGATATTTCCGTCATGCCGTTTCTCCCGCTAGTACCTGGTTTTTACCCAATTTATGCCTGAGCTTGCCGATCACGCCCAGTATGCCTTGCTGCATGAACAGGGTGACCAGGATGAAGATCAGGCCCAGCGCGTACAGCCAGAGCTCGGGGAAGGCGGCGGTGAACCAGCTCTTCAAGCCGTTGACGGTGAACGCGCCTATGATGGGGCCCAGCAGGCTGCCGCGCCCGCCCACGGCGGCCCAGATCACCATTTCTATGGAATTGGCGGGCGACATTTCAGACGGGTTGATGATGCCGACCTGCGGCACATACAGGGCGCCGGCTATGCCGCACAATACGGCCGACAGGGTCCAGACGAACAGCTTGAACCAGAGCGGGTTATAGCCGATGAACATCAGCCGCGATTCCGAATCGCGCACCGCCTGCAATACCCGTCCCAGCTTGGAGGTGACTATCCAGCGGCACAACAACAGCGAGCCCAGCAGCAACGCCAGCGTGATCAGGTACAGGCCGGCCTTGGTGCCGGGTGCGGTAATGGTGTAGCCCAGGATGCGCTTGAAGTCGGTAAAGCCGTTATTGCCGCCGAAGCCGGTATTGTTGCGGAAGAACAGCAGCATGAAGGCGAAGGTCATGGCCTGGGTGATGATAGAAAAGTAGACGCCCTTGATGCGCGAGCGGAAGGCGAAGAAGCCGAACACGAAGGCCAGTACACCGGGTACCAGCACCACCAGCAGCATGCAGTACCAGAAGCTGTCGGTCATGGCCCAGTACCAGGGATAGGTTTTCCAGTCCAGGAACACCATGAAGTCGGGCAAATTGCTTTGATACACGCCGTCGCGTCCTATGGCCCGCATCAGATACATGCCGTGCGCATAGCCGCCCAGCGCAAAGAACACGCCATGGCCGAGCGACAGTATGCCGGTATAGCCCCATACCAGGTCCAGCGCCAGCGCCGCCATCGCATAGCACATGAACTTGCCTATCAGCGCTATGGTGTAGCTGGAGATATGCAGGGCATGGCCGGCGGGAAAGCTCAGGTTGAGTATCGGCAGCAGGGCGACCACGGCGCTGCAGACCAGTATGCCTATCCACGCCGGGCGCGAGAATAGGGATAATAGCCGGGAAGAATTGATGAGGGAGATACTCATTCCACGCTCCTGCCTTTCATCGCAAACAAGCCTTGCGGGCGGCGCTGTATGAAGATGATGATGAACACCAGGATCACGATCTTGGCCATCACCGCACCGGCTACCGGTTCCAGGAATTTATTCACCTCGCCCAGGCCGAGGGCCGCGATCACGGTGCCGGCCAGCTGGCCGACGCCGCCCAGCACCACGACCATGAAGGAATCGACGATATAGCCCTGGCCCAGGTCGGGGCCGACATTGCCCAGCTGCGACAGGGCCACGCCGCCCAGGCCGGCGATGCCCGAGCCCAGGCCGAAAGTCAGCATGTCTACCTTGCCGGTGGGCACGCCCACGCAGTCGGCCATGCGGCGGTTTTGGGTGACCGCGCGCACGAACAGGCCGAGCCGGGTCTTGTTCAGGATCAGCCAGACCGAGAACACGACCAGCAGGGCAAAGAAAATGATGATGATGCGGTTATACGACAGCACCAGCGAGCCGAGTACCGTAATGCCGCCCGACATCCAGGAAGGATTGGAGACTTCGACGTTCTGGGCGCCGAAGATGCTGCGTACCAGCTGCATCAGGATCAGGCTGATACCCCAGGTGCACAGCAGGGTTTCCAGCGGGCGGCCGTACAGCCAGCGGATGACGGTGCGTTCCAGCACGATGCCGACCGCGCCGGCGACGAGGAAGGCTGCCGGTAGCGCGACCACCAGGTAGGCGTCGATCGCACCCGGCATGAATTTGCGGAAGGCCAACTGGCAGGCATAGGTGGTGTAGGCGCCTATCATCAGCAATTCGCCGTGCGCCATGTTGATGATGCCCATCAGGCCAAAGGTGATCGCCAGACCCAGCGCCGCCAGCAAGAGTACGCTGCCCAGCGAGATGCCGTAGAACAGGTTGCCGACGAACTCCATTCGGCTCAGGCGGGAGTCGATGGCGTTGAGTGTGTTGACCACTTCCACCCGGATTGCCTCGTCCGGCTCGCCATAGCTGCCGTCCGGGTGTTGCGCCAGCATGGCCTGCAGCACGGGCTTCAGGTTGGCATTATTGCTATCAACCAGGGATTTGACCGCAGCCTTGCGCTGTGCCGCATCCGGCGATTGCAGGTTGGCGGTGGCAATCACCAGTTGCAGGATGCCCTTGATTTCAGGATCGTTTTCCTTGACGTAGGCCTTGCTCACCAGCGGCAACTGTTCCAGGCTGGCGTCTTTTTGCAGCTCCTTGGCGGCGGCCAGCCTCAGTGCTTTTTCCGGCGAGAATAATTTCAGGCCCGACAGTGCGCTGTCTATCGCAGCACGCAGGCGATTATTGATGGCGATGGCTTCGCTCCCCTGCGGCAAGGCTGAAGTCTTGCCGGTCGCCGGATCGTAGGCTTGCCCATCGTTGGCGGCATCCACGACATAGACCTCATCCGGTTTGGCCGGGTTGGTATACAGCGCTTCATTTTTCAGCGCATTCAATACCTTGGCCGCCTCCTCATTCGCCAATGCGGCTATTGCATTGACTGCCGCGATGCGGGCGTCGGGATCGTCGCCCGCCAGCGGCTGCAAGAGCTTGGGATCCATGTTTGCCTGGGCACTGAAGGAGAGGGCCAGCAGCAACAGGCTTAAACTTTTTTTTATGGTATTCATAGGCGCAATGTCAGATGCCAGGCAGCGTAGCGTGTCCGCGTGCGCGGGAGGCACGCTACGGGTCCTGTTGAGCCCCTAGCGTGTTAGCGTGTTAGCGTGTGCAAGGGCGGGCGCGGCTGGGCGCCGCGCCGGATGCAGACTGCAATTACAGTTTTTGCTTGCCTTCATTGCCAGGGATGTACGGGCTCCAGGGTTGTGCGCGTATCGGCGCCTTGGTCTTGTACACCACGTTGAACTGACCATCGGCCTTGATCTCGCCTATCATCACCGGCTTGTGCAGGTGGTGATTGGTTTTATCCATCGTCAGTTCAAAACCGGACGGAGATTTGAAGGTCTGGCCGCCCATGGCCGCAATGACTTTGTCGGTGTCGGTGGATTTGGCTTTTTCTACCGCCTGCTTCCACATATAGATACCGACATAGGTCGCTTCCATAGGGTCATTGGTGACCACGGTGTTGGCGTTAGGTAATTTCTTGGCTGCCGCGTACTCTTTCCATTTCTTGATGAAGTCGGTATTCACCGGGTTTTTCACCGATTCAAAGTAGTTCCACGCTGCCAGGTGGCCGACCAGCGGTTTGGTGTCGACGCCGCGCAACTCTTCCTCGCCTACCGAGAAGGCGACTACAGGCACGTCGGTGGCCTTCAGGCCGGCATTGCCGAGTTCCTTATAAAAAGGCACGTTGGAATCGCCATTGATGGTGGAAATCACCGCTGTCTTGCCGCCGGCAGAAAACTTCTTGATATTGGCGACGATGGTCTGGTAATCGGAGTGGCCGAAAGGCGTGTACACCTCGTCGATATCGGTATCCTTGACGCCTTTGCTATGCAGGAAGGCGCGCAGGATCTTGTTGGTCGTGCGCGGATACACGTAGTCGGTGCCCAGCAGCACAAAGCGCTTGGCGCCGCCGCCTTCCTTGGACATCAGGTATTCGGTGGCCGGTATCGCTTGCTGGTTGGGCGCGGCGCCGGTATAGAACACATTTTTTTCCAGCTCTTCACCCTCATACTGGACCGGGTAGAACAGCAGGCTGTTGAGTTCCTTGAATACCGGCAGCGTGGATTTGCGCGATACCGAGGTCCAGCAGCCGAAGACCACGGCCACCTTGTCTTGCGTCACCAGCTGGCGCGCCTTTTCCGCGAACAGCGGCCAGTTGGAGGCCGGATCGACGATCACAGGCTCCAGTTTCTTGCCCATGACGCCACCCTTGGCATTGATTTCGTCTATCGTCATCAGCGCCACGTCTTTCAGCGAAGTTTCAGAGATGGCCATGGTGCCCGACAGGGAGTGCAGGATGCCGATCTTGATAGTGTCTGCCGCCAGGGCCTGGCTGATCCAGCCTGAGGTCGCCATTGCCATTGCGCCTAGCGCTGTTGCTTTTAGTAGAGTACGACGGGACATGATTTCTCCAAATAGTGAATAGGACAGGTGGTGACCGATTACTGCGGGATACTGTGAGCTATTGTGAAATACGGGGCGATGCGAGATTCCCGTCAATGGAAATAGCAGATTGCGTGCCAGCGGGAGCTTGGGCCTTTTAGGGGCATATCAAGGAAAGTAGTCAGCGTAAATGACATTTCAGGTGCGGATTTCGCCCTGAATTCGTGCGGAAATCGAGGTTTTTGCCTATTTGTTAGATAATGGTGCAAATATGAAATCGGCTTACCCCTGATAAATAATCGCGGCGGCCGATCAAGAGCTGAATCAATCGCGGAATCCTTCCTGCTATGATGCATGTTTTGCTTTTTCCACCGGTACGCTATGTTCGACTTCCTGTTCAAACGAAAATCCAGATCCACCACCCCGGCCCCGGCCGCCCAGCCTGCACCCCAGACCACGGCGGCCCAGGAGGCTAAAAAACAGCAAACCGAGCAAGCCAGGACAGCGGCTCTGGTCCAGCTGCAAGCAATTTCCCAGGATGAGGCGGCAGTTGTCAGCTTCTTGCTGGCCTGCGATTTTGCCGACGGCAGATTGCAAGCCGCACAGCATGTGCATACCGAGGCGGCCCTGAACCAGGTGCTGGCCGCCATGCGTAACGCCGACAGGCGGGTGGCCAAGCTGATGCAAAACAAGCTCGATGCGATCCAGTCGCTCAGCCGGCAGCAGGCTGCCGCACAGGCCTGCATCGTCGCGGCGCAGCAACTGACCCAGGAAGCGCATTTGCTGGCGAACCAGGTAGTGGAGCTGGACCGACAGGCCGCAGGCTTGAAAGAATTTCCGCCCGGACTGAAGCAAGAGTTTGACTCGCTGCGCCAGCAATTGGAGGCCAGATTGCAAGCGCAAACGGCATTGCAGCGCAGGGTATTGAATTTGATCGCCAAATTGCATGAACTGGCCGCCGGCGATACGGTGGAGCAGGGGCCGGAACAGGCACAGCAAGCATTGATCCTGTTGCAGGCGCAGTTTGACGACAGCCTGGCGCAACCGGAAGCGGTCTCCTTGCCCAGGAACCTGGCGCAGGAATTTGCCATGGAGATTGCCGATCTGCGCAAGGCGACCGATGCCCAGCTGGACCTGGCGCGCCGGCAGGCAGAGGAACGGGCCAAATTTGAGAAAAAAGCCGCAGACAAGGCCAACTCCATCGCGGAAGCAGCGGCAACGCTGGCCGCCCAGGCTGCGGCGGAATTCGCCCCATTGCCGGGAGGTGAGCCGGATGCCGTGTCTGGTGAAGTGCCGGACGACGCAGTAGCAGGCGAAAAAATTCGCCCACAGGCGGCCCCGGCACCAAAGGAAAAACCGGCGCTGGTCGCGCTCAGCGTCGAAAAAATCGTCGCGGCGATTAAAGGCATAGAAGAGGCCCTGGAACAAGGCAGTGTGCAGGCGGCCAATAAACTCGATAGGGAATTGCGCGGCGTGGACCTGAAGGCCTCCGGGCTGTCCACGGCGCAGCGCGACCGGCTGGCGCGCGTACGCAGCGAACTGGGACATTTGCAGGGTTGGGCCAAGTGGGGCGGAGGCGTTTCCCGCGATGAGTTGATCAAGGTCGCTGAGGAGTTGGTCGCACAAAACCTGGAGCCCAATGAGCTGGCCAAGCGGGTCGCCGACCTGCGCGAGCGCTGGAAATCCATGGAGGCTGTCAGCGGCTCGGCGAATAAAGAAACCTGGGAGCGTTTTGACGCTGCCTGTACGCTGGCGTATGCGCCGGCCGCAGCCTACTTCCAGCAATTGGCGGAGGAACGCAAGGCCAACCTGGAAAAAGCGGAAGCGATGATTGCCGAGCTGAGGGCCCACGCGGCTTTGCTGGAGCAAGTGCCGGTGGACTGGAAAAACATCGTTAACCTGGGGGTGCAGGCCAGGCAGAAATGGCAGACCCTGGGAGCGATGGAACGCAAGCATAAACCGCGGCTGGAAGCCGAATTTGACGCCGCTTACAAAGTCCTGTGGGGCCCCCTGGAGCAGCGCAGGAAACAGGAAATCGTCGCCAGGGAAGCGCTGATCGGCGAAGCGCTGGCGCTCAGTCCAGACCAGCGCTCGGTGGTAGACCAGGTGCGGGCGCTGCAAAGCCGCTGGCAGGAACAGGCTGGCGCCGTACCGCTGAAGCGCAAGGACGACCAGGCGCTGTGGGAAAGGTTCCGGGCGGCGTGTGACGCGATTTTTGCACAGCGCCGCGCCGTGTCGGAAACCGCCGACAGCCAGCGCAGGGACAGCCTGCAAGCCAAGGAAAAAATCTGCCTGGAACTGGAACAGGCGCAGCCCGGCGGCGAGCAGGCGGTCAGGCAATTATTACAGCAAAGCGCCGCGGCATGGCGCCAGACAGGCTACGTGCCCAGGGCGGATGAAGCGGCCATAGAACAGCGTTATAAAAACGCCGTGGGCAAACTGGAAGAGATAGCAGGCCGCTTGGCGCGCGAAAAGGACCAGATGCTGAACCAGGCCTTGCAGAAAAAAATCCAGATCTGCCACGCGCTGGAAAACATGCTGGTACTGGATACGGCGGACGAAGCCAGGATCGCCCAGCTGTCAAGCGACTGGTCTGCCCTTGCAATACTGCCGGCCAAAGTGGAAGCCGCGATGAGCCAGCGTTTTTCGGCCGCCAGCAAGGCCCTGCAAGAGCGGGATCAAACATATATCGGCGTATTGCTGGATAATGCTGAAAGCATCAATCCGGCCCTGTTGCAACTGGAGGTGATTGCCGGCGTCGATAGCCCGGAAGAATTCTCCCGCGAGCGCCTGCAAATGCAGGTCAGGGTCTTGCAGTCTTCCTTGCAGTCGGGCAGCAAGCAGCCCGCGGCCGGCGAGCAATTGCGTATCTTATGCGCCTTGCCCGCGCTGATGAGCCAGGCGCAAATGCAGAGGTTGGTAAAAATCCTGGCGGTCAGTTCAGTTTGACCGGCCGGAATGCCTGGCCGGCATTCAAACCTAATAGATGAAAGGACGAGCCATGACTTATGTATTTCCACCTGCGACCGCGACGGTGCCGGTTGTCAATTCCGATGCCTTATTCCCGGTGCACAGGATTTATTGCGTGGGCCGAAATTACGTCGATCATGCCAAGGAAATGGGCGGCACCGGACGCGAGGCGCCTTTCTTTTTCATGAAGCCGGCTGACGCCGTGCTGCCGGTGGCAGAGGGCACGATAGGTGAAATGCCTTACCCCGGCATGACCAAGAACCTGCACCATGAAATAGAACTGGTGGTAGCGATAGGCAAGTCCGGCCAGGATATCCCGGTGGAAGAGGCGGCATCCTATGTCTGGGGCTATGCGGTAGGCCTGGATATGACGCGGCGCGATTTGCAGGCGGAAGCCAAGGAATTGGGGCGGCCATGGTGCACCGGCAAGGGTTTTGACTATTCGGCGCCGATTTCTGCAATCTACCCAATCAGCCAGACCAAATGGATAGAGCAGGGAAATATCCACCTCGACGTCAACGGCGCCCAGCGCCAGGATAGCGATATCCGCAAGCTGATCTGGAATGTCGCAGAAACCATCGCCTATTTGTCCAAATTTTATGCCTTGCAGGCGGGCGACCTGATCTTTACCGGTACCCCGGAAGGGGTGGCGGCCGTCAAGCCGGGAGACTTGCTGGAAGGGCGGATAGAAGGGCTGGGCTCATTGAAACTCAAACTGGTTTGACGGGAGCACGGCATGAAGCTGTATAGTTATTTCCGCAGTTCGGCATCCTACCGGGTGCGCATAGCGCTGCATTTGAAGGGACTAGATTTCGACACGGTGCCCATCCATTTGGTGAAGCACGGCGGCGAACAGTTTTCCGACAGCTTTCGCGCGATTAATCCCGATGCGCTGGTGCCCGCCTTCACCGAAGAGCGCGACGGCGGCAGCGTAGAGCTGACCCAGTCGCTCGCCATCATCGAATACCTGGAAGAAAGCTACCCGGATGTCGCGTTGCTGCCGAAAAATGCGGCCGACCGGGCGTATGTGAGATCGCTGGCCTTGTCGATAGCCTGCGAAATCCACCCGGTGAACAACCTGCGCGTGTTGCGCTACCTGACCAGGACCTTGGGCATCACCGAAGAGCAGAAGAACGCCTGGTACAAGCACTGGTGCGAAACCGGCCTGGCGGCGCTGGAGCAAAGGCTGGCTACGGATCCGCGCACCGGGCGTTACTGCTTTGGCGATATGCCTACGCTGGCCGATTGCTGCCTGGTGCCGCAAATCTATAATGCGCAGCGGTTCGACTGCGACCTGGGCCAGATGCCGACCGTGATGCGCATCAACCAGGCTTGCCTGGAGCTGAACGCGTTTATCAAGGCGGCGCCGGCGAATCAGCCCGACGCTGAATAAGCAGGAAAGAGGCGGTTAGCGCTGCAAAGAAAAAAGGATGCCGATATCGGCATCCTTTTTTTGTGCGTTGCCAGCTTAGTTGGCCAAGCCGTCCGGCGAGGGCGGAGTGCCGGACAAGGTATCGCTCAATACCGAGATCAGTATGGACCGCGTCAATTTAGATTTGGTGGTGTAGCCGTCTATTGCAAATTCGTGGTTGACCTGCTTCTCCGGTGCATAGCCAGGCTGGCCGGTGCGCAAGACGATGCGCAAATTATTCCTGCCTAGCTCGTTGCGGATGACACTGACCAGTTTCAGGCCTGCGTCTACCGTCTCCATTACTACATCCAGCAATACCAGGGCCAAATCCTGCTCGGCCTCGATGATGCTCCTGGCTTCCCGGGCGGAGTAGGCGTGCAAAAATTCCAGGGGCCTGCCGTGTATCTGCACGCCACTGAGGGCCAGCAAGGTGGTTTCATGCACATTGATATCGTCGTCGGCGATCAGTATCTTCCAGGGAGCAAAGCTGGTCTTGGTCTGTGAATCCGGGTTCTCCTCATCCAAAAAATCGATGATGTCATCGTCGTTTTGACCAAGGCTGCAGGTCGACAACTCATCTTCCGTCAAATATGACGAAAACCCGATATCCCCAAGACGTACACCTGATCCAAACAATTCTTGGGGTGCTGAATAATGGCAGTATGTGCGCTCAATCAAGCCGGGCGTTTTACTGTGGTGATGCTTCATCAGTTATCTCCCTGTTGCCTGGATTAAATTTTTTTGCAATTTAATCTTATGTGAACCTGAAGTGATAATCAAGAGCATGGATGCCTAATTTGTTAAAAAATGACAACTTGAATTGACAGTTGTTCCTTGATTCAGATAAATATAATTTTAGGCAGTGTACTCTTAAATCCGGCGCAATCACGTGGCAACGTGGAAAAGCGTAATGGTAGTATGAGAGTAAAGACGCCTATCCGGCTACCTGTATTTTTTATATCGTGATCACCGAAGAGCCTCTTGGAGATGAGCTCGATAAATATGTGCGACGCAACATAAAGCTGCGCGTGCCTTAAATATAACAATGAGACTTGATCATCCCTGTGCCCTGTATGCTGCAAACGGCCACAGGATAGTTGAAACAGGTGCTGAATCTGGGACTTTCATGCCGTTTTTTTCCCTGCATACCGTCGTCAACATGTCCATCGCAGCATCGGCCCTGATGATGCTGGTCTTGTTTTACTTGCAGAGCCTGAATATCCATCGGCGCGCAACCCGTTACTGGGCCATTGCCTATGCCTGCCTCAGCCTGCGCCTGGCCTGTACCTTGATCGGCGAATTCGGCTATGGCTGGTTTGCGATGGCGGTCGACCTGATCCTGGTCGGCTTTGCGCTCAACCTGTGGCTGGGCGTGCGTGCATTCAATCATCAAGCGACGCAGGGTCTGCGGCCCTGGTGGCTGTTCGCCTGTTTGTCGGCCTGGGTCGTGTTTGCCCACCTGGGCGGGATGCGCTTCGCGTGGCGCGCGATTCCCCCGAATTTCTTTGCCGGAGCGGTATTGCTGGTGGTCGCAGCCAGCTTCTGGCGCCGGCACCGGACCTCAGGCAACCTGGGTTATGCAATTCTCGCCTGCCTGATAGGCATGCGGGGCCTGCACCTGTTTGACTACCCCTTCCTGAGAAACGTCGAATCCTTTGCCGGTTTCGGCTTTGCGTTGGGAGCCTTGCTGGACTTTTCGTCCGGCATGATGCTGCTGGTGGCGGCAACGCTGGATCAGCAACAACAGACTGCCGCAGCGTTTGCGTTGCTGGACCAGGAAATGGAGACGCGCAAAAAAACCGAGAAAACCTTGTTCGAGCGCGAACAGCTGTTTGAGAAAGTGTTCCAGCTGGTACCCGACGTGCTGGTCATCTGCAAAGAAAAAGACGGCCGTTACGCAGAAGTAAACCGGCATTGGCAGCCTTTGACCGGCTATACGCCGCAAGAGACGCTGGGACGCAGCGCTACCGAGCTGAACCTGTGGGTAGACCTGGCGCAACGCGATGCGATGATCGCGGCGATCAGCAGCCTGGGTGAGTTTTGGGGGCTGGACGCGACACTCAGGCACAAGGATGGGCACCACTACTTCGTCAAGGTGTCAGGAGTTCGCATGCATGTCGGCGGCGAATCCTTCGTCTCCTATACCGTGCAGGACATCTCGGCTGCGCTGGAGGCCGAATCCTATCGCAACCGGGTGGAAGCCCGCTTGCGCGAGCGTGAAAAGCGTTTCGTTAAAATATTTGACCTGGTGCCGGAGATCATCAGCATTACCGATCTCTCAGACGGCGTGCTGGTGGATGTCAATCACCAGTGGGAGGCGGTGCTCGGTTATACCCGTGCCGAGTCCATAGGCCGGAGGGCGGTCGAGGATCTGGGTTTGTGGCGGGACCCGGCGAGCAGGGCGCAACTGATGCAAAGACTGGACAGCGAAAATGTCGTTCGCGGCTTTGAAACCACGTTCCGCAAGAAGAATGGTGACTTCATCCTGGTGGAGGCTTTTTGCACCCTGCTTGAGTCGGATGGGCAGCGTTTCATGCTGGCGGTCATCCGCGACGTCACCACCAAAACAGAAAATGAGCGGGCCAGGCTGCGTGCTGAAAAAAGCCTGCACGACAGCGAACGCCATTTGCGGGCGGTGCTGGATGCGATGGGGGAGGGCGTCATCGTGTGCGACCGCGAGAGCCGCGTGGTGCTGTCAAATGCAGCTGCGGCCAATATTCACGGTTTGTCCGAACAGCAGATGGCCTTGCTGGACGATTCCAGGTTGCCGGAATTCCTGCATGAAGATGGCAGTTTGATGGACCGGGACGAGCTGCCGATGGGGAAGACTTTTCAATCCGGCTTATCGCAACGCAATCTGACGATGGGCCTGCGGCGCCCGGATGGGGAGGTAAGGTGGTTGTATGTCAGTACCGACCCTATCTTCTCGGAAGAACATCCCGCCCAGGTGGAGCAGGTCGTGATTGCCATGGTGGATATCAGTCGGCAAAGGAACGCAGAGGCCAGGCTGCGCGAACGCGAGGCGGTGCTGGCGACGGTGTTCCAGCTGGTGCCGGATACCCTGACGATTACCCGCATGGCGGACGGCCACTATATAGACGTCAACCGTAACTGGGAACCCTTGTCCGGATACGCCAGGGAGGAGGCGATAGGGCGAACTTCCGGTGATCTCCAGCTATGGGCCAATTCCGGGCAAAGGCAGGAGCTGGTACGGCGCGTTGTGGAGGATGGCGAGGTGCGCGGCATGCATATCGATTTCCGGCATAAGGACGGCCATGTGTTCAGGTGCCGCGTATCCGGCTCGAAATTTGTCACGGGCGAGCAGACCTACTTGCTGCTGTCGGCACAAAACATAGACCAGGAACTGATCACGGAAAGAGCCAGGGCCCAGGCCGAAATGCTGTTGCGCCAAAATGAGCACAAGTATTCGATGATCTTCCAGTTATCACCGATCGCGCTGGGCCTGGTCAACATCGAGACTGCTGAGTTGATAGAAGTCAACGACGTCTGGCTGACCCAGTTTGGTTATGAACGCGATGAAGTGATAGGGCATACCGCGCTGGAATTGCAGTTTTGGGAGAACCCGGAAGAGCGCCTGGCGATGATAGAAGAACTGCGCCAGCGCGACAGGATAGACAGGTTCGAGCTACGTCACCGGCACAAGGATGGCCATGTGCTGACTTGCCTGATGTCGGCCAGGCTGTTCGAGATCGACAAAGGCCGGGTATTCATATTCTCGCTGCTGGACGTCACGCGCCAGTATGAAATCGAGAGCGAGATCCGCGAGATGACGGCGCAACTGGAAGCCAGGGTAAAGCTGCGTACCCTGAAGCTGGAGCAAGCCAACCTGGAGCTGGCGGAAGCCATGGAGTCGCTCAAGCATGCCCAGGACGAATTGGTCCGCTCCGAGAAAATGGCGGCGCTGGGGTCGCTGGTAGCCGGAGTGGCGCATGAGCTGAACACGCCGATAGGCAATAGCGTTACCGTTGCCAGCACGCTGGAAGACAGGACGCGCGAGCTGGTGCGCGACTTTGCCAGCGGCAGCTTGCGCCGTTCAGCGCTGGACCAGTACTTGCAGAACGCCACCACCGGCACGGCCCTGCTGATGCGCACGCTGAATGTGGCGCGCGAGCTGATACTCAGCTTCAAGCAGGTGGCGGTAGACCAGTCCAGCAGCCAGCGGCGTCAATTCGATCTGCAGAAGGCGCTGGAGGAAGTGATTTCCACCCTGTCCCCGATGTACAAGAAGGGGCCGTTTTCATTGGTGACAGACCTGGCGCCGGGCATCGGCATGGACAGCTTTCCGGGACCGCTGGGGCAGGTCATCACCAATTTCATGACCAATGCGCTGACCCATGCGTTCGAGGGCCGGGACAGCGGCGAGATGCGCTTGTCCAGCCGCTTGTTGGACGAGAGCCACGCCGAGGTCGTGTTTTCCGATAACGGGAGCGGGATACGGGAGGCGGACCAGAAGCGGGTATTTGATCCCTTCTTTACCACCAAGCTGGGGCAGGGCGGTTCCGGTCTGGGGATGAACATTGCCTATAACCTGGTGACCGGTGTGCTAGGCGGTGAAATACGGCTGGAGAGTCGCTTGGGCGAGGGAACCCGTTTTACCTTGCGCCTGCCGCTATGCGCACCGCAGATGTCGGCCGAGCGTCCCGTACAGGAAAGCGCTGAATAGCGCACTCATCGCTCATCGTCCATAGCCTGGCATAGTGCATCAGGCCTGGTCGCCTTCGATGAACAGATGGTAGCCCTTGCGGCCTTTTTTCTTGACCTGGTACATCGCCACGTCGGCCTTTGACATTAGCTGCTCGGCATTGTCGCCGTCGCGCGGATACAGGCTGATGCCTATGCTGGGCGTCGTGCTCAGCGTATGCTGCTCGATAAAATAAGGCTGCGACAGCGCATGCAGGATTTTTTCTGCGGTTTCCAGTACGTGCTGTTCCGAGGTCATGTCCGACAGCACCAGGATGAATTCGTCGCCGCCTATGCGCGAGATGGTATCGATTTCACGCAGCAGGCTGCGCAGGCGATTGGCCACGGTCTGCAGCAACAGGTCGCCGACGCGATGGCCTAGCTTGTCGTTGACTTCCTTGAAACGGTCGAGATCAATGAATTTGACGGCGACCATATTCTGGTTGCGCCTGGCCTGGCTGAGCGCGTGTTCCAGCCGGTCTTCCAGCAGACGGCGATTGGGCAGGCCGGTGAGCGCATCATGATTGGCCAGATGACGTATATGTTCCTCCGCCAGTTGGCGCACTTGTATCTCGTGCTGCAACTGCTGGTTGCTGTTGGCCAGTTCCGCGGTGCGTTCCTGCACCCTGAGCTCCAGCTCCAGGCGTGCCTGCATCAAGGCGTCCTGCGCCTGCTTGCGTTCGCTGATGTCGTCGAGCAGCCAGACCGCGCCGTTTTCCAGTGCCGCCTGGTCCACCAGGTTGGCGGTCATGCTGCACCAGAACAGGCTGCCGTCCTTCTTTTTTTGCCTGACCTCGCGGATAAAACTGCCCCCCCGGGCGATGTCGTTCGTGATTTCCAGCTCAGGCTCAAAGCTGTCTACGGTTTGCAGTAGTGTGCTGAAGGATGCATTTTCCAGCTCGCCATGGCTATAGCCGTAGATATGCTCCAGATGCCGGTTGCAGGCAACGATGCGGTCTTGTTTGACGAAGGCGACGCCTATGTGGGCATTGGCCAGGATGGCCTGCTGCTCCAGCAGCAATTGGCGTATCGCCTCGGTGGCGGCGCGCCTTTCAGTAATGTCTTCCGTAATGAAGATGGTGCCCTTGGAATGGTCGAGCGGGTCGATCGCATTGGCCATCATGCGGCACCAGAAGGTGCTGCCGTCGCGCCGGCGCATCAGCAATTCCACGTCCATGCGCTGGCCGACACCGAGGGTTTGCGCCGCAATCTTGCCCAGTTCCTGATAGGCCTCGATGGATGGGTAGGCGATCGAAGTGGGCTGGCCTATCAATTCCTTGCTGCTCCAGCCGAACATCTCGCTGAAGCGCTCGTTGCAATGCAGGAAGGCGCGGTCGCGCGTGAAGGTAATGCCCAGCGAGGCATTATCCAGGATGGCCTGGTATTCCAGCAGGGTTTGCAAGGCCCTCTCGCTGTCATCAATCGGCGTATCGGTCGTGGCCATGGCTGTCAAGGGGTGTGGACAGATGTCGGTGGAATGCAATTAGGGTGACCGCTATGGTCGCGAACAAAGATGCACGCAAGTATTATATGTAAACCCGTTGCAATACGTATTTTTACTGAGTTTGCCAGACTTTACAGCGAAAGTGTAAGGATTTTATTTATTGCAACACTGGTTAAATATATTAGTCCCAACGCGATTTCGCCGCCTGGCTGGGTCTCTGGTTTAGGTCAGGCAATTTTAGGTCAGGCAGTAATTGACAGGCGCCAGCGGTGCCGGCACGTGCTGGTCGGCCAGCGATTCGCGCAAATTGATTTCCAGCGAGCGGCAGATCGCATCCAGGGCCAGGTCATTGGCTTCCGATCCGAACGGCTCTTCTATCTCGTCGCCGAGCGCGTCCAGGCCGAAAAAGGTGTAGGCGACGATGGCGACCACGAACGGGGTCATGAAGCCTATCGTATCCACCAGCCCGAACGGCAGCAGGAAACAATACAGGTAGGCGGTACGATGCAAGAGCAGCGTATACGAGAAGGGGATGGGGGTACTCTTGATGCGCTCGCAGGCCGCAGCGGCGCCGCCCATCGCAGACAGGGTAGTGTCGATGGTCGCCGCCAGGCAGGGATCGATGCGGCCCTCATCCAGGCTGATGCGCAAGTCCTGCCCCATACCCAGCATCAGCAGGTGCGGGACATTGCTGGAACCGCTAGCCCGTTCCCACTCCGGCGCCAGCAGGAAGCTTTTGATTTCCGGCGAGGGTGCGGCATTGCGCAGCAAATCCTTCAAGGCATACGAGAAGGCGATCGCGCGATACACCATGCGCACCCGCACGTCCGCCAGGCCTAGCGCGGCATCGGCCGGCACTGCATCCTTGATCAGGCTCTGGCATTGGCGCGCCAGGTTGCGGCTGCGCAGGACCAGTTCGCCCCACAGCTTGCGCGCTTCCCAGTAGCGGTCATAGGCAGCGTTGTTGCGGAACCCGAGGAAGATCGCCAGCGGCAGGCCTATCATGCTGAACGGTATGGTGGTCAGCGTGATCTTCAGGTTGAACAGGTCGCCATGCGTGATCGTGACCAAGGTCGCAATCACCGTATTCAGGATCAGCGCCGGCAGTATCCGGGGCAGCACCGAGCCGCGCAGGGACAGGAACAGCCTCAGGCCGGAGGGGCGGTCGCGGATGATCACAAGATTTTCCCTTCACTGGATTTCGCTGGATTTGAAACAGCATAATTCACTAATATGTGAGCGATTAAAACACTAATATGTTAGTGAGTCAATGTGTATAATCAGAAAAAAGCGTCGTCGAAAAATTATCGTCAATATGGCAACCCCAAAGTGGCAACCTCAAAGTGGCAAGGGAACAAAGCTTGAAATACCAGATCACCTATCCAAATCTACCCCAGCGTTTCTTGAAAGCGCGCGATTTCCTGATGTCCAATTTCCGTCCCATCCTCAATCACTATGGCGTGACTGAGCAGCAATACCGCATTTTGCGGGTGCTGGGCGAGTATGAGCAGCTGGAGCCCAGGGAGTTGTGCGAACTGTGCCAGATACTCAGCCCCAGCATGGCGGGCGTGCTGACCAGGATGGAGGAAATGGGCCTGGTGCACCGCGAACGCATGGCCGGCGACCAGCGCCGGGTGATGGTGAGCCTGACTGGCCAGGGAGAACTCTTGATGCACCAGATCGGCCCGCTGATCAATCAGCAGTACCAGAATATCGAGCAGGCTTGCGGCAAAAAGATCTTTGCCGAGTTGTTCCAGGTGCTGGAAGAGTTCATCGCATTGGAAGTGAAAGCAATTTCGCAAGTGAAGCTGCCGGCGCTCATTCCTGCGAAACCGGCGACTTCTAGCAATAAGAAAAAGAGCCCGCGCCGGTAACGGCCCAGCCTATCAGGACTACATTGCATAAAAGAAGGCGCATCAGCATCAATCAATATGCGGCGACCTACGGTGAGGTTTGCAATCACCTGCGACTAATACCGGCTTGATTACCCTGTTGGCCTTATGTTGCGCCATTTCATTGATTGCATTTGATCAATTCCTTGTTTAGAATCAAGCGCTGCACTTAATGCATTTTTGATCAAGAAGCAGCGCTTGCCTGGCTAAATACGAATATTTTGCGTCGTCACAAGGGAGTTGGATCATGGGGAAAAATGCGACATCGGACCGCCTGGAAAGCTACGCCAAAATGCTGGGCGGAGGACGTACTTACGATTTTTCCCAGGCCTCGGCCTTCAAGGTGGCCGAGTCTACCGGCCCCGATCAGGGAAAAATGTACAAGATGGTGATGCGCAACGGCAAGCCCATGGGCGGCGTCTGCGCGACTTTGTGCGCGTTCTGGGTTGTCTTTCACGCGCAGCAGGATGCACCCAAAGGTGGCCATAGTTTTACCCGCGGCCGCTCGGTCTGGGATTACCTGTTTCAGGACGGGGGTCTCAATACCGGTGCAGCGACCAATATTACGGTGGAGCATTTCAATTCTACTGGCAACCAGATTGGCTACCTGGACGCTTTCATGAAGAAATTCAAGGTGGAGCGTCGGGCCAAGCGTATGTCGGGCTCCATGATTACCGCTACACCCATGGTGATGTCCTACACCACCTTAATGCAATGCAGCCGCCACATGACGGCGATAGGCGGTTATAAACTGCTCAGCCTGAAGCCGAACACCAACGGCACCGGACCCGGCCACATGGTTTCTGTCTGGTGCGACTTGGGCGATGTGCTGTTTATGGACCCGAACTATGGAGAGTTCTGGTTGCCGGACAGGGCCAAGTTTGCCGCATGGTTTCAATTTTATGTAATGAATACCTACAGGACAAGCTTCAAGAGCGTCACGGTCTACGATTACGTAGTCAAATAAGGCCGTTCAAAGCAACGGCTCAAAGACAGCGCAGCATATGGCAGGGACGACCTCGGACGTCCCTTTTTTATGCGGGCGCCGCAAAGTGATATCAGGCAGTGAGCCCCTCGCCGGCAGCGCCGGCGGGAGTGGAGGCCAGCGGTAGCGCTGCCCGCTTGTCGCGCTTGCTTTTCCCCTATGCAGCGGCTTTATGCGAGAGTATCAAACACCAGTTGTGGCGGGAATCCTTCGCTCTGAAGATAGATTTGCCAGGCTCTAATATGTACACGTTCCGGTGGAAACCTATTCGCAAAATCGCTTGTGCCGTCCGATAACCTGGTCAGCATGTTGTCCTGGCGGTTGTCAGGGGCAGTCCAGACACTTTTCAGGTAAAGTTCGGCAGCGCCAGATTTATTTTCAATGGCGACCAACTGGGTATTGTCTGGAGCATAGTCGAGTGCGATTCTTTGGAATGGGTCGGCCAAGATCTTCAATGTCCACGACGAACCAAGATCTACCACTTGGGTACTTATATCGGGAAAGTCGACCAGGCGGAACTGCTGATGTTCGCCGGTCTTTCGCAATATTAAAGCGACGGGCTCTATTTTTGCGCCGTCCGTCATGGCGCCTC
Source organism: Pseudomonadota bacterium (assembly GCA_040390485.1). Classification (GTDB taxonomy): domain Bacteria; phylum Pseudomonadota; class Gammaproteobacteria; order Burkholderiales; family Burkholderiaceae_D; genus Undibacterium. The sequence goes on from JAZJYH010000053.1 coordinate 47,378, forward strand.
GTATGCCAAGCAAGGTGTCGTCGCCTTCCCTCTGGTGGCGCTTAGCGGTATAAAACAAATGACCCGGCTTAAGATTTTGAAAGCTAGAAATTCCTATCGATGGGATGGTTTTCATTTTTTCGCCCCTTGTCATCTAGCGCAGCTGCGCGGTAACGGACCTGTCAAATTAAGTCTAGGTGATTACGCAAGACAAAGTGGTGAATTTCCATCAGAAATTGCTGTTACGACAAGCATTGAGAGTGCGCTCCCGACTTAAGTGTAAGTGGGAGTACATGCTGGTTTTTTCGGGTGATAGAGAAGGGGGGGCCCTCCGACAGGAATCCGTCTCTTTTTGAATCAGATAGTTGCGATGTGAGTGCGTAAATTTTTGGTAAAATTCTTTCGAGAATTTCGAAATATTTCCCAGTCTAACAAAGTGGGAATCGAACGCATCTCCTACCTTGGCGGCGTAAATGTCGCCTCCCGCCCCAAACCGGATCTTTAAGTTCAGGTGCATGTTTCGAATAAGCCGTGGACGGCACCGGCATGGCAAGTGGCCAGCCAGGCCACCCCAGTTACTACGCAAACTATTGAGACGTTAAAACTCCGCGGACCATCCTTTTATATGGTTGATAAACCAACGCCCGGCTGGTCCTGGAGGAGATGCTGCTTGGTGGAAAGCTGACATCGCCAAGGGGTAGCCCGTCCGAGGCATCCCATCCACCTCAAGCACCACTAGTGATCCCACATCGATATCGTGTTCAACCATGTGGAGCGGCATACTGCCCCATCCTAGGCAATCATTTAGAAACGCATACTTCGTAGAAAGATCGGCCAGTCTCCAAGTAGATGGTGACAAAACTCCATAGTCTTTCCCGCCCATTAAATCAGACCGGTCGGTCAACACGAGCTGAACATACTTGCTCAGCTCACTCTTCGGGATCTCGTTCTTAAATTGTGCAAGTGGATGGGCGGCTGACGCAACCACCACAAGCGGTATCTCGCCGATACGTTCGCTGACTAGCGAGGGAAAGGTGACAGGAAGCGCCGCCAGAATGCCCAAGCTGCAGCGGCCATCCAAAACGGGTTGGTAGCCGGCTCCTAAACCTTCTACAAATAGCCGCAACGGCGTAAATGGGAAATGCTGGGAAAACGCCTTCACGGCCGCGCTGACCACAGCGGTCGGGAAAAAGACGTCAATAACGACCGACAGTTCCGCCTCCAGCCCAGCGTTCATCATTTTTGCTCGGGCCTTCAACGTGTCGACGCCGGCCACGATGTTACGAGCGTCTGCAAGTAAAACCGTACCCTCCGGCGTCAGCTTCGGAAATCGCCCCGTTCGGTCGAATAGAACAACACCGATTTGCTCTTCAAGGCTACTGACCCACCCGCTCACTGCAGACTGAACGCGGTTTAACTTGCGTGCTGCTGCCGAAAAGCTGCCTTCGTCAACTGCGGTAATGAATGTTCTCAGTTGGTCTAAAGATACTCCGTCTAACATGATTCGCTCCTCCATCTCTAATTCAGATGCTTCGAATCTCAATATATCATCTTTTCAGAGTGGAGATAGCAGCGCATCATGTCTCTCATCGAATCAGGAATCAAGTGAAGTTAAGGCCGCAGAAGTCGGTAGGCGCAGGTTTCGATTTCGACCAATTCGTAGTTCTCTTTGCAATCACTTACTCGAGGAAATTATCATGCGTACCACCTTAATCGCCGCTGCTCTGGCCACTTCCTTTTTCACCGCTGCTCATGCGGAAGTTGCGACTTACAACGTCGACCCTACCCACACCTTTGTAACGTTCGAGGTCACTCACTTCGGCACGTCAACCAACCGCGGTCGTTTCGACAAAAAGAACGGCGTAATTGTTATCGATAAAGTCGCAAAAAGCGGAAAGGTTGAGCTCGTTCTTGAAACCAACTCGATTAACACCGGCACCCCGACGTTCGACAAGCACTTGCAGAGCGACAACTTCTTCAATTCGGCCGTTTTCCCTGAGGCGAAATTCGTCTCCTCGAAATTTACTTTTGCCGGAGAAAAGGTGACCGAGGTCGCTGGACAATTGACCTTGTTGGGGAGGACCAATTCGGTCGTGCTGAAGGCCACTAACTTCAACTGCTACATGAACCCTGTGCTCAAGCGCGAAGTTTGCGGTGGCGATTTCCAAACCACTATTCAGCGAAGCGACTACGGCATGGGCTGGGGAGTTGACCTAGGCATCCCGGCCGCGGTCAAGCTCGCGATTCAAGTCGAAGCGGTCAAACAGTAAGTTGGACCACTATTCCTAGACGCTTAAACGTTCCTCAATTTACCAACATACAGGCATATCATGAAACTTCTACATCTCGATTCCAGTGTTCTTGGCACTGCTTCGGTAAGCCGCCAACTCTCCGCCGGCATCGTCGCTCGCTACAAAGCTTCACATCCTGACATTACGATTATCGCGCGTGACCTGGCATCGGACCCGGCCCTGCATCTATCAGGCGCTCACATGGCTGCGTTCCAAGGCTCCGTTGTCGAAGACGCTGTCTTGACTGCAGACCTCTTGAAGGGTAACGAATATATGGATGAACTCTTCGCCGCAGACATCATTGTAATCGGTGCCCCTATGTACAACTTGTCGATTCCTACGTCGCTCAAAGCGTGGATTGACCGCATCGCAGTCGCAGGAAAGACTTTCCAGTACACGGCCACGGGACCCGAGGGGTTGTTGAAGAACAAGCGCGCGTTCATCGCTTCCGCGCGAGGCGGCGTCTACTCGGCGGGGAGCCCTGCCGCAGCGATTGAGCACCAGGAAAGCTACCTCATCGGTTTGCTCGCATTCCTTGGCATAACAAATGTGACAGTCATTCGGGCTGAAGGTATTGCCTTCGGCCCTGATGCAAAGGAAGCAGCAGTAAGCCATGCATTACAGGACATCGCCGCAATCGCGGCGTGAATATAATTCACGACTATAGGGAAATTATCATGACTTACTCCATCATCGGCTCCGGAAACGTTGGCACCGCACTTGCCCGTCAATTCACCCGCTCCGGAATTCCCGTGAGCATCGCAAACTCGCGCGGAGCTGCGTCACTTTCGGCCTTGGCCTCCGAGCTCGGAAACAAAGTCACCGCGGTCTCGCTCGAAGAAGCGCTCAGAGCGGACGTTATTATCTTGGCAGTTCCTTTCATGGCGCACTCGACTGTCGCCGCGGCAGCCCCGGACTGGGCCGGTAAAACAGTTGTGGACGCGATGAACACCTATGGTGTGCCGGCGGAGTTGCTTGCAGGCAGAGCGTCAAGCGACGTCGTTGCATCCGCTTTTAAAGGCGCAAATGTCGTCAAAACGCTCAACCAGCTGCCAGCAAAACTTCTGGCCACTGACCCCGCCGAAGGTGGCGGTCGCCGGGTGATGTTCGTCGCGGGCAATGACTCAGGCGCGACTGCGGCGATTGTGGAACTGGTTGCCAATCTCGGCTTCGCGCCGGTGACGCTGGGCAAATTGAACGAAGGCGGTGTTTTGCTGGAAAAAGGAGGGCCGCTGGTTCTTCAGAACCTCATTAAATTAAATTAAGCGAACCCGTAGGGGGCTCAAGCTTTTCGAGGCTCCTGGCGGCGACGCGAGAGGTCACGGCACAGGAGACCCATCATTGGAGCCCTATGCGATACCGCACTCCCCCGTGCGAAAAGCACAGCGGCGGCATGCAACCTTTATCCGATCTTCAGCAGAAAGCTGCTGCGTCGATGTTGCCGTGCTTCGGCCTCCTAATTCGCTATTTCATTCGAATACTTATGCCGCTGTTCTACGGATTTCTCACGAGCCTAATTTCCCGTTTGCCGTCCGCAGTCTCGCTCTTGTAAGGTGTTCTACCCGACTTCAATACGGGCGCACGGGGCCGGCACGGCAAGAGATCATGGAATCAAATTATGAAATCATTCATTTTAAAAATTGAACCACTCGGTTCCCCGTGGAAGACGATTGACCCTTTTTTGGTATGTGCTCACCACGTAGACAAATATCCGTCAGGGAACGATGAACTTGGACCAGACTCTGCCTCCGGCCTCGACCAGTTAGCAGGCGTGGACTCTAATAGAACAGGTCTTTGGAACATGTATTTCGGGCGCAAAATCCCCGGGTTTCCAGCCCACCCGCATCGGGGTTTTGAGACAATTACCATCATGCGAAAAGGCGTGGTCGACCACTCTGACTCGATGGGCAATAGCGCCCGCTACGCTGAAGGTGACGTCCAATGGCTTACGGCTGGGCGAGGTATTCTGCACGCGGAGATGTTCCCTCTACTTAACCAAGATGGTCCGAATCCTTTCGAGCTCTTTCAGATATGGCTCAACCTTCCGGCTCAAAGCAAAATGGTGAAGCCAAACTTCAAGATGTTTTGGGCAGAAACGATTCCAACTCATCGTATTGGTCCGCAGCACGACGGTGTCGAAGTGCGTTGCATAGTAGGGAACTTAGACACTATCCATTTGAACGCGCCTCCGGCACCTCCGGAAAACTCTTGGGCAGCGAGACCAGACTCTGATGTGGCTATTTGGACCATTAAAATGGCACCCGGTGCTAAGTTGATGCTGCCGCCTGCAGAAGGTAAGGATACGCGACGCCAATTACTTTATTTTACTGGAAAAAATATGGCGCTTGCCGATGAGCACGTCAATTCGGAAACCGCCATCGAGGTGCGCTGTTCTTTGCCATTAGAGTTGTCGAATGGCCCTGAATGGAGCGAGTTGCTCATGCTGCAGGGACGACCAATTAGCGAAACGGTCGTGCAGGATGGGCCGTTTGTCATGAATTCTGCCGATGAAATAAGCCAGGCGTATGCAGAATATCGGTCGACTCAATTTGGGGGATGGAAGTGGTCTTCTAAAGAACCTACTCATAGCCGAAAGTCAAGATTCGAGTCTCGGTAAATCTTTTAAAGCGTTAAGCTAATTTCGAATTGCTCGTCGCGGCAACTGTCCGCTTTTGGC